>NZ_JANIDY010000001.1 GCF_026385525.1 Bombella pluederhausensis
ACCCCATTACTGATATTGGTTGCACCAGTGTTGCTGTTATTGCCAGTGAGCGTTAGCGTACCCGTGCCAGTTTTGGTCAGGGAGCCTCCCTGACCGTTAGCCTGTCCACCATCTTTGATGGATGCAGAAAGGGTATCGTCTTTATTCAGGGCACCCAATGTCAGTTGTTTGCTGCCGAGGTCAACTTCACCGGAACCGGAGAGAGAACCGATGTTGATTCCATCCGCCTGTAGACCGGAAATATCGACCTTTGAACCATCTTTATTTGTGATGGTCGCATCTTTTGCGTCTGAATTGCCAGTGAACAGGATACTGCCAGCGTTGGTGGTTGATGACGTACCAGCAGAACTTGAATCATTGAAGGTGATTACGCCACGGGTCGTATTTTCGATACTTGCCTGGCCAGCTGTACTCTTTCCATTAAAGTTAATGGTCGCTGGTTTGGGGTCGTCAGGGTTTGCGTTTTTGATTGTTGCGCTGCCAGCCGAGCTGGTGCCATTGAAGTTGATAACAGAGTTATCATTGTTTGTAATGGCTGCGTGATCTGCTGAGCTGTTGTTGTTAAAGTTCAGGACAGAGAAGTTATAGATATCTGTCTGATGGTAGCCAAGTGTTGCACCTGCGTTTGGATCATTATTAGTGCTACCATTCATATTAACGGTAGCACCTTTGTCTAAAACGATCCTACCGCCATGTGCTTCAGAGCTTGAGTTACCAAAAGGCGTGGTACTATTGGCATTTACAATAAAGCTATCGGTACCTGTTGTAGGGTTGCCAGAAATACCTTTGATAACTGTATTGCCCGTATATGTATTGTCTTTGTTCAGGTTGAGAACAGATGTTGTACCAACGCCGGCACCAACACTGTTCATGGCTTTGGTCTGCTTCTGAATCAGGTCTTGAATTAAAGGATTCGGATTTTCGTCTGTGTAGCTTTTCTGAGAACTACTGACTACGAGTTGGCCGGGTCCTATAATGGAGCCGTTCAAAGTCCATGTATTACCGAACAGATCAATATTCTGATCGTTGTTGGTGTCTGTATAATTTGTGTTTTTTCCAAGAATAATAGAGCGATTTGATGTAGTGTCCTTGCCAATTTGCAGGGTGCCACCATCAATATTTAAGGCTGTTCCAGATGCTCCAAGACTTTTGTCGGAAACAATTTCAAGCGTACCGCTATTTATGACAGTACCGCCATTATAGTTATTGTCGCCTGAAAGGAGAAGTTTGCCTAAATCTGTCTTGACAAGTGTTGTAGGATTATTCGGATCATCCTTGATGTTGGTGCTGATGATGGCAAAAGTGCCAACACCCCACCCTGTGCCATTCCCAACACGGATGGTTGATATTTTGTTTGTCTTGTTGAAAATGTTGCCGGTTGATTGTTCATCAGTATTTTTGTTCGTAACAGACAGAAAAGACTCAGCTGAATCGTAATGATCATTACCATTCAGTGTAATGGAGCTGTTATTGTCACTTGGTTTTAGGATGAAAGGCTCACCGACATCGCCTCCTTCCAGCGTGCGGCTGAACTGCATCCCACCGACCTCAACATTGCCTTTTACGGTGATGTCGTTGACATAGCCTGTCTCGGAAGCGGAGCCATGCCATGGCTGTTCAAAAATGGCGAAGTCGCCGTGGTGCCATGCTGCATTATCTGTACCACTGGCTGTTGTCCAGTTTGTGGAACTACCATCTCCCTGTTGCCAGGTGCCGGTGCCACCATGAACCTGCCCATCGGACTTAGTATTACTGCCATCCCAGAAAGATAAGTGATCCCCATTATTAGCGGTTGCCAAAGCAACCATGTGGTTACTGGTCTGGAGATTGTCTAGATTACTCTGTGTTTTCCCATCAATAATCAGAGAGAGATCGTGGGAATCATATTTCCCTGCGTATATGTACAGAGACTGGACACCAGATCCCTGCTGTCCTGCAAGAGATGCTGTATTCAGTGTGCCGTTAAGGTTTAGATCGCCTTTAACAAGAATGATACCGTTGGCTTGTTTCCCAGAACCATTGATATCTGTTCCAGCAAAATCTGATACACCGTTAACGGTTAGGTTGCCAGAAATACCCAGTGTTGATGCATTATGATTAGGTAATCCAGGTGAAATAATCGCACCATCATCGATGGTTATGTTGGAGGTATGGTCATTGTTACCTATTGTTCCAACACCAGAAATTCTACCGCCTTTTTCAACGGTAACGTTATTTGTTCCAAGTACGTTTGTGTTGACATGAACGGTACTTCCATCCTTTACAGTCGTATTTCCTGTATAAGAGAAGTTTCCATCGTAGAGCTCAACTAGCCCGTTTGAAGTGGTTAGATTGGTATTACCTGTAATGGAACCGTTCAGAATTTCATGTGGACCTGCGATGCTGAGGGTGCCGCCATTGCCACTGACATTACCGCTGAATGTATCGTTGGCATTGGTTACGCTCAGGGTCTGCTTACCGAGGTTGATGGTGGCTGCACCATTGCCTCCGCCAAGCCTGTCAACAGCGATGATGTTGTTGGTATTGGAGATATCAAGTGCAGGAGTATTCCCATCGGTATTGTTGTTAAAGTTAAGATAGGTCGAGGGAGACAGGTTTGCATTACCCGTCAGAATGAGATGACCATTTTGATTGATATTTGTATCGCCGGTGTAACCCTGTGCCTGTGTCAGAGTTTCTGTACCGCCAGAGACAGTAAGGCCGCCCTTGCCGGAAAGGACGCCATTATAGGTATCTTTGGCGTTGTTCAGATTTAACGTGCCATCCAGTCCACCAGCGGCATTGCCAGAGAGAGAGCCAACTATGGAGCCTGCACTGGTTACATTGAAGCTGCCACCATTGGCAGCCAATGTACCCTTTATGGTGTTACCATCAAGTGTCAGGGTGCCATCATTTTGTGTAATATTGCCGGATACGGTATTTCCGCTTCCCAGTGTCATGGTGCTGCTGTTGGTGGCGGAGCTGATGGAGCCGCCTGTAGCGGTCAGGGTAGCGCCATTGGCATTCTTAACATCGCCAACATCGCTGTTCGTCAGAGAAGACTTGCCAGCATTATTATTTAGGCTATTTAATTTTCCACCCGTTGTATTGAGTGTGGCGTTATTTGTAACATCGCCTGTATTTGTGTTCTGTAATGTTGCTGTTCCAGAATTATTATCGAGCGCACCTAATGTGCTGTTGCTAGCATTAAGCGTGTTAGTGTTTGTTGTCTTCTGGGTAACGCTACCACCATTCTCAATGGTGGTGGTCCCTTGGTTGTTGAGTGCACTGGCAAGAGAGCCGCCGCTGAGATCAAGGGTTGCACCCTGGCTGACTGTGGTGTCGCCAGTGTAACTATTATTGCCGGTGAGTTTTTGCGAACCACTGGTAATATTCAGACCGCCTGTGCCTGAGATAGAACCAGCGTAATCGGAATAAGAACTATTTTGTAGGTTAAGTGTGTTGTTACCAAGTTTGATAAGTGCTCCTGATCCGTATGGTGCGGTATATCCCAGCCCAGCAATTGTAATGGAATGTGTAACACCAGAGAGGTCTAGAATAGGTGCTCCATTGAGCAGGTTAACAACGGTCTTATCAGATAGGTTGGCATCACCTGTAAGGGCCAGAGTAGCCCCGTTCTTGACTTCTGTATTACCTGTATAAGTTTGTGCCTTGGTGAGGGTTTCTGTGCCACCAGTAACTGTCAGTCCACCAGTGCCGGATAGTACACCGTCATAGGTAGTGTTCTGCGCGTTGGTCAGGTCTAATGTGCCGTTTAAAGTACCATCGAGGCCGCCCGTGAGGGAGCCAACCTTGGAACCAGAGCTGGTTACATTAAAGGAACCATTATTGGCGGCTAATGTGCCGTTGATTGTATTTCCATCTAATGTCAGCGTACCAGCCTGTTGGGTGACATCACCGGATACAGTGCTGCCGTTACCCAATGTCATGGTACCATTATTGGTAACAGAGGAGAGTGTGCCGCCTGTGGCAGTCATGGTACCATTATTGGTAACAGAGGAGAGCGTGCCGCCTGTGGCAGTCAGGGTACCTGTGTTTGTAGTCGTGCCCGCAATGGTAGCCTTGTCAGTGATGGTAGAAGTACCATGATTGATTAAGGCCCCAGCGAGAGAACCGCTGAGATTCAGGCCAGCATTCTGGCTGACTGTGGTATCGCCTGTATAGCTGTTAGTGCCAGAGAGAGCCTGTGATCCGCTGGTGATATTCAGGCCACCCGTGCCAGAGATAGCGCCAGAGTAGCTGTTATCATTGCCATCGTTCTGGATAGTGAGGGTATTGCTACCGAGTTTGACCAGGCCACCAGAACCCCAGCTTAGACCAGCAAGGGTGATAGAACGTGTTGCTCCAGAAATATCCAGTGTGGACGGGCTGTCAGGGCGACCATCAAGGAGGTTAACATGGGTCTTTTCAGAAAGACCTGCGTTATTGCCTGTGAGGGCCAACGTCCCTCCGCCAGTGACACCTGTGTATCCTGTGTAGGCCTGTTGATTGGTCAGTGTTTCCTTGCCGCCGCTGATGAGCAGCTGTCCTGTACCAGATAAAACACCATCATACTGGCCATTGGCATGATTCAGAGTGAGTATACCCTGCAAGCCGTCCTGCGCACTGTTGGCAGAACCGGTCAGGGAGCCGATGGTGGAGCCATTGCCGGTAACGGTGAACTGACCACCATTGGCAGCCAGCGTACCGCCGATGCTGTTGCCATCCAGTGTCAGGCTACCAGCACTCTGTGTAACATCGCCGGATACAGCGTTTCCGCCTTTCAGCGTCATGGTGCCGCTGTTGGTGGCGGAGCCGATGGAGCCACCTGTAGCGGTCAGGGTACCTGTGTTGGTAGCGGTACCGCTGACTTTGCCGCCATTGATGTTGGTTGTGCCATCGTTTGTAAGGTTGCCAGCAACTGCACCGCTGAGATTCAGGCCTGCATTCTGCTTGACGGTGGTGTCACCCGTGTAGCTGTTGGCGCCAGAAAGAGCCTGTGTACCACCAGAGACAGTCAGGCCACCTGTGCCGGAGATGGTGCCAGAATAGTCGTTGCTGGGGTCAGCATTGGTCAGTTCAAGTGTCTTGCCTGCGAGGACGACATCCCCGGCACCTGCAAGTGCTTTGATCGAAGGATCATTATTTGTTTGACTTACATCGAACTTTGAGTTTTTATTGACACTGACCACGCTGGAAGACGCAATGCTCCCAGCACCGGAGAGGGCAAGGGTACCCTGCTGGATGTCAGTCGAGCCCGTATATGTGTTCTGGGCTGAGAAAATAGTCGTGCCGGGGCCATCCTGAAGGACGGAGAGAGGGGTCGTCCCATCCTGCAGGGGGGTGGATACAGTTAGAGTCTGGTCGGCGGCTGGGGCATATGTCTGCTGGTTGTTGTTCTGCTGCTCAGTGGTCGTATCTTCAGCTCGTGCGGATGTAGACGTGATGGAGAGCGAGGAAACGCCTGCCAGCAGCATAGCGAGACTTGCTGAGAACTTAAGATACTTAGAGCGGCTCTGCTTTTTTCTTAGCTCGGTAATGTGGCTGAGGTCGTGGAAGGCAGCGGACAGGCCGGAATTAACCTGCATGGAAGATAAAACCGCATCATGAGATGTGCGTTTCTTTTTCACGGTTCGCGCCTTTCAGAGAGGAACTCTTGTTGAATGAATACGAAGATGTCAGGAGGCAGGCAGAGCGGTCGCAGACCATGGCCGCACAGCTACCTCAGTTTTTCAGCAAGTAAAAAAATATTAAGATAAGGTCAATGCATATTTAACAGGTGGTAAACGTATTGTGAGGCAGCTCTTTTTCCCCTGAAGACAGGGAGTTGCCTAATGACGTTTCATGACATTCTGGGAGCGTAGTGTGACAGTAACAGCATGGCCTGAAGGCTGTGCCCTCAGGTAAAGACCCGTCTCTATTGCAAATAGAGCAGTATTTGGTAAGAAGATCACATCATCTATAAATGACGTTTACCAATAAAGAAGCTGTTTTTTCTGTAATCTGCCTTTTAAATGCCGAAGGCGTTGGCGTCCCGTACGGGATTCGAACCCGTGTTGCCGCCGTGAGAGGGCGGTGTCCTAGGCCTCTAGACGAACGGGACTAAAGGCGTGAGCTCTCTCTAGAGGGATCAGCAGGAGAGCGCAAGGGGGGATAAAGCATATTTTTACAAAAAAGCCCCCATATGAAGGGGGCTTTCTCATAATGATGGATTGTTCCGTTTTAGGCTATGTCAGCCTTTCTGGGAGGAAAGGACTGGACCAAGGGGACGTCCACCGAGAAGATGAACGTGGAAATGGGGCACTTCCTGCCCGCTATCAGGGCCGGAATTGCTGACCATGCGGAAGCCGCTTGGGATAAGTGACTGCTCGGCAGAAATCTTGTCGACCAGCTTCCAGAAATCCAGAATCTCCTCATTGCTCGCACGGGAGATGAAGTCATGCAGGTCCGTGTACGCCCCACGGGGAATGACCAACACATGAATCGGTGCAAGAGGGGAAATATCGTAGAAGGCGAAAGCGTGCTTGCTGTCGCAGACACGTTCGGCAGGAATCTCCCCTCGCAGAATCTTGGCGAAGACGTTGTTGGGGTCGTAAGCGGGATTGGATGTCGGCATAAGATGGGCTCCTCCTCTTGCTTCCATGATTGGGGGGTGGGGTAGGGGGAAGTCAAGGGGAGGGACGGCAACCCATCCATGAGCTCCAAGATCAGACGGACGGCTTGGGGCGGGAGGCTTTTTCTTCAATGCCACTGGTGCCTTCACGGCGTTCCAGTTCTGCCCAGACATCTGCCGGGTCAATCCCGGCATCAACCCACATGACAATCAGATGATACAGAACGTCCGCACTCTCACTGATGAGCGCTTTGCGGTCTCCGTGAATGGCTTCAATGACACATTCAACCGCTTCCTCGCCGAATTTCTGGGCGATCTTGCTTCTGCCCCGTGCCATAAGGCGGGCTGAATGGCTGACGGAAGGGGATGCCCCCTTGCGGGCCGTGACGGTATGGTAGAGCCGTTCCAGAACAGGCTGGCAGCGTTCACGGGCTTTTGTGTTATCCTGTGGCATATCGTTCTTATCCTTGTTCATGCCGGTCATGAGGGGGCAACTAGCGTCCGAGCCGGACAGGTAGCTGGGCATCATGCAGGGCCTGTTTGACCTCGCTGATCTTGAACTGGCCAAAATGGAACACGCTAGCGGCCAGAAGCCCGCTGGCCCCGGCCTGTGCGCCTTCTACAAAGTGCTCCAGCTCACCAACGCCACCAGAGGCGATGACGGGAACAGGAACACGTTTGCAGACCGTCTTCAGTAGATCAAGGTCAAAACCTGACCGGGTGCCGTCACGGTCCATGCTGGTGAGCAGGATTTCTCCGGCGCCACGACTAGCCATCTGTTCAGCCCAGGCAACAGCATCCAGCCCGGTGGGTTCACGCCCTCCCTTGGCATAGACTTCCCATCCGCCACGGCCATTAGAGCGGGCATCTATGGCGACCACGATGCACTGGCTGCCGAAGCGCTCTGCGGCCTCGTTGATGAGCTCTGGCGTGCGGATGGCGGCGGAGTTGATAGCGCATTTGTCAGCACCGCTCAGCAGCAGCTTGCGGATGTCCGCACAGCTGCGCACACCACCACCTACGGTCAGGGGAAGGCAGATTTCTGCGGCTGTGCGTTCCACAACGTCAAAAATGGTTTCCCGATTGTCGGAGCTGGCCGTGATGTCCAGAAAGGTCAGCTCATCGGCACCGGCGGCGTCATAGAGGCGGGCCTGTTCCACCGGATCACCAGCATCCCGCAGCGAGACGAAATTGACGCCTTTGACGACCCGGCCGTCACAGACATCAAGGCACGGAATGACCCGTAATTTCAGCATGAGCCCCCCAGTACGTCCAGTGCTTCCGGCAGGCTGACCCGCCCGTCATACAGGGCACGGCCTACGATGACGCCCGTGATGCCGGGAGCTTCTTTTGCCGCTTCCCGCAGGGCACGGAGGTGATCCAGCGTACCAACGCCACCGCTGGCGATGATGGGTACGGAAACATGCTGGGCCAGAGCGACCGTCTGCTCAATATCCAGCCCTTCCAGCATACCGTCACGGGTGATTTCGGTGAAGATGATGCCTGCGACCCCGGCATCCTCCATGCGGCGGGCAAGGTCTGTCGTGGTGAGCTCGGACACTTCGGCCCAGCCTTCCGTGGCGACACGGCCCTGTCGGGCATCAATGCCAGCGATCACCTTGCCCGGCCATGCACGAGCGGCCTGACGGACAAGGTCCGGGTCCTTCACGGCGGCAGAGCCTAGAATGACACGGCTGACACCGGCTTCCAGCCAGCGCTCGATGGTTTTCATGTCCCGCAGGCCACCGCCAAGCTGCACGGGCAGGGACGTGTTGGCGATGATGCCTTCTACGGCTTTCACATTGGCGGAACGGCCTGCAAAGGCGCCATCAAGGTCCACGATGTGGAGGTGGCGGCACCCAGCTTCTTCAAACAGCTTTGCCTGAGCTGGCGGATTGTCGGAATAATGAGTGGCGTCATTCATTTCACCCTGACGTAGCCGTACACAGGCTCCGCCTTTGAGGTCGATGGCTGGATAAAGTGTCAGGGAGGGATGTGTGGTCATGGTCTGCTCAGGTTCGTGGTGGGACATGGTGACGGGCATATCGGCCGGTTGCCACTGCATGGCTCTGTCAGCCGGGACGAGAAGCTTGGAAAAGAACAGCCCGCGGACTGTTCTATCTCCGATTCGGGCGAAATAAGGGTGCGTACCCCAATGGGTGAAGCCAAAATTATGGAGAAGGGCAATGGCGTCATGCAGTGTTTCACGGACACGACAGTCCAACGCCTTGGCACCACGGGCCTGAGCACGCTCAATGAGGGCGCTTAGGAGCAGGTTCCCCACACCTTTTCCCTGTTCGTATGGTACAATGAAAAAGGCGGTGATGGAGGCGCTGGTACCGTAGATTTCGGAGCCATGTGCGGCGTGGGCTAGAATGGCGGCCCCGCATATGCTGCCATCTGGTGAGCGGGCAATGAACACGTCACGGTCGGGAACGAGTAGGAGTCCCTCAAAAAAACGCCGTAAAACGCCACTTTCTGGCGGTGTGTGCCAGTCAAACACGCCTTCTGAAAGAATGGCGGCGGTGGTGCTTTCTATGAGGCTCTCCAGGTCATCCTCGCTGATGGTATGACCTAGACGCTCTGTACGGTATCCTTCAGCAATCTGTGTCATGGCCGTGCCTGCATCAGTAGGGGCGCCATGTCAGGAAGTTGCCGAGAATTGTCAGTCCCACATCCTGGCTCTTTTCCACGTGAAACTGTGTGCCGCAGCGGTTGCCTTTGGCCACGATGGCCGGAACCTTCATGCCGTAATCGGCCGTGGCGATGGTTTCCTCCGGGCTGGCATCTTTCAGGGCATAGGAATGGACAAAATAGCCATGATTGCCCGGCTCCAGCCCTTCGGTCAGCGGGTGGGCGCCGGGGGTAAAGGCAAGCGTGTTCCAGCCCATATGGGGGAGGGGTAGCCCTTGTTGGGCGCTTTCTTCCATGGGGGCGATATGGCCTTCTATCCAGCCCATGCCTTCTGTGCGGCCATGCTCCAGCCCATAGTGCGCCATGAGCTGCATCCCGACACAGATGCCCAGAAAAGGCGTGCCTTCAAGGGTTGCTTTCTCCAGCAGGGGGCGGAGATTATCCGCATCAAGCCCTTTGGCGCAGTCGGCAAAGGCGCCCTGACCGGGAAGAATAAGGCGGTCCGCCGTCAGGATGTCATGTTCGTTACGGGAAATGACGATGTCGGCGTCCAGACCACGCAGGGCCGCTGCCCGCCGGGCTGCCTGTGCAGCAGAAGCCAGGTTGCCGCCATTGTAGTCGATTACGACAACACGCATAAACTCTCTCCATACTGCAAGGTGTCCGGTCCTGTTTCAGGCAGGAGTGGGAGATAAATCAAGGGAAAACCGTAAAAGGGGGCTTAAAGCACCCCTTTTGTGGAAGGAATCTGGCCTGCGCTGCGTGGGTCACGAGACAGAGCCATGCGCAGGGCACGGGCGAAGGACTTGAAGGCACTTTCAGCAATATGGTGGGCGTTGGTGCCGGCACGGTTATTCATGTGCACGGTGATGCGGGCGGACATGCAGAGCGCCCGGAAGAATTCTTCCACCATTTCCGTAGCCATGCTGCCGATCATCTCACGAGGGAATTCGATGTTCCATGCGAGAAAGGGGCGTCCTGAAATATCAACCACAGCTTCGCAGAGGGCTTCATCCAGTGGGACAAGGGCGAAGCCGAAGCGCTCGATGCCACGCTTGTCGCCAATGGCCCGGTAAAGAGCCTCACCGAGCGTGATTCCCACGTCTTCAATGGTATGGTGATCGTCAATATGCAGGTCGCCTTTCACCTGCACATCAAGGTCCAGTCCTCCATGACGGGCCAGAGCATCCAGCATATGGTCGAAGAAGCCGATGCCGGTCTTGATGTTGTTCTTGCCCTGTCCGTCCAGAGAGAGGGAGAGGGTGATGTCAGTCTCGCCTGTCTGGCGATTCAGGGTAGCGGTGCGGGGTGTCTGTGTTGTCATATCTTTCTGCTATACTAATCTGCGTCAGTTTCCAAACTTGCGCCTCAGGGGTGTGTAGGGAAGACTGGTTTTCATTCAGATTCACCACATGGTTGTGAGGAGATCCGCTATCATGACGCAGGCTTCATCTGTCCCGCCGCTTGACCTGCTGCTGGAGCGGTCATCAACGGGTGATCTTGTGGCGCCAGCCCCACAGGGGGACGTGCTGGTCCGTATCCTTTCGGCTGGCCTGAGAGCCCCGGATCACGGTCATCTCTGCCCGTGGCGGTATGTTGTGATTGCCGGGGATGCCCGTCCTGCCTTTGCCGAGCATGTAGTGGCCGCCATGGGGCGGCAGGAACCGGATGCGCCGGAGAAAAAACGTGAGAAACGGCGTAGACGTTTCTCTGAGACTCCCATGATTATCGCTTTGGGTATGCATTTGCGGCCGGAGCATAAGGTACCTGTTATGGAACAGGAAATGGCGGTGGCAGCCGGGGCCATGAACGTGCTCAATGCCTTGCATATGGAAGGTTTCGGTGGTGTGTGGGTCAGCGGCGGATTCTGTGAGGATCGGGCACTGCTCAGCCAGCTTGGGCTGGATGCGCCGCACCGTCTTGCAGGCTTCCTGCTGGTTGGTACGGCCGAAAAGCCGGAGCGTGCCCGTGAACGGCCTGAGACGGGCGATTACATGGCGTTCTGGACGGGCAGTGAGCCTGTCACATTCAGAGCGGATGAACGGCAGCGCTGAGGGGCGCTTCAGCTCGCTCCGGTATGGTCTGGTTGTCGGGGGGCGCTGGTTGGGTTAAAGCCATGGCCATGTGAGTGAGGGATGCGGAGTCAGCATGACGCAGCACGGTGATAGTCATCAGGCGGAACAGCCGCAGAACGATCTTCTGGGCAGTGATGTGGTGATTGCTGGTGGAGGGCCTGCCGGTCTGGCCGCTGCATTGTCCTTCGCACGAGAAGGCTGGCATGTGCATGTGGTGGAAAAAGCACCGTTGGATGTGCTTAAGGCACCATCTTTCGATGGGCGTGAAATTGCGCTGACGCATCATACTGTTCATTGGTTGAAACAGCATGGCGTGTGGGATGAGATTCCAGCCGAGGCGATTTGCCCTTTGGAAACAGCCAGAGTGGAAAGTGGCCGTCTGGGTGGCCCCCCGCTGATCTTTCATGCACCGGGTCAGTCAGCAGAGGCTGGCGAGGGAGCCGCTGGAGAGCCGCTGGGCTATTTGGTGGCAAACCATCTCATTCGCCGGGCTCTTTATCAGGTCGTCAGTCGGACAGAGGGTATTACCCTGTCTTGTCAGATAGGGGTAACGGGATATCGGGCAGGCCGTGATGATGTGCGTGTCCAGCTCTCTGATGGTAGGGCGGTGCAGGCCCGTTTGCTTGTAGGAGCAGATGGGCGCTTCTCCCAGATACGGGATATGGCCGGGATCGGGGCCATCGTGCATGATTTTGGTATGAGCATTCTTGTCTGCCGGATGCGTCATTTGACCCCTCATGACAACACGGCCCTGCAATGGTTTGATGAGAAGCAGACAATTGCCCTGCTTCCTGTCGCACCGGATGGGGGCATGGGCGATATTTCCTCTCTCGTGCTGACATTGCCACCCGATGAGATCGCCCGTTTGCGGGTTGCTGAAGCTGATGACTTCAATGCGGAAATTACCCGCCGTACGGATGAGCGGCTTGGTTTGCTGCGTGTTATGGGCAACCGCATCACATACCCGCTTAAGGCTGTGTACGCGCATCGTTTCCATGCTTCACGTGTAGCGCTGATTGGGGATGCGGCTGTCGGTATGCATCCGATTACAGCACATGGCTTCAATTTTGGGATACGGGGTCAGGAAACTCTGGTGCGGGAATTGAGTGCTGGTCCGGGTGATCCGGGAGATGCTGCATCCTTGTCCCGGTTCGAGTGGCGGCATAGACGGGCAACATTCCCGCTTTTCACGGCTACTAATGCCATTGCCGTGGCCTATACCCGTGACGATGGACCTTTTCCTCTTGCCCGCCGTGCTGGACTGATGCTGGCGGACCGTCTGGCTCCTTTCAAGAAGGCCGTTACACGGATGTTGATGGACCCTGTGTAACGGGGAAGGTTTATTTTTTATTACGTAAATTGCTTGCCTCTCATGGGGCTTCACGGTGATACTGCCCGTGAGAGTGCTTTCGACATGAGGGATGCATTTTCACGGGCTGGATGAGCAGGCCCAGATCTTACTGAGATGGTTTGTCATATCGTATTGTCAGGTCCTGGAGGCTGACCTTTACGGTGTGAGCTGAGCATAGGGTGCATTATGACGTATGATGTCGTTATCATTGGCGCAGGCTTTGCCGGGTTAACGCTGGCCTATCAGTTAAAGAAAAAGAATAAAGACCTTCATGTCGCCCTTGTTCATGATTCAGCCTTCCCGAATGACGATATATCAGAGAAGGTGGGTGAGTCTTTTAATGAAATAGCCGCAATTTATTTTGAGCAGATGTTGGGGCTCAGGGAGTTCATGGAGGCCCGTCATCCTCGTAAAATGGGGATGCGGTTTTTCCATGTTGGTGAGGACTCCTATAAGGAAATGGGGTTCAACAGTTATCCCCCTAATGCTGCGTTCCATTTTGAACGTGGAAAACTGGAAAATGACCTTTTTGAACTCGTCAGACATGACGTGGATGTTTATCTGAACCATAAGTTCATCGATTTTGAAGAAAAAGATGATGTAAAAGAGATTCAGGTTCTGAACCGGAATGATAATAGCAGGATCGTTCTAAAGGCGGCTTGGCTTGTTGATGCGGCCGGGATGAAGAAGCTGCTGGCCCGTAAGTTTGATATTACATACAAGCTGCCCATCAAGCACTCATCGGTCTGGTTCCGAGTGGGTGGTGGTGTCGATGTGGATGAGTTTCTGCCACGGACGGAAGATAACCCTTTTACGTCAGAGAGACGTTCATGGAGCTCCATCCATCTGGAGGGGGTAGGATATTGGATATGGATCCTGCGTCTTTCCGATAGGGCAACAAGTGTCGGCATCATCTTTGATGAGGATATGTACGACTTTCAGGATTTCGCCACATGGGAGAAAACCACGCTCTGGCTGAAACAGAATGTCAGACGGCTGATTGGCTATATTGAAGAAAAACAGTTCCCTATTCTGGACTTCAGGATATTAAGGCGCTTTGCAAGTCAGTGTGATTACTGGGTGAGTCATGAGCGCTGGGCTCTTGTGGGGGATTCCTACGGTATATGGGACCCGTATTATTCCAACGGGTTTGACGTGATCGGGATACAGAATACGATCCTGACAGAACTTATCCATGCAGAGCGTAGTGGGGAGAGCCTCAAGGAGCGTGTTCCTGCGGCAAACAAGTTTGTTGATGAATTGATGTATGGCTTTGGTCATACTTTTAAGGATTTCTATTCTCGAAAGGGAAGATGGTACTATATCTGTGCAAAATATAATCTGGATATAGCCATGTATTTGCCCATTATTGCAGCCGTCATGCACAATGCCCTCCAGTCCATGTTTATGGAGGAAAACAGGACGTTCCGGGATAAGGTATTTGGTCTTTTTAGTGATGCTGGTCAGGTCTATTTTGATACGGTTAAATTCTTGGCATCAGATGAGTTCAAGAACAATGGTATAGAGGGGTATGATTACATGCTTCTCAATTCAGAAGCCTATCATGCCTTTATCCCTGAAAAGAATATTCCTTTCGAGGAGAAGGAAAAGAGCCTGTTAATTCTCAGGAAGAATTATAACCTTCTTCGTTGTGTCCAGTATTATATCCAGTCAGGGCGTAACTATATGGATTTCATAAAGAGGGGAGCTTATTTCTCTATTACGGAACAGACTGATCCTGAACGGTACAAGGGTGATCCGGATCAGTTGGAGGCTGATCTGTTCCGTCCTGTGTAAAGTCTCAGGGGGAAGACGGCAGGGCGTGGGATTGGAGAAAAGCCTCCAGTTCTGCATGTTTTGCCGTAGCCTGTATGTGAAACAGATCGTTTTTCTGCTGTGATGGTTTTCCCGGCTCGTTCAGGCTGTATTGGATGGGGACATCCAGAGACCGAGCCAGTAAGTGGAGCCCATTCTTGTCCTGACGACCCCCGTAAAGTGTATCGCCAATGATAGGTGTTCCTAACACGGCACAATGGACACGGGCCTGATGCGTGCGCCCTGTATGAAGGGTTAGTTCCAGTAAGCTGGTGATTTCATTGGCAGCCAGCACACGCCATGAGGTCCGGGCGGGACGACTCTCTCGTGCGGATCGGCTGGATGATGCTGTGTCGTTCACGGAGGAGGATGTCATTTTCCATCCTTGCTGGGCAGAAGACACACGCCGTAATTCTGTTGTGAGGGTACCTGACATTTGTTTGGGGCGACCGGAGACCAGAGCCCAGTACTGTTTGATAGTCTTATGTTCTGAAAAGGCCCGTTGAGCGGCGATGAGTGCGGATTTACGGCGGGCGAGGAGCAGGCAGCCTGCTGTATCGGCATCCAGCCGGTGAACCAGCCATGGCCCGCCTCGCTTTTGCGGGACAAGACGGGTTTCGACACTGTCTTTTGTCTGAGGGCCGGGATGGGCGGCCAGTCCTGCCGGTTTGTTGATGACGACAAAATGCCGGTCTTCCCACAGGATGGGGAGGGCCAGCCCCGGCTGAAAGAATGGCGGCGGGGCCATGGGTCAGTCCTCGTCCTCGTTGCGGTCCAGCCCCAGAGAGGCTTTGGTAGCTAGAACATCCCGCTTGCCAACATGGTTGGCGGCACTGATGATGCCTTCACGTTCCATCTGGTCGATGATGTTGGCTGCCCGGTTATAGCCGATGCGGAGATGCCGCTGCACGAAGCTGGTGGAAGCTCTCTGTGCCCGGACGACCAGTTCCGTTGCCTGTTCATACAGGGCATTGTCCTGATCCTCATCCGTGCCACGGCCGCTGCTTTTGCCGCTATTGGAGGATGTGTCTTCTTCCTCCTGTTCATCAGCGAGTACTTCGGTGTTGTAAACTGGTGCCCCTTTGGAGCGCAGGTCGGCCACCACGGCTTCCACTTCTTCATCGCTGATGAAGGGACCATGCACACGGGTGATGCGGGCACCACCTTGCATGAAAAGCATGTCACCTCGGCCTAGAAGCTGCTCGGCACCCTGTTCGCCCAGAATGGTGCGGCTGTCATATTTATTAGTGACCTGAAAGGAAATGCGGGTCGGGAAGTTGGCCTTGATTGTCCCGGTAATCACATCAACGGATGGGCGCTGTGTTGCCATGATGACATGAACACCAGCGGCACGGGCTTTCTGAGCCAGACGAAGCACGGAGGCTTCAATTTCCTTGCCTGCTACCATCATCAGGTCAGCCATTTCGTCAATGACGATGACGATATAGGGCAGGTGCTCCAATGGCAGGCGATGCTCGTCAAAGACAGGGCGGCCTGTTTCTGGGTCATAGCCGGTCTGGATACGGCGTGTTGGTGTTTCACCAGAGGCCTTCAGATGGCGTATCCGGTCATTATAGCTGCTGATGTTCCGCACGCCATGATCGGCCATCAGGCGGTAGCGGCGGTCCATCTCCTGCACGGCCCATTTCAGGGCGCTGACAGCCTTGGGTGGTTCTGTCACCACCGGGGTCATCAGATGGGGGATACCATCATAGATGGAGAGTTCCAGAATCTTCGGGTCGATCATGATGAGTCGGCAGTCTTCCGGGCTGAGCCGGTAGAGCAGCGAAAGGATCATCGCATTGATTCCCACCGACTTACCGGACCCGGTCGTACCGGCCACGAGCAGGTGAGGCATTCTGGCAAGGTCGGCCATGATCGGCTCACCTGCAATATCCTTACCGAGAGCCAGCGGCAGCTTGCTGCGGTTTTCCTTCCATGCCGGTGAGAGCAGAAGCTCAGGGAAATAGACAGTTTCCCGTGTGCTGTTGGGGACTTCAATACCGATGACATTACGGCCCGGCACGGTGGCGATACGGACGCTCAGCACGGCGAGGGTGCGGGCGATATCGTCCGCAAGGCCGATGACACGGGAGGAACGAACACCGGGGGCAGGTTCCAGCTCATAGAGCGTGACAACCGGGCCTGCCCGGTAATCGGTGATGGTGCCCTGCACGCCATAATCATCCAGCACTTTTTCCAGCATCTGGGCATTGGCCTGAAGGGCTTCTTCAGAGGGGCCGGTCTCGTTCTGGTCCGGGAGAGGATTCAGAAGACTGATGGCAGGTGGCAGCCAGCTGGAGGCCGTGGCCATGCCGGGGAGAGGGGCATGAACCATGGAAGGCTGCGGTGGCATAGGCGGCGGTGGCACCGGAACATGCCCTCCATGTCCTGCATCAGCTCCTGCGGCGGGCGGGACTGCGTGGGGTGTTGCTGTCATGGGGGGCGAAACAGGTCCGCTGCCATCGGCCATAATAGTGGCATGCTGTGCGGGGACCGTATTAACGGCAGGGCTTTCAGCAGGCAGGAAACGTCTGAGGAAACCGGGCTGTTGGGCCGGGCCTGTAAGGGGCTGTGGCTGAACTGTCAGAGGGGTGCCAGCGACATGCTCGTAATCTTCTTCGGCATGGCGGCGTTGGACCGTGCTCGTCCGACCCGGATCGTGACGGATATGGGCGAGCATACGGGCATAAGGATTATCAGCCTCCTCCTCATGTGGGGGGATGGCGGGTTCTTCTTCTGGCTGAGGAGCGGGGTCTGTGGCCGGTGGCTGCGGGGGTTGGGCTGAGGGGGGCTTCTGCCATGGGGCGGCTCCCTGTGGCAGGGCAGACCACGGTGCCTGACCCGCCGGGCTTGCGGCGGCTCGTTCTGCCTGCCGGTTAAGATTCCGCATGATGAAGCCGGATGGAAGCGGGCCGTTTCCCTGTGCAGGGCGGCCATGCCGTATGGGCCCGCCTGCACCGGAGGGGTAGGCGGTATGGCGCTCCATTGCGGGCGTTGTGCCACGCTGGCGGCGCAGGGCACGGGCAGGCAGCCAGATAAGGGCGCTGAGCCCCCGGCCTACAGACATCCATTCCCGCCACTGAAGGCCCATGGCGAGAGGACAGAACAGCATCAGCAGGGCAATGCCGATCACGATGGCAAAGATGCCCCCCATGCTGCCCGCTTCCCCGGAAACGAGGTTCAGCAGCTTCCGGGCGAAGAATACGCCCGTTTCCCCACCGAGCCCGCTGCTTGTGGGCCATGCGACATCCAGACCGGGCAGGGTGAGCTGTAGCAGGCCGATCATCGTGGCAGCTGCCGGGAAAAAGCAGGCCGCTGCTATCAGACGGACGAAAGGCAGGCTCAGATAGTGATAGCGCAGGAGCTGCCATGTCCATGCCAGCAGGACAAGAACAGGCGTAACACAGGCCAGACCGAGCAGCTGGGTCAGCCCATCAGCAATGGTGGCTCCAAAGCGACCAAGCAGGTTGGTCGGTTCCGTGCCCGTAGCGGTGTTGAAGGAGGGGTCATGCGGATTGAAGCTGAACAGGGAGGCGGCAATAGCCACGGCCATGATGAGCAGGATGACACCCAGTACTTCCATCATGCGGGCAGAGAGAATGCGGGACAGGGCAGAATCATGCCATACGGGAATCTCTGTCTCGTCTGGCATGGCGTGTCCGTGTAAAGGCTCTGCCGTACCGTTGTGGCTGCGCTGTGAGGCGGGCAGAAGGGAGCGCAGCTTGGCGGGAATGCGGAAGCGGGAGAGCACAGGGCAGTCCTCTGGCTGGATCAGGAAAGCGTGGGTCGAGCGCAATATAGCCTGTTCCGGCTGATTCTGGAAAGCAGAACCACCCCGCTGGTTCGATCAGAGCGTGGGACGGCTCCCTTTGATGCTGTTATCCTGTCGCCAGACATGCAGTGTTGCGGCCCCAAAACTGCGCTGTGCCAGTAGGGGCGGCGGTGGTGCGGAGAGGCTGGGCAGCAGATGGGCGTGAAAAGGTTGGAAGGGTTCTTCCGGTTCTTGCCCTTCTGTTGGCAGGGGGGCGCTTTCCGTTTCTGCAACAATCAGGGCACCATCGGCGACCCAGCCGAGCCGCCACAGGGCACGGAGTCCCTTCTGCACCAGCCCCTTGTGATAGGGAGGGTCAAGAAAGATGAGCGTATGCGGCTGCGGTGCTTTGGGAGGGCGTGTTACGTCACAGTGGCGCAGGCGGGCCTTCTCTGTCATGCCACAGCTTCGCAGATTGGTCTGAAGGGCGGCAATCCCCGGGCGGCTGCCCTCCATGAAGGTGGCGAACTGCGCCCCACGAGACAGGGCTTCCAGCCCCAGAGCCCCCGTACCGGCGAAGGCATCCAGCACGATGGCCTGTTCCAGCTCCTCCCGCCCAAACCACGGGGCATGCATGAGCATGTCGAACAGGGTCTGACGGGCACGTTGGGCAGTCGGGCGGGTTGTCAGCCCCGCTGGAGCCTGAAGGCGGCGGTTGCGGGCGGTACCGGCAATGATTCTCATGAGATCAGGACCGTGCTTTGCCGGGTTTGCCGGATTTCAGGCCCGGAATCTGGTCCAGCAGGGTCTTGTGAGACACTTCCTCCAGCTCATGGGGCTTGAGATTGCCGAGGCTGAAGGGGCCATAGGACAAGCGGATGAGACGGCTGACATGCAGGTTCATACCCATCATCACCTTACGGATTTCCCGGTTCTTGCCTTCCCGCAGGCTGACAGTCAGCCATGAATTGTCACCCTTAGATGAGTCCAGAGTGGCCTCAATGGGGCCGTACTGCACGCCATCCAGAACGCAGCCCTTGGCGAGGGCCTTCAGTCGCTGTTCATCCACAAGGCCGAAGACACGCACACGGTAGCGGCGGATCCACTGGCGTGAAGGCAGTTCCAGCTCACGGGCCAGACTGCCATCATTGGTCAGGAGCAGAAGCCCTTCCGAATTGAGGTCCAGCCGCCCCACGCTGACAACACGAGGCATTGCTTTGGGAAGGGATTCAAAAACTGTGCGGCGTTCTTCCGGGTCATGATGGGTCGTGACCAGCCCGGCGGGTTTGTGATACCGCCAGAGGCGTGTCCTCTGCGGTGGGTCCACAGGCTTGCCATCCACGCAGACAACATCACCCGGCTGGATGAATGTGGCCGGATGGGTAACCGGGCTGCCGCCGAGGGTGATGCGGCCTTCCTCAATCATCCGTTCAATATCACGGCGGCTGGCGACCCCACGGCGGGCCAGAGCCTTGGCAATGCGTTCACCACGCTGTGTATCGGGAGAGGAGGAGGTAACATCTTTCATAACCTGCACGCATACAGTGTCCTGCCTTTCCTTGGCAATCCATTTACGGCTCTATAAGGCAGTCCGGGGCGGATTATGGTCCGTTTTTCTTTTCAGGGGGATGTGTGCATGTCTTTTCCCATGGTCATGACATCAGGGCAGGCCATGCAGCAGGCTCTTGCACTGGCGGATGAAGCTGCCTGTGCAGGGGAAGTGCCTGTTGGGGCTGTGGTGCTGGATGAGCAGGGTCATGTTCTGGCTATGGCCCGCAATCATGTGGAAGAACAGCATGATGCCAGCGCTCATGCAGAGCTTCTGGCCATGCGGCAGGCTGCCCGGCAGCGTGGGTCATCCCGGCTGGAGAGCTGCACGCTGGTCGTGACGCTGGAGCCGTGCCCGATGTGTGCAGCGGCCATCACGCATTTCCGCATTCGGCGTCTGATCTATGGGGCCTATGATCCCAAGGGGGGAGCGGTGGATCATGGTCCCCGGCTATTCCATCGTCCCACCTGCCTGCATCGACCAGAGGAAGTCATCAGCGGGGTGAGGGAGAGGGAGGCGAGTGAGCAGCTTCGGGTATTTTTCCGTGCGCTGAGACAGCGGGGCTGATTAGCCCAGAACGGCCCGCAGGATTCCTGTTGCAATGACCCCGCAGAGCATGGTGGGCAGGAGAGCAAAGCGTGTGGCTGCCAGAACAGTGACGGCCAGACCGAGCAGGTCTGCCGGACGGCCTGTTGCGAAGTCCGGGGCGATGACGGCCACCAGCACACAGCCGGGCACGAGGTCCATGATGGCCTGCATCCGGGGTGAGAGGTGGCGGCCAGCGAGCAGGAGATAGCCCCCGATGCGGGTCAGGTAGGTGACCAGAGCCATGGCGAGGATGGCCAGAAGGGCCGGGATATGAAGCATCATGCGCCCCTCACAGTCAGGAAGGCCGTGATGATGCCTGCCAGAGTGCCAGCAGGGACGTACCATGCGCCGGGGATGAAGTGATAAACCAGCACGGCCACACCGAGGCTGACACACCATGGTATGGCATTGCGGGCCCCTTTCCACATCCCTTTGAGCAGCATGATGAAAACGGCGGGGAAGGCCATGTCCACACCATAGCGGGTCAGGTCGCCCAGGAGGTTGCCCGTATAGCCTCCCATGAAGGTGAACAGAACCCACGACACATACAGGCAGACCGTGATCCCGGCATAGAAGCCAATGCTGAGGCGGCGGCCCGGTCTGTCATGTAGGTCTGTCAGCGTCAGAGCCCAGATTTCATCACACATGAAGAAAAGCAGCAGGAAGATTTTCCAGCGGGGCAGATGCCTCAGATGCGGGGCCAGCGTGGCGCTCATGAGGATATGGCGACTGTTGATGAGGAAAGTCACGCCTGCCAGCAGCATGATAGCCGGTGGAATGGACCATAATCCCACCGCTGCGAATTCAGACCCGCCAGCAAAGTTCAGGCCCGTCAGCAGGGGGACTTCCACGATGGAAAAGCCTTTCTGCACGGCCTGACTGCCTAGCAGCAGCCCAAAGGGGATGAAGGCGATGAGCAGAGGCAGGGATGTTTTCATGCCACGGAGGAACTCCGCCCAGAAACGCACCTGCCCGCATGGTGAGGATGTGGTCTGCATGGTGTTGTTGTAAAAGCCTGCCGTTCTGTCAGCAAGAGTCTGGGGGAAAGCAGCGGGAAAGACGGAGGCTGCCTTACATTTCTTTTAGGTGGTGGTTGCTTGCAGAGCAGACCATCCCACCCCTATCTTTAGGGCAGTTCTTATTGACAGGTTTTTAACAGATAACGTCAGGAAAAATCTGCGATGATGTCGCCTTCCCGTCTGTCTCTTGCATGTCTGGCCGTGCTGGGTCTGGCCAGTGCCCCTCTGCCTGCCATGGCTCAGACTGCTCCTATCCGTCCGCAGATGTCGGGTGGTCAGGGTATTCCTGATTTTGTGCAGATCGTGAAGCAGGTTAAGCCTGCCGTTGTGTCCATCACAGCCCGCATCCGTGAAGGAGCTGATGATGGCGGTGATGGGCCACCCGGTAGCAATGGTGGGCCGCAGGGTTTCCCGTTCCCATTCCCTTTTCCGTTTCAGATGATGCCGGGGATGCCGTCCAATCGTCTGGTGGAGGCCAGAGGGTCCGGCTTCATTATCTCGGCAGATGGTTACATTGTGACCAACAACCACGTCATCAATGGCGCTACGAAAGTCAGCGTGAAGCTTGATGATGGTACGACCATGCCTACCAAGGTCATTGGTCATGATGCCAAGACCGATATCGCCCTGCTGCGTGTGAAGGCCGATCATCTGCCTTATGTCGAGCTGGGTAATTCTGATGATGTCCAGCCGGGCCAGTGGGTCGTGGCTGTGGGTAACCCCTATGGTCTTGGTGGTACGGTGACAGCGGGCATCATTTCCGCTCTGGGGCGTGACCTTCATTCCGGTGCCTATAACGACTTCATTCAGGTGGATGCGCCCATCAATCATGGTAATTCCGGCGGCCCTCTGATTACGCTGGATGGCAAGGTGATTGGCGTCAACTCCATGATCATGTCGCCGAATGGTGGCGGGTCCATCGGGATCGGCTTTGCTATTCCATCTGCTACGGTGCGCTCGGTGGTGGATCAGTTGCGGACAACCGGCCATGTTGTGCGTGGCTTCATTGGTGTGGAAACGCAGGACATCACGCCGACAATGGCCCGTGCCCTTGGGCTGGTCAGTAATGACCATCCGGGGGCGCCGTCTCATGGGGCTCTGGTGGCCAATCTCATCAAGGGTGGCCCGGCAGACAAGGCAGGACTGAAAAGCGGGGATGTAGTCCTGTCTCTTGATGGACATGACGTGCGTAGTGCTCATGATCTCGCCGTGAAAGTCGTGTCCATGGCACCGGGGTCTAAGGGAACCTTTACGGTGCTGCGTGATGGCAAGACTCTTTCATTGCCTGTGACAATCGGCAATCAGGCCCGGAATGGGCAGGATGGCGGTACGGATGGCAGCACAGTCGATGCACCGTCTGGCAAGGTAGGGCTGGCTCTTGGCGTGCTGACGCCACGCACCCGGCAGGAGCTGGGGCTGGATGACAGCGTGCAGGGCTGTGTGGTGGCCGATGTGGCGCAGGGCAGTCCGGCGGAACATGCTGGCATCCGCCCCGGTGACATCATCGTGGCTGTGGGTAACCAGCTGACAGCGAATCCTCACGCCGTGGTGGCTCTGGTACAGAAGGCCCTCAAGCAGCATCAGCCGCCTTTGCTGCGTATCCTGCGGGATGGTCAGCAGCTTTTTGTTGCGGTCTCTCCTGACGGGTCGAATGATGGTGATGAGGATAGTGGTGAAGACGGCCAGTAAGTCACTGGCCCTGCTTCAGTGAGTTCCTAAAAGAAACCCCTGCCTCTCTGTTGCTGGAGAGGCAGGGGTTTTTTATGTGGGGTCATCTAGGTTGCCACGTTACAACCTGTCAGCTGCTGAGGCTCTCCAAAAGGGCATCCACATCTTCAGGGCGTGTGTAGAAGCTGGTGACAAACCGGGCCAGTCTGCCGGGTACACCCTGAGGCGTGGGATAGGTGTAGAATTGATAGCCTTCGCTGCGGAGCTGCTCCAGCTGTGCTTCTGGCAGAACAGCAAAAATCTCGTTGCTTTCCGTAGCGAAGGGCAGATTGACAGCAGGATGTTTGTACAACCCATGTCGTAGACGCTGGCACATGGCGTTAGCGTGGCGGCAATTTTCCAGCCAGAGATCATCTTTCAGCAGGGCAAGAAGCTGTGCTGTCATGAAGCGCTGCTTGGACCAGAGGTGCCCACCCCGCTTGATGCGGCGTGTCATGGTGTCCACCATCGGGCGGGTCCGGTCATTGAGGAAGAAGATGATGGCTTCTGCGGCCATGGCCCCGGCTTTCGTACCGCCAAAGCTGAGTACGTCAATGCCCGCCTTCCATGTGGTGTCAGCAGCGCTGCATTCCAGATGCGCAATGGCGTTGCCAAGGCGAGAGCCATCCATATGGACGGTCAGCCCATGTTCATGAGCAATGGCGGAGAGTTCAGCCACTGTCTCGCAGGGATAGGTCGTGCCCCATTCCGTAGCCTGCGTGATGGAGAGTGCTGTGAAGGGAGGTGCGAGGACACCTTTGCAGCGGTTCTGCTGAAGGGTGGGTGGCAGGCTTGCCGGGTCCATTCGTCCTTCCGGAGAAGGAATGCCGACCAGCTTGGCTCCCTGTGTAAAGAACTCCGGTGCCCCGCCTTCTTCATTATTGATATGGGCGCTCTGGTCGCACAGTACGCTCCCATAGGGCGGCACCATGGCGGAGAGGGCCAGAGAGTTAGCTGCCGTGCCCGTTGCAACCGGGAAGACGGCAACCTCCGTGCCGAAGACATTGCCAAAATGCTGGTTCAGGGACAGGGAGAGGTCATCATGACCATATGAAGGAACATTGCCGTTATTGGCGTCAGCGATGGCCTGCATGACAGCCGGGCAGGCAGGGGTCACGTTATCGCTGGCAAAATTCTTGCGTAGATCATCACGCACGGGGTGAGTTCCTTCGTCCTTGTCTGGAGGCTGTCCATTCATATGTTCCAGTCTCTAGCGGAAAGATCAGGTCTTGTCATGTCTTGTCCAATGGGCATAGAGAGGCGGGAAAACGGGTTTAGCGGAGAGTACATTCATGACAGCATCATCCACCGTACATGCAGGCGGTAAGGCAGAACTGATTGATGGCAAGGCCATGGCAGCCCAGATGACGGCTGACATTCGTGGTCAGGTGGAACAGCTGGTCGAGCAGGGGCATGAGCTGCCCGGTCTGGCTGTGGTGCTGGTCGGCAATGACCCCGCCTCGGAAGTGTATGTGAAGAACAAGGCGATCCAGACCCATCGTGCAGGGATGAAGTCCTTCATGCAGATGATGCCGGAGAGCACGTCACAGGATGAGCTGCTGGCCCTGATTGCGGAGCTGAATGCCAATCCCAAGGTGGATGGTATTCTGGTGCAGTTGCCTCTGCCGCCGCAGATTGATGCTGCCACTGTGACCAATGCCATCCATCCGGATAAGGATGTGGATGGGCTGGGCGAGGCCAATACGGGTCGTCTGGCGCTGGGTATGGAAAATGGCATCGTACCCTGCACGCCGCTGGGCTGCCTCAAGCTGTTGCAGTCCGTCCATGCGGACATGACGGGTATGAATGCCGTTGTCATCGGGGCGTCCAATCTGGTGGGCAAGCCGATGGCGCAGCTTCTGCTCAAGGCGAATTGCACCGTGACTGTGGCGCATATTCATACCCGCAATATTGAGGAACTGGCCCGTTCAGCCGATATTCTAGTCGTGGCCACGGGCAAGGCCGGACTGGTGAAGGGAAGCTGGATCAAGCCCGGTGCTACGGTCATTGATGTTGGCATCACCCGTGTGCAGACCCCGGAAGGCAAGAGCCGTCTGGTCGGGGATGTGGTGTTTGAGGAAGCCAGTCAGGTGGCAGGGCACATAACGCCAGTGCCGGGTGGTGTCGGGCCGATGACCATTGCGTGCCTTCTGCACAATACCTTCCAGGCAGCGAGTCGCCGCCGGGCCTCCAGCGAAGGCTGATACGAGGGGTTTTTCTGACCGGGCCGTTATGACCCTGCCATCGTGCAGGGGAGTGCGGCCCTGTTTCTTCATGGGCATGGCCATTCTGGAACAAGAGCTTGATTGTTCCATATGAATAGGATATCGCCTGTTTATACACAAAATGACCGACTGGTCATTTTTCTTTCCAGATCATTGTTGGTCCAGTCACAGCCATGCGGGCAGTAGCCGTCCTGACGGGGTGAAGGCCAGATAATTTCATGTTTTGAGGTGACCATGGCGCAGTCCGATACACAGTCTGACACTCATTCCATTGCACAGGATGGGCAGAAGCCAGCATCGGATGGGGCGGGAAGCAATACGGCAGGAAAGCCCTTCAAGGACCGTGGTGCACGCAAGCTTGTCCTGATCCTCATTCTGGTCATGGTTGTGCTGGGTGTTGGGCTATATCTTTTCTTCAATCGTAACAATGTTGAAACGGATGACGCCTATGTGACGGGGCGTAAGATCGCCATTGCCCCGCATGTCAGCGGTTATGTGGCCCGCCTTCTGGTGGATGATAACCAGTTTGTCCATAAAGGTGATCTTCTGGTGCAGATTGACGGGCGGGACTATCTGGCCCAGTTGCACCGGGCTGAGGCTGCCGTGGCGCAAGCCGAGGCTGACATGGTCTCCTATGACCTGTCCTATGCCGTAGCGCAGAAGAACTATCCCGGTCAGCTCATGGCAGCCCGTGGGGCACTGGCCGAGGCCAAGGCTCGTCTGTTCCGGGCTCAGACGGATTATGTCCGTCAGCATCGTGTGGAACGTGCCGCCACGACCCAGCAGAATATCGACTATGCCCGTGCGGCACTGGATGAAGCCACGGCGTCCGTTCTTCAGGCGCAGGGTCAGTTGACGCAGGCTGAGCCGGTGCAGGCCAATATTGGCAATGCCTATGCGCATTATACGCAGGCACAGGCCACACTGAAATCAGCACAGGCCGAGCTGGAACTGGCCCGCCAGAATGTGGACTGGATGGATATCCGGGCCCCGCGGGATGGCTGGGTCTCTCAGCGTACGGTGGAGCAGGGCAATTTTGTGCAGACCGGGCAGGAAATGTTTTCCATCGTGGCCAAGGAGGTCTGGATCGTAGCCAATTATAAGGAGACCCAGCTTTCCGACATGCGCCCGGGCCAGAAAGCCGAGATTGAGGTGGATGCCTATCCCCAGCTTCATCTGAAGGGTCATGTGGATACTATCCAGAAAGGGTCTGGTGAATCCTTCAGTGCTTTCCCGCCAGAGAATGCCACGGGGAACTTCGTGAAGACCGTGCAGCGTATTCCTGTGAAGATTCTGATTGATAGCGGGCTGGATGACAAGCTGCCCCTTTCGCTGGGCATGTCTGTCGAGCCAACCGTTCATGTGGGTGAGTGAGGCCGGGCATGGCTGACGCATCGACAGAGGATCATCATAACTGGAAGCCCCGTCATAATCCGTGGCTTGTGGCGGTTGTCGTGACGCTGGCTGCCTTTATGGAGGTGCTGGATACGACCATCGTCAACGTGGCCCTGCCGCATATCGCCGGGTCGCTTGGCAGCTCCTATGATGATGCGACATGGGCCCTGACGTCCTATCTCGTGGCCAACGGGATCGTTCTGACGATTTCCAGCTGGCTGGCCAAACGGTTTGGGCGGAAACGCTATTTCCTCATCTGCGTGGCGATGTTCACCCTGTCATCTTTCCTGTGCGGGCTGTCCACCTCGCTGCCGATGCTGGTGATCTTCCGCCTCATGCAGGGCTTCTTTGGCGGGGGGCTGCAACCTGTGCAGCAGGCCATCATTCTGGATATTTTCCCACCGGAAAAGCGTGGTGCTGCCTTCGGGCTGACGGCTCTGGCCATTGTGGTGGGGCCGGTTCTGGGGCCGCTTGTGGGTGGGTGGCTGACGGATACTTATTCGTGGCGCTGGATTTTCTACGTCAATGTGCCGTTCGGTATTTTGACGGTTATGGCTGTGATTGCTCTGGTGGAGGACCCGCCGTGGATCAAGGCTGTGAAGGAACGGGTGGATGTTGTCGGCATCAGCCTGATCTCGCTGGGGCTTGGCTGCCTTGAGATCATGGCCGATCGTGGTGAGGATGATGACTGGTTTGGTTCACCCTTCATCACGACCATGGCCATTATTGGCGGGCTCTGCACGTTGGGGGCCATCATCTGGTTGCTTAAGGCCAAGAATCCCCTTCTGCGGCTGAGTGTTTTGAAAGACCGCAATTTCGCCATTGGTACCTTCATGATCGGTGCTGTGGGGGTCCTGCTTTATGCGTCTGCTGTGATTGTGCCGCAGTTCGCCCAGCAGGTGCAGGGTTATACGGCGACCATTGCGGGGCAGCTCATGGCGCCGGGGGGTATGGCTGTGATGGTCCTGATTCCCTTTGTGGGAATGCTGATGAAATATGTGCAGGTTCGCTATCTCATCGGGTTGGGCTTCTTTTTTATGGCGATGTCCTGCTTCTTTGCGGCAACGCTCTATTCTGGTGTGGATTTCTGGTATCTGGTGCTCTGTCGTATGAGACAGACGGCCCCTCTGGCGTTCCTGTTCGTGCCTATCTCCACCATTGCCTATGCAACCCTGCCAAGAGAGCTGAATGGTGATGCATCAGCCCTGTTCAGCATGGTGCGGAACTACTTTGGGTCTCAGGCGATTTCACTGTCCACAGCAGCCCTGACGGAAATGCGGCAGGTGCAGCAGACGGATGTGTCTGCCCATGCCATTGCCTCAAGGCCGGAGTTTCGGGACTATATCTTTCGTGTCCAGCAGCTGGCGGAGGCGCATGGTCTGGCTCCGCTGCGTGCTCATGCCTTTGCCATTGCCCATATGTATCAGGAGTTCCTGCGGCAGGTGGCCATGCTGGCCTATAACCAGCTTTTCAATGTGCTGGGGATTATGGCGCTCTGTATCGTGCCGTTCTGTTTCCTGATGTCCCCGATGAAGGGTGGCGGCCATGGGGGAGGCGGGCATTGAGCGTAGAGAATGCCCGTCAGAGGGTTCCCTCAGGGGGCGTACATCCTGAGGAAGCTATCCGCCACCATGTCGGCAACGTCGTTTATGCTGGCGGGGCTGGTATCGACTGGCAGAGACAAGCGGGTCCGGTGGATGATGCGGGTCTGGCTCATCGTGAGGAATTGCTCGGCAGCGAGTTCAGTATCCTTGATGATAAGTTGACCTGCTGCATGTTTCTCGGCGAACCAGTCGGCAAGGCCGGTCAGTGTCCGGGAGACGCCATAATGCCAGAGCGTATCTGCCAGATTGGGGAACTCATTGGCCTCGGCTACAACGATGCGATAGAGGCCGATGGCTTCCGGGTCGATCATCAATCTGATGATGGTAGCGGCTGCCTGTTGAAGGGCCGTGCGCAGGTCTGGCTGCGGTGCTTGCGAAACAGATCTCAGCGTGTTGAGCCGCGTGCGGCTGCGTTCTTCAAAGAAGGCTGTGAACAGGTCCGCCTTGTTTTCGAAATGGTTATAGAGCGAGCCTTTGGAGACACCAGCCATGCGGGCGATCTGCGACATGGATGTCCGTTCATAGCCTTGCTGAAGGAAAAGCTGCCCCGCACTCTGGAGTATCTGCTCGCATTTACTGGATGTCCCTTTGCCGCTGCGGGGAGGGCGTTGGGCCGGTTGTTCGGTCTGGGTCATCGTTCTGTAAAGGGGTTGCTCCTGCGTAAGAGGGGGCATGATAGGCTGCCGGGGCGACAGGGTCCATATGGGTGCTCTGTTTCTTACCCGCTTTATGTTGATTATCACGCAGGAGCTTCACTGTGAAAGACGCTCATTTGTTCCGTTCTGTCCGTCATGGGGGTGGGGCCCTGTCTGTACGCCGTTTCAGCCGGCAGCTTCTGTGTGGGGTGGCCATGCTGGGGCTGGGGGGCTGCCTTATGGTTGGCCCGAAATATCATCAGCCGAAGGATTGGGCACCACCGCATTATGACCTTCATAATGGCAGCAACCAGCTTTCCGGGAAGGCGAAGAAGGGGCGTGGCCCTCACGGTGCCAACGCCGCCCCGGAGGATAAGACGGATGAAAAGGCCTCGCCTGCATCTGTCGTAACAGAGCTGCCTATGGCGGATGCGTGGTGGAAGACGTTCCATGACCCAGAGCTGACGTCTCTGGAAGACCGTGTAGCCACGCAGAACTTGTCCTTCCTGCTGGCTACGCAGAATCTGGCACAGAGCCGTGCCCAGATGATTATTGCCGGGGCTGAACGGTTCCCCAGCCTCTCGGCCTATGGCACTTATGTGCGGTCGCAGCATAGCTCCAAGCAGTTGCAGGAAATCTTCAAGCGGGTGGGCAAGGGTTTCCCGGACCTGCCGGAGCGGGAAGCCAATTTCATCCAGAGTTCCCAGCAGGCGCAGGTGCCGCTGCTGAACCAGTGGCAGGATAAGATCGATGCGACCTATGAGATCGATCTTTGGGGGCGTGTGGCGTATCAGTATCAGGCCGCCAAATATCTGATGAAAATGAGCGAGGAGGAACGGCGCAGCATTCTCATTGCCCGTCAGGCTGATATGGCCCGTGATTATCTCCAGCTGCGTGGTGACCAGAAGCGCCAGCGCATTTTGGCAGACAGTCATGCTACCGTGCAGAATCTGCTGTCTCTGGCGCAGAGCCGCTATAAGAGTGGTCTGGTGACAGAGCTGGATGTGGACAGCATGAAGGCCCGCCTGCATGGGATTGAGGCCCAGCAGGCCAATCTTGATGAAACCGTGGCCCGGGAGAAGAATGCCATTGCGCTGCTTCTGGGGATGCCGCCGCAGAGCATGAATGAAGAACTGGGGCGCACGGCCAATGTGCCGACCGTACCCCCGTTTGTTCCCGCCGGTCTGCCATCTGAATTGGCGCATCGCCGTCCGGATATTCGGGAGGCTGAGGAGCATTTACGGGAGACGGTGGCGGAAGTGGGAGAGGCTACGGCGGATTTCTATCCCAAGGTGACTGTGACGGCGGATTTCGGATTCCAGACCCTGTCCTTCCGTGACCTTGGATTCTGGAATGCCCGTGCATGGAATGTCGGCCCCAGCATTTCCCTGCCGATCTTTCAGGGGGGACGGCTTTATGGGCAGCTCCGGCTGAAGAAGGCGGCACAGCGTGCAGCGGCTGTGGAATACCGTCAGACGGTTCTTCAGGCGTGGAATGAGGTGGATAATGCCTTGCAGGCTTATCATGATGAACAGATTCATCATGAAGGGCTGGCCAAGACTGTGGATGACCAGAAGCGAGCTCTGACACTGGCGACAAGTCAGTACCGGGCCGGACTGGCGACCTATCTGTCTGTTCTTGAAGCACAGGAGAAATTGCAGGAGGCTGAGCTGGAGCTGGCAGCGAGTGACAGCACGTTTGCGACCGACCTTGCACGCCTTTACAACGCACTGGGTGGCGGCTGGTCCGATATTCTGCCTGATAATGACCAGACAGCGCAGGCGTCACAGGGGCAGTCCATCATTCGGAGGGCTGGCCAGTAAAAGGGAGGGTGTGAACAGTTCTCATCCGGTTTGATGGCGACTCCCCGGCATGGCTTGCGGGAATCGCTGTCAAGAGACCATCTTCATTACCCACAAACTTTTCCACAGGCATGAGAGCGCAGAAAACAGCCAGCTTCACGTTGTTCCAGAAGTGATTATCCACATAGTATCTGCAAGCTGAATTGTGGTGATTACTTGAGGAAGTGGGGCCTTCAGGCACAAAAAAACCGGCACGGAGGGTATTCCGTGCCGGTTTTCTGTTCACCTTTCTTCCCAAGAGGGAAGAAAGGTGCCGGAGCTTAGTGCTTCTTGGCAGCGGAGCTGTTGGTGGCTTCTGTCACGACATTCTCGGATACGAAAACGAGCGTGTTCAGGCCATCTGTCAGAGCCTGGTTGGCGGCATCCGTCTGGTTGTCCTGAGCAAAGGTCATGGCACGGTTCACGAAACCCTGAAGCTGAGCCAGTGGTGCCAGAGCGATGACGAAGTCGATGTCTTCACCAACAATCTTCAGTGTCTGGGCTGCCTGCTCGGTCTGGCCTGCCTTCAGCTGAGCATTGGCTGTTGCCACGGCGCTTTTCTTGCTGGGCTCCAGCACATCCGTAGCGATGACTTCACCACCAACCGGAATCCAGTCTGTCGGGCCGTTCTGTGCCGTGTGAGCGCTGGAGACAGGATGCTGGGGAGCGGGGTGGAGGTCAGCCTCGGCAGCGGTGAACTGTTCGCGGGCCTTGGCAGCAGCATCCAGATGAGAGCTGGCAGAGCGCAGAGCGTTGACGGCCTTGTTGTTCTGACCATTAGCGAGGAACTGCTGGGCATCCAGAATGTTTGCCATGGCCTTCTGACCATTTTCGGACAGATGATGGAACGCACGGTGTTCCTTCTTTGTCTCGTACTTCTCGTGCTTGGTGAGCGGTGCGCCATTCTGGTCGGTTGCAGCCGTGTCATCAGCCAGAGCCGGAACAGCGAGGGCACTCAGACCGAAAACGGAAAGGGCCAGACCTTTGTGCAGTGCGGTGAAGCGCATTGGGAATATCCTTCTCACTAGATGGGCTGATGACCCACCACATAGGCAGGACATCATACTCACCATAACAACCCAGAAATATTAAACACGCAATTGTTATGACCGGGGAGCTGATATGCTGAAAAAGATAATTCTTCTGTAAAAGAGGAGTTGACGGCCCTGTATTTACGCCAAAGAGACAGGGCCATCACCTTTATGAGGATGGTATATCTTAGAAGATTTCAATATGGCTCTTGAAGCCAAGCAGTGCAGCATCACGCAGATTGCCCTGACCATTGGGACGGAAGTAATATTCCATCAACGGTTGGAAGATGACACCTCGATAGACGTGGATGGCATAGTTAACTTCCAGCACGGCAGCGTGTCGCTGCACGCCTGTCGCATGGTCGGGCAGGCGGCGGAACTGCTGGGTGTCCAGCATCAGGCTTTCGGTGGCCTGCACGCCGGGAGCAATCTTCTCGTATGTGAAGGCAACACCGAATGTATCGAAGGGCCGGGAGCGGAAAATGCCGCGGTCGATGAGGGCCGCATAGGTCTGCCATTCTCGCAGGGCGATGCGCTTGTCGTTATAGAGAAACCCGCTGAGCAGGGTGATGCCCCGTTTGCTGCTGTGGTAATGGCTGAGAATGTGCTGGTCTGCCATGAACCATGCGCCATAGCCATCGTGGTGCGTGCGGGGTCTGCCATTTGTCAGCGCGTAGGGGCGTCCTGCTTCATCAAGATAGTTATCCGGGCTTGGGGCGGTCATCATGACGCCACCGATTTTATAGTGTCCCTGATGGCCTCTGCCGAAGATTGGTTCCCAGCCGGTTTCAAACGGCAGGCGGAAGCCGTTGATGTTCCCGCCATTGAATTTGAAGCCAGTACGGTGCTGCTCGTTTTTGTAGATGCCGTTTTCCCCGGCATAAAGGCCGGTCTGCACATAGAGGAAACGGATTGGACGGACACGGATACGTCCCCCCCATACGGCAGCGGGATAACCACTGACGAAACTGCTGTCTGTCGCCGCTTTGGGACGGCCGCAGATGCTGCCATTCTGGAAGTTGCAGAAAAGCGGGCTGTTCTGGAAGTCAGACATTTCGGCCATGCGACCGGCAGCGATGGAGAGACGCCCGCCATACAGGGTCTCCTCACCATAAGCCATGACAAGGTGGACAGCCACGTTACCGCCCCCGCCATAATCTTCCGAGGCATGGTTCAGCCAGTCGCCGAACATGCGGTTGGCTGTCGTACCATAACGGCCCACGACAATGGTGTGCGTGGAGAAGCCACGCAGCCCCGCCAGCTGTTCCCAGTTGATGTTAACGGAGGCCGCATACTGACCCGCATTACTGGCGCCCTGTTTGTAAGGGGCGAAGTGCTGGGAGTTCGGGTAGGACTTCGTGGGGGAGGTGATGGCCCCTGCAAATTCATTTGTGTTGTCGAGGAGGAAGGCAATGCCCCGTTTGCGCAGCCAGTCGGTCATACCGAACCCATGGGGGAATAGCGCTTCTGGCCTGTCGAATGGGGGAACGGAGGTTGTATAGCCCCCATGGGCGGGGAGAGGGGTATCCACCCTGTGTAGGGGCTCATTCCCAACGATTTCATCAAGTACCTGTGCCTGTGCGGCGGGTGCGAACAGGCAGAAAAAGACCAGCAAGAAAGCCGCTGCTGGCCATTTTGCAACTATAGCGGAAATATGGGAAAAATGACGGGATAATAGTGAGGAGAACAGGGGCGCTTTTTCTGGTATGGGGTGAAAAGAACGGACTGGCATGGTTTCCCCATTATCCTTAAAAAGAACTCTCTAGGTACGAATTGCTTTCGAGCAATTATGTTAAGATACCTAGCTGTTAAAGAAATTTAATGAAAATTTCAAAGCATATTTGCCTCTTACGAAGGCATTTTCGGTGTGGTCAGATTTTGTTCAAAAAGGTTGCGATAAAGTAACCTCTTTTCACATTCTGGGGAGTGTGGGAAAAGCGGGGCATGAGCACCCCTATGGAAACCCACACCATTCATCCCATTCCTCACACGCATCGCCACGGGCGTGTGGCAGACCTGTTTTCGGTCTGGTTCAGCGCCAATATGACCTTGCTGACGGTTGTTACGGGGGCTTTGGGGCCCGCTGTATTTGGGCTGTCGCTGTTCTGGTCTGTTCTGGCCGTGATTCTGGGGAATGTCATTGGTGCCGTGTTCATGGCCCTTCATGCCGCACAGGGTCCTCGGCTGGGTGTGCCGCAGATGGTGCAGAGCCGGGGCCAGTTCGGTATTTACGGTTCGGTGCCGATCATCATTCTGGTTGTGCTCATGTATATCGGGTTTGCGGCATCAAACTGTGTGGTGGGTGGGGAAGCGTTGGCTCATGTCCTGCCATTCTTTGAGGGAAGTCGGGGTGTGTGGCTGATTGCCATCTTGACGCTCCTCCCTTGCATGATGGGCTACAGGGCCATTCATGTCTGTTCCCGTGTGGCGAGCTGGGTGTCTATCGTGGCTGTCATCTATGCCATTGGCTGCGGTCTGGGCGGTTTCTCCCGCACGTTGCTGTCAGATATGCACGGTACGGTAGCTGGTTTTTTCGGAGCTCTCTCCGTTTCGGCACTCTGGCAGATCGCTTATGCGCCCTATGTGTCGGATTCATCCCGCTATCTGCCGGATGAGGCCGGTGCAGGTCGTCAGGCTTTCTGGGCAACCTATGGGGGGACGGTCATCGGGGCAGTGCTGCCTATGGTGCTGGGTAGTCTCTTGTCGCTTAGTTACCCCACGCTGCCACTGGCAGGCGCCCTGTCCCATACAGGCGGCCATATAGGGAATATTGTATTGCTCGTGCTGGCTCTGGCCATTCCGCTGGCTAATGCCATGAGTGTCTATTGTGGTGCCTTGTGCAGCCTGACGTTAGTGCAGACATTCCGCCCCGCATGGCGTGCCGGCCTAGGCGGCAGGCTTTTCATGACCGTTCTGCTGCTGGGGGCGGCCCTTGTGATGAGCCTTGGCATGGTCGGGGATTTTCTGAAAGCCTACACGTCCTTTTTGGATATTCTCATGGCTGTGCTCGTACCATGGACGGCGATCAATCTGTGCGACTATTACCTGCTCCGTCACGGTAATTATGATGTCATGGCCTTTTTTGAGGCGGATGGCGGGCCGTATGGGCGCTTTAACGCCCCGGTTGTGCTGATTTATGTCATCGGTGTTCTGGTGGAACTGCCCTTCATGAAGACTGGTCCTTATACAGGCCCGCTTGTTCCTGCTCTGCATGGTGTGGATATTTCATGGGTTGTCAGTCTTCTGGTGACGGGCGTGGTTTATTGTTTTTGGGCACGCCGTGATGCAGGGGCGAAGCAGTAAACAGATTATTGATGCCTGATGGCAGGATATTAATGACTATGGAAGAAGTACTCATAGAGTACACTTATATTTGTCATTAATGTGATCTGTTAATTAGAAACATCTCCCCCTATAGAGGAAAGAGCCGTCATTAAGTGGCTGCTCTATATGGGCAGTGACGTCATGTGACGCAGAACCTCTGACGGCGGGGTCTGCATCACGTCTGGCTCTGTGGGGAAGGTGCACTGCATGCTGTGCCTGAGGAGATTGAGAGTACGGGGCGTTTCTGTTCTGGGATTGCTGGTCTGCCTGCTGGCAACCTCCCCTGTACGGGCTTCGGACATCACCTTTGCGGTGATCGGACCGCACGAATATGACCTGCCGGTGGATTATAAGCCCTTCAATGTGTTTGTTCAGTATGGGGCTGGTAATGCGGCAGGGAATTATTATGACGGGCAGGGATCGCGCAGGCCGGAGAAAGGTAGCCATACATGGTCAGGGCTCAGCAAGTACGTTCATTTTTGGACATTTGATTCACTCCCTCATGTTGGTTTTGCCTATGAGGTCATCCAGTCGGAGAGCTACCGTCTGGCGAATGGGACGAATTATGGTGGGCTGGGGCCGACCATTACGGGGCCTGCCGTGTGGTTTAAACCTAACGATCACAGCACGTTCGGTATTCAAACCTTCATGCAGACACCGAGCGCTACCCGCAGGGCGTTGAACCCGCAATATTGGTCCAACCTCTCCAGTATCATGTTTGATTATGAGTGGAAGCACTTCAGCTTTGGCGGTGACCTTGGGGCTGTGGTGGCATCGACCATGCATAATAAAGGGGAGCATTCCTACCATCCGGGCACGGCCTTTCACAGCAATCTGCGTTTCAGCTGGAAGGCCAGCCGCATGTGGGAACCATTTTTCTCGATGGACTGGCAGAACAATGCAGGATGGCGTGATAACACGCTGGGCCGCTCCGTAGCAGACAGCAGCAGCCGTGAGGTGACGCTGGGTGTGGGGTTAATGTGGAAGATCAATCCCGTGCTGGACATCACGACCCGCTATGCCCATTCGGTAGATGGGCGCTATGTGCCAGAGACCAACGCTTATTACTTCAAGCTGGTCTATCGCTTTGATGGTGCGTTGTTCTCGCATTATTAGGGTACTCTTTTTCCTTTATGGCTATGGAAAGCCCTGTATGAGGGGTGGATCATAACGGTAGAGGAAAAAGCGGTAGATGATGGCAAGGCGCAAGCACTGGGTGTTCGTACCAGAGACGGGTGGACCGTGTCTGCTTCTTGTCATGGCGATTTTGGGGCTGATTGTGGCGAATTCGCCATTTCGTTCCTTCTATGCATGTCTGCATCAGCCTTTGCGGTCTATGTATCTGCCGAGCATAGCCGAGCTTGTGACCATTGGTCCGATGACGCTGTTCTTTCTCGTCATCACGCTGGAGCTGAAGAAGGAACTCGTCACAGGGCATCTTTCCAGCATTCGGCAGTGTCTGTTGCCCTGCATCTCTGCCCTGGGGGGTGTGGTGGTGCCAGCAGGTCTTTATGCGCTGATTGCTGCTCCTGATGCAGCATTAAAGCCGGGATGGGCGATTCCCGTTGCGACAGATGCTGCTTTTACCCTGCCTATTTTGCTCGCTCTGGGACGGCATGTTTCTGAAGGGGGCCGTGTCTGGCTGATGGCACTGGCTATTTTTGATGATGTGTTGGGGATTCTCATCATTGCTTTTTTCTATGGTGGAACCCTGCATCTTCTGCCTTTGATAGGGGGCGCTGCGCTGATGGTCCTGATGGCCTGTGCAGGATGGCAGAAGGTGAGATGCCTGTGGCTCTACGGAGTAGCAGGATGCCTGCTGTGGCTCTGTTTTCTGCAAGGGGGGCTTCACCCGACATTGGCGGGAGTTGTAGCTGGTCTTTGTTTGCCTACAGCCCGGCAGAACGGCGTGTCCCCCTTGGAGCAGGTAGAACAGAGCGTTTCATCATGGGTTACATGGCTGGTATTGCCTTTATTTGGCTTTGTGACAGTGGGCATCCCGCTATTGGATGTCCCAGTGTCATCTCTGAACATGCGTTTGATACTTGCCGTTGCTGTGGGGCTGGTGCTCGGTAAAACGAGTGGGATTTTCAGTGCGACATGGCTTGCTACAAAGCTGCATGTGGCGGCACTACCCACGGGCACATCATGGCAGATGCTGTTTGGTTTATGCCTGCTTTGTGGGCTGGGATTTACGGTCAGCCTTTTTATGGCATCGCTTGCTTTCTCTGCCTTTGGCCTTCTGGTCTCCAGCAAGATCGGTATTTTTGTTGGGTCTTTCATTGCTGCTGTGAGTGGCTGGCTCTGGCTGAGATATGTCGCAAAGGCAGTATGAAGATTGTATTATACGGTGAATGATACGCTGCTACTTGAGTAGTTGCTCGACAGGGTCGTGCTGCCTCTGTATGGCGGACGGACTGTCTGGCCTACTGGCCGGACCTGCTTTGATGATTGGACAGAGGAAAGCCTCATGAACCACGAGGGGACAGGCCCGCAGGGGGCCGTTCATGATCCAGCCTGTGAGGATGCACGGTGCGGGCAGCCTGAGCCGCAACATGGTCGGGAGCGGGGTTATGCCGCCCGGAAGAAACGTCGCCAAGCCACTCCTCTGACACCATCAGGTCGTCCTTTTCTGGAGCCACCGGGGGGAGAGAAGAAGGTGCTGCTTCATTCCTGCTGTGCCCCTTGCTCCGGTGAGGTGATGGAGGCGATGACGGAATCAGGCATCGACTACACCATCTTCTTCTACAACCCGAACATTCACCCGGAACGGGAATATCTTCTGCGTAAGGAAGAAAATGTCCGTTTTGCAGAGGCAAACAACATTCCGTTCGTGGATGCAGATTACGACAAGGATAACTGGTTCGAACGGGCCAAGGGTATGGAATGGGAGCCGGAGCGGGGCATACGGTGCACGATGTGCTTTGACATGCGTTTTGAGCGCACGGCCCTGTATGCTCATGAACATGGCTTCCCGGTTATGACGAGTTCTCTGGGTATTTCCCGGTGGAAGAATATGGCCCAGATCAATGATTGTGGTGCCCGTGCCGTAGCCCCTTATGAAGGGCTTGCCTATTGGGATTTCAACTGGCGCAAGGGTGGTGGCTCTGCCCGTATGATCGAGATCAGCAAGCGGGAGAGGTTCTACAAGCAGGAATATTGCGGCTGCGCTTACTCCCTGCGGGATACGAATAATTTCCGCCGCTCTAAAGGGCGTCCGGCCATTGTGCTGGGTGAGGAGTTCTACGGCGAGGAGGACTAGACGGTTCTGTCCTCTCCGGCCCATCATGTGGTGAATAGAGGCGGGAGGGTGGCATGAAAATTGCGATTGTATGTGATTCCTTCAAGGAAAGTCTGGCCCCGTTGGAGGTCGCAGCGGAAATAAAGGCGGGTTTTTCCCGTGTATTTCCTCATGCTGATTATCTCTGTCTGCCTATGGCGGATGGCGGGGAAGGCACGGTCGAGGCGCTCGTGCAGGGTACGGGCGGTGAGCTGGCGCATTGTTCTGTCACGGGGCCGCTGGGAACACCAGTTCAGGCATTTTTCGGTATTAATGGGGATGGAAGGACGGCCATCATCGAGATGGCTGCTGCTGCGGGGCTTCCTCTCCTGAATGTGGAGGAAAGAGACCCGTTGCGGACGACAACGTACGGGGTCGGCCAGCTCGTGCTGGCGGCTCTGGAAAGAGGCTGTCGTCATGTCATTCTGGGGCTGGGAGGAAGTGCCACTAATGACGGCGGGGCCGGGTTTGCGCAGGCTCTGGGGGCTCGTTTTCTGGATAGGGCTGGGCAGGAGCTGCCTCCCGGTGGTGCGGCTCTGGCACGGCTGGAACGGATTGATCTTTCAGGCATGGATGAACGTCTTTCCAGTCTTACACTGGAAGGTGCCTGCGATGTGACCAGCCCGCTGACAGGGCCACAGGGTGCTTCCTATGTCTTTGGCCCTCAGAAGGGGGCCAGTCAGGAAGATGTGGTTCGTCTTGATGAGGCTCTGACCCATTATGCGCATATTCTGTCGGAGCAGTGTGGGAAGGATATTGCCACTGTTCCCGGCGCTGGTGCGGCCGGTGGGCTGGGGGCGGGGCTATTGGCTTTCACAGGGGCGAGACTGCGGCCGGGCGTGGAGATTGTCTCAGACCAGCTCAGGCTGGCAGAGTGTTTTGCGGATGTGGACCTTGTCATTACGGGGGAAGGTCGGATGGACGGGCAGAGTGCGCAGGGCAAGGCCCCGATGGGCGTGGCTCAGATTGCCAAGGCTCAGGGGAAACCGGTCATTGCCATAGTGGGCTCTACGGGTGACGGGGTGGACCAGATGCATCAGGTGGGTATTGATGCGTTTTTTGACACGGTCCCCCGGCCAGAGGCACTTTCAGACGTACTGGCGCAGGCACGGGAGAATGTCCGCCGGACAGCCGCCAATGTCGCCGCCACGCTGAAGATGGGCATGACCATGGTGTGAGGGGCCCTCCAAAGGGCTAACCCAGCAAGCGTAGGAAAGCGGGGTGAGCAACCTTGAAAATAGGCATAAGCTTACCATATTCCTATGTCTTTATGACTCCGTAGGTAGTTCTCAGCCATCAGAATCAGGCAGGCTTTATGAAGCGTTATTCCGTTCGTCAGATCATGGGTGGCATGGGGGCCGGCCTGGGGCTGGTAGCCATGCTGGCCGGTCCGGTGCAGGCAGCCACCTCTGCGTCTTCGGAGGCTAAGGCCCCGGTGGCTGCTGCCGGTAGTGGGCAGGTTACCTCGCCGTCTCTGGTGATCGGGCAGCCAGAGGGTGATTTTGGCTGGGGTAATGTGGCCACCACGCTGAAAGCTCAGCTTGGGCAGGATCAGAATACATTACGGAGTGTCGGGGCAGCGCTGGGGAGCACCAAGGTTCTGCCTGCTGGTCGGGTTCTGGATGGGTATAACCAGCAGGTTCGCACGGTTCGTCAGCATGTGACGGATGGGCTGGCACAGATTCAGTCTTACGAGAGCTCTATCAATTCCCTTTTGCAGGTTCTGGGCAACAAGGCTGAGGATGGAGAAGATGCCTCCATCACGCGTCAGCGTGTCATTGCCCGCAAGACCTCCCTTGGCATTGCCGCTCTGCTGGTACGGATGCGTGTCTGTGATCTTCAGACACGTCAGCTGGAGAATCAGCTGGATGATTTGCGGCGTAAGGTGCAGCAGGGGGCGCTTGTTCGGCGTGTGAAGTCCCCTCTGAGTGTTGGTTTCTGGCAGAATGCTCTGACAGACGGTTATGCGACTTTCCGGGATATGGGGCGTGCAGAGCTGAATGTTCTGATTGGCGTTCTGGGCGTGGGCTGTCTCGTCTTCCTGTTCAGCTATCTGATGCGGCGTCTGGCGGTTTTTGCGCTTGATTCAGTACGGGCGCAAGCGAGCTGGGGCGCGGTGATTCGGACTCAAAGGGCACTGGGTAGTGTTCTGGCGGGTGTCCTTTGTGGTCTTCTGGCTGAACTGTTCTGGCAGGGATGGCAGATGATCGCTTTTGGTGGGGAGGGCGTCCCTGTCATGCAGGGGCTGTATCTGACGCAGGCATTGCCAGTATGCGGCTTTATTGTCGGGGCGGGCGTTTCGCTACGGCGCTGGTTTCTTGGAACAACCTGTCTTTCATGCAGTCTGACGCTGGGTGGAGCGATCCTGTTCTATGGGGCATTGAGGACGGCAGAGGTGAGCCGTGATATCGGCCCCGGGCTGGATGCTGTGCTGGAAGGTGTGTTCGCTCTGGCCTCGTCCATTTTCCTGTATTTGACATGCCGTGCCAATAGGCGGCATCAGGCGGCAGGCACGCCACTTCTCAGTGATATGGGGAGTGGTAGTAGTGGGCAGGATTTGGGGGCATTGCTGATCCAGCACCTACCGCTTCATGGTGCGTCTGCCCTATTGCTGGGGGTAACGGGCGGTGCCGTGCTGAGCGGCTATATTTCCTTCGCCTTCTTGCTGAATGACTGGGTGCTGACACTTCTGTACTCATTCGGCGTGGTCATGCTGCTCATGCAGGCATGGCGGGATTTTTCTCAGTTCTTCTTTTCTGCACAGAGCCGTCTGGGGCGCCTCTGGAACGAGCTGGAGTTGAGTGCCCGCCGTCTTGCCCAGCTGGAGGTCATCAGTACGGCTCTTGTTGGTATCTGTCTGGTCATGATGTTTGTGGCTATGCTTCAGGGCAGGAACGGGGTTTCCTTCATTGGGACATGGCAGCAGTTGCAGCATATCTTCAGTGGCGGGATCTTCTTTGGCGTGACCTTCTCGCCCAGAGCGGTGCTGGATTCTGCTCTGCTTCTTGTTGGGGTCTATTACGTCATTCGGTTCCTGCAGCAGTGGTTGCAGACCCGGCTGTTCCCCGTCACATCGCTGGATAATGGAGCGCAGACCTCCATCATCAGTATCATGACCTATACGTTGTGGATCGTTGCCGGGTTGAAGCTGCTGGCGATGATCGGCATTTCTGTCCAGAACCTGACATGGGTTGTCAGTGCTCTGTCGGTCGGTGTTGGTTTTGGCCTGCAATCCATTGTGAAGGATTTCATTTCTGGTCTGATCCTGCTGGCGGAACGCCCTGCACAGGCAGGGGATAAGATTACCATTAGCGGCAATACGGGGGTGATCCAGCGTGTGAATGTGCGGGCAACGGATATCCGCTTGCGTGATGGTACGATGTTGATCGTTCCCAACTCTCTGTTCATCACAGCCAATGTGCAGAATTACAGCGCCGGGCATAATCCGCTGAAGATCAATCTGGTTGTCTCTGTGCCGACAACTGTGAATTTGGATAAGGTTCAGGCGCTTCTCATGCTGGCGGTGGCAGATCAGCCTGACGTGCTGAAAGACCCTGCTCCTCAGAGTATGCTGGGAGATAAGGCGGGTGATACTGTGGATGCCACACTGTCGCTGTATATCGCCCGTGGTACGAATAGTGATGCGGTGCGGACGGCCGTCATGGGGGCCATTCTTCAGCGCTTCAGCAATGAGGGGATCTACCTCATCGTGCCTGAAATGTCTGCTGATACAAGCAGTGATTCTGACGCATCATGAAGGATGCAGTAACAGGATAAGAATACAGAAAAGGCCGGAGCAGATGATCTGCCCCGGCCTTTTCTAAAAGTTCCAGTTTAAAAGAAACCGGAGCCTGCTCTTACTTGCCGTCTACGGAACGTGCGATTTCGGCAACGAGCTTCAGCAGGTAAGCGCGGTCGATCTTTGTGTTCGGACCTTCGATGCGGACAACATCCTGCACCAGAGCGAAGATCAGGTCTTCACGGGACATATTGCGAGCGATAACATTTTCTTTCTGAGACATGAAAGCGGTCCTTTCAGAAGGGGTGATTACCTAGACATAGGCGGTAACTTATGAGCACTGCCTTGGCAAGATTCTAGCAGCTTTTTAAACGTCTGGTCACGTTTTCCTGATGAAAAAGATGCGTCTCCTGATGCGTGATGAGGGAGGCTCTTATTTTGGTTTTACTTCATAGGCTGTTTGTGGAAGGCTCCCCGTTCAGTCATCATATCTAATCAGCCTTTTCCTGTATCTTCGGACAGGCAGGGGCCAGTCTGTTTCAGGGCAGGTTTATGTTAACGCATCTGAAGTCTTTCTTCACTTCGGCAGAGGCGGCAGGTCGGGCGTCTGCCAGCCCGGTCCGCCCCTTGCTGACAGCTTTTGCTGTGGCGCTGCTTCTGGCAGCAGCCATATGGATCATTCATCCTTTTCTGCCGCCTATCCTGTGGGGCGCCACCATATCCGTCACGCTCTGGCCGTTGGTGTTGAAATTGCAGGATGTGCTGTTTGGGAGCCGCTCCGCCGCCGTGTTCTTCACTGTGCTGGCAGCAGTGGTCATCTTCTTCATGCCTGCGGCGTTAATTATCATCATCTTTGCCAGACATGTTGATGATGTCTCCCACTTCGTGACGGCCCTGCCTTCATGGCAGTTGCCTGCGGCTCCAGCATGGGTTGGGCGTCTCCCTTATGTGGGAGGGGAGGTCATACCGTTCTGGGATCATTTGCGTGAGAACAGCCTGCCTGCTCTTTTGAAGCATGTCGTCCCGTCTCCTGAGAGTCTCCTGCATGTATTTTTGTCCTCGGCGGGCAGTCTTGGGTCGCTTTTGCTGGAGTTTGCTCTAACGCTGATCGCCATGGTGCTGATTCTGACACAGGCGGAAAGCATCAGTAGCCTGTTGAAAAGAATTGCCACTATGCTGGGCGGGGAGATGGGCAGCTCCCTGTTGAAACAGGCAGAAATCACGACACGGGGTGTTGCTCTGGGTGTTACCCTGACGGCAATTCTGGAATCTCTGTTCGGCTGGGTTGGCCTGATGTTGGCAGGTATGCCAATGGGCAGCGTTGTGGCCGCCGTGATGTTCATTTCATGCGTTCTTCAGTTTGGTGGGGCATGGGTGCTGTTGGTCAGCACGGTGTGGCTGTATTTCACCAGTTCCCTTTTTCACGCCATCATCATGCTGGTCTTTGCGCTTGTTGTAGCGGCGGGGGATAATTTCCTTCAGCCCCTCATCATCCGTCGTTATGTGCGGATTTCAGTCATTGTTATCATGGTTGGTGCGTTTGGCGGGCTGTCCACTCTTGGTTTCGCCGGTGTCTTCATCGGGCCAACCCTGCTTTACCTGACGGAAAAGATGATCCGTTGCTGGACAGGTATGCCATCAGATGATGACAAGGAAGAACAGGACAGCACCAAGGTTGTGAAGACAGAGACATAAGTATCCACCCACCCCGCCAGTGTATCATTTTCTGGCGGGGTATTAAGGTCTAGGCTCTGGTGCAGGCGTTGCGGAAGGCGCCTCTCCAGAGGCAGAGAGCGGCGATGCTAAAAACTGCTGTCAGTATGAGAGATGAGGTATCTTGAGTGGCGCTGTGTCGTAGCGTCACTACGATGACGGCGGTAGACAGGGCAGCCGCCGAAAGGCCCGTCATCATGCTTCGGCAGAGGCGGCGGGAGAGTAGGCAGTACGCCACCATGCTGAAGGCAAGGCAGCCATAATAGGTCAGCCTGACCTGCTGGCAGCTCTGTGTCATGGCGGGCATGGAAGATGATGGCATGCCGGTTCCGTTCATCATGTCCTTGTTGACAGAATGCAGATGGCTCATCAGGGGGCTCAGGGCGATGATGCTGCATAGGCCCAGCAGGCAGCCAAGCAGGCTTCCTTCACTCAGGCGGCCAAGCCACAGAGTAGCTGGTGTGTCGGCTGGTCTGGCCTGTCCCGTTATCTTGAGACGGTGGGTATTGAGCCAGAGTTTGTTGGCTGTATGGAAGAAACCGACCCCACATAAACCCAATGCCGCATAGAGCCAGTGAACGAACTCTCCGCCGAAACTGCCAAAATGCAGGGCAAGGCACCATGTCAGGAAATGGCGTGCGGGACTTTGCTGGCCGGGCAGATTCTGGCTGTCCAGTATGGTTCCTGTCTGCGGGTCCATCAGGACGGAGCCTCGGTCACGGCCAATGAGTGCATTAAACGGGTCTGTCCCTACAGCCAGAAGGTAAGGTTGTTCCGACATTGGCAGGCTACACGACCCGTTTGCATTATAGAGCGGGGCCTGTAGGGAGATGCGTTCTGCCAGATTGTCTCCACCATGAGGGCCTGAAACATATTCAAGCGTAAGAGGATGAAAAGAGGGGGAGAGATTCCGCAGTTGCAACAGGGCAGCGGCTGGAGACAGAAGGGCCGTAGGGTACTGTTCCATAGCCATCATGCCAGCGGCTGGCTTCATGCTGGCCGGTGCGCCGAAAAAGACGGATAACAGCGGGAAGAAAGCGAAAAGCGCTGTTGTCAGGGCGATGACAAGCTGAAAGGGTAAGGTGCAGAGGCCCAGCAGGCTGTGTAGGTCGAGCCAGAGGCGGCGGGCATGGCCTTGCAACCGCACGGTCATGAGGCTGCGCCATATGCCGGGGAGCAGCAGGATAACGCCCGACAGCAGGGCCAGCCCATAAAAGAGGCATAATGTACCGACAAAGGGCATGACCCATCGTTCAGGCAGGGGAAGTCCCAGACGGCGATGTAGCCCACCAATGAAGTTGGGTACCGGTGATGGTGTCAGCCGATAGAAATGCAGTGTGTGCGGTGCAGGCTGGCTGATGATGATGGAGGGCGAGGGCACACCCAGCGGAATTTCCGGCTCAGTCGGGATGCTGATGCGTGCCGTGGAAGGGGAGGTGAGGGTCAACCTGTAATGCGTGCTGGCGGTGGCCGGCAATTGACCTATGAGAGCAGGAATCTCTGTGAGGGAAATGGCACTGAAGCGGGCATCCTGCGGCGGCAGGGGGGGTGTACTCCATTGCTGGAGAGGGGCGGCGAACAGAGTGAAAGTACCCGCCAGAAAGCCCATGGCAAGCAGGCTACCCGTCGTGATGCCGACCCAGCCGTGAATATTGCGGTATCGGGCTGCCAGTTGATGGATTTTCTGCCAGCGCCCTAGACCAATGCAGGCTGTCAGTCCTGTCATGGCGAGCAGGCAGGCACCGAGGGTCAACAGGGATGTGCCCGTTGCGCCATAGGTGCGGGCTACGCCGAATGTTCTATCTATCAGACAAGCCCCGGCAAGGCAGAGCAGCGCCACCACGCTTCCAGCAAAGAGGCGCCCTCGGAGCCGGGGCGGTGGTGGTGGTGCGGCACGTCTGCCCCGGTCTGATGATGTATCCATCAGGAGGTGTGAGGGGTTTGGGAGGAAGACAGGACAGCCCATATGACAGGCATGAAGCACAGCAGGGCCATGCCCCAGCCTCCCAAACAGAAGAAGGCTCCAACGGGTCCGAAAACAGGGGCCCATAACATCCATGCCAGCCCACCGGACAGGAACAGGCCAGCTATCCCGACTTGACGGCTCAGCCGTTCAGGGCGTGGAGTCTGGCCGGGTAACTGGAGCCACAGCAGAACCGCCCAGATGGCGCCCATCATCAGGCCACCCCAGAAGAATACAGGTTCCGTTCCCATTCCCAGCATGACGCTTTCTCCTGCATGTCTCCTTTTTCTGCATGGCCTGTCTCAAGAAACCGAGACAGGAATGCGGAAAAAAGACCTTTACCATGAAGGAAACTTTATGTGAGGCAGGTTGAGAGCGTCAAACATGTATTATTTATACAGGATATAAATACCCCTGATTGTTCCGTGGGTTAGAGGCGTGGAGAAGGTGCGCCTCATTGCATGCGGAAAGGCCGCCGCCAGCGAATGGCGCTGAGACGCCCTGCGGTTGCAAAGCCGAGAAGCAGCGATGCCGTAACGGTTAGTTGGAAAATGAAATGATAGGAGGACGACATGATTCTGTTCTCCATGGCGGATGGTGGGGGAAGCAGTCTGTGATACAGATAATTAATTTTCCGTAATAGAGGAACAACTTTTTCAGCGGAAATCAAAAATTTCCCGCTGAAATAGGATCACCTTAGTGGTGATGTGGTGTTTCTGGTGGGGAGTGTATGGGGCTGGTCTGGCAGGATGAAGTCTGGCAGGTCAGTTATGTCATATAAGGAAGGATTGGTTATGGATATTCGGCTGGCGCAGGATAGGGATATTGTCGCTATTACTGATATTTATAATCACGCTGTCAGTGAGACGACCGCCATATGGAACGAGCGTGTCGTGGATTGTGCCAATCGGGCAGAGTGGCTGAAGGCGCGTGAGGAGGCAGACCTGCCTGTTCTCGTTGCGGTAGATGAAAATGGGCAGGTTTCTGGCTATGCCACATTCGGGCCATGGCGTGCATGGGACGGCTATCGCCATACAGTGGAACATTCTGTCTATGTCCATAAGGACAGGCAGCGTGCTGGTATTGGACGCAAGCTGATGATGGTGCTTCTGGAAGAAGCGCGGAAACGTGGATATCACGTTATGATCGCCGGTATTGAATCAGGCAATCATGCGTCTATTCACCTGCATGAGAGACTGGGTTTTGAGATTGTAGGGCAGTGCCGTCAGGTTGGATGCAAGTTTGGCCGCTGGCTGGACCTGACATTCATGCAGATCATGCTGGATAATCGGCCTGATGTGGGGTGATGTCACCTTCCTGTGGGTCTGGGTATGGTAATATACGAGCGTGCCTTATATATTACGATAAGGAAATGAGTCTGGTCGCTATGGCTTCATGTCTGTTACGGATCATGAAGTGATATGCTGGGGGAGTTCAGGATGATGATGGGACGTTGTGGAGTTTCCGGCCTGCTGGGTGGCATGATGTCGCTGGCTGTGGGTGTGCTGGCCAGCACGACATTGGCGCAGGCCGAGGGGCTGGATCGTGTTTATGAGGTTCAGGCGCAGCTTTCTCCTACGCCCATGGTGGCAGGCAGTGCCAGCGCCGTGACGACCGACACGCTCAAAACGCAGCTTGGCCCGAATATCCGGCTCAAGCAGGAGCAGAAGGACGTGTCCATCGGGCAGCAGGCCTACCGGCTGGGGCAGTACCGGATGCGGGTGCGTCTTCATGCGGCACCCGGTGGCGGGTATGACAATGGGGTCATGAGCTACGTCATTTCCGCCAGCCTGAGCCGGAAAAGCAGCGATCATACAGCGTCTATCTTCACGAGAGTGAAGGGTGTGCTCAAGATGCATGACGGTCAGGCATCAGGTAAGTTGCCGGCCAACCGTTACTTTACGGGTATGATCCAGATCAATGCCATTGCAGCGCATCTGTTCTGATGACGATGCGGCGGGGATTATGGTGTCTGATGGTGGGGTTGTGCATGGCAGTGCCTGCTATAGGGGAAGCAGAGGAACCTGTTTTTCCGGCTTCGGGCGTCAAGGCTCCCTATAGTCCGCTGGCGATCCCGACCCGTCTCGCACCATTAAGCGAGTCTTTGGAAACACTCTTGAACCGGCAATATCGTATTGTCGCTGCTCATACAGCCAGTGGTGAGGAGATCGTGATTCTGGAGCGGGCCGGGAAAGGGGTCATGGCCGGCAGTACGGTTCTGTGCGCCCTGACACTGCCTGACCCGGCAAAGGATCAGAACGTCACGACATCTCGCTGTTGGGCCCTTAACCGCCCCGGCCGTGGGTGATATGCCCGTGGGGCAGAAAGCCGTTCTGAACTCTGCGGGGGCGTGCTACGTGTTGCGGGAAGATGTTTGTCTGCCATGGTCCGTCCTGCTTCTGCTGTGAGGATGGCCGTTAAAAGGGGAAGGTACCTGTATGGTTGATTCAGTTTACAGTCTGCTGGGGTATGAGGCAGAGGTGCGCCAGCTTGGCAAGAAGATCGGTCGTCTCTCCAAGCATGAGCTTTTTTCGCAGGACCTGACACCCTTTCCTAAGGATCATCCGAAGGTCCAGCCGAAGCATGATATTTTCTATCGTGAGATTGAGGCATCCCATCAGTTCTACAGGCAGATGGTCAGCTCCATGGAGCGGGAGTTTCATGAGCTGTGCGAGCGGTTTTCATCCGAGCGTTATTACGCTGTTGATGGTGATTTCAACCGTCTGATGGTGAACTTCAATGGTGATGCCGCCAATGATACGCTGGCTTCCATGCGTTTCATGAATCGCTTCATTATGTGCCTGAAGAAAGGCGCTCCTTTTGGTGAAGATGATGCGCATGTCCTGTTCGCCAATTATGGCCGCCTGATTACGAGCTGAACTGGAAGATATGGAAGGCTCCCAGTGGGGCAGCAGGGTGGCTCGGCATGACGTTTGATCTTTACACCACGCTATACATCATCGCCATTATCGCTGAGGCCATGACCGCAGCCCTGCTGGCGGGCAAGCTGGAGATGGATCTTGTGGGCGTGTTCCTGCTGGGGTGGATCACGGCTCTCGGCGGGGGATCCATCCGGGACGTGTTGCTGAATCACTATCCGCTCTCATGGGTGCGCCATCCCAGCTATCCGCTGATTACCGGCTTTGCGGCTCTGGCGACCATCATGGTGGCCCAGCACATGCATAGGCTGCGCAAGCTGTTCCTGTTGCTGGATGCGATCGGCTTGGTCGTCTTCACCGTGATGGGCTGTCAGGTGGCGATGACAGAACATCTTTCTGTGGTCTGTGTCATCATTTCAGGCATGATTACGGGCTGCATGGGGGGTGTGTTGAGGGATATTCTCTGCAACGATATTCCGCTGCTTTTTCGTTCGGAACTTTACGGGACGGTCTCCGTCAGTACGGGGATCGTGTTCCTGCTCTGTTCCCATCTGGTGGAGAACCGGAACATTGAGCTTATCATCGCTATGGTGTTCGGGATCAGTTTCCGCCTGCTGTCTATCCGTTATAACTGGACATTGCCCCGTTTCAGCTACAGGTCCTGAAATAGTCAGGTCTTCCCGTGTGGGCCAAGCAGGATGAGCATGGCCCCGGCCAGACATAGGGCTGCCCCGGCCATGTCCCATCTGTCGGGTGCCATGCCCTCTACAGCCCAGCCCCATATGAGGCTGATGACGATATAAATCCCCCCATAGAGGGCATAGGCCCGGCCTGCATGGTCTGAGGGGCTGAATGTCAGCAGGACGGCGAACAGGCCAAGACACAGGCTGCCGGGAATCAGCCAGAGGGGTGTTTTGCCCAGCCGGAGCCACGCCCATACCGAAAAACAGCCGGCAATTTCTGCGCAGGCTGCGAGGCTATAGAGCAGGCCGGATGTCAGAATGACGGGCATGGTGGTGGCTCCTCATGGTTTTACGGCGTGGAATGACCCGGTTTTAAATGATTTTTGGCCCATCCGATGTTGAGCGCAAGGGTGGAGATCAGCCGATAGGGCAGCACCCAGCGAGACCCTGCAGCGGGTGGCTTGATGCAGACTGTCACCAGATTACAGGCGATGATGACGAGGGCAGCATAGCCCTGCACGCTGTCAGGCAGGGCTGTGAGTAGAGTGGAGACATCCATGATTGATCCTACAGATATAAAAAAACCGCCCGAAGGCGGCAGGTAAAATCAGTCTTCGATGCGGGACGGCATCTGAGGCCATCGGCCATAGACAAGTCGGCTGTTGGCAAGCTGGTGCAGGGCTGTCAGATAGGCTTGCATGTGTGGGCCGCCCCGGTTCCGGTAATCCAGCAGTACGAGTTCCGGATAAAGGGCCAGTTCCCGCCGGGCATCTTCGCTGATTGAGACTAGGCCGCTGCGATATTTATCATCACAGTTTGCGGGATCGCCGATGTTGGTCTGGTCGCCTGGTGGTCCTACGAGGATGTCCGCCATCAGTTTGGTATCCCTTCCACGTTATAGATGATCCATTCCTGTCCGTTACCGGGCCACGGCCCGACATGCTGGAAGGTGAAGCCCGAACGGGATACGGACTGGATGACCAGATCGGATACTGTGGTGGTGGCGCCGTTGCCCCAGTCGTCAAACAGGATGATGTAGGTTTTCCCGGTGATAATCGGGGGATATTTGAAGGTCACGCCACCCGGATAGGCAACCGTGCTGCTGTTATAGGCGCCACCGTCATCCTGAATGGTCCCGAACAGACGCACGGGAGCTTTGTTGCTCCCATGCCATGTTGGCAGGCTGGTGATGGTCACCGGCCCTGATGATCCAGTTCCGGATGATGTGCCACTGGTGGGCAGTGCATCAATCCTTTGTCCCAGTCCGTCAATGCGTTGACCAAGAATCGTATCTGCCTGCTGTCGGGCTGTTGTCTCGGCCGCCAGATCGGCTTGTTGGGCCAGACCATCCGTAGAAGGGATATGTAGCCCGTTGATAGCGGCTTCAAGCTGCGCCCCCGAGACGAAAGAGGAGGCATCTGCCTTCTTCATGTAGCCTGAAAGGTCGGGCGTGCCGGGGATGGCGGCGCGTATGCCATCCAGTTTCTGGTTCAGGGTATCATCTGCTTTCTGGCGGATTTGTGCCTCATTCGAGAGGGCCGTGGTTGTGGCATAGCCTGATACGGGGCCTGTCCCGCCGCCAAGAGAGGAGAGAGGGAACAGCCCTGCCTTGCCGTTCTGGAGCCCTAGTACCGTATCGCCGGATTGAGGTGTGTTCAGGGATGGCAGGCTGCCAATGCTGATGCGGCTGCCTGTTGTTGCGACTGTCTGGCTGCTCATAGTGTGAGTATTCTCCCATCAGGCAGGGTGAGGGCGTCCGGCTGGACCTCAGCCCCATCAGGTGGTGTCAGGCTGGCCTGCACACCATCCACGGAACCGCTGTCAGCTAGCACAGCAATCTGCACGGTACGGACGTAGCGGCGCCCTAAGCTGGTCTCCAGCGTCAGGGTGATGGCCTGCTGGCCCACCGTGCCGCCTTGTAGCCCGATCGTGGCCCTGTCCGGGGTAAGGGCGGACCATAGAAGGGTCAGGCCAGTGCTGTCCGGTACGTCCACTGTCAGGCGGGTGACGGTTTCGCCCTGATCGCAACAGAAGGGTGCCAGATAGAGCGAGTAATCCAGCGCATCGCCCTGGTTCTTGGCAGGCCAGTTCTGGATGGTTGCCGTCTGTGCCGGATAGAGCGACCGGCTGGCGCAGGGCGTCATGCTGCGGCCCCACTGGTCGGAAGATCAGCTGCTACCTGAGCGATCAGCGAGCCGTAAGGGTTCTGGCCGTTTTCATATTCAATGATGGCCGCCATCATGTTCCCTATCAAGGTCGGGGTAGCAGGGCCCAGATCGACAGAGGCTTCCACACCAATTTTGCGGGCCACAAACTGGGCGTAGGCAGATGTGTTGTTTTCGTTGGGAGGTGCCCATTTCGCAATGATGGCATTCACGGTTTTGAGCCTGTCACGCCCCATGAACAGGCAGAGCTGGTTACGCAGCGCTTTCAGCCCCGCTTCTGGTGTGGGGAAAACGGCGAAGCGGCCATCTGGCCCCGGCTCTTTATGGGCTCCGGCCTGCCCGACATAATTCAGGTTACCCGGATTGTTGTTGCGGATGCCACGGGGGCGGCGATCGGGTGCCTGTGGCATGGTTAGCCTCCGAATAGATGGGGATAGATGAAGTGGATGAGCTGATAAAGGCCCACCGCTACGGCGCCCCCAACCGCACCGCCGCCTGTGATGGCAGCGGTGACAGTGCGGGCACGGGCGGAATTGGCGTCTGAAATCTGCTGCTGGATGGCATGGAGGCCCTCTCTCTGTTCACGAGCGAGGGCGGCGATCTGGTCATAAAGGCGCTGGATGGCCCCGCCCTGCTGGTCCTGTACCGCCTCGCTGGCGGCGACACGTTCACGGGTCTGGGCGTGGCGTTCATCAAGCTGCTCATGACGGGTGCGGAGTTGTTCAAACTCCTCACGGGTGATGTCAGACATTGACTGTTCTCAACATAAAAAAGCCCCGGCAGGATGGAGGCCGGGGCGGTGGGTTATAGGGGGTTTAGTGACCGCAGAGAGCGTGCAGTTCACGGCGTTCATTGGCGTAATCCAGAATGAAATGCTCTGTTGTTTTCATGTCAGGATGTGCGGCGAGTTCGGTCGCAAGGTCATGCTGTTCCTGTAGGCTATATGTAACAGCTGTGGGGCAGAGAGAGGCTGATGAAGGGGTGGTACAGCCGGCCAGGCAGGTCGCAAGACTGAAGGGCAGAAGAAGGCGTATGGCAGATGTCAAAAGCGCCCCCGTTTCAGGATGTCCATAAGCTGCGGTCTGGTGCGGATGGCGTTGGTGCGGGTATCCAGCATGGCCTGTGCGGTTCTGAGTGTGGCTTTCAGACTGTTGATAATCTGTTGGCTGGAACGGACGTTGGCGCTGTTCCGTCCGGCACGGTTACCAAAGGCCATCAGGCCCGTTAGAAAGGCCAGCAGGGTCAGAATGAACCCACCGGCGAAATAGGGATTCATGTCGTATCATCCTTTACTGTAACGGACTGGATGGCTGGGGCGGGAGGGCCGTGCTGGTGGTGTCCGTGCCGTCCAGAATGGCCTGAAGTTTCCGCACATGATTCTGCATTTCCGGCCCGAAGGTCTGGCCCATGGCGGTGCTCAGGGCTGCCTGATGATGGACCTGCTGTATGGCGGATGCTGCCTGTTCTTTCAGGGGAAGGGCAGGGCGCTCCCTCTGAATGACGGTGCCATTGCAGAGGGCCGGATTGACCGTAGGGCGGGCAGTCCATTCTTCATCCGTTATGGTGAGACGTATGGCCCTGCTGCCTGCTGGAAGATGGGGCTGGACCTTCAGGAGAAGTTCATCTTCGGTCAGGGGCAGTGACGTGGCCGGGTCTTCCGGTGTCTGGCTGTTCCGTACCAGAGGAATGGCGGACCAGCCCAGAATGGGGAGCGGCTCATCCTGCGTCTGGCCGTCAATAATGGCAAAATAGGCCATATTCTGCGTCATAGGGACAGTTCTCCAATAGCGATGACGGTGATCGTGTCAGCGGGGTCGATATTGGCACCGCCAAGCCCCACCCAGAACTTGCCCAGCGTGAAGCCGCTACGGTCCGGGGGTGTGGTGGATGAGGCCCCGCCGACAATCATGTTTGTTCCATTGTAAAAGGCCGGGACCATCACGGAGACGGTGTCACTGGTGAAGGACTGCGGAAACGTCACTCTGTCGCCATGTGCTGCCTTCACAGTGAAGACCTGCATCATGAGCGGTGTTCTGGCGGGGTTGAGGGTGTTCAGGAGTGTTCCGCCCATCGGGGGAGAAATGGCCCCGTTGGGAAGGAAGGAAAATTCCCGAAAAACTGTTCCGCTATTCAGCACGATATTGCCAGAGAGGGCGCCTGTGGACTGGTTCCGGGCTGTCTGAAGATAGATGCCAAGATCACTGGCAGCCGTACCAATCTGGCGGCTCAGGTCACGCCCGTCATAACTGTACTGGCCAGAGGCCACGATGTTGCTGTTGCGGGGCAGGTTATCAATCAGCCCGCCTTTTCCATCAGGCTGGCTGAGGAAGATGGTGTCTGTCTGCCACCCCATGTCCAGCAGGGAGCCCGCCAGTGCGCTGGTGGCCGTGTTGCCCCCTATGAGGGCATTGGGGCCAGCCGTGCCACCCAGCCCTGTCCGCATCGGTCCAGTCGCTCCAGTTGTGTTGGCGAAGGTGTTGTTGCGGATGATGGTGCCGTGGGGATTGTTGAGATAGATGGCGGTACCCGGATTGGTCGGGGAGCCGATATCTTCAAACAGGTTGCCGTCAATTTCGACCGTCTGGCAGCTGTCGGAAACATAGGCAGCATAGACGGGCTGGCCCGATGTGGTTCCAGACCCGTCCCGTGTAATCAGGTTGTTGCGGACCTGTACCCCATGTGCGGCTACCAGCCCGATTGATCCCCCACCATCACGGCCCCGCGTGTTGTTGTTGGAAAGAAGATTCCCTGTAATGAGAATATTCCGCTGGATCAGCCCGTCCGTACTTTTCTGATCGGCAGTTGTCACGCCGATGCCGCTATCGGCATTGTCATGAACGTGGTTGTTGGCGATCAGGATGGTGTCATTGGCAGGCTGATCGGAGCTGTCGCAATAGACGCCAATGCCGTCATGATTGCCGGAAACAGTATTGCCCGTGGCTCCGCAGCGGCGGCAGCCCATATAGAAGACGAAGCCGCCATCTGTATGGCCGGTCGAGATGCTGTCTTTGAACCAGCAGTTATCGGCTGACCAGATGAACTGGGGGCTGTTGCCACCATCCTTCAGCGTGACACCAGAGACCAGACTGTTGCTGATGAAACCCAGCGAGAGCGGCCAGTTGAAGGTGTTGCGGATCGTGATGCCGGAAATCAGCAGATTGTCGATCAGCGTGGGGGTGGAGGGTCTGTCTGGCGTGTTGCCGGTGTGGCTCAGCGTATTGGCGCATATCCCACCACTGACAGCACTCTGCCCACCTTGTTGACCCGCCCCGTTGCCATCAATGACACCCCGCCCGGTGATTGACAGACGTTCCAGCGTCTGGCCGGGGGCATAAATGTCCAGACAGTTCGTATTGCTGTCCGATGCGAGGGTGATGGTGCCATCCAGCACCAGATGCGTGTCCGGCTGTGTGATGCGGAGTGTCCCGAGCACAACGGAGAGTCCCGCAGGGTGGACAAGGCGGAAGGCTCCGGCGCAGTCATCAAGGGCAGCCTGATAGGCGGCGCTGTTGGCGGCGACATTCTGGCCAGACGGGTCATGGACAACGCCGTAGCTTGTGACCAGTTTTGCCGGAAAGCGGGCAAGAACATCCCGGACCTTTTCCCCAGCCAGCGTGCTGTCGCCATCTATGGCGAGGCTGGCGGCCTGCCCGTCCTGTGCATCAATCTTGCTGCCCAGTTCTCTGGCGACTTCGGGGGAGGAAACGATGTCTGTCGGATTGCCCGTGGCCGTGTAGGACCGCCATGCGGGGGTTCGGTTTAAAGGCTGAGTCATAGGGAGTCCTTACGCTGGGCCAATGGCCATAACGGATACATGCTGTGGGCGGTTGGCCGTATTGCTGGACCATGTGCTCATGGTGAAGCCGCTGGCTGTCCATGTGCCTTGGGCGGCAGCGCAGTCCCAGTCGGCTTCCAGAGCGTTGATGATGATGCTGACGGGCGGCCCGGAAAAACTGTTCGGGAAGGTGACGGGTTGGCCTTTGTCTGTCACGGTCGTGAAGGCTTCCATCCGCATGGGGCGGCCATTCTGTGAACCGATTTCCAGAAAGCTGTTGCCCCGTGCAGAGAGCAGATTGCCGCTCATGCTGTCGCCAGAACGGTTGATCTTGCCATCCAGATTTCCAGTAAGACTGTCCATCTTTCTGGTAAGATCGTTCAGCGTGTTTGTGAGCTCCCCGTTATTGCCGATGGCTCGCCAGAAGGTGCTGTTATGATCCGTTGAGGGGTCGGTCATGTTGTTATCCTGCTGACTGATGAGCAGGATTGTCGGGTCCGTGGCGGAACGCAGCACGGCCCCTAGCGGATAGCCGCCGACATCATGGGCGAAGGAGGGGTCGAATGTCAGCGTAATGCCTGCACACCATGACCGTGCCACGGCAGAAAGAGCGTACAGGATGCCATTCATGTCCCGTCCATCTGGTGGGGTACCGCCAGCACTGGTCGGCTGGAATGTCAGGGCTGGAAAACCCAGCATGAAGGAAGCGGCTCCGGTATCGCTGCTTTGCAGGGGAATATCACGCCGATAGGCCAGCCCTGCATTCTGAGCAAAAGGAACGGTGATTTTTGTGGGGAGGTCGGAGGCCTTCATAGAATGTCATTCCCGAAGTCATTTTTTGTAGGGGGTACGAACATGTAGCGGTACCGCACGCCAGAGGGGCGGGGCAGGACGCCGGAGGCGATGATGCCTACGTCAATAGGTGTGGGGCGGAAGGAAAAGACGAGCATCATGGTATGATCGTCCGTGTTGGCCAGATAACAGTGTCCCCGGTTTCCAAAGAGGATCATGAGAATACGGTTGATGTCGGCGATGGAGGCGGAGGAAATGTTTGCCGCCGCCTTGGCAAAAATCAGCTGCCGGTAGTCATTGTCTGGCAGGCGGTAATTGGACGTGGCCCCCTGACCTGAATACCAGATGCCTTCCCCGAAGGTTCTGGATGAAGGATAGCCCTGTGAAAAGCCCCAATATCCGGCGGTATCAATCTTCAGGATACGCCCGATGCCAACAATGCGCCCCCATACATCCAGCCCCCATCCTGTAGCGGTAGCGGGATTCCAGACCTCATGAAGGAATAGCTCAATCAGCCGTCTTGGATCTGCTGCTGCATTGAAGTGCTCAATAATGCTGGTGAGGGCCGGAGAGTTGGCATACTGGGCAAGGATGGTCTCCCGTATGTCGATCATGCCACCACCTGCACGCTGATCGTATCAGCCGTCACGGTGGGAAGCTGATTGATCGGCAATGTGAGGCGGTTCTGGCCTGCATTCCGGTCGGTGCCGATGGTCAGGGTTAGAACCTCCGCCCAGTCACCCAGCCCATCCACCACGGCAGAAAGGCGGGAGGCATAGACGGTTTTGCCAAGACGAATACGGTTTGCCCCGGTCGTCAGATAAGAGACGATGGCCTGCTGGATGAGCTGTGCCGCATTGGAAGGTACAGCATCCGAAGCTGCAATCTCCATCACCACATAGACGGCCACTGGTGTCGGCCTGTCATAATGGAAGCTGTAGGAAGGCTGGTTCCCCGCATAGACGGGGTTGGTGTCCTGAACCGTGACAATCTGTGTCCCCACGGTTGGGATGCCGGGTGGCTTCTTGTGCAGAATGGCCTGTCCGATGTCTTCCGGACTGCCGCCTTCCACCAGAATATATTGTGCCCCGGCGGGGATAGTTACGCCCTGCTGCACGTTGTCCGTCTGAGAGGGATTGTCTGTCACGAAAGCGTCCGTCACGCCGGGAAGTCCCAACAATGCCCCCATGAGGGACGCATTCTGCCCGATGCTGTTGGCGGCAACACTGGCCTGACGCCGGGCCTCAAAATCCGCGCGGTCTTCTGCATCGGCTCCCGTGGCTCCGGGGGCGGTATTGGAGAGTGAAGCCAGCCCCAGCCCCGCCTGATAGAGCGTCAGGCTGTTGGCAGGGCAGGTAATGGCCCCGGCTGCCTGACAGGCGAGGTCAAAGCTGGCCGTGCTGGACTGGGGAAGCGTGATGGCCTGCGGAGCCACATACAGGCTGCCATCACTGCCCTGCGCCACGACTGTCCCCGCCGTGATGGTCTGTCCGGGAGCGTTCACGCTGGCCTGCACCGTGACGGTTGTTGCCGTGGCCGGGCGCCGCTCAATGAAGTAGATGCGCCCGATGGCTTCCTGCATCCGGCCAGATGAAGAAGCCGGGTCCACGCCATTGAAGACGGAAATCATGGCCCCCAGAAAGTCGCCCAGAATGGCGGTTTCGGAGAGGGCGATCTGCCCCTGTGGTGTGGACAAGGCCGTGTTGGCACCACCACCAAGGGCAGCGTTCATGTCGGCCAGCACCCCGGCCAGAATGTCCTGCTCGGAAGGGGCGATGAAGCCTGCATCAGTCAGGGAAGGGGCCGGGACGTTGGTTGTGGCGTCAGAACTGGGCATAGTCCGTGCTCCCATCGCTGAAGGTTACGAGAATGATGCCGGTAAGCTGGCGGTCTTTGGTGGGGTTGGCGAGGTGGCAGGTTGCTGCTGCCACGCCGGGCACGGACATGGCCGCATCCTCGATCTCCGAGGCATAGAAGGAGAGGTCCACATCCGAGCGGAGAATGTCCGTGTCGTAGGGGATTCCCTGCCCGGTATCGTAAATGACCTCGCCCAGCCATGTACGGGCCGCAGAACATATGTCCTGAAGCATGGCGGCTTTGTCTGCCAGCACGACAAGGTTGCCCGTGCTGTCGAGAGAGAGGTCCCAGTCGTTTGTGAGAGCGAGGGTTTTCATGCGTCATCCTCTGGGGTAGCGTTCTGCGGAGTGGGGAGGGATGTGAGATGAAGAAACTGTTACTCATCACCGCCGCCGTTCTGGGGCTGGCGGGGACGGCTTGGGCGGATGATGCTTTGGAAGATATGGCCAAGCATGACTCGTCCATTGCGAAAATTATTAATGAAGAAAAAGCGGCCGGAACATATGGGCGTCCCAATCTTGTCCCGCAGGAAGATTTGGACCGGGCTGCTGAATACAATATGCGGCAGGATGAATTGCATTTAAGGAAGATGGGAATGTCGCCCGCAACAGCCAGAAAGGCTATTTGGGCGGCGTCTCATAAGCCAAATAGCGCATGTGCCTACTATGTCCGGCAGCTGACAGCTGATTATGATGGCGCAGATGATCGCAGAGATTATGATGATAATCTCATAATCTCCATCGAACACTCCGGCACCTGCGAGCGCAAGAACCTCCATTAAAGAAGACGCAGAGGTATTGCCGTCACGTTAGCCGCTTCGATTGAGAGCGCATGAAACCGGAAGGAGTCCGTTGAGCAAAAACGGGGTATTCGGCATGATGGTGAGAACGGTTTGTAACGAATGGACGGGGAACAACGTCATGAAATATCCGGTATTATGCGCTCTCATGGTGCTGGCGCTGCCTGGGGCGGCGCAGGCAGGGGCAAATTATGTGCGGAACGATCAGGGGTCTTTTGCCATCGATCCGCAGAAAGCAAACGAATTTCTTCATCATGCTTATTCGGATAAAAGAGTTGCTGATAATGCTTACGATGTTCTGATTAATAAAAGACGGGGCAACTGTTATGATGCCGTTGTGCATCTTTTCAGATATTACGATGATGGTGCTGGTAATGTAGAAAAATATTGCTACAAGCCGGACCTCGATAGTGATAACGCTGTTGCGCCGCCCCCTGCTGTAAACCATCCCTAAAGCGGGGCCATAAACAGGCACCGGACTGGTTGTCAGCCGGTATCAAACAAAATTGGAAGACGGGCAGCTATGCGCTATTCTTGCCCCGGAAACCAAACGCAGGAATCTCGTTCATGAAACACGCTTTTTTCGCTGTTATCGCGGTTGCTGCACTGGCCGGGGTGGCCCGTGCTGATATTTTGAGCCATCAGCCAGAACCCACGGGAACGCTGTCTCAGGCCCTTCGGAGTGAGAAGATACAGGAGCACCGTGGGCAGACCCATCGGGACCCGCAGCGTGATGAGGAAAATCTGCGGCGTCTGGGTCTTGCAGACGGGACAGCAAAAGCAGGAATGTGGGCGTTGGCACATCGACCACACTCGCAATGCGCCCAGTATATCCGTCAGTTGACGGCGGATGCTGATGGCAATTCCGCTGCCCTGTTGCAGAGTGATCAGAGGCTTGTCGTTTATCTGAATAATTCCGGGATCTGCGAACGCTGAAGCACATGCAGGCACTGGTCTTTCTGCAACGCTGTTGTGCAGTGCAGGAAGGGGCCATGGCTTGATCGACAGGCTCTCATGGTTCAGGGGTGGGGGTGGCCTTTCTTCTGAGGAAGGCGCCGGGATTTTGTGACGGAATGGGACGTATCGTGATGATGAGGAAGACAGGGAACAGGCTGGGGCTGTGCTTGTTGATGATGGTAGGCGGCCTTGTTGGTGGAACAGTCATGACACCGGCGGCATGGGCACAAGCCCCGCTGGAGGTAAAACCTGACGGGCAGGTGACGACCAGCGGTATGGCGGCACTGGATGTCTCTCCCAAAGGGGGGCAGCGTGTGGGGCAGACAGACAAATGGCAGATGCTGGAACTGGACCATACCTTGACAGCCCTGCTCGCCGAGGATGATGTCATGTTCTCCATCTCACCACGTCGTGGTGGGGATGTGTTCCTGATGTTCGTTCTGAAAAATCATGAGATCAATGCACCGGAACTGACTATCCATTTTTCCAACGGATATGAGGTTAAGAGCTTCCATTATACGGGGATCATCAACCGGGGCACGCAGTGGGGGTGCTATGTTGATGACGCCGCAGGTCGTGCTCTGTTTGATGCGTTGGCGTCCAGTGATTCAGTGACCATGGAATGGGCAGGCGGCAAGGCTCACATTGATTTCCAGCACGGTGATGATTTCGTGCGTGAATTGACGGAAACGGCTCAGCGTGGGGATATGCCTTTCCCGAAATGACCTGCATCAGGCGGGGAGGTCAGGGGGGACTGCTTCGCCCGGTACCCGCCTGAACCCCGCCGTGGGTATGCTGTTTCAGGGAGATTCCTCCGGCCCTGACGTCACCTGATGTCACGATGTCGCAATTAGCTGTGATTTCGGATGCTTCGATAGATACGGTGCCGGGTGTGACAATGCGCCAGCCTGCATCCGTAGCCTGTATGAACTGGTCCGGCCCGTTATTGAGAAATCCACCGACATAAACACAATCCTGCATGGAAAACTGTCGGAACGAGGCCGGAGGAGACGGCTTGCGGGTGGTGACGGCATGTGTGTGGTCTCGCCCAGATATGATGATGAAGCCAATATCGCCGGGCTTAGGGTCGATGATCAGGGCGGATGTGCCCCCCTGTAGGCGTAGATAGGGCACATTATGGATGAGATCATGCGGCCGGGCACGAGACAGTGCATCCTGCTGCTGGACCATGGGGCGAACGGTGACTTTGCCTGTAATGGAAGCGCCACCTGCTTCTACAGTTTCAACCTGCACCAGCATGGAAGGGCCAATCTGGTTGATATGGGTGGCAATGAGGGAATCAAAGGCTCCCTTCAGGCTGTTTTCTCCCGTATTGGGGCGCAGGTAGGGTGTCGCTGTCATGAGGGGTGTTTCCTGTAAGCCGTTATCGTCTGCCGAGTGTGGTGCGGATGCAGGTCATATGAGTGTGCCATGCTCCTTTCCCACTTTCGCTGCTGATCTCGTGCCAGACGAAGGTGGGCAGCCATAAACCGCTCCATGGTGCGTTTTCTGCCCGCTGGGAAGTGGCACTGTCATTATCTTCTGGAATCTGGGTGTCGTGCAGCATGAAGGGCCGCCAGAATGTGATGTCCGGGCGTAGCAGGCTCGTCAGGGAGAGACCAGCGCTGCTATATTCAGGGTATCCTGTCATTCCTGTTTCGAAAGAAATGATAGGCACATCCTGTGCCTCTCCCGTGGATGGTACGCCGGTGAAAGTTGGTCCCCATATTTCAAGAAGGCCTTTATAAGGTATGGCCTTTCCTGAGAGAGATGTATTTTCACCTTCTGAAGGAAGATAAGGTGAAAAACTGAAAACACCTTTTACAGCATGTAAAATCGCCTGTATCTGGTCAAGGGATGTTCCCCATCTGTAATGATTTGTCAGGGTCAGGTGACGATCCCACCCTCCATGATCCAATAACTGGAAACCGGCATCAGCACAGATGTCGGCCAGTAAGGCAGAGATGTCCTGTGGTCCGGCATACCCCCGTGCTTCTGTCAGGATGGCGGCAGGAACCGTGCTGGTCATGGCGTGGACATGAAAGGGCGTTTCCAGATCATTATAATCCGTATGAGCCCTGCTGACTGTCCCAATGAAAAGACTGGTCAGGGGGGTGTCTCTGTCGCCGGCCTGTATACTGACAAAGGTCTGCCCCGGCATGGTGGTATTGAGGTTATCCGGGCTGGGATGCTCAGGAACGATCATCAGGCTGTTCCTGTCCGTATGGGTCAGGCCGGTGATGGTGATGTTGGCTTCTGATCCGCTGGTCTGCCCTGCATGTTTGATGGTGGCCTGGACAGCATGATCCTGCCCGACTGTGAATTGCGTGAAAGACCCGTCAGCTTCCGGGATGACGAATGTGACGATGATCTGCTTGCGGGTGAAGCTGTGAGTACTGGTGGCATTTGTGGCCTGTGTGGCGATCATGACGTGTCATCTTCATAATGGAGCAGGAAGCGGGAGCCGAGATCAGGGAAGGAAGGATCGTCAGTGCCCTGTGTGTCAGTAAAATAGAGTGTTCCGGGCAGGGGGCTGGCAGGGTTGCGGATCAGGTCCGTTTTGTTCTGGCAGAGTATGCCACGCAGGAGAGGTATCTGGCCTGCTGTGAGGTCCATATAGAGGCCGGTGGAAAGTTGACGCAGCCAGATACGGCATTGCAGGCCAGCGATCGGGCAGGTCATGCTCTGGGAAGGGGTTGGTATGAGCGGAATAGTATAGATCATGCAGACATACCCGGTTGAAGTGTGACAGGGCCGCTATTCCGTGTCCGTGCGCCTTGAGGATGACGGCTGTTTGCCCAGAGGGATGTTCTGCTCTGGCGCACTTCCTGAATGGTTATGTTCGCTGTGATGATGTCCACGCCGTTGGTAGCTGTTCGGGTAAACTCATAGCCTGTGATGTTGGCATTGGCATAGATTCCTTCTGGTGTGGCAACGAAATACAGGTTCGTGTCTTTCACCAGCCGGGCGAGTGTCGCCAGAAAATCCTTCCGTACGGTATCTGCCCCTATGCCGATGGCGCTGCGGAGAAATCCCGGCAGAAGGGCTTCGCCAAGAGTGCCGGTTTCCGAACCATCACAGGTCATGCGGATTATGGCCCTGTAGGGGGAGAACACCTTGTTGTAGCTGGTAAAACTACCTTTTTCCTGCGGAGCGGAGCAGATTTCAGACTGTTCATCCAGCCGCAGGGATTCCACATGTGCGGCGGAGAGGACACGTCTGGGTTTCTGTTCCAGCGTGGGGCTGAAGGATGAGCCATATGGGCGGTCTGTCTGGCTCATATCGGGGCGGCGGAAAATCCCCCATTGGCGGGCAGCACGCTGCACGGCCCAGTTTTCCAGCATGGCCCCGCTAAAGGCGGAGGTTGTGGCCCGAAGGGATGTAAGGGCGGACATGGGGTAGCTCCTGTGGCGGTTTATCCTGTCTGGGCGAGTGTCTGGCGGGTAATGGCCCTGATGGTGCTGACTTCCACGGCTCGGGCAATATCCTGCGGCCTGTCGTGACGGGTCTCAACGGTGATGTTGATGGTCGGGCTGTGGGTTGTTGTCGTACTGTGGGGCGTCATGGGGTCTTGGCGGATCATGCCGCTCATCCTGTCGGCAAGGCGGGCCAGCGGTGGAGGCGACATGGCCGCAGGAAGTGTTCCAGATCGTGCCAGTGGTGTGCTGGTCAGTTTCTGGTTTAGCGTCCGGCTGGTTACCGTCATGGTACGGATGATGCGTTGCATCTGGTCATGCTGTGTCATGGCAGTATTCGTGTTTGTTCCACTGGGTGGGGGCACATGAGGGAACGCATCGTCTGCCCTGTCGGGAGATGACGGGAGGCTTGGAGTAGCCGGAATACTGGGGGTTATGGTGCCTGCATTCCACCCCATCCCGTTGGGAGCAGAAGGGGCATGTGCCGCCATGATGCTGCGGGCAGTCATCAGGGCGGAAAGGTTCTGAAGAAGGCTGGCCGGGTCTGATCCTGTCCGTTCCGGCGTGGCGTCATGGTTGGGAAGGCGGGTTAGAGCCTGTTCTGCATTCTGTAGGGTTGGTTCTACGTCACGCAGGGCCTGCCGTGTTACCGGGTCTGATCGTGCCAGAAGCGTGTTCCAGTCCTGTGTGGCCTGTACGGGGTCCGGCTGTGTCGTCTGGCTAGAGTGCGGTGGCACTTTCTGTTCCACAGGATAAGAAAGGACGTGCCCTTCCGGTACTGTCATTGAAGGGATGAAGGGCTGGTTTTCCGGCTGTAGATCGGCTAGCCATGCGGGCGGTGTGTTCTGGTCTGGCTGTGTAAGATTCCCGTTGAGGCCCGTAAGAGAACGCCCCCCTGTAAAAAGGGCCAGAGCTCCCATGACTTCCTGACGGAACGTGCGGGTGTTTCCGGCTTTCTGCGGGGGCGGTGTGGGAGCCGCTTTTTCAAGCTGGGTGATGAGGGTATCAAGAATTGCCATTCATGCGCTCCACGGCCGCAACTTCCCAGAGAAGCCACATATCTTCACTGTCATAGAGGGTTTTCAGCTCATGTAATGTGGCTAGTCCCGACCCGATGACGAATGCCATAGGGCCGGAAAGATTTACGCAGCGGGCGGAGGCGCGTCCGGCTGTGTGTCCCTCAATATGGCGATGAGGGGATAGATCTGGTAAATTGCGGCCTTGAAAAAATCCACGTTGAGCCGGAAGGCTTCGGCCCGTAGGGCAGGCAACGTGTTGGGGTCCGTAATATCGGCCTCGATGAGCGGGGCTGGGTCGATGGCCCTGTTCGTGGGGTCACGGCGGATCGTCACGCAGTCGAGAAGGCCAGTGAAGGCCCTGTCGCAGTCTTCGTCACTCATATGGCCGAATAACGCCATGCTCTGGCCGGAAAGACCGGCAATGCCACTCTGCAGGGCTTCCCGTGGGGTGTTGGCCCCCGCACGGGCAAGGGCACGGACAACATGCCGTGCCCAGCGGTCTGCCGTGAAGGCCGACATGCGGGAAATGACAAAGCATTTCCCGGCATCACTCCCTTCCTGCGGGCTCCATTCAGTCTGCTTCATGATGGGACTGCCTTACACACCGGCAGGGAGAACTGTCTCCCATGTGATGTTGACGGTCCGGTCGCCCAGCGTGGTGTCACCGGCGGGCACGGGGTCATAGTCCGTCAGGCAGCCATTGGTGAAGGTGAAGCGCTGGCCGAGCCCCTTCAGCAGCAGTTCGCCATTCAGTTCATAGACAGTCCTTGCCTGTCGTGAGGCTGTGGCAATGGCATCAAACACCGGCAGGGAGCGGGAGCCGGCAGAAAAATGCAGAGACATCTGATAGGCGGAAGGGACGAAGCCTTTATTGAGCTTGCCATCAATGGAGAGGCTGGTGGTGGCGAGTTTCAGCTTCTGTGAACTGCCCCAGCCGTGATTGGTAGCCCAGTTCTCCAGCGTGATGGGGGCATTGAAAAGCGTCTTGACCGTGAGGGTGAACACGGCATCAGCAGATGTGACCAATGTGGACATGGTTACTGAACCTCAATGGATGTGAGGGAGATGGACTGGACAGACTGGCCATCCGTGTACCAGAAGCGGCAGGGTGGGCTTTTACGGGCTGTCCTGATGCTGGCCGCCGCCGTGGAAGCATTGGGCTGGAAGTACCAGCCCCGTGTCTGCACCGTGTCGCTGATGGTTGTGCCAGCGCTGCGGTCGATCTGCTGTTTCTGGAGGGATGTAAGCTGGATGCCGGGCCTGATGGCGCCAAAGCGCAGGGCCTGATTGATGACATCCTGCACGGCAGCGGAGATCATGCCATCGCCGATGGTGTCATAGGGAATCTGCCCGGACTGGAGAAGCAGCGTGGTCAGGGCTGACTGGAAGGCGGCATTCAGCCATATCTGGTTGATGTAGCTGTCCGCCCAGAGAAATGCCCCGGACACATGGCCATCTTCCAGCCACTGGAACCGTCCCAGACCATTCGCATAGGCACCATAGAAATTATAGCCATTGCTGCGGAGTGTGGCTGCTGTGACGGCATCGGTGACGCTGGGGGTCAGCAGTCCGCTGCGGCGGAAGCAGAGATTCGTGCGGCCATTCGTGGCGTCAAAGTCGATGGAAGCCATCCAGCCAAGGCAGAAAGCGGCCGCCAGAGGGTCGTGATAAAGCAGTGTCGTGCCATCAATGGCCTGTGCCTGTAACCATGTGCCGAAGCTTGTGCTGTTCTGGGCGGCAAGGGCCTGTTCATCTGTATCCCATGCTACATACCAGTAGCGGTCCGACTGGCCGGCCACCCATGTGGCGAAGGCCTGTTTCTGTGCCAGCGTGGGCTCCCAGACTGTAGTGAAACCAGCAAAGTTCTGGCTCTGGCTGGTGATGAGCTCCATGAGGCCCGCTGGGTCTGCCTGATGGGTAGGGTCCGCCATGTAGATGAGCAGTGTGGCCGGTGTTTGTGCCGCATCTTCGTGGCTGCCGAAATAGACGGCTGCCATGCGGGCCTCGATGCCGTTGGTGGGGAAGTCCCTCGTGACATCGGAGAGTGAACCATACTGCTTCAGCGTTCCGGTGCTGAGTGCGGCGGAATCAGACGGCCCCGTGATGAGGAGGCCGTTCATGAAGGGGACGCCGCCTTCCGTGCCCAGTGTGGCCGGATTGATGCTGACAGTCTGTGAGAGGGGGATGGTGCCTGTCATGGAGGCCATAGAGGTGTCCTTGTCTGCAAGACGTAAGGGAGAGGTCTGCCCGGTGGGAAGGGTCAGTTATGGTCGGTCAGGTCTGCTTCCGTGATGGAAGACATGGCGAGGGCTGTGGCTGTTTCGACCGGGCGGCAGAGGCGTGTTTCCACGACCAGAGTCAGGGTAAGAGTGGCTGAATCGTCATAACGCTGCTCTGCACTGATGAATCCGTGCTGCGAGAGAGGCCCTGTCCCAAGGGGCGCCATGTCATTCCGTCTTTGCTGGAACCAGCTGACAGCTCCAGCATCACGCCAGAGTGTACTGATGCTGCCGAATACGGTGAGTGCTGCTGCCCCATAGGCCGTAAGCTGGATGGAGAGCTCTATCGGCTGGGTGATGGTGACGGATGTCGGGCTGTATTCATGATGGTTGGTGGCCAGCGGGCGGCGTGAGACAGCCTGCATGACCATGAAATCCGCCCGTGGTGGCGGGAGACGGTTCTGCTGGCCCTGAAAGAGCGCCCAGTCAGATGGCAGGGCCGTGGCCTTCAGCCAGTCTCCGACCATCTGCATGATGGTGCTTTCTGAAGGGCTTAGTTGGCTGTCTGCTGGGTCTGACGTGTGACGATCAGGCGACACCATGTATTGGTTCCCCATTGTTCAAGGATTTTCGTGACAAGCCATTCCGAGCCTTCGAAAAGGACGCTGTCCCCGCCAGTCTGTAGGGGGCGGCTTAGTGTATGGGCGCTACCTTTCAGGTAGATGGTGCGGCTTTCGCCTTGCTGGGCGATGTCCCCGATAAGTTGGAGGATGTTGCCGGGAGCTGGCTGGACATCAATCATGACCGGAACGTCTTCATAGAGCGGTCTGGTGCTGTAATCGGCAGCCAGTTCTGTTCCTGTCATGCGGCGGAGCAGGGCCGGGGTAAGAGGGTTGATGACGGAGGTCATGCTGCTGGCAAGCGAGAAAAGATTCATGGATATCGGGTCATGGCCGGGGGAAAGGCATGTTGAAGGACTCCCATAGCGGAAGGGCAGTGTGGTAATGAGGGGAGTAAATTGGCGGGTTGTTGCGTCTGCGCCACGGTTTGGCCGGTTCTGGCTGACTTGAGGGGTATCTCCAGCCCGTGAGACAGGAGTGAACGTATATGTATGGTGCTGTAACCGGAAAGGTTGCGCTGTTTGCCGTGGTGCTGATCCTGTGTCTGCTGTCTCTGACACGGACATTCTTCCTGATGAACCGGGCTGGTGATGGGGAGCGTTTCACATTTGGTACGGTGACCCGTATCGTGACGCCGTTCCTGTTCGCCTATGTCGTCTGGTGGTTGCTCTGGCATTGAGGGTAAAGCGCCCCGTGAAGGATGGCTCTCTGATCCTGAGAGCCTGATGACCGGCCCGTTCCGTCTGGAGCGGGCCGTTTCTGTATCAGGGCCAGAGGCGGGCCGGATGGGACTGACCGGGCAGAAAACGCATCTGGCGGAGGGAGGCCGTAGCCTGCCAGAACATCAGCCCATATTGTGTCTGGCTGAACCACCCAGCCTGACGGGGTAGAGCGCTGCCATCCAGCGTAATGGAGACAGCCCCTTGCGTAGCGGAGGAAATCCGCCCGACAGGCGGTGCCGCAGGTGACCCGGTGGCGGGATCACTGGCTGAGGCGGTGGCATCAGACGCAAAAAGCTGTGCCTGATGTGCTACCAGCAGCCAGAGTAGTGTTCTGCGCTTCTTCATGTTCCGGACAGGGGAGCTGCCTGTATTATTGAGGATGAGTTCAGCCAGCTGGAAGAACCCTTCCGCCTGCCCGGCACTGACACGGCCTGCAAAGGCCGGATAAGCCGCCAGCCAGTCCTGATAGGAGAATGAGACCTGCCCTGAAGGCGGAGTAGAGTCTGTCATGAGGGGGCATTGTCTCCCGGTTGGTGGACCCGTGCCGTTCCGGCAGATGCCGTGTGGCACGGGTCAGCAATCATGCTGTCATCTGCATGGGGGTAACCCCTTCCGTCAGGGTGGTGGGGTCGGCGCCTTCCAGCCCTGTGCGTTCTTTGGCCAGTTCAGCCATGGCGTTCTCAGCACGGGCGGGCGTGTTCTCGGCAAAGATAATCTTCCGGGTGATGAGATCACTCTGCCTGTTCTGCTCCAGCCATGCTTTCCAGAAGTCCGTTGGCACGGTGGTACGTCCGGCCCGGCCAAGCAGGCGGTTTTCCGCTGGGTGGTAGAGCGGGTCCTGCCGGATGCCGTTCAGCAGAATGGAGGATCGGGCCTGTGGCGGGGCCATGATGGGCGCCGTGGCCTGTGTCCGTTCGCTCAGGCTGGTGATGTCGTGCAGGTCGAGCCGAATGCCAGAGGGCAGGCGGCAGAGGACGGTAACGGTATCGGCCATGTGTCAGATTCCTGTCATGGTGACGCAGGCGACCGGGTAGAACCAGATGGTCCCCCATGTGCCCTGAGATTTCTTCTGGCGGATGTAGGAGCTGTAACGCTCAACAGCATGGGCCCGCAGCTTCTCGGTGAAGGCGGTCGTCACACTTTCCTGCCCATCCACTTCCCGCAGGAAAAGCTGCATCTGCGTGACCTTGCTGAGACCGCCAGAAAGCGTACTGCCTGCTTCCGGCAGGGTTTCGATTTTCAGATTGGGCAGGTTCTCCCGCAGCAGGTCCCGCAGGGAGGTGCGGAACTGGTTGGTATAGAGCAGGCACTGCTGTCGCTCTGTTGGAATGACGAGAGTCAGCGGGCTTTCCAGCGTGACGTTGCCGCCCATCTGTTCGGAAAGTTGCTGGAAGGCCTTGAGAATATCAGCATAGACCTGCACCGGGTCGGTGACGCTCAGCCAGTCATTGCTACCCGTTGCCGCACCGGAAGGCGCAATCTTGGGTGTGGGCTGGATGGCTGGTGGCAGGGCCGTGTCATTGAGGGCACCCCGCAGCTGAAGCCCTTCCATCCCGAACAGGCTGATGCGGTTGCTGGTTTTGTTAAGGATGGAGATGGAGGCTTCGTTTTTGCGGGAAACCCAGTCCAGACGGGCGGCTCCCATACGTTCGGCTTCCCGCTCTCCCCAGCGTGTCCATGTCTGAAAGTGGAAGGACTGGCGCTGCACCCAGTTGGCGTTGACGTCACTGTCGCCAGAGCTGTCATAATCGCCATAGGACGCTGTCTGGCCGGAGAGTTCGACAAAGGGGAACTGTGCCGTATCTGTCAGCCAGTCACCTTTCTGGCCCTGACCATAGATGGCCTCTGCCCGGATGGGCGTAATGAGGGCCTTGATGGTCCGGGGGTCGGTATAGGTGGAGAAAATGGACGGAATGCCAGAATTGGGAGCCGTCACGGCACTGTCAAACGCCATGGCGTGGTCAAGCACGCCATGAATGCCGAAGTCACGTTTCAGCATGGCGGAAGAAATGGAATGGGGCATGATGGATACCTTATGGATGGTCTGGGGCAGAGAAGGGCATGGCCTGTAATAGGGCGTGCATCAGGCCGCCATGGGGTGCATGGGGCCGGAAATGATGATCGGTTCTCCCGCATTGCCACCACGGGCAACGGTCCAGCCGGTAGCGACTGTTCCCTGTGGGGCATTGCCTGCCGGTGCTGTCTGAAGGCTGCCATCTTCTGTTGAGGCATAGACGGCCTGACCCGTGCTGGCTGCTGTGGAGGCAATGGCCCAGAAGTCACCACCTTCTGCAATGCTGGCCATGAAGCCCTGTGGCAGGGTCATGGTGGCGGACTGAAGATACTGTGTCGTCAGCCCCTGCTGTGTGCGGTAGAGGAACCCCGCCGGAGTGGTGGAGCCCGTATTGCTCAGGCTCAGCCCATCCTCATTGCGCCAGACGAAGTGGGCAATGGTCAGGCCATTCGCACCGGCAATGAAGCCTCCTTCTGGGGCGATGGCCGTGCGGATGGGGTTGGCACTGGCCGGGGCACCGGGAAAGCCCTGCGGCCATGTGTAGGAAACGCTCTGCTGAAAATCGGACATGGAGATGCTTTCTGTAAGGCTGGAACCGTGATGGAAGGGTCAGTAGCGGCGTGGGGCCGTGTATCCGGTGCTGGCGCTGTCGGTCGCCAGCATGTGCGGGGCCGGTGATGTCATGGAGGTCAGACGGGTCTGGACAAGTGCCCGCAGCCCGGCCTGATTGATGTCGGCAAGACTGTCTGCGGCCATGCCAGACTGCTGGAGCGCATAGCGATAGACGGCATCAGCACTGTCCATACCGTGAACATCTCCGACCAGAGGCCGGACAAGACGGCGGGCTTCGTCCACGGCATGGCGCAGGGCACGGTCGGCGGATAGGGCTTTCTGAATGGCGTCATTCAGAGCGGCTTCTGCGTCTTCATGGTTGGGAGTTTTGGATGTGGGGGCTTCGGCTGTCTGTGTCATGGTAGTGGATGTCCTGTTATCTGTGGAAGAATCATGGACCAGCACGTCAGGGCCAGCCCGTCCTTTTGTTACGAGAGCAATATGGTTGCCCCGGATATTGACCATGCGCCCGTCATAGGGCTGGCCTTCATAAGTGCCGGGGGTCATGTCGGCCTCGTAGGCATAGCTGCAGGACAGTTCTTTCTGGTCGCCGGACTGGATGCGGCTGATGGCGGGACCATCGAAAATGACCATGCCGACCGTCAGATAGGGGCTTTCAAAACGGGCATTATCCATGGTGGAGCCAACCGTCAGTTCCCGTGGGTGGGCATCGGCACTGGTGGGGACGTGTTCTTCCAGAATGGGAAGGGAGTTGAACGTGTCTGCTGCCTTTTCCAGCTCCTTCGGGTCACGGAGGAGGCGGTAGGGCTGGTCTGGCTTCAGGCCGAGCCGGACATGGTCCGGGATTTCCCGGCCCTGATAGATGCAGATATTCGCCTTGCTGATGGGCGTCCGCTCCACACGGAGTCGCCCGTTATCATCAAAACTGCGGACGGAGCCGGTGCGGTCATAGGCAAGAAGGGTCATGAGGCCTCGGAGGACTGTGGTGGTGTGGTCTGCTGCCAGAGGGGATTGAAGGTGATCTCCAGCGCAGGGTCGGTTGCGCCCCAGAGATTGAGCTGGATCAGGGTGAGCAGGCGGTTCAGGACGGGCCGCATATGGGCTTCCTGAAACGCCGCAATTTCATCGTAGAACACTCGTATTTCCCCGGCGGATGAGGCGTTCAGCCCGTTTGGTGTGATGCCGAACAGCTTGACCAATGGAATACCGGGAATGGAGGCCATTGCCTCCATGGACTGCGCCTGAAGGTCGGCAAGCCCCGTCAGGGGGGTCGCCACGATGGACACATCTTCATTCTGTCGGTCGGCCACGATGATGTCCTGACCTTCAGAGATTTTCTGCATGAAGGAAGCCCGGCCCGTGATGGAGGTGGTCGGGTCCGCCTCCTCGCCGGTGCCGGTGGCCATGAGACCGCCCATGTCGGTCTTCAGAACAAGCTTGGAGAAGTTAGCCGTAATGTTGCTGATGCTGTTGCGTGTCCGCAGAAAGTTGTGAACATAAGGCCGCAGCTGTTGTGTCAGGCTCATGCCGCCGAAATTGAATGACGGCTTAAACAGGTCGGACACGCCATAGGGTACCATGCTGATGAGCCTGTCCCGATGGACGAGACAGCCCTGTACCCACCAGTTGCGGGGCCGGTAATAATCATCCTGCAAGGGAGAATCCGCATTATAGGCGTTGGGTGTGGTCCAGACGGGTTCAATGGTTTTCAGCCCGGCCAGTGTTCCCTTACGGACCCCGTTGGAGGTAAGGGGCAGTGGAAGTGTCTGCCCGTAGGTCGTGCGGGGTGTGTCCGCCATGTTGAGCCAGATATGGCCAATGCCGTAGAGCAGGCTGTCCAGAATCTGCTGGTGGAGCAGCTCCCGGATGTTCAGCCGTTTCATCTCGACTTCCAACGCATGGAGGCGGGCTGTGGGGTCTGAGGGAATGGCGGGGGCAGTATGGTCGGCAGGGTTATGGGTGCTGAGGCTGATCCATTCCCGTGTGGCTTCCCGTGCGATGACATCACAGGGTTTACGGAATTCTGCCCGCTGGGCCATCTGGGCAAGGGTCGGGTAGCCCAGAAAACCCAGTCCATCTGCCATCCATGAAGGCTGGGAAGCTGTCTGTGCCATGGCCCAGCCGGAAATGTCCGTCATGTTGGGGACTGCGGAATCCGTACCGAGTGGGGTGGGGCATTCATAGCCTTCTGGTACGACACCCGGCGGGGGCTGGTACGGGGTGAACGCTGTGACTGTTCTGGAATCAGACGTCAGCAGGCTATGAGAAGCACGCCGCAGGCGGGTCAGCCAGTGGGGGCTTGTCTTCTTCTCTGAAGTGGTGTGACGTGGAGGGGCGGGTTCCTGCCGTGGACGTGCCGTGGTGGTGGGCTGTCCTTCAAACAGGCGTGTGAGGGAGAAACCGGACATGGGAAGGGCCTATCTGTAACGGAAGGGAAACATGCCATGAGATGGATCGACTGGAACGCATCACCGCGGCGTATTGCAGGGCAGATACTTGTTCTGGCCTTGCTGGGTGGGGCTGTATTGGGTGGGATTATCGGATTCTGGCTGCGCTGGGCCATCAGCCATTGATGATGGTGGATTTTGTCAGGCAGATGGAGCGAAGCGTGAGAAATCCGGTAAAGAAGACCGGTTGGTAATGAGGCCATCCAGCGCATAGCGCAGGGCATCAATGTAATGATTATTGGCGTCTTCTATCTGCGGGAGAACATCGCCCGTCAGCGGGTCGGACCTGTAGCGGTACAGGCGGAACTCACGGGCTGTTTCCGTACAGCGTGGATGAATGCGGATGGTGCGGAATGAGCGGAGCCTTTCGATGCCATCTTCTACGCTTCCGGGCCATTTGCGTGCAGCGCTGATGCGAAAATGATGGTGGGTTTTGAGGTAATTGATGGTTTCGGGGCGGGCACTGTCTGCCCGGATAGGCCAGCGGCGGATGGCGGGTATCCTGTCGAACAGGTCGGGAAGTTGGTCCAGCGGGATATGGGTGCCTCCGGCTTCGTGATCGATATGAAGGATATCATCCTGAATGAAGCAGCGGATGAGGGCCGTGGGGTCTCGTGAGAATCCCCAGTCCACACCGAAATAGAAGCGACAGTCTTCCGGCGCTGAAAAATCTTCAACCGTGATGCGATTACGGAAGATGAGCGCTTCATGGTGCTGCTGGTAGCCGCCTTCCCATATATGTTCATAATCCTGCGGGCGCAGGGTCTGGTCCCGTTTCCGTTCCTGATTCAGAACGTCTGGAAACCATGGATTATCTGACCAGTTGGCGCAGATGGTCATGATGGAGGGATCATCTTCAGCGGCAGGAGCGCGCATGAAGGCATCAACAGGGTCGGAAGGATGGTTGGGGTTCCAGCTGAACCATATCTCGGAGTGAGGTTTGCGGATGGTCGGGCGCAGCAGTTTCAGGGATGTTGCTGAAAGGGACTGCGCTTCTTCCACCCAGGCGATGTCCATACCCTCCAGGGATTTGATGGTCTCGGCATTATAGGACTGCATTCCCTGAAACAGGATGACACCCCCGCCAGGCGTACGGATTTCCTTATCCAGCACCGTGAAAAGAGAAGACAGGTTCAGGCGGGTGATGGTGTCCCGGAGGAGTTGATGGACAGAGACGGTCAGGGATTTCTGAATTTCCCGGATGCAGACGGCTCGTAGGCCGGGGCGCAGCGTAGCCTGTTCGATCAGCAGCCCGGCAAAGAAATGGGACTTCCCAGAACCACGCCCGCCCCATAGGCCCTTGTAACGGACTGGCTGAAGAAGGGGCGCAAAGGCACGGGGTGTCATGATGGTCAGCCTGTTTCCTGTCATGACGTACCTGTATTCTGTTATTGTGGTCGTGTGTCTGGGGCGGCAGGGTCTATGATGAGCCGCCGGATGGTATGGATGGGGCCACCATCCTGCCCGGTATGTTCTACGGTCTGTCGCTCGCCGTAGCGTTTTGGGGCACGGCGGGCCATGACCCAGCGCAGCATGTCAAACCGCAGCTTGTGGAGATTGACCGTTGCCGTATCGGCAGCCTCCGGCATGGCCATGATGTGGGACAGGATGGTGCTTTCCAGACTGTCCGCCGATAGGTCTCGTGCCTGACGGTAACAGGGAAGCAGTGCGGGGTTTTTATGCAGCCAGCGATAGAAGCTGCGTAATGTGGGGCGCTGTGTGCCAGAGCATATCTCATGCAAGGGGCGGCCCAGCATGAGGTCTTCCATCATCTCATCGAACAGTTTCTGCGAGAAGGTGATGGGTCTTTTGCGGTCTGTTTCACGAGGCATAGCTGTGATGGGGGTGGTTGTCAGTGTGGCGACCGGAGAAGAAAGGCAAGCGTGAACTCTCCAGCGCATTGATCTGCAATTCCCGATGTGTGCGGAGGCGGAGCTGGGTGAGTGTCAGGGTGGAGAGGCGTGCCTGCTGGGGCGTGACGGCTCGCCGCTGCTTGAGGAAAGGAATGGCTCTGACAACGGCATTCTGTTTCAGTCCCAGAATGAGTTCATCCCGCCAGCTCAGAGGAATGTCGGCCCTGTGTGTCAGGTCAGGGGCTTCGTAGATGGGGCAGAGAACAAGGCGTTCTCCATCCTCGGCAAGAATGGTGCAGAGGCCTCGTTTTGTCATGACGATGCGACCACGGCCGAGCGGCTGCCCGGAAGTGGGAAAAGAATGTGCCACGGTAAGATATCCGTTATTTCTACGAAATGATAAGGGAGCGCTGGAGATGTGCCATTTTGCCTCTCAGGCAGGGCACGAATGCAGCGCAGGAAGATTGACCAGTGCGGAGATGATCGCCTGCGGGTCAGTCAGATTGTGAGGGAGGGCTGAAGCTGTCCTGTCAAAGAAGGAGGAGCAGCCAAATAAAAAGCCGTGAACCCTCTCAGGCACACGGCTCGTGATGATGAATTTCTTATAGGGTAAAGCGGGTGCCCTGTCAATGAGAAAATGGCAGGACGGACAGAACTGTCAGGGACGCAGCTCTATGGCTGTCAGCTTGCGGGGCCTGTCGAGGATATGTTCGCCATGCTTGATGATCTTCTCAAGACCTTTAGGAGCAATGGCATATTTCTGTGTCAGAGTGGCCATGTCCAGACCTTTCCGATGCTGCTGGGCGATGAGTACAGCCTGTCGGGCTTTTTTCTGTCTCTGTTCCTGCCAGAAGGATGCCAGCATCTCCAGCGTGGCAGCGCAGTCATCTGCGGCCTTCTTGCGGGCATTGTCCGGGTGAAGGTTGGGATAGAGTTTGGACCCTAAAGATGTGAAAGACCAGCCCAGTCCCAGCATGTTGACCAGTAGCTGATGGCGTGCCCGCCCTGCATGACGGCGAAAGGCATTCAGTCGCCCCCAAGCCTTGCCCTGCAGCGCATTGAAGGTGAAGACATTGCCAGCCAGTGCCGGGGCCCCGCCATTCTTCATAATGTCGAGATAACCATGCTCGGCCAGCATCCAGTCCTTTACCCATTGTTCCGCTTCAGAAATAACCTCGGCTCTCAGACGTGATGACAGGGCGCCAAGCGTATTGGCACGGCGCCGCTTGCGGCCAATACCCTCATAGTCGGCCTTGCGTGTGCGTTCCCGTGTGGGAGTGGTGGTGATGTGAGCAATGCGAGACAAAAGGAATCTCCCTAAAAAACTGCGTAATGGTCGTGATGGGGCACAGCCCCTTGCGAGCGTCTTCATGAGAGGATGAAACAGTGAGGGTATTCTTCCTTGGCAGATGAGTGTCGGAGAGCCTTCTGCGGGAATTGAATTAAAAATGCGGGTATATCCCCTCAAATGTCAAGCAAATTAACGTAACTCCAAGAAAACGCACCTCTGGACAATTCATTCACGGAAGGGATAATCCCCGTATGTCCATTGAATCCTTACTGTCCCGTCTTGATTCCCTTCTGGCTGCGCAGGGCTTGTCTGATAGAAAAGCCTGCCTGAAGGCGCATGAGATCAATCCCGCCGTTGGGGTCGATTTTCTGCGGGATATGCGCAGGCGTAAGCATCTTCCACGCACGGACAAGCTGGCAGCTCTGGCGCAGGTGCTGGATGTCCCGGTCGCCACATTGGTGAGTGAGATCAGTCATCCGGGGGAGCGTGGCGTAACTGATGCAGCAGAATCCGAAGGCTCTCCGGCTTTACCTGTCTCGCAGGTGCAAGTCTGTGGTGAGGTGCAGGCGGGTGTCTGGAAAGAGGCGCAGGAATGGCCCGCATCGGACTGGTACGGCATTACCGTTCCTCATGACGCCACCTATGCCAGCCTGAAGCGTTATGGGTTGGTTGTTAAGGGCCAGTCGATGAACAGGGTGTTTCAGGATGGTTCGGTCGTCATCGTGGTCAATTTTGCTGAGCTGGGGCGCAGACCACGGAATGGTGATTACGTCATCGCCATGCAGCGCTCTGCTATGTCGGATGCTTTTGAAGCCACTATCAAGGCAGTTCAGATCAAGGATAGTGGGCAGATGGTGCTATGGCCTCAGAGTACCGAGCCGGAGTTTCAATCACCAATCATCCTTCCTGCCCCGGAGGAGACAGTCTGTCATAGTGAGGCAGAAAGCCCGGATGTGACGATTTTGGCGCTGGTTGTTGGCAGCTACATGCCCATGCCGAGGGCTTCTTTCTAGCAGAAGGTCCGGCCAGCTTTTGAAGGAAAAAGTCCATACACAACCGGGACATGAGACCATCCGGCGTATCCTTCATGTGGATATGGATGCGTTCTATGCATCCATCGAGCAGCGGGACAATCCTGCCCTGAAAGGACGGCCCGTGGCTGTGGGGCGGGGCAGTGGCCGGGGTGTCGTGGCGGCTGCCAGCTACGAGGCCCGTAAGTTTGGTGTGCGGTCGGCTCTGCCATCCCACATGGCGCTGGAACGCTGCCCGGAATTGATCTTCGTGCCACCTCGTTTTGATGTCTATCGAGCTGTTTCGGCGCAGATTCACGCCATTTTTCGGCATTATACATCTGTCATTCAACCTCTAGCACTGGATGAAGCCTATCTGGATGTGACGGAGCAGTGGCATTCCTACGGGTCTGCAACGGCCCTTGCCGAATCCATCCGGCGGGATATCCAGCAACAGACTGGCCTGACGGCTTCGGCTGGTGTGTCTTATAATCGGTTTCTGGCCAAGCTGGCCTCCGGGCAGCGGAAACCGGATGGGCTTTTCGTCATCCCACCACGACAGGGGGAAGGCTTCGTGGCGGAGCTGCCCGTGGAGAAGTTCCATGGTGTGGGGCCTGCCACGACAAGGCGGATGCATGGTCTGGGAATTTACACGGGGGCTGACCTGAAAACCTGGACAGTCCAGGAGTTGAAGCGACATTTTGGCAGTTCAGCGCAATTCTATCATGATATTGCAAGAGGAATCGATCACCGTCCTGTAGAGGCGAATCGGCCTAGAAAATCATTGGGAACAGAAACGACCTTCGCCCATGACGTTGCCGACTGGGACAGGTTGGCCGCTGTGTTGCAGGAGATTGTCCGTAAACTGGCCGCAGGCTGCGTGCAGAAGCGTATCGCCGGGAAGACGGTGACGCTTAAGCTCCGTTATGCTGGATTTCAGACCGTGACACGGGCCCGTTCTGCGCCCTTTCCAACAGTGGAAGAAGCTGTGCTGCAACGGATGGCGCATGATCTGCTGCACAGTTTTTTCCCGCTGGAGCGCCCTGTCAGACTTCTGGGCCTGACCATTTCATCACTGGTTCCTTATGACGAAAGCGCTTTACCTGTGCAGATGGGTTTATTCGAGCAGTAGCTAGGATGTTATCGAGGTATTGAGTCGATATGCTTGTCTGCATTCTGTAAAAGAGAGATGATGATGACGGTCACTTTGACCATGGAGCGATATTTTCCCTGATATGGAGGGGGTTATGAGCGGTTTTCCCAAAAATGCGGCTGATCGTGTGCAGCTGAATGATGGCCAGACCATGCCATGGATTGGGCTGGGCGTGTGGGAAACACCGCCCGATGAGACAGCGCAGGTTGTCAGAACGGCCATTGAGCTTGGCTACAAGGCTGTTGATACGGCCCGGCTTTATCGCAATGAAGCAGGTGTTGGAGAGGGATTGCGGGATCATCCCGATATGTTCGTCACCACAAAGGTTTGGAATGATGAGCAGGGGTACGATGCCACTTTGAAGGCCTTTGATGAAAGTGCCCGTCTGTTACAGCGTGACGTTGTGGACCTTTATCTGATTCATTGGGCTATGCCCCAGCAGGGCCTGTATGTGGAAACATGGAAGGCCCTGATTGAGCTGAAAAAGCAGGGGCGTGTCCGCTCCATCGGTGTTTCCAACTTCGAGAAGGATCACCTGAAGAAGATCATTGATGAGACGGGGGTTGTCCCAGCAGTCAACCAGATCGAGATTCATCCGTTCTTTCAGCAGGAGGAGCTACGGGCATTCCATAAGAGTGTCGGTATCCAGACAGAAGCATGGCGGCCTCTGGGTAAAGGGACTGTTCTGAAGAATGAGCTGATTGCCGACATTGCCAGGCGGCACGGTAAAAGCCCGGCTCAGGTGATTCTGCGCTGGCATTTACAGAATGAAGTGGTGGTGATTCCCAAATCCGTGCATCGGGAGCGTATGGCCGAGAATCTGGACTTGTTCGATTTTGTGCTGCCAGAGAAGGAAATGGCCGAGATTGCAACCCTTCATCGTAAAGATGGTCGTATGGGTGCGAATCCAGCGAATCCTGTCTTCGACTGACAAAAAAGGCTGTATCCCGAATATAGGGATACAGCCTTCCCGGTTCATACTTGGGCGTTGTCAGATATCAAGCAGCTCGACAGAGCGAGCCTGTTCCTGAATGAACTGGAAGCGCAGCTCCGGCTTGCGGCCCATGAGGCTTTCAATCCGTTTCCGTGTCAGCAGGTTTTCTTCGGCAGGTACGGTCACACGCAGGAGCGTCCGGCGAGCGGGGGACATGGTGGTTTCCTTGAGGTCGGAAACAGGCATTTCTCCCAGCCCTTTAAAGCGTGAAATCTCGACCTTGGCATTGGGCTTGAAGTCCGTCTTCAGGCGGCGGTCACGGTTGAGATCATCCATGGCATAGACGGTCTTGCTGCCATGTGTGAGGCGGTAGAGCGGTGGTTGAGCCAGATAGAGGTGGCCCTGCCGCACGAGGTCCGGCATCTCCCGGAAGAAGAAGGTCATCAGCAGGGAAGCAATATGAGCACCATCTACGTCAGCATCTGTCATGATGATGACCCGCCCATAGCGTAACTTGCTCAGGTCCAGCGTCTTGCCGAATCCGCAGCCCAGAGCTTCGATCAGGTCTCGCAGCTCGGTATTGGCCCGCAGCTTTTCCTGTGTGGCAGAGGCCACATTGAGAATCTTGCCACGCAGGGGAAGAACGGCCTGCGTTTCCCTGTCACGAGCCTGACGGGCAGAGCCACCAGCTGATTCGCCTTCCACAAGAAACAGTTCTGTTTCATGGGCATTGCTGCGGGAACAATCCGTCAGCTTGCCGGGCAGACGCAGGCGGCGGGTGGCCGTCTTGCGGGTTGTTTCACGGGCTTCACGGCGGCGGAGGCGTTCTTCTGCCCGCTCGACAATATAGCCGACAAGGCTGTCAGCCTGTTGAGGGTTGCCGCCCAGCCAGTGGTCGATACGGTCTCGCAGGGCACCTTCTACGAGGCGGCTGGCTTCTTGCGTGGTCAGCCTGTCTTTTGTCTGTCCCTGAAACTGGGGATTGCGAATGAAGACGGACAGGCGGGCATTGATGGTGCCGAGTACGTCTTCTGCCGTGATGGCATTGGCACGGCGAATCTTGCGCTGCTCACCCCAGTTACGGAAACCCTTTACGAGTGCTGCACGAAGGCCATTTTCATGCGTACCACCCTGCGGCGTGGGAATGGTGTTACAGTAAGAGATGAGAGAGCTGTTGCCCTGATCCAGAAAGGCAACGGCCCATTCCACCCGGCCACCGGGCTGACCATCTGCGGCAAGGGGGAGTTCTGCATCGCCAGCCCAGAGGGGGGTGAGCAGAGCCGGTGAGGGACCAAGATCAGCCGTCAGGGCGTCTTCCAGCCCGTTAGGATAGGCAATGACCGTCTCGGCAGGGGGAGCATTCTCGCCCTTCAGCAGTTCCGGTGCACATGACCATGCAATGCTGACACCTCGGAATAGAGCCGCTTTGACCTGACACTGACGATAGAGACGGGCCGGTGAGAAATGCAGGCTGCTGCCGAAGATGTCACTGTCCGGCGTGAAGCGTACCATCGTGCCCCGTTTGATGGCCGGTTTTGTACTTTCCAGAGTGCTGGTTGGCAGCCCACGGGAGAAGGTCTGCCGCCAGCCTTTGCGACCACGATAGACCTCGACCTCCAGCCGTGAGGCCAGCGCATTCACTACAGAGCTACCCACACCATGCAGACCGCCAGAGGTAGCGTAGGATTTCCCGGAAAACTTTCCCCCTGCGTGAAGGGTCGTGAAGATGACCTCAAGAGCTGATTTTTCAGGAAAACGGGGATGAGGATCAGTTGGAATACCACGCCCGTTATCACGCACCATGAGGGTGTGGGCATCTTCCAGATGGACTTCAATGGTCGTGGCGTGACCTGCCACGGCTTCATCCATGGCGTTGTCGATGATCTCGGAGGCAAGATGATGGTATGCCGTGTCGTCCGTGCCGCCAATATACATGCCGGGACGGCGGCGGACAGGCTCCAGCCCTTCAAGAACCTCAATAGCCCCGGCATCATAATTCTCAGCTGGCTGGGAACGGGAGGAATCCTGCTCGAACATGTCGGCCATTCTGTAATCCTGTCTGTCGGGGCGTGAAGGGGAGAGGAGAAAAGGCCTCAGCCCCGGCGTTTGCGGTGCGCAGCACGGTGCGGAGGGAGTGGAGCAGAGCAGCTTTCGTAAGAAGACGGCTGAACGATGTCTTTGGCCTCTGCATAATGGGCAAGATCGCTCTTGGAATCATCCAGTGCTTCAATCTCGTCATACATGGGGACACGCTGGGCGCAGAAAGCCGTACCGGATTTCAGCCCGCCAAGTGACTGCACATCAGCCAGCTGGGTGATGTAATCGTCATGCTTCTTCTGAGCCTGATGGCCGAATGTTCGGTGAAAGTAGGAGTCCAGCTGCTTCTCGGAGGCTGTGAGAATGGGACGGAACCTGTTGATGAACTGGTTGTAGCGGTCCTGTGTCTGGCAGGAGAGGGCCGTAACCATGAGTTCCGATTTCAGCCCGGCAAGATTGAAGGCTGAATGGTCTTCCTCTGAGGAATGACACGCAGCCGCCATAGAGGCAGGGGCGAAGGCAAAGAAGGCCGCAGTGGCAAGTGCCAGTCCAGTTCTGGAAAAGGACAGGCTGCGAAACAGAAGAGACATGTGAAAACTCCCGCTGACAGGTTTTCTGCCTATATCATGGCCGTTGGGGAAAGTCTGCCCTGAGAGGGCAATTCTTTGGAGGGGTATGGCCGCCCAATAATGAAAGAAGTGTTAAGTATGGGTGGGCTGATAAAGAAATGTGGAAGACTGCATTCTCATCGCTGCGTGGACAGCGTATCGTGCGCACGTGAGATAGGCGGAGCAGAGCAGAGGCTCTGACTGCGTCTTTATATCTGGTTCTTTAGTTTTCTCTGGAGTTGACTGTGCAGCAGAGCAGTTTTCTAGTACGGGCTGGGGTTGTAAGTGCGACTCTTCTGGCTCTTGGCGGGTGTGTCGGACAGCAGGCGAGAGGGCCTGCCGCAAATATTCCGCCTAATCCTTTCGCCAATGAGAAGCGGGCAGCGCATTGTGATGTTTCCTCCTTGCAGACAGATGCTGCCGGGCGGATGAGCATAGAAATGACAGTCATGGCGGGTGATGGTGGGGTTTGCCCGTTCTCTGTCAGCAAGGGCGGCGGGGGCAGCTATGTGTCCTTCGGTGTCGTACCTCCGCCTGAGCATGGCCGGGCGTTCCTCTATAACTACGACAACCGTACTTATGTGGAATACACCCCTGCCGCAGAATATAAGGGTGAAGATTCCTTTTCTGTGGAGCTGATCCCGGCACATGCACAGCCACGCCGTCAGCTGCATGTACAGGTGCGTGTGGAACAGCCTGCCAGTGCTGTGGCAGCTTCGCCTGTGGCAGAGAAGAAATCATCTGTAGCAGAAGCAGCAGAGCAGAAAGGCAAAAAGCCTGTTCATACTGTTCACCATGCAGCAACCCATGCGGGTCATGCTGCCAGCAAACATACAGGCACAGCAGCCAAGTAAGACGGGTCCAGCAGGGTTAGCCATTCATGAAGGATGGTAACCCTGCATCATCTCTGTTTCAGGGTGCTGGATAGAAAAGAGGCCGGACAAGAAAATGTCCGGCCTCTTTCTGTTAGAATGCGGTGCCCAGATTACTGGAAGTCGATTTCCACACGGCGATTCTGAGGTTCAGCAGTGCCGGGGCGTGTGGAGACGAGCGGCTGCGTATCCCCAAAGCCATGAACATCAATCACACCAGCCGGAACACCATCACGGATCAGCTCAGCCTTGATGTTCTGTGCACGGCGCAAGGACAAGGCCATGTTATAGGCCTGCGCTTTCTTGCTACCCGGATGAACAGCTGAGGAATCCGCATGGCCATTGACCTGAATGCGGGTGAACTGGGCGGATGTGGAATTACGGGCAGCCGTTTCCACGATAGCCCGTGCCCGGTCGGAAAGACCATCACGATCCCAGTCGAAGAAGACAAGATAGGTACGGACAGGTGCTGGAGCCGGAGCGGAGAGGGTCTGTGTCGGTGCCGGTGGCGGTGGAGCAGGGTTGAACTCGTACCGCAGCCCCAGCATCAGGGAATGGTTGAAGTCGGTCCGGCTGCCACGCTTCCCACTGACAGGGCCGCTATCAGGGTTGGCGATGTTATAAGTAGCTGTCGTGAAGTGCCTGTGGCGCCCCGTGATGGTATAAAAACGGTATTCCATCGTGGTGGAAAGGCCTACGACCCAAGGCACAGGCAGGGAAAGACCAAAAATACCCTGATAAGCAAACCCGCCAGCACTGTCGCGGGTGCGCTGCCTATAGCCCTTGTCTACGCCTGTCCCCCGGATAGCCGTGTTGGTAAACTGGCTGCCATAGCCAATACCGGCACCGAAATAGGGGTAAATCCAGTTCTGCCCGATATCCATGTCGAACAGGGCATTCGCCATGCCACCATATTTCTGCTGATGGCCATGTGCTGAGCTGCCGAAACCGGGGGAGTGGAAGCGGGACAGACGGTTATTGCGGTAATTACCCTCAAGCTCCACACGGAAGCCATTGCCCAGCCCCCAACCAACGCTTCCCAGGCCGGTGATGCCTGTTGCAAAATCATCCCGCCCACGGGGGAACAGCTTGGTATGCGGGTTGACCGTCTGAGACTGGTTGAAGCTCGCTCCAGCGGCGCCAGCAACATAAAGGCCGCGGACGGGCTGTGCTTTTGCCGCACCAAACGTCATGACTGACAGGCAGGCGGCACAGGCGCTGCGGGCCAGCAGTGATGCAATGGAGGTGCGTGCGATCATTTAATTACTCTCCAACCAGACGGGTGGCTACTCTTTTCACTGAAAGCGCCGGTAAACGCAATGGATTTACCGGAAATACCTGCATCTGTTTTGATTGGACAAGGTGAGATGTGTCCTATCGGTTACAGGTTTGTGAATCCTTATGAGAGAAACAGCCCGTTCCGGTCTTGTTGATGAGGGGGCTTTGTCCGGGCAGGTTAGTCCAGATGACTGAAGCGGCGTGTACCGAGTTCGGTCTCCAGCGGTGCCGTACTGTCGGGGACATCAATTTCGATGATCCAGAGGTCAGGATCGTAACGTTTCTGGCGCTCCATGTAGTCGGTAGCGTGCATGGCGGCACTTGCCGTCTCGGTATCTTCAAAGGACTGTCGGTGCCATGTGTCGCCTTGTTCTCGTAGAATGGCGATTCGGTTTTGTCTGTCTGTCAGTATGATGAAAATGCTTCCGGCATCTTCATCTCCCTTCTGCGCCACGACAGCCATGAGGCCTTCCTGATTGAGGCGGCGGAGAGTGGCACGCACCCAGAATCCTGCTTTGAGACCGTACATCATGAAAAGACATTCTCCTTGAGATAAGTCCCGACTGTGGATGCCTGTCCGGAGCGTTCAGTGGGATGGATCGGGGGATGGGGCGTCTGCGGTTGCCGGTGGGGGCTGTTGGAGCAGTGCCGTATGATAAGCATGAGGTATGATGAAAAGCGCCAGAGCGGCGGACATGTCGGAGGGGCTGGGAGGAGATGGCGGGCAGACATTGCGCAGGGCAAGACGTGCGCTTTCCGGGCTATCCTCGTGAATGAGGCGGGATTTCTGCAGCGTTGCGGTCATGAGAGACTGACCATCTCTCAGGGCTGTTAGCTGAGCACGGAGAGGGAATTGGCCACGGGGTGTCGTGCAGAGTTGCGGCACAACACCGAGTCCCTGTATGGCCCAACCTTGGGGGGCGGTGATATGGGCCCATGTCAGGGAGAGATGGCCGCCATTGGGCATGATGGCGGAAATCTGGACCATTCCTTTGCCAAAGCTGCTGCTGCCTGTCACGACAGCGCGCTGCTGGTCTGCCAGTGCTGCGGCGAGAACCTCTGCGGCGCTTCCTGTATCTTTGTCCACCAGTAGGGCAAGAGGAGTGTTGTTTGTGAGATCTCCTCCCTGAATGCTCCAAACATGGTTGGATTCAGGCGCTCGTCCCTCGGTCGTGGCAATGACGCCATGGTCCAGAAAGAGAGCCGCTGTCATGACGGCTTGCTGCAATATACCACCATGATTGCCACGAAGGTCTAGCACGAGCCCTGGTAGGGTGGCTGGTGGGGTTTTGGGGAGATGGGTGATGTCGGCGTCTGGTGGTGTGTCAGGCAGAAGGGTGGATAGATATTGACTGACTTCCTCCGCTGTATGTGTGGAGAAATGAGTGACCCTCAGGATGGGGTATGGACCAGCATGATCGGGGAAGACGCTTTCCTCTAGCATCTGTGACCGGATGAAAGGGCGGACAATATGGCGGCCATCCTGTGTACGGAATTCCAGCCGGACAGTGCTGCCTGCAGGGCCTGCGAGCATATCCTGTAATGTTTCGAGAGGAATGCGGCGGGTACTGTGGTCATCCAGGCTGATGAGGCTGTCACCCGGTGTGATCCCTGCATCCCAGAGCGGGCTGTTGAGATTCAGGGCCGCTACGAGGGGAAAACGGGCGTGAGTCCGTCTGAGTGTCAGCCCAACGCTGATACCGGGTATCTGCACATTCTGTGCTGTGGGTGGAGGAGCTGTATCGGAATGGGAGGGGGGCGGAGGTGGGGGCTGATACCGGGAATAGGGGTCCAGCCGAGCCAGCATGCCATTGATGAAATGACTCAGGAGAGCATCATTGCTTATGATCTGAAAGCGGGGAACATCCTGATGAAGCAGGGCAATGAGGCGTGTGCTGAGGAGGCTCCATCCGGCAATGTCATCCTTGTCGGGGGCCCGCTCGGAGAGCAATGTCTGCCCCCCATAGAGGACGGTAAGATGAGCAGGGCTGAACAGCGAATTCGGATGAAATGTAAAGGTAAAGCCCGTTTGAGGTGAGGCTGTGGCGTGTTTCTGGCCGAGGGGAGAGGCGGCTGTTTCAAGCAGGGCCTGCATTCCCCACAGGCAGAGTTCCTGAGGTGTGTGGGGTGTTAGCAGACGGGGCATCATAAAGGTGAGTGCCGTGGAGAGGGTAAGCTCTGTCTGTTTGTCTTCTGTGGAGAGTGTAGAGACGGGGGGCAGAGGCGCTGCGGCCGGGTTGCTGTCCGGCTGAGGAGGCTGGTTATTCGTCTGTGCTGCTGGGATGTCTGAAACTGTTCCAGGCTGTCCTGGTGTTACGGTGTGGCTCGTGCTTCCTGCTGTGGTGGAAGTGACCGGCGTTAGTGATGCGCCCTCATGCTTGCTGGCAAAACGGTGAAGGAACTTATGCCAGAAGGGAGGCGTCTGCATGGTCTGGGCAGCTGTGGACCCCGCCGCAATGATGCCGCATAGGGCGAGCGGGGTAAGAACTATACAGACAGGGCGCAGATGACGGACTGGCATCATGAACGTGATGAACCGGGATGAGGAAGGGGAGGGGAAACGAAAAGGCCGGAACACTGTCATTTTGCTTTCTTTGCGGACAGGACCGGATGGGGCGGAACGTGCCTCTGTTGGGCTGAAGCATGGCCTCCGAAAAAGGCCACGCTTCCCCATTATGCCGTATTGATGAAAGAAGGGGAATTAGAAAGGAAGATCATCCTCGCTTAGGGGAGCCTTTGGTGCTTCTTTCTTGCTTGCTGTGCTTTTTGTGGTCTTGGCTGCGGTCTTCCTTTTGGTCGTGCTGGCCGCCTTGGTCTTCGTGGCCGTTGTTTTCTTGGTGGTGGCTTTTTTGGTTGTGGTCTTTTTCGTAGCTGTTTTCTTGGTAGTCGTTTTGCGTCCACCCTTCAGCGATTTGCCTTTTTCTTCCAGCAGGGTGAGGGCGTCTTCCAGCGTTACATCATCCATTGAGTCTCCCTTGGGGAGGGTGGCAACGGTCTGGCCGTGCTGCACATAGGGGCCAAAGCGTCCCTTACGGACCATGACAGCCTCGCCATCCTTGGGGTGTGTCCCCAGCGTACGGATGGAGGCGAGTTTCTTGGCCAGAGCATCCACAGCTCGGTTCAGCCCGATGGTCAGGACATCATCGTCCTTGCTGAGCGTGCCATAGATGCTGCCCATTTTGACGAACGGACCGAAGCGGCCGAGGCCAGCGGTAATCATCTCGCCCGTTTCCGGATGAGGACCGACTTCACGGGGGAGAGAGAGCAGACCTATAGCCTCCTCAAGGGTCAGTTCTTCACCATTGCGATCTTTGGGAATGGTGGCCCGTTTCGGCTTGGCTTTTTTATCTTCGGGGTCCGGTTCGCCACGCTGGACATACAACCCATAAGGCCCACGGCGGAGGGTGATGTCTTCCCCCGTGGCAGGGTCATGGCCCAGAAGGCGCATTCCATCAGGCAGGGCGGAGTCTTCACCGTTATCAACGGTCAGGGGCCGGGTAACACGGCATTCCGGGTAGTTGGAACAGCCAAGGAAGGCCCCATGCCGCCCCAGCTTGAGGCCCAGACGTCCATCAGAGCAGGACGGGCAGTGGCGGGGGTCGCTGCCATCTGGCCGTGGTGGGAAGAAATGATTACCGAGGTCCTGATCCAGCGCATCAATGACATCGGAAATTTTCAGGTCTTTTGTTTTGGCAACCGTGGCGGAGAAGTCATGCCAGAAGGCGGACATGACATCATGCCAGTCAGCCCGACCGTCAGAAATATCATCCAGCTGCGTCTCCAGCGAGGCGGTGAAGCCTGTATCCACATAACGCTGGAAGAAGGAGGTCAGGAAGGCTGTGACCAGCCGTCCTCTGTCTTCCGGGACAAAGCGGCGGGCGTCAAGACGCACATAATTGCGGTCCCGCAGAACGCTGAGAATGGAAGCATAGGTGGAAGGCCGCCCGATGCCGATTTCTTCCATCTTCTTGACCAGTGACGCCTCGGAATAGCGGGGCGGCGGCTGGGTGAAGTGCTGTTCGGCTTTTACATCTTTCGTGCCCAGACGGTCGCCTTCTTCCATGGCAGGCAGGAGGCGGTTCTGGTCGTCATCGCCGCCTTTTTCCTTGTCATCATGCCCTTCGATATAGAGCTTCAGGAAGCCATCGAAAGCAATGATGGAGCCGGTAGCCCGCAGCAGGGTCTGTTCCTTGTCATCTCCGATGGTAATGGCAGTCTGGTCCAGTGCCGCGGACTGCATCTGAGAGGCCACGGCCCGTTTCCAGATCAGTTCATAGAGGCGTTTTTGATCGGCTGTAAGGACAGAGGAGACCGCCGCAGGGGTACGGGATACATCAGTCGGGCGGATGGCTTCATGGGCCTCCTGTGCGTTCTTGGCTTTTGTAGCGTAGGAACGTGGTTTGTCCGGGCAGTAATCGTTCCCGAAAGTAGAATTGATATGGGAACGGATGGCCTGCACGGCTTCTGAAGCCATTGTGACGCCATCTGTACGCATATAGGTAATGAGACCGACCGTCTCACCATTCAGGTCTACACCTTCATAGAGCTGCTGAGCGGTGCGCATGGTGGTCTGTGCGCTCATGCCCAGCTTGCGGGAGGCTTCCTGCTGGAGTGTGGAGGTGGTGAAAGGCGGTGCCGGGTTACGGCGTGTCCGTTTGCGCTCGATCTTCCGCACGCTGAGCGCAGAGGAGCGGACCAGATCACGGGCCTTATGGGCCGTTTCTTCATTGGGGAGGGCAAACTGGTCGAGCTTCTTACCCTCAAGGTGGGTCAGCTTTGCCGTAAAGTCCGCTTTGGCAGGAGTCGTGAAAAGACCCTCCACACTCCAATATTCTCTGGGCTTGAAGACCTCAATTTCTGCTTCCCGCTCACAGATCAGGCGCAGGGCAACGGACTGGACACGCCCTGCACTGCGGCTGCCGGGCAGCTTGCGCCAGAGAACGGGAGACAGGGTAAAGCCGACCAGATAATCCAGCGCACGGCGGGCCAGATAGGCGTCAATCAGAGGACGGTCCAGCGTGCGAGGGGCTTTCATAGCCGCAGCGATGGCGTTCTTGGTGATCTCGTTGAAGGTGACCCGTTCGACCTCAATGTCCTTGAGAAGCTTCTTCTCCTCAAGGGCACTGCGGACATGCCACGAGATTGCTTCGCCTTCTCTGTCCGGGTCGGTGGCGAGAATCAGTTTGCTGGCACCTTTGAGCGCCTTGGCAATGGTGGCGATCTGCTTGGAGCCACGTTCATCGGTCTGCCATGACATGGCAAAGTTCTCATCAGGGCGAACACTGCCGTCTTTGGGGGGAAGGTCCCGCACATGACCGAAAGAGGCGATGACGGTATAATCGCTGCCGAGATAACGGTTGATGGTCTTTGCCTTGGCAGGGCTTTCGACAACCACAACATTCTTCACTGCCATGAGTTCTTCCCGGTCTCTGGTGTCCTGACGATAAGGCTGCTTATGGCCGATGCCCGCTAGCTGAGAAGTGTGACCTGTCCATCCTCATGGCGTTGGACAGCCCCGTTTATTTCCAGCTCGATGAGTATTGCCGCAACTGCTGAGATGGACAACTGACAGCGTGATGCAATCTCGTCAACAGTGGAGGGGGTATGCGCAAGGAGTGACAGGACATTTTTTTCGTCAGGACTCTGCGTGTTTTGCCCCGTCATGGGCGTTTTTTCGGCAGCAGGCAGGGCTGATATGCTGGGGGCCTGTTCTGGTTCCTGAGGGGTGGGAGGGTCTTCCACCATGGTGAAAAGGGAAGGTTGCAGCGAGGGCGGCCTCCCCCAAGGGGCGAGTATCCGGTCGGGCGGGGTGGTGTCTTTCAAGGCGGTGAGAATGTCCTGAAACTGCTCGACCAGGATGGCTTTGTTCTGTTTCAGCAGATCATTGCCGCCACTAGACCGTGGATCGCCGGGAAAGCCGGGAACAGCAAAAAGAAGCCGCTGGAAGGTCAGTGCGAGTCGGGCCGTGATGAGTGTGCCGGACCGTCTCGCCGCTTCCACCAGAAGGCAGCCTTGGGAGAGACCGGCAATGAGGTGGTTGCGCCGTGGGAAATGGCGGGCATTGGCCGGCATGCCAGGGGGATATTCCGTAATCAGGCACCCTTGCCGGGCTATGTCTGCCTGTAATTGGGCATGTTCGGGCGGATAGGTGATGTCCAACCCACCGGGTAGGGCCGCAACAGTTCGGCCAAAGAGCAAGGCACCACGATGGGCCGCACCATCAATGCCACGGGCAAGACCGGATATGATAGTCAGGCCAGCTTCAGCCAGACCGGCCGCAAAATCTTCTGTTAGATTCAGGGCTGGATTGGACGCTTTGCGGGCGCCGACAATGGCTAGAGAGGGTGCTGAAAGCAGGGCGGTATTCCCCTGTGCAAACAGAAGAATGGGCGCATTAGGCAAGGCTGCGAGACGGTGCGGATAAGCTGCATCAGAGCGCAGAAGGTGGCAGCCCCCCTGTTTGTCCAGCCAAGCTATTTCATCTTCCATCTGGGTAATGGAGGGAATAGCTGGTGTTGGTCGGTCTGAAAGGCGGGCGCGAACAGGCAAGGCGGCAATAGCCTGTTCTGCCGTACCATAGAGACCCATCAGCTTGCTGAAGGTTGCCGTGCCAATCCCTTTGGTACGGGCCAGCCGGAGCTGGGCCAGACGTTCCGTGATGGTTAGCCCTGCTTCCGGTGAGGAAGCAGGATTATTTCTGCCCGACACGGGGTTCCGTCCCGCTACAGAGACGGGTGATGTTGCCATAATGGCGCAGGAGAATCAGCAGGGTAATCAGCGCTGCTGCAATGGGACGGGCGGACATGATGGGCGCCAGAGAAAACGCTACCATCAGGAAGGGAGCCGCCAGAAAGGCCAGCAGTGCCCCGACCGAGGAAATCTTGCTCAGCCGGACACCGGCCAGCCACAGCAGGGTACAGAGCAGCCCGACCGGCCAGCACATACCCCAGAAGACGCCGATTCCGGTTGCAACCCCTTTGCCACCCCGAAAGCCCAGCCATATGGGAAAGCAGTGCCCCAGCACGGCCGCACAGCCCGCAACGGAGAGGCACAGGGCCGTGTTATGTGGGGAGAGGGCCTGCGCCAGCAGGACGGCGAGCAGCCCCTTGAAGGCATCCAGCAGCAGGGTCGCTGCGGCGAGTCCTTTACGGCCTGTCCGCAGCACATTGGTGGCCCCGATATTGCCGGAGCCGATACGCCGTATGTCCCCTTGCCCACTCAGAGCTGTGAGCAGCAGCCCGAACGGGATGCTGCCCATTCCATAGGCGGCCAGAGCAATGACGGGAAGGCTGGGGGGCATGAGGGTCCATGTCAGGATACCACTCATGAAGGGAGGCCTTCGGCGGTATAGACTTCTCTGCCATGGTGGAAGGTGCGCAGGACACGCCCCTTGAGGGTCCGGCCATCAAAGGGGGTGTTCTGGGCCCGACCGGGCAGGCTGCCTGCCGTGACGGTCCACTCTTCTTCCGGGTCGAACAGGCAGAGGTCCGCTGCTGCGCCGATGCTGAGCGTACCAGCTTCCAGCCCCAGCAGGCGGGCGGGGGCTACGGTAAGCAGGCGCAGGGCGTCCAGCAGAGGCAGGCCAGCCTGAAGCGTGACACCCAGCAGGGTGACGAGGCCGGTTCCGCCCGCACGGGCCTGTGCGAAGGGGAGACGCTTGTCATCGGCATCAGCCGGACTGTGATCGGAGGCGATGGCATCAATGGTGCCATCAGCCAGACCAGCCAGAACGGCCTGACGGTCAGCTTCCAGCCGCAGCGGCGGGGACAGCTTGGCGTAGGTACGGAAATCGCCAATATCCGCTTCTGTCATGGCGAAATAGGGCGGGGCTGTATCACAGGTGACCCGGATTCCCCGCTTCTTGGCATCAGCAATCAGGCTGAGAGCCTCACCTGTGGAGATATGTCCGAAATGAATGCGTGCCCCGGTCAGTTCGGCAAGGCGGAGGTCACGGGCGACCATCATGGCCTCGGCACAGGCGGGAATCTGCGGCAGACCCATTTTCACGGCCTGCGGGCTGGCTGTGGCACAACCGCCGCTGGCAAGTGAAGGGTCTTCCGGGTGCAGCACGATGACCGTATCCAGAAAACCGGAATAGGCCAGCAGATTCCGCATCTGCTTGGTGTCGGCAATGGCACGGGCACCATCGGTGAAGCCGACTGCACCAGCCTTTTTCAGCAGACCGATTTCGGCCATATCCTTACCGGCACAGCCTTTTGTCAGCGCCCCGTAGGGATGGATGGAGACAAGGCCAGTCTCCTCGCCACGGCGGCGGATGTAATGAACAAGGGCTGGGTTATCAATGGCCGGGTCGGTATCGGGTAGCAGGGCAAGGGAGGTGATGCCTCCTGCCACGGCAGCCTGAATGCCGGAATCGATGCTTTCCCGATATTCTGCGCCCGGTTCGCCAAAGCTGGCCCGCATGTCCACGAGGCCGGGGCAGAGGACGGCGCCCTTGCCATCCACGATGCGGGCGGCCTTGGGTGTCTCCTTGGGGTCGATGGCAGCGATGCGGCCTTTTTCGACAAGCAGGCTCCCTTTGCTATCCTGCCCGGAGGCAGGATCAATCAACCGGACATTTTTAAAAAGGATACTGCTCATGCGGGATTCTTCATGCGGGAGAGACGGTCAAGCACGGCCATGCGGACGGCAACACCCATCTCGACCTGTTCAGAAATGACACTCTGGGGGGAGTCGGCGACATCGGAGGCAATTTCCACCCCCCGGTTCATCGGGCCGGGATGCATGACAAGAGCCCCCGGCTTGGCCAGAGCGAGACGGCGGCGGTCCAGCCCGAAAAGGGAGAAATATTCCCGGGCACTGGGCACAAGCCCGCTGCCCATGCGCTCCCGCTGGACACGGAGGCACATGGCAACGTCTGCATCCTTCAGGGCTTCATCAATGTCATGATGCAGGGTGACGCCGTCCAGTGTACCGAGCGCACCGGGGAGCAGGGTGGGCGGGCCTGCCAGATGGATGTCATTCCCCATCGCCCGCAGGAGATGGATATCCGAGCGGGCTACACGGCTATGGGCGATGTCCCCGCAGATGGCGATTTTCAGTCCGCTGAGGCGGCCGAAATGCCGCCGGATGGTCAGGCCATCCAGCAGGGCCTGTGTGGGGTGTTCGTGCATCCCGTCACCGGCATTGACGACACTGGCTTCAACCTTCTGCGAGAGCAGGGCCGGGGCGCCACTCTGGGCATGGCGGACGACCAGCAGGTCGCAATGCATGGCATTGAGGGTTGATGCCGTGTCCAGCAGGGTTTCCCCTTTATTGACCGAGCTTGTGGCCACGGTCATGTTCACCACATCGGCACCCAGCCTTTTGGCGGCCAGCTCGAAGCTGGTGCGTGTGCGTGTGCTGTCCTCAAAAAAGAGATTGATGACGGTACGGCCCTGCAGCACGTCCCGCGGTGCATTGCGGGAGCGGCTGAGCAGGGCATAGCTCTCGGCAAGGTCTAGAAAAGGCGTGATGTCCTTTTCCGTCATGCCTTCAATGCCAAGAAGGTGGGGCGTGTGGTGTGCGGAGCTCATGCGGACAGAACACTCCGGATGCGGGCGAGGACTTCATCACGCCCCAGTGCGGCGAGTGTGAGGTCGATGCCGGGGGAGGTTGTTGTGCCTGTCATGGCGGCACGGAGTGGCTGGGCAACGGCCCCCAGTTTCAGCTCATGCTCGGCAGCGAAAGCACGCAGTGTGCTGTCGATTCCTTCAGCCGTGAAGGGCTCCAGCGCAGCGAGTTTTTCTTCCAGCCCTGCCAGAACCTTCTTGCCATCCTCGCCAAGATGTTTCTCGGCTTTGGGTGTGATGGTCAGCGGCAGGCGCAGACCTGTGAAAGAGGCATTGTCGGCCAGTTCCACGACTGTCTTGGCACGTTCCTTCAGCCCCGGCATGAGGGCGAGGACACGGGCACGGACTGTCTCGTCATGGTCCAGATCGTCACGCTGTTCCAGACGCTGCATGACCAGAGCGGTCAGCCGTTCATCATCGGCACGGCGCATCCAGATGCCATTGAGGTGGCTGAGCTTGACGTAATCCATGCGGGACGGAGAACGGCCAATGCCATCCATGTCAAACAACTTGATCTGTTCTTCACGGTCCAGCACTTCCGCATCGCCGTGTCCCCAGCCGAGGCGCAGCAGATAGTTGCAGAGGGCTTCCGGCAGGATGCCTTCTTCACGGAAGTCCACGACAGACTGGGCACCGTGACGCTTGGAAAGCTTGGCTCCATCCGGCCCATGAATGAGCGGCAGATGGGCGAATTCCGGCAGGTCCCAGCCCATGGCCCGGTAGATCATGGCCTGACGGAAGGTGTTTGTCAGATGGTCGTCACCCCGCATGACATGGGTGATGCCCATATCATGGTCATCCACCACCACGGCGAGCAGATAGGTCGGTGTTCCATCGGAGCGGAGCAGGATGAGGTCATCCATTTCCGCATTGGCGACACGGACTTCCCCCTGCACGAGGTCCTTGATGATGGTCTCACCTTCCTTCGGGGCCTTGAGGCGGATGGCATAAGGGACGCCTTCCGGTGCCTCGGAAGGGTCACGGTCACGCCATGTGCCATCATAGCGGGGCGGGCGTTTTTCGGCACGGGCCTTTTCCCGCATGGCGGTCAGTTCTTCAGGCGTGCAATAGCAGCGATAGGCCATGCCCTTTTCCATCAGCTGCGCCACGACTTCCGCATGACGGTCCTGCCGTGTGGCCTGAAAGACCGGCTCCTCGTCCCAGTCCAGCCCCATCCATTTCAGACCGTCAAAGATGACGTCCACGGCCTGTTGGGTGGAGCGCTCCCGGTCTGTATCCTCAATGCGGAGGACAAACTCTCCGCCGTGATGGCGGGCAAAGAGATAGTTGAACAGGGCAGCACGGGCATTGCCGATATGGAGCAGCCCGGTGGGCGAGGGAGCAAAACGGGTACGGATCTTCATGAGCAGGCCTTATAACATGCTGGGTTGGGGCGGGCTATCCACTTCAATGTGTCATCATGGGTTTTAGCATAGAGTGCGGCCCTTGTGGACCGGCCTGCCGTTCAGGAAGCTGTGTCAGAAATGGGGCATGGGGCGTGTGATGGTCAGGATGATGATGTCGGGGCTGGCCCGGCAGGGCCGCCGCCTGACCTGCTGGTTGCCCGTGGGCATGGCTCTGGGCATTGCGGGTTATTTCGCCTTGCCGACTGAACCTTCATGGGAACTCTACCTGCTGATAGCGCTTATGCTGGGGGCAGGTCTTGCCCTGCTGGTCTGGAGCGGGCGGGTGGAGGCGGTGACGGAACGGGCAGCGCATGGTCAGCTTCTGGGGTGTGTTCTGGGTGGTGGGCTGCTGATGGTAGGGTTGGGCTTTCTGCTGGCTTACGGGCAGGCTCATCGTCAGCCGCTCATGCCGCTTTTGCCTTTGGAAGCTGTCTGGGTGAAAGGCCATCTGGCAGAGCTGGAGCCTGTGGCAGCGCAGCATGAGGGGCAGAAGGCGGGCTGGCGTATCGGGCTGGATGATGCCGTGTTTGAATCCCCCTGGTGGGTGGGGATGACTCCCTTGCGGCGGCGTGTGATCGTCACCTTTCGGCCCAAGGCCGGACAGGAGGATGCTTTGGATGGGCTGGTGATGGGGCAGTCTGTCAGGCTGCGTGCTCTCCTGCGATCACCGTCTGTTCCGCTCTGGCCGGGAGGACGTGACGGGCAGAGAGCGGCATGGTTTGACGGACGGGCGGGGGCCGGTATGGCACTGTCGCCCCCGCAGCGCCTTCATGAAGATGGAGGCGGGCATGGGATGTCCGTCTGGACGACCCGCCTGCGTCAAACTGTCGCCATAAGCATTGAAAAGGCTCTGCCGGGGCAGGAAGGGGCCGTGGCGGCGGCCATATTATGTGGGGAAACGGGCCGTCTTTCTGCCGGGGCAAGGCAAAATTATGCGGCATCTGGTCTGGCGCATCTTCTGGCTGTGGCGGGGCTGCATCTGGGGTTCGTCATGGGGATGGTCTTTACCGTGACACGGCGCTGCCTGAGTCTGTCCCAACGGCTTTCTGCCTACTGGCCTTGTCGTGAAGTCGCCCTGTTTGTGTCTTTATGTGCAGGAGCGGGTTATGTGGTGCTGACAGGGCTGCATGTGCCGGGTTTGCGTGCTCTGGGTCTGGCGGGATTGAGTGTTCTGGCGTTGCTGCTGGGGCGGCGGGCGGTCTCCATGCGGGGACTGGCTCTTATCTGTCTGGCGCTGGAAGTCATGTCTCCCGTTCTGGTGCTGGATGTATCATTTCAGATGTCCTTTGCCGCCGTGATGGCCCTGATGGCCGGTTACGAAACCCTGCGGAATTTGTCGTTCAGCAGGGAGAGATATGAGAGACAGGGAAGGACGATATGGCAGCGGGGAGGGACATTTCTGGCGTCCCTGACCATGACCTCCCTGCTGGCAGGTCTGGCGACCTTGCCGCTCAGCATGGCGTATTTTGGAGCGTTTCAGCCGTGGTTTGTGGTGGCCAATATTGTGGCTGTACCGCTGATGGGGGTTTGGGTGATGCCCGCCGGGCTGGTGGCTCTGTTGTTGATGCCGTTTGGCCTGTCGGTTCTGCCGTTGCATGTGATGGGATGGGGTATCCGGTTGATTGGCTGGCTGGCGGCACATGTTGCAGCAGCTCCTCTGGCGTCATGGCCTGTCCCGTCTTTTCCGGCATGGGTTGTGGGGCTGTACATGCTGGGCCTGACGATATTGTGCCTGTGGCGAGGCTGGGGACGGTCTGCCGGTATGGTGCTGATAGTGGGGGCCTTGGTGGCGGTCTGGCTCATCGACCGGCCCGTGATGCTTCTGGTGGAGCAGGGACATATTCTGGCCCTTCGACAGGCCGGAGGAATGCGGGTGATGGAGGGGCGGCCCGGTAACGGGTTGGTCCGGCAGGAAATGCAGCGTGCCTTTGGCTGGAAGGCGCAGGGCGTTGGCACGCCGGTCTGCGAAGCGGGTATCTGCCGGTTTTCGCTGAGGGCAGGGCAGACCATTCTGTGGCGTGGTGCAGAGGGACCGGATGACGTGCAGGACGTGCCATGCCGAAATGTTGTTCTGGAAATACGCATGGGGGCCCAGCATCCGTTATGTCCCTCTGTCCGACAGTTGGGGGCTACCGACATGCGGCGGGAAGGGAGCTGGGCAGTCTATGATGAAGGCCGGAACGGAATCAGGCTGCTGTCGGACAGGATGATGCAGGGAAAGCGTTTCTGGACAGAGGATGAGGGATTCCAGAGCGTGGCGCCGTTCCCGCTGGCGAAAGAGGAGTGAGAGGCTGCGTCAGCTGCTGCACAGGGTGCGGATCAGGGGCGGGGTGATGCGGCTGAGGCGCTTTTCCAGCGTGGCTGAGAGCCGCTGATAGTGGCTGGCACCGGGCAGTGTGGTGTCCTCCCATGGCTTTGCCCCTTCAGGAAACTGGAGGATGCAGCGTTTCACCCGTTCCTTTTCCCGGCGTTTTTTCCAGTGGTCTGGAAGGTGGAGACAGAGATTTTCTGTCAGTTTTCCCGTCATGAAGTTCCAGCGTTCTGGCAGGATATGGACATGGTCGTGAAAGACCTGATTGAGAATGTCCGTGCCGGGGCAGAGATAGGGCCGTGTGGCGAGAGTGAAACAGCGGTTGATCTGGGTGGGTGAGATCAGGCGGGGCCGGATCAGGAGCATGTTGCTGTTAAAATAATCTTCTGGCCGGGAGAGGCAGAGATGGTGACGGGTATAATGGGGCAGGGTGGTGTCTGGCAGCCCTGTGGCAGGAGCATCACCCAGCAATGTGTGGATGGGCACCTTGTGCTGGCGGAGTATCTGGGCAACGGGATCGGCAACGGCCCCTAGCCCGGTTGTTTGTGGAAAGCGATTCAGCAAGGGAGCGAGTGACCCGGTGACCAGCAGGGCATTGTTCAGCCAGAGAATATAGGGATTGTCCCGAAAGAGGACGGGAAGGTAGCAGCGATAGAAACAGTCTGTTCGCCATCTCTGATGGGTATGCAGGCGCAGGGCGCTGACCTTCTGGCTGACATCATGAAAGGTCAGATTGCTGTGGTCTGTCTGGAACAGGTCGCTGAGGATGAGCTGAAGGGCAGGCTGGATGCTGGTGTGGAGTATGTGGAAATTCAGCCTTGCATGGGGGTTGTGATCCATGACGGACTGGATGGCGCAGAGCGTGGCCCAGAGGTCTGTACCATCCGTGCCGAAAACGATGGCTGTCTCGTCCAGTGCAGGCGATGTCATGGTTTATCTCATGGTTAAAACATCGATTTGGGAATATTTAAGTCTTTTATAGAGTTTTGTGGTAAAATAAAGGCCTTCATTGTGAAGGCCTTTTTCTGGGTGTCGCTGATGGTGTTGCGCTTAGCGTTTGGGCGGTATCTTGTTCTTCTCTTTATAGAGGCACCATTCCGTGACAGGGCAGCGCCAGCATTCTGGCGTGCGGGCCTTGCAGACATAACGGCCATGAAGGATGAGCCAGTGATGGGCCGGGCGGAGCATTTCCTTGGGGATGCGGCGGACCAGCTCATCCTCCACGGCACGGACCGTTTTGCCGGGAGCAAGGCCCGTACGGTTGCCGAGACGGAAAATATGGGTATCTACAGCCATGGTTGGCTGGTCGAAGGCGATGTTGAGCACAACATTGGCCGTTTTCCGGCCTACGCCGGGCAGGGCTTCCAGCGCTTCACGGGTGTCGGGAACCTGTCCGCCATGCTTTTCCAGAAGCTGCTGGCAGAGCAGGGCGACATTATGGGCTTTGGAGCGCCAGAGCCCTATGGTGCGGATATGCTGGGCAATGCCGTCCTCGCCCAGTGCGGCCATGCTGGCGGGGTCGGGGGCTTCTTCATACAGGGCACGGGTGGCCTTGTTGACAGAGACATCCGTTGCCTGTGCAGAAAGCACGACACTGACGAGCAGCTCGAACGTGTTGTGATAGATCAGTTCGCTGCGGGCATCCGGGTGGGCCTTGTCCAGTGCGGTCAGGAAAGCCCGGACGGCTTTCAGGCTCATGCGGGGCTGGGTCTTGGTCGTGCGTGTACGGGGCGTGCTGGAAGAAGCCATGAGTGATGGATGGTCCGGCCGTTATGGGGAAAATGCTTGCCTGTTCCTAGGGCGAGTTGGTGTTTTCTTCAAGCAGGGCGGTCAGGTACGGACTGGTCCTGTCGGGACTGATGAAGGGAATGGATGAACGTGGCAGAGGGTAAAGACAGGCAGGACAGGGTGAAAAAACTTTCCTTTGGCGAGGTGCTGCGGTTTGTGGCTGTGCGCTGGGTGGAGCATCCGGCCATGTTGGCCCGGACTCTGGGGGGCGTGGCACTGGCAACGGTGGCGGATATCTGCACGCCGCTGCTGGCGGGGCGTCTGGTCGGTGATGTGTCCACTGCTCCAGTAGAGGGGGAGCGGGGCGCTCTGTTGCATGATGCCACGCTGATGGTCAGCGGACTGCTGGTTCTGGGGCTGGTGGGGGTTATGGGGCGGCGTTCTTCCTATCTGGGGATCAGTCGGCTCAGTCTTGCCGTCATGCGCCGGGTGCTGGATGATGCTTTTGCCCGCGTGCAACGCTTCTCATCCGACTGGCACGCCAATAATTTTGCTGGGTCCACCGTGCGGCGTGTCACCCGTGGTATCTGGGCGATTGATACGCTGGATGACACGCTTCTCCTGCTGATTGCCCCGGAAGTTCTGGTCCTTTTAGGAACGACACTGGTGCTTCTGGTGCGGGCGCCGCTCATGGGGCTGGTGCTGGCCGTGATGGTTGGCCTGTTTGCCTGTATCTCCATCTGGCTGGCGCTCCGCTATGTGGCACCCACGGCCCGGGTCTCTAATGAATGGGATTCCAGAATGGGGGCCGTGCTGGGTGATGCCGTTACCTGCAATGCCGTTGTGAAAAGTTTTGGCGCAGAGGAACGGGAAGAAGATCATCTCCATTCCGTAGCCCGGACATGGGCGGAGAAGACCTATTATAGCTGGTACCGGGGCACGAACAGCGCCAATTTTCAGGCTTCCTATACGCTGCTGATGCGTGTGGTGATGATCGGTCTGGCGGTGCTGCTCTGGTGGCGTGGTGTGGCCGGGCCGGGGGACGTGGCCTATGTGCTGACGATGATGTTCCTCATTCAGGGCTATCTGCGGGACCTTGGGCAGCAGGTGAGTCAGGTTCAGCGTTCCGTCAATGAGATGGAAGAACTTGTCGGGCTGTTCTCGACCGAACCGGCTATTCAGGATGTGCCCGATGCGGCGGTGCTTGAAGTGAAGGCTGGGGCGATTGACCTGACGGGCGTGACATTCCGCTATCCGTCTCAGGAGAAGCCGATTTATCAGAATTTGTCCCTGAAGATTGCGGCGGGGAGCCGTGTGGCACTGGTCGGGGCGTCCGGTTCGGGCAAAACGACACTGACGAGGCTTCTTCAGCGTTTGTATGATGTGAATGAGGGCAGCATCTTGATTGATGGGCAGGATATCGCCCATGTCACGCAGCAGAGTTTACGGCGGCAGATTGCGCTTGTTCCGCAGGAGCCCATGCTGTTCCATCGGACATTGGCAGAGAATATCGCCTATGGGCGGCCGGATGCCTCTCGTGAGGAGATTATGGAAGCGGCCCGCATGGCGAATGCGGATGCGTTCATCGCTCGTCTGCCAGAGGGGTATGATACGCTGGTCGGAGAGCGTGGCGTGAAGCTCTCCGGTGGTGAGCGTCAGCGTGTAGCGATTGCCCGGGCCTTTCTGGTCGATGCGCCCATTGTGATTTTTGATGAGGCAACCGCAAGCCTCGATTCAGAGTCGGAAATGCTGGTTCAGGAGGCCATGGCCCGCCTGATGGAACATCGCACCGTGCTGGTCGTGGCGCATCGCCTTGCCACCGTGCGGGATCTGGATCGGATTCTGGTGTTCGAGCAGGGGCGAATCATTGAGGACGGCACGCATGAAGGGCTGATGGCCCGCCCGGATGGGGCCTATCACCGTCTGGTTGCGTTGCAGTCTCTTGAAGGCACGGAGGCCTGAAAGGGGGAAGCTGGCCCGAGTTTCAGGATCAATCGGGCCAGCTTTTTGCTCTAAGGGTCAGATATAATGTTCGTCCAGTGGCGGGAAGCCGTTGAAGCCGGTGGAACAGTAAGTGGAAACGTAAGCTCCGGTGGCCAGAATGTTGATCCTGTCCCCAGCCTTCAGTTCTTCCGGCAGGGTGATGAGGTTCTTCTCATAGAGCACATCCATGCTGTCGCAGCTTGGTCCTGCCAGAATGCAGGGTGATGTGCCTGTTGTGGTGTCATCATGGGGAGTCTGAAAGGCGTAGCGGATGGATTCACCTTCTGTTTCCGCAAGGCCGCCAAAACGCCCGATATCCAGATAAATCCAGCGGGGGTCTGTCTCGCTACCGCCCCGTTTGCTGGCCAGCACGACCTCGGTATGTACGACTCCGGCACTGCCGACCATGTAACGGCCCGGCTCCAGCAGGATGCGGGGGGCACCATCGGGGAAATGGGCCTTCATGGCCTTTGAGATGGACTGCCCGAACTGGTCGATGCTGGGGATGGGGCTGTTATAATAGGTCGGGAATCCACCGCCCATATTAATGAACTCCAGCGTAATGCCCTGTTTCTGGAGTCGGTGATAGACATCGGCAGCCTGAGCGATGGCATCACCATAGGCTTCTGTATTGGTCTGCTGGCTGCCGACATGGAAGGAAAGACCAACCGGCTTCAGGCCCAGCTCACGGGCTTTCTGCAGCAGGGTGAAGGCGCTCTCCGGTGTGGTGCCGAACTTGCGGGAGAGGGGCCATTGTGCGCCGGTATTGACGACACCAAGGCGGCAGAAGACCTCACAGCCGGGGGCATGTTCTGCCAGTTTTTCCAGCTCCTCAATGCAGTCGAAGGCATAGAGTGTCAGGCCCTTCTGGTGGGCGTAGGCAATGGACCGCACGTTTTTGACGGTATGGCCGAAGGACATTTTCTGCGCCGGGATGCCTGCCTTCATGCAGATATCAATCTCACCGGGGGAGGCAATATCAAAGAACGAGCCAAGAGCGTGCAGTTCTTTGAGGATGGCCGGTGCCGGATTGGCCTTCACGGCATAATGGATTCGGGATGAGGGAAGGGCACCATGCAGGGCGTGGTACTGCGTGCGTACGCAGGCGAGGTCCACGACAAGGCAGGGGGTAGCCGGTTTCTGTTCGGCGAGGAACTGGGCGATTTTTGGGGTCATGAGACTCACGTTCCCTGAAAGTCTTCCCTGTCCTGTTTGCAGGGAAGATGTTGCGAAACGGTCGAACGGACCGGCGAAGTTCCGCCTGCCCCTGAGGGGGACGTACGGAAGCCAGAACGCTTGACGTCGTTGCGTAACCGCATGAAGGGCCAGTGGCACGTGCGTTGCTGCGTGAAGTGCGTGAAAGAACCCATATTGCCCTGAAATGCAAGGAAAATCTGAAGGCCGTCTCTGGGGCGCAGTAGAGTGATTACCGAAAGACGGCTGGTTTGTACGGTATTTCTCTGACTGATGACTGCGTGGTGCCTATCATGGGGTAGAGCGTGATTTTTGCGCTCACAAAATGTCTGGCGGTGTCAAGGTAATATGCCGTGGCCTAGCTATGAGGCTATGAGCGGCCCTGCCTGTTTTCATCCCTAAAAATATTTTGGTAACAGATAAATGATTCGCAAAGATTGGGTTAATCTGTTGTTCGGGAGTTTGATGGCATATGAGCGCGGGTTGTAAGGAAAAAAAGAAACGGCCCCTTTTGGTACGGGTAGGAAAGGCGCTACGTCCTTGGTTTAATGACCTGATTGCCAAGGGGTCTTTGGTTCCCAATACGTCTCTGCTGGATAACAGGCTGTTTCCATGGGTTGCCGCATTGGAGAAAGCCGCTCCTCTCATACAGAAAGAGTTTCAGGCCATTATGGCAGAGCGTAATGCTGTGCCGCCTCTGCGGGAGCTTTCGCCTGATCATGAACGGATTGCGCCGGATAATCGGTGGAAGTCCTTCTTCTTGTATGGCTATGGCATTCGTGTACCGGAAAATTGCGCCAAAGCTCCTATAACGGCTCAGCTTGTGGCGGGTATTCCCGGCCTTTGTTCGGCGCTGTTCTCTGTTCTGGAGCCCGGTGGTGAGATTCCGCCTCATAATGGGGTTACCAAAGGGATGTTGAACGCACATCTGGGGTTGGGCGTTCCGAAAGATCGTGATAATTGCTGGATCAAAGTTGCAGACGACACGCTGCACTGGGATGAGGGCAGGTTGTTCATTTTTGATGACACCTATCGTCATACCGTGCAGAACAATACTGATGAGGTGCGCGGCATTCTGTTCATTCAGTTTGAGCGCCCTACCCGTGGTCTGGGACGGCTGATGCAGCGTATCTTCCTCGGCGGAGTGAAAAAATCTGCTTTCGTCAAGGATGCTCAGGGTAATATTGAACGCTGGAATCGGATTCAGGCCGAACTGGAGAAAGTATAATCATCAGGCCGTGACCATGTCGCGGCAGGACAGGGAGAGGAATAGCGCACCCCGTGCCCGAAATGACCGAGATGCCACAGGATGCTCCCCCGCCGCCCACCGGCTGGATAGCGGCGATACGTCAGATTCTGACAAATAGCGGAGACAGCCAGACATCCCTTAGTGCTGCGGGCTGTGCATTCTATGCAACGCTCTCGCTCTTTCCTGCCCTTACGGCTTTGATTTCTGTCTATGGTCTGGCCTTTGACGTGCAGACGGCGGAAGGCCAACTGCACGTCATCAAGCATATTCTGCCGCCAGCTGCCTATGACATGATCTTTGACCGGATACATACTTTGGTCACCCAGCCCCATTCCTCTCTAACCTTGGGGCTGGTTTTCTCCGTTCTGGTTGCTCTTTGGTCGGTAACGGCAAGTAGCAAGTCCATTCTATCCGCCCTGAATATTGTCTATCATGCTAAGGAGACGAGGGGCTTCTTCCATTTTCAATGTCTGGCATTTGGCACGACCCTGATGGCCGTCATCGGGGCCTGTCTGACGCTGGCTCTTATGGTGGCTGCGCCTGCTATTGTCGATTATCTGCCCCATTATTTGAGCTATGTGGGGGTGACCATGAGCAGCATCCCGCCATCCCTCCATTTTCTGGTGGAACAGGGGACGCCCGTGCTGGTGCATTGGCTGGCCCCGGCTATCATGCTGTGTTTTGTCTTCACGGCGCTTATCGTGCTGTACCGTATCGCCCCATGTCGAGACCGGCTGACCTGCTGGCGCTGGATTTTCCCCGGTGCACTTGTGGCGACTTTGCTCTGGGTTGGGGTGTCCATAGGTTTTTCATGGTATGTGGCCCATTTCGCCAGCTATGGGACAACATATGGCCCGTTAGGGGCTGTAGCAGCCGTTATGATGTGGCTGTTCGTCAGCGCTTATGTTGTGCTGTTCGGCGCTGTAGTGAATGCGGAGCTGGAGGAGCGGGGATACCGCCGCACTGTCCGTAAGGAAATGGGACTGCCCGTGAAGAAGACGGCATCCTGAGTCGAAAAAGTCCAGTAGTTTGTCATTTCTGACAAGAAGCAGCGCTTCAGTTCTGGCGGGCTATGGTTTCCGTTTTCGGGCGGGCGCTTCGGGCGAGCGTTTCTAAATCAGACGCCCGATGCAGCCCATTACGGGGCAGAACCCTGACAGTAATCTGGCTGACCCCGCGCCGGATGATTCCCAGGCTGACGGCAGCCCCTTTGGAGAGGTCGAGGATTCTGTTGCTGCCAAAAGGACCACGATCATTGACCCGCACAATGATGGACCGCCCTGTCGAGGGGGCCTGAATAAGCAGCTTCGTGCCCAGAGGTAGGTAAGGGTGGGCGGCGGTCAGGTCATCGGGGTGGAAGCGCTCACCGCTGGCAGTGCGCCGACCGGCCAGTTTTTTATCACCGTACCAGCTTGCAAGGCCTTTTTCTGTGACGGGAGGAAGGGAAGATGAGACCTGTGCAATATCGGATGAGCGATGAGCAATAGCAGGCTGGGCCAGAAAAGGAGATGATAGAAGACTCAGGGAAATTAGATGGATAAAGGTAAATGAAATCTTCCGGAGTGATGAAGTGAAAGGCGCCATTCCATGCTGTCCCACGAGGGGAAGGTTTCTTTGAGGGGCAGCGGGGTGGGGCCTGGTTTTCATGCTATCCACGTCTATACTGTTGATGATAGGGGGATTGTGTCACAATTTCGCCAATTGGACTAGACTGGACATGCCAGCCTCATGGTAAAGCATTGGCTAACAGTGGGGAGGACATGGTCTTTACCTCAAAAGAGTGGCTTTACCTGGGGAATATGAAGGTGCTATCAGCCGTCCGGATGAAGCGACCTCTTATTGCTGTCCTGAATGGACCGAACCTGAACATGCTGGGGCTGAGGCAGCCTGAGATCTACGGTGAAGCGACACTCGATGATGTGGAGCAGCTGTGCCTTCAGGCAGCGGAACGGCTTGATGTGACGATCGACTTCCGCCAGACCAATGGCGAGGGGGAGCTTGTGTCATGGGTACAGGAGTGCCGGGGCCGTGCAAGCGGTATCGTCATCAACCCTGCGGCTTATGGTCACACATCAATTGCTTTGCTTGATGCGCTGCTGGCTGTTGAGTTGCCGGTGATTGAGGTGCATATGTCTAACATTCATCGCCGGGAAGCATTTCGTCACCATACGTATGTTTCACAGGCGGCCCGTGGGGTCATCTGCGGGTTGGGGATACGGGGTTATGCCCATGCCCTGCAGGCGGTGGCAGATATGATTGAGGATGAAGGATGAGCCGTATGCTCGTGGACAAGGAGGCCATTCGGGCGTTGGCCGATATCCTGACGGATACAGGCCTGACCGAAATTGAAGTTTCCGAAGGCGACAGCCGCCTTCGTGTTGCCCGTAATGTGACCGTGCAGGCTGCTGCTTCGGCTGCCGCTCCCGTTCAGGCGGTGGCGTCTGCCCCCGTGGCGGAGGAGGCCGTGGCACCGGCAGATCCATCTTCTCATCCCGGTGCTGTTCCCAGCCCGATGGTGGGTGTGGCTTATCTGACGCCTGATCCGTCCTCTCCGCCGTTCGTGCAGGAAGGTGCTCAGGTGGCAGCTGGTCAGACCATTATGCTCATCGAGGCGATGAAGACCTTCAACCAGATCAAGGCTCCCCGTGCGGGTAAGCTGGTCCGCTATTGCGTGGCCTCTGGTGATCCGGTTGAGTTCGGGGCAACATTGGCGATTATCGAGTAATGTTTTCCAAGATACTGATTGCCAATCGTGGCGAGATCGCTCTGCGGGTGCTGCGCGCCTGCCGTGAGATGGGTATCAAGACGGTGGCCGTGCATTCCACGGCAGATGCTGATGCCATGCATGTGCGTCTGGCGGATGAGGCTGTCTGTATCGGGCCGCCAAGCTCCCGTGATTCGTACCTGAATGTGGCCGCTATTCTGTCTGCCGCAACCATCACCGGGGCGGAGGCAATCCATCCCGGTTATGGCTTCCTCTCCGAGAATGCGGAGTTTGCCGAGACGGTAGAGGAACACGGCATCGCCTTTATCGGTCCCACGGCGGAACATATCCGCATGATGGGCGACAAGATTACGGCCAAGACCACCATGGAGGCTCTTGGCGTGCCGCTGGTTCCCGGTTCTGACGGGGCGCTGCGGAATCTTGAGGAAGCCCGTGAGGTTGCCGAGCGTGTCGGTTATCCTGTGCTCATCAAGGCGGCTGCCGGTGGTGGTGGCCGTGGTATGAAGGTGGCTCAGACCGCCGATGAGCTGGAAGAAGCGTGGAGCGTAGCCCGTACCGAGGCTCGTGCTGCTTTTGGTAATGATGAGGTCTATCTGGAGAAATATCTCGATAAGCCCCGTCATATCGAGCTTCAGATTATGGGTGATACGCACGGCAATGTCGTGCATTTCGGGGAACGTGATTGCTCCCTTCAGCGCCGTCATCAGAAGTTGCTGGAAGAAGCCGGGTCTCCTGTCATCACGCCAGAACAGCGTAATGAGATCGGTAAGACCGTTACGGATGCCCTGTCACGCATGGGCTACCGTAATGCCGGGACGCTGGAGTTCCTCTATCAGGATGGTCAGTTCTGCTTCATCGAGATGAATACCCGCCTTCAGGTGGAACATCCGGTGACGGAAATGGTCTGCGATGTGGACCTCGTGCGGGAGCAGATTCGTGTTGCTGCGGGTGAGAAGCTAAGCTACCGGCAGGAAGACATTGTGATGTCTGGTCATTCTATTGAATGCCGCATTAATGCTGAAGACTCGGAAACATTTGCGCCTAACCCCGGTCAGGTCAAAGTGTTCCATGCCCCGGGTGGGTTGGGTGTTCGTATGGATAGTGCGCTGTTCGCTGGGTATAAGGTTCCGCCTTATTATGACAGCATGATCGCCAAGCTGATCGTCCATGCACCGACCCGAGCACAGGCCATTACCCGTATGCAGCGGGCCCTGACAGAATGTGTGGTAGAGGGTGTGAAGACCGTTATTCCTCTGCATCAGAAAATTCTGGCAGACCCGGAGTTCCAGAAAGGTGAATATACCATTCACTGGCTGGAAAATTTCGTGGCGAAGCTGAACGGCGAAGGCTGAGTTTTCTTTGTGCCGTTGCTGTATGAGAGCCGTCCCTTCTTCAGAAGGGGCGGCTTTTTTCGTTTCAGGACCGGGCATCTCTCAGGCTGGCCCCGGCGAGAAGGGGGCAACCCGGCAAAGCCAGAAGGAAGATGGCAGCCAGTAGGCTGAGATTGGCTGTGCAGGTTGGTCCTACGGGTGTCGTGCAGGCTAGCGTGCCGAAAATGAGGCTGGGCGTCATGAGAGGTAGTGTCAGGAGAGGGAGCAACAGGTTACTGCGCCTTGCGCCTAGCGTGATGGCTGCCGTCATGCCGCCGATGAAGGCTAGTGTCAGACTCCCCAGTGTGAGGCTACCGAGCAGAACAGGCAGAGCCGCAAGCGGTAGCTGGAAGAATATGGCAAGCAGGGGGGTTGCCAGAATGATGGGTAGTCCGCTGGTCAGCCAGTGGATCAGGATTTTTCCCAGAGCGATGAGTGCAGGATGTAGGGTGATTTGGAGAATATCCAGCGATCCATCATCAGCATCAGCATTATAGAGGCGTTCCAGAGGCAATAGGCACGCTAGCAGGGTGCAGACCCACAGAATACCCGGTCCTGCTTGTTGGAGCAGTGCCGGTGTCGGTCCAAGGGCAAGCGGAAACAGGATACCGCATAAGATGAGAAAGAGCAGACCCGTCAGATTGTCTGTCCTGTTTCGGAAGGCAAGATAGAGTTCACGGCGGAGATGGCTCATGAAGGGGGATGACCTGCGTTGTATCGCCGCAGGCCTCCAGCGGGGCGTTGGATTATCCCTGTCCGGGGAAGGGTTATATGAAGGAGCTCTCCCAAAGATGAGATGATGGCTGCCGGGAATATCTAGAGAGGTATGAGAGGCCATGACGAGCGCCCCGCCTCGGGCCCGATGGTCTCTGCATATGCCTTCCAGCAGGGTGGAGCTGGCGGTATCCAGCGCATTGGCGGGCTCATCCAGAAGCCATAGAGGGGCATCTGACAGGAGAAGGCGGCTCAGTGCTACACGGCGTTTCTGTCCTAGCGAGAGCAGACGAACGGGGCAGTCCAGAAGATGCGTCAGGCCCAGTTGGTTCAGAGCGGTATGAATGGCTTCCGTGTCATGGGGGGTAAAGAGGCGAAGATTCTGTTCAACCGTGAGGGTTGGCTTCAGGGCGTCATCCGGCCCTAGCCATGCCACGTCTGCCTTACGGGTGAGTGTTCCGGCGCTTAAGGGAGAGAGTCCTGCCAGAAGGCGGAGAAAGGACGATTTTCCTGTCCCGTTAGGGCCTGTCAGAATAAGGGCCTCGCCAGAGGTCAATGTCAGGGAAATGTCAGGCAGCAGGCAGCGACCGGCTCGTTCCAGCTTTACATGGTCCAGTGTCAGAAAGGGGAAAGACGTGCCGGGAGGAACAGGGGCCATGAGTGTGTTTCATGTGGAGCAGTATGGCCCAGAGCGGGACATGGGATGTTTCGGGGATAAAATATGCGTTGCTGAAGGGAAAATACATAAAAGGATGTTTTGCTTAAAGGGCGGTTATGTTTAGAAAGCGCAATGGTGAATGACTGCAGGGTGACAAATGTTACGCTGTAGCGTGCGGGAGGATGTTCGGAACTGACTGACTGGGTGCTGAGGGCGACCGATATCGCCAAGTCCTTCGGTGGAAATGAGATTCTGCGGGGGATTTCTCTGGATGTAGAGCGGGGAGAGCTGATTTCCATCATCGGGCCATCTGGCTGTGGGAAATCCACTTTTCTGCGCTGTCTTAACTTTCTGGAACATCCTGATGCTGGTGAAGTGCGGGTGGAAGATGTCACCGTGACCAGTACAGGCCAGTGGAATCGTACCGATGAGGCTAGAGCACACCGCCTGAGGGGGCATGTGGGCATGGTCTTCCAGTCATTCAATCTGTTTCCGCATCGTACGGTGCTGGAAAATGTCATGCTGGCCCCCATGCAGGTGAAACGCATGGATGAAGGTCGTGCGCATAAGATTGCGTCCGAACTTTTGGAGAAGGTGGGCCTCGTGGCGGTGAAGAACCGTTATCCGGATCGCCTTTCTGGTGGGCAGCAGCAGCGTGCAGCGATTGCCCGTGCTTTGGCGATGAAACCCTCCGTCATGCTGTATGATGAACCGACCTCCGCACTGGACCCTGAGCTGTCGGAAGAAGTGCTGTCCGTCATGCGGGCGCTGGATGCCGAAGGGATGACCCAGCTTGTTGTGACCCATGACATGCGCTTTGCACGGGCCGCATCGGATAGGGTTCTGTTTATGGAAGCCGGGCAGATTGTCGAAAGCGGCGATCCTGACGTGATGTTTGCAAATCCGCGTGAGCCGGGGACACGGCGCTTCCTGCGGACACTTCTTTGATGATGGGGGCACGGTGATGAAGCGTGTGGTTTTGGCGCTGGTTCTGGCCCTGTGTGGTTTTTTGAATGTCACGGGGCTGGATGGTCGTGCACTGGCAGAAGATATGGTGGCGGAGCAGGCGAAAGCGCCTGCGGCCCCCGTAGCGCCTCTCAGGGTTCCCGGTGCAACGGATGATAGGGACCTTCCATGGGCTTCGGATGGTGAAGCCAACGTCCCGTATGTCTTTCATGACCCGGCTCATGAAGGACGGATGACCGGCTTTGAGTATGACCTGATGCAGGCCATCAGTGCCCGCATGGGGCGTCATGGACGGTTCGTGCAGAATGGCTGGGATGGTCTCATTCCCGGCCTCTCACGGGACCTTTATGCTCTGGTGATTGATGGCATCGAGATGACGCCGGAGCATAAGGCCGCCGTGCTCTTTTCCCGGCCTTATTATGTGACGGTGGACCGGATTGTTCTGCGGAAGAATGAAACGGGGTTGGATACGCTGGAGGCTCTGAAGGGCCATGTGGTCGGCACCATCAAGAGCACCGCTGCCGAACGTCTGCTTCTGGATCATGATCCTACGAATGTCCGTTCCTACGATGAGGAAACGAATCTTTTTTCTGATCTGAAAAACGGGCGTCTGGATGCCATCCTGATTGATGAGCCGATTGCTCTTTATTATCTCGCTGATGATCTGAAGCTGGTTGGCCCTCCTATCGGGCGTGTGGCCTACGGAATTGCCTTTCCAAAGAATAATCCTGGTTTGCGTGATGCAGTGGATTCCGTTCTCGGCGATCTCATGAATGATGGGACGCTCCATCAGATTCTAGCCCGCTGGAATCTTTGGACGCCACAGATGGCAGATTACACGGGCGACCAGACCTTATTGGACATCAAGCCGACTGCATGGGCGGATTACCGCCAGACGATGGAACGGATGTCTGGCAGCAGCGTGAAGGCGATGGTGCATCGTTATGTCAGCTTCCTACCTCTGGTGCTCAGCGGTGCTCTGATGACGTTGGGTGTGTCGGCTCTGGCTATGGTTCTGGCTGTGGCTGTCGGGCTGATTCTGGCTCTGGCACGGGCTTACGGCATGGCCCCGCTGCGTTGGCTGGCCGGTCTTTATGTGGAGGTCGTGCGGGGAACCCCATTGTTGATTCAGGTGCTGTTTATTTTCTACGGCCTGCCTGCTTTTGGTCTGAGACTGTCTCCTTTTGCAGCGGGTGTCCTGTCACTGGGGCTGAATTATGCGGCCTATGAGGCGGAGAATTATCGGGCGGGGCTCATGTCCGTTCCTCGTGGCCAGATGGAAGCTGCCATTGCCCTGAACATGACCCACATGCAGGCCCTCCGTCTGGTGATCGTGCCGCAGGCTTTCCGTACGGTAGTGCCTGTGATGACGAACGACTTCATTGCGTTATTGAAGGATAGTTCTCTCGTATCGGTCATCACGCTGACGGAGCTGAGCCAGACCTATATTCGGCTTTCCTCAACTTACTATGATTATATTGGTACGGGCCTGATGATTGGTCTGGCTTATCTTCTGGTTGGCCTGCCTTTCGTGCGCCTCGCCCGCATGGCGGAGAAACGCATGGGGCGTGTCGTAGCCAAGGGGCATCATTAATCCCTTAGGGAGCCAACGGGTCCCGTGGAATGGAATGGCCCTGTAGCTGGTTGTCAAAACCCAGTTGCAGGGCCTTTTGCCATTCCAGTGCCCAGCTCCGCATCTGGTTCAGGAAATTTCTAGCTTCTGCATAGGGGGTAGGGGTGCCTTTGGCCCATGCAGGGATGGGAGCAAGAAGTTGGTGTGTCTGTTGGTCCAGCGGTGGAATTAGTGTGTCCATGAGGCCAACCTGAGCCTGACCTCCTGGTGTGGCGGCAACATGGCGCCACTGTATGGCGAGAAACAGGGGCGGAATGGGTGTCACCCCAAGGGCCTGAAGGCGTGCGATGGACTGGTTGATGAGTGGATTCGTACTGACGTCATTGCCCTGTATCACAACGGTGCCAGAGCCTATGCAGTCTTCTCCTGCGGGAGAAACGGGTAGGCTGTGATTGAGGAAGTTACGGTCATCGTGACAGATGCTGGTGACATTGCCCGCTTGATCCAAAGAGATGGGCTGCTGAGTTGCCTGTGCGATGATAAGTCCAGTGATGGCCCCCTGATGTGTGCGGACCAGTGCCAGAAAAGAGAGTGGAGAATCGTTACTGATCTGGGCGGAAAGGATGGGATGCCACTCGCCTCTAGGCAGTGGCATCGTGTGGCCGCCTAGAGTAACGTGGTCTTTCACGATTTCAGACATGCTCGGATATTGCAGATGGATAGGCATCTGTCCGGCAGGACCTCTGTCGGGCCCTCCTTGAGCATCCATGTCGGAATCGTGGCTCCCCGCATGAGGTGTTTTGCCTGTGTGTGGGGCCTCTCCCGGTAGCCATGGCATTTTGTGTTTCAGCCCTGTTGTAGGGAAGAACGCTGCCATGGCCACGCCGCCAACGCCCAGAATGAAGCAGAGCCGCCAGAGGGGGGCCTGCTTCCACAAGGCGGCACATGCATTGAAAAGGGTCTTCACAGGCTCGCCTTGTTCATTTTTTCCTGTGGTTCTTCGCTAGTCTCGGCGCGGATATGACCTTCATCGGACATAATGAGGTGGACATGCGTGCGCCCCTGCTGGCGAGCTGTGATGAGGCTGTCGCTGATCATGTCCTCAATGGAGCGGAGAATATCACGGGCACTTGCCATGCTGCCGAGCTTCTGCTGCCGCTGGAGGATCTCAAAAAGCAGGGCCGGGTCGATACCGCCTGCTTCGACATTCAACCCGTAACCCCGGATCATATGTTCGATTTCAAGGGCAGCCACACGGGCAAGGTCCAGTCCACGCAGGGCACGGAAGACGAAGATGCGATCCAGACGGTTCAGGACTTCTGGCGCAAAACCGGCACGGCGCAGAGCTTCGGTCGATTCGGCACGCATTTTTTCAGGTTCGTCAGCAAGGCGTTCTGCGATGGCGTTGAGCTCATCTGTGGCAATGTTGGATGTCAGGACGAAGATAGCTCGTGTGGTGGGAACCAGCTCGTTAGTGGAGGCTTCCGTCACATGACCGTCATTCCATGCGGTGAGGAACTTCTTGAAGACATCAGGATGTGCTTTTTCAATTTCATCCAGCAGAACAACAGCGTCAGGACGTTCTTTGAGGCCGCCTGTCAGCCGCCCGAACGTGTCGGAGCCAACATAGCCTTTAGGAGAACCAAAAAGCTGTGTAGCTGCGTGAGGGCTGGACATCTGCGTCATGTCGAAATGGAGCAGTGGGCGTTCCGTTTGGGTGGAAATCTGCTTGGCCAGATAGGTCTTGCCTGTGCCGGGAGGGCCCGCCAGCAGGAACACGCCGACAGGCCGGTTACGGTTCTGGAGGGCCAGACGGCGGCGCAGCTGCTGGGCAATATCCTCGCAGACCTGATCCTGACCAATGACACGGGCACGCAGGGCAGCGGCCAGTTCCTCGGCGTTGATGGTACTCTCACGCTGCTGGCGGGCCAGCATTTCTTCCAGTGCGGTACGGTTGGTCAGGCGGCTGAGAACATCCATGAGAAGACTCTTTCTATGGCGCAGGCCGTGGCGGGCCAGACGTTCGGAGGAGAGATAATAGAGCATCCCGGCAAGAGAGAGGGCAAGCCCGACAATCCCTACGGGCAGGTAACCGGGGCGGGCCCAGTTTACGGCGACAAGAAAACCGTGAAGTAGAGCAGATGGTGAGATATGGACCATCAGAGCCAGCTGGACAGCCGCAAGAATGAGAAAGGCCGCCATCATCAGCGGCATCATGCGGGAGAGCCAGGGGATCAGAGATTTCATCATGAGGGGCTGCTGCCTTGCCGTGATGGAACAGGAATGGTTGCCGGATAGTAAGGTCTCTGTTTTCACTGGCGGGCCGGGATGGGGTCAAGCCCTTTTCATGGATAGCCGGTCTGCTGTTTCTATTGGACGATGACCGGAACAGAGAGAGCAGGGCTGGCCTGAGTGAGAGGTGGCAGAACCACCACGCTGCGGAACATGTTCAGGGTTGCAACGGAGAGCGGTCCCAGTTTTGCCGGGCTGGTACGGGTCAGGGTGATGATGCCTTCCTGTGCGATGGGGAGGAGCACAGCCTGAGCCTTGGGGCTCAGAATGACCTGCTGACTGAAGCCTGCTCCGCTGACAGTCAGGCTCTGGCCAGTCTGGCCTTCAGCATCTGCCAGAGGGAGGGCTGCAAGGCGGATGCGGTTTTCCTTTAAGGCTGCTAGAAGGGCCGGTTTTTGCTGATCGGGGAATGCGCTACGGGCAATGGCACGGGCGGCTTCATCAGGGGGAAGCATGGAAAGTGTGATAGCCCCTTCCACCATAGGGACAGCCTGCTCGGCATGGTGCGGGCTGGGCTGTGGCGCCGGCCTCTGATCGGGGTGATGGCTGAGGGCCAACATAGCCCCTCCCAGCCCGACAGCCGCCGCCATCATGGCGATGGGGCGCCATGGGGTATGCTTCTGCGGTTCTGGCGTGGGTGATGGCTGTTCCATAAAGGTCATCTCGCATCATTTGTGAGTGGAGAACAAGACCTGAAAAAGAGAGGGCCTGTTTCTCCTTCTATGGAGTAGCGTGTGCGGTGGGAAATGCTTGCATTGAGGGTTGCTCTGTCGTATCAGGAGAGTGATTTCACTTTCCGCTCTTTTGGGGGGTGGCCCTGACGGGCCGCCTTTTTTGTTTTGGATCATTTTTCCACATCGCCGGACCAGTCCGGTCCGTCCGTTTCGCCTCATGATGGGGAAAGCACCCATGGGATTCGCCGTCTGAGCGGGCTTGAGGCACGCATTGCGGACAGGATTGCGCCGACTCTCGCCGATATGGGGTACGAGCTGGTGCGTCTGTCCGTTCTCGGTCATGAGACGCCGACCGTGCAGGTCATGGCAGATCGTGCTGATGGCTCCCTCATCAGTGTTGAGGATTGCGAACAGATCAGCCACGCCGTCGGGGCCGTGCTGGATGTGGATGACCCAATACCGGGCGCATGGATGCTGGAGGTTTCTTCTGCCGGAATCGACCGTCCGTTGACCCGTGCGAAGGATTGGGAGCGTTTTGCAGGGCATCTGGCCAAGGTGGAGCTGGATGTTCCCCTTGACGGGCGTAAGCGTTTTGCCGGGATTGTTCTTGGCGTGCGTGACGGGCACGGCCTGCTCCGTCTGGATGATGGGCAGGAAGTGGCTCTTTCGCTGGATGATATGCGTAAGGCTCGGCTGGTCCTGACAGACGAGCTTATCGAGGCCAGTGCCGCACTGGCTGGTGTGGCGCAGGAAAAAGATGCCGAGGCTGGGGATGCGCCCTGCCGTGCGCCAAAGCTGAAACCCAAAAAGCCGGGGAAAAAGAGCTGATGACCCGTCTTATGCTGGTTGGAGGTCCGATCTGATGGACACATCTGTTACCCGTCCCGAGCTGCTTCTGGTCGCTGATGCGGTCTCAAGGGAAAAGAATATTGATCGTGAGCAGGTGCTCGAAGCTATGGAGCAGGCCATCCAGAAGGCTGGCCGTGCGAAATACGGGCATGAGAAGGACATTCGTGCCACGATCGACCGCAAGACGGGCGAAGTCCGCCTGAGCCGCTGGACCGAAGCCGTTGAGGTTGTGGAGAATGAGGACGCTCAGATTCCTCTGAAAATCGCCCGGAAATTCCGTCCGGAGATTCAGGAAGGGGAGTTCATCGTAGACCCTCTGCCGCCGATTGATTTTGGCCGCATCGCCGCCCAGACAGCCAAGCAGGTGATCGTCCAGCGTGTGCGTGAATATGAGCGCAAGCGCCAGTATGACGAGTTCAAGGACCGTGTGGGCGAGATCATCAACGGGACTGTCAAACAGACGGAATATGGTAACCTCATGGTGGAGCTGGGCGGACACGCCGAGGGGCTCCTGCGCCGTGATGAGCTGATTCCTCGTGAGGCATTCCGCAATTCGGATCGTATCCGTGCGTATATTTATGACGTGCGTGATGAGCCCCGTGGCCCGCAGATTTTCCTCTCTCGTACCCATCCGGGTTTTCTGGCCAAGCTGTTCGCACAGGAAGTGCCGGAAATCTATGATGGCATCATCGAGATCAAGGCCGTGGCCCGTGATCCGGGTTCCCGTGCCAAGATGGCCGTTGAGTCTCGTGATGCATCTATCGACCCGGTTGGTGCCTGTGTCGGTATGCGTGGCTCCCGTGTTCAGGCTGTTGTGGCTGAGCTTCAGGGTGAGAAAATCGACATCATTCCGTGGAGCGCACAGGCTGCTACCTTCGTGGTGAACGCTCTGGCCCCTGCTGAAGTGACCAAGGTCGTGATGGATGAAGATGCCGGTCGTGTCGAAGTGGTCGTGCCGGACGAACAGCTCTCTCTGGCCATTGGTCGCCGTGGGCAGAATGTTCGCCTTGCCAGCCAGCTGACACGCTGGGATATCGACATTCTGACCGAAGCCGAAGAATCCGAGCGCCGTCAGGAGGAATTCCGCAAGCGTACCAGCCAGTTCGTCAATGAGCTGGATGTGGATGATGTGATCGCCGGTCTTCTGGTGACGGAAGGCTATCACACCATCGAGGATCTGGCCTACGCTGATCCAGCCGAGCTGCACGACATTGAAGGCTTTGACGAGACCGTTGCTGAGGAGCTTATGGCTCGTGCGGGCAATTATCTGGCTGGCCGTGAGCAGGCACTGGATGAGCGCCGCCGTGAGCTGGGCGTCAGTGATGATCTGGTCACGCTGGGGGCTTTCTCCCTTCAGGTTCTGGTGGAGCTGGGTGAGAAGGGTATCAAGACCCTTGATGATCTGGCCGATCTCGCTGCGGACGAGCTGATTGAGCTTCTGGGTGGTGATGAGCCGCTTGAGGAAGCTGAAGCTAACGAGATCATCATGGCAGCTCGTGCTCACTGGTTCGATGGTGAGGGAGCTTCTGGTGAGGGAGACTCGAGCCACGACTGAGGATCAGATTCCCGATACTGATGATGGACCGCCGGGGCGGGGCCGCCGTGCTCCGTCTCAGCGGCGTTGCCTCGTCAGCCGGACCCATGGCGAGCCGAAGCATATGCTTCGGTTTGTGGTCGGCCCGGATGGTAGAGTCGTGGCAGACCTTTCTGCCCGCCTGCCGGGAAGGGGTATGTGGCTGCAAGCGGACAGGGCCATTCTGGAAGATGGACAGCTGGCACGGGCTTTCTCCCGTGCTGCCCGCCAAAAGGTGGAGATTCCCGAAGGATTTGCAGAGTCTGTGAGGGATGGTTTGGCAAAGCGCCTTCTGGATGGTATCAGTCTGGGCCGACGCGCTGGAGAAGCGGTTTGTGGGTTTCAGAAGTGCCGGGAACGGATCGTTGCTGGCAGAGTCGGGGCTGTTATTTGTGCGGCAGGTGCGAGCCAGGATGAGGTGGCCCGCCTGCTTTCGGGGCATCGGGACTTACCGATGGTCCGGGTGCCGGGGGACGTACTGGCGGTGTCATTCGGGCGGGAGCGTGCGGTTTATGCCGTGATGGCCCCCGGTGCGCTGGCGGAGCGGCTGAAGGCAGAATATAAGAGATTTGCGGGAGTGACCGAAGGTGTACTCCCGGGCCCTGAGACCATAGGGCAGTAAGGAACAGGCAGAAATTATGAGCGACGGCAACGAGCGCAACCAGAACGGAACTCCAAAGGGGACGACCCCGAAAGAAGGGCAGAGCAAAAGCTCCGGTCGCCTGTCCCTGCGTCCGGCAGGACGCAAGGATGTAGGGCGGACTGTAGAAGCAGGCTCTGTAAGACAGAGCTTTAGCCATGGGCGCTCCAAGGAGGTCCGGGTCGAGGTACGCAAGCCCAAGCGCACCAGTGCAGGCGGTGGTCGTGGTGGCCGTGCCGCAACGGGCGTTCGTGGTCTGACGGCATCCGAGCAGGAAAAGCGTCAGCGGGTTCTGGCCGAGGCCGCTGCCCGCCGCGAGGCTGAGGAAGAAGCCCGCCGCGAAGCCGAAAAGATTCGTATCCGCTCCGCCGCCGAGGAAGAAGCTCGCAAGAAGGCTGAGGAAGAAAGCCGGAAGGCTCAGGAGCAGGAAGAAGCTCAGAGCCGCGCTGCCGAGGAAGAAGCCCGCAAGAAGGCCGAAGCCGCAGCACGTCGTAAGGAAACCGAGAAGCCGGTTCCGCCGCCGCTGACCAGCTCTACGGCTGGTGGTGTTCAGCTGGCTGAGCCGACAAAGCGTCTCCGTCCTCTGGCAGAGCGTGCCATCATGCCGAGCCGCCCATTGAATACGGCTGCGTCTTCTCGTGCATCATCTGCACGTTCCAGCTCTGCCTCTGGTGAGACTCTGCATCTGCGTGGTCGTGCTGGTGCTGTTGTGGCGGCTGGTGATGATGAGGGGACAGCCGCTCCTCGCCGCAGTGGTGGCGGTGGAGGCGGTGGTGCCCGTCGGTCTTCCACGCAGTCCCGCCGTCCGTCTTCCCGCCGTAGTGCCGGTGGGCAGGATCGCCGGTCTGGTCGTATTGACGTCCGTGCAGCTATTGAGGGCGATGATGGCAAGACACGTTCACTTGCCTCTGTTCGCCGTCAGCGTGACCGTGAACGCCGTCAGGCCGAGCTGGAGCGTCTCCGTTCCGATCAGGTCCGTGTCGTGCGTGATGTGACCATTCCGGAAACCATCACGGTCGGCGAGCTGGCCAACCGTATGGCTGCCCGTCAGGGTGAAGTCATCAAGATGCTGATGAAGATGGGCGTCATGGCTACGGCCGCCCAGAGCATTGATGGTGATACGGCTGAGCTGGTTGTGAGCGAGTTCGGTCATCGCATCAAGCGTGTGGCAGACAATGATGTTGAGCTGGGCATTGAGGGTATTGAGGACAAGCCGGAAGACATGAAGCCCCGTCCGCCTGTCGTGACGGTGATGGGTCATGTTGACCATGGTAAGACTTCCCTGCTGGATGCGCTGCGGACGACTGATGTGGCTCATGGTGAGGCCGGTGGCATCACCCAGCATATCGGTGCCTATCAGGTAACGCTGCCTTCCGGTCAGAAGGTGACCTTCATCGACACACCGGGTCATGAGGCTTTTACCTCCATGCGTGCCCGTGGTGCGTCTGTGACGGATATTGTGGTGCTGGTTGTGGCGGCTGATGATGGTGTCATGCCGCAGACAGTTGAGGCCATTAAGCATGCCAAGGCAGCTAATGCGCCGATCATTGTGGCCATCAACAAGATGGACAAGCCGGGCGCCAATCCTGACCGTGTCCGCAACGAGCTGCTGAACCATGAGATCGTGGTGGAAAGCATGGGCGGTGACACGCAGGAGGTGGAAGTTTCCGCCCTCAAGCGTGATGGTCTGGATCGTGTTCTGGAAGCCATCCTACTTCAGGCTGAAATTCTCGACCTGAAAGCCAATCCGAACCGGATTGCCGAAGGTGCCGTCATCGAGAGCCGTCTGGATCGTGGCCGTGGTTCCGTGGCAACGGTTCTGGTCCAGAAGGGGACACTCAACCGGACGGATATCGTCGTGGCCGGTGCCCATTGGGGCCGTGTCCGTGCCCTGCTGGATGATCATGGCAAGCAGATCAAGAAAGCTGGTCCGTCCGTTCCGGTCGAGATTCTGGGTATGAGTGGCGTGCCGGATGCCGGTGCTCCGTTCGTGGTTGTCGATAGTGAGAACCGTGCCCGTGAGATCAGCGAGTTCCGTCAGCGGAAGGCCCATGAGAAGGCTACCGCCATGCAGGTGGCAGCCCGTGGTACTCTGGATCAGATGCTGGCCCGGATTCAGGCTGGTGAACAGAAGGAAGTGGCTCTGATCGTTAAGGCTGACGTGCAGGGCTCTGCCGAGGCCATTCAGGCAACGGTAGAGAAGCTGTCTCATGAAGAAGTGGCTGTCCGTGTCCTGAACGCTAATGTTGGCCAGATCACTGAGAGTGACGTGCAGCTTGCCAAGGCATCCAGCGCTGTCATCATTGCTTTCAATGTGCGTGCCACCGTGCAGGCTCGTGAGCTAGCTCAGCGTGATGGTGTGGATATCCGGTACTATTCCATCATCTATCAGGTCTCTGATGATGTGGAGAAGCTGGTCAAGGGCCGCATTGCGCCGAAGCACCGCGAGAAGTTCCTTGGTTATGCGGAGATCCGTCAGGTCTTCAACATCACCAAGGTGGGCAAGGTCGCTGGTTGTTATGTCACCGAGGGTGTCGTCAAACGTGGCTGTGGCGTGCGTCTGCTGCGTGACAATGTCGTCATTCATGAGGGCGAGCTGAGCCAGCTGAAGCGCTTCAAGGATGATGTCCGTGAAGTGGCCCATAACTATGAGTGTGGTCTTTCCTTCGCCGGTTATAATGACCTGCGGGAAGGCGATGTGGTTGAATGTTTCGAAATGGAAGAGATCCCGGCTTGAAAAAACGGCCTTCCTTTGACCTTCTCGGGCCGGCAGGGGAAAGTCCTGTCGGTCCAAGTACCCGCCAGCTGCGTGTAGCGGAAGAAATCCGCCATGTTCTGGCGGAAGTCTTTGCCAGAACAGAGTTCCGTGATCCGGAGCTGTATGGCGTGACTGTCACGGTAACAGAGGTTCGTGTTTCACCGGACCTGCGTCATGCAACGGTGTTCGTGGCCCGCCTGGGGCGTGATGATATTGAGGCCGTCTTGCCCGCTCTGAAGCGTGTGGCGCCTTTCCTTCGTAAGAAGCTGTCTTCCGCTCTACGTCTCAGAACCGTGCCAGAACTGCACTTTCAGCCTGATACCTCTCTGGAGCATGCGATGGAGGTGGAAAGCATCCTGCGTTCTCCGGAGGTTCAGCGTGATCTATATCGTGCCCCAGACTCAGATGACGTGGACTGAGGCTGGATAGACGGCTGATGGCACGGAAAAGAGGCAGGGACATACATGGCTGGCTGATACTCGATAAGCCGCTTGGACCGAGCTCCACAACAATGGTCAACAGGTTGCTGCGTGCTTTTGATGGCCGCAAGGCCGGACATGGTGGAACTCTGGACCCTCTGGCCTCGGGTGTTCTGCCCATTGCTTTCGGTAAGGCGACAAGCACCATCCCTTACATCATGGATGCGACCAAGCGGTACCGTTTCACTTTGTCCTTTGGTGAGAGCCGGACAACAGATGACCGGGAAGGTGAGGTGCTGGCGACTTCGGATGTGCGTCCTTCTGATGATGAGATCAGAGCTGTACTGCCCGTCCTTACTGGGGATGTGATGCAGGTGCCACCTGTGTTTTCCGCCCTTCGGGTGGGCGGGCAGCGGGCCTATGATCTTGCCCGTGCGGGCCGTCCGCCAGAGCTTCCTCCACGTCCAGCTCGAATCGATTCCATCACGCTAGTGGAACGTCCCGATGCTGATACGGCTGTTTTTGACGTGCAGTCGGGCAAAGGGGTCTATATGCGCTCTCTGGCACGGGATATTGCGCTGGCCTGTGGCACGGTTGGGCATATTTCCGTTCTGCGGCGGACGAAATGTGGCCCTTTTGATCTTTCCCATGCGTATGCGGTGGAACAGTTAAGACTGGACAAACCGGAAGAAACTAGAGACAAGGCGTATGCCCTTCCGGTTCCTCTGCTGGATGCGGCGACTGCGCTGGTCGACATCCCGGCGCTAGCCGTCACACGAGCAGAAGGAAAGTCCCTGATCTGTGGGCAGGCTGTCATGCTGGCTCACCTTGAGGGGAACGTGCCCGATAGGGTGGAAGATGTTCCACTCTGGCGGGTTACAGTTGGGGGGCATGTCATTGGGCTGTGCCGTGCTGTCGAAGGGCGGTTGCGGGCAGTCAGAATGTTGGAAAATCATTTGTTTTTTGGAGAACAGGATGTCGATTACAGCTGAACGTCGCACACAGCTCATCGCTGAATACCGTCGTGCCGAAGATGATACAGGGTCCCCGGAAGTGCAGGTTGCTCTGCTGACCGAGCGGATCGTGAACCTGACCGAGCACATGAAGACCCACAAGAAGGACTTCCACTCCCGTCGTGGTCTGCTGATGCTGGTCGGTCGCCGCCGTGCGCTGCTGGACTATCTGAAGCGCAAGAGCGCAGAGCGTTATCAGACGCTGATCGAACGTCTCGGCCTGCGTCGCTGAGCTTCGACCACTCACCGGGGGAGAATTGTTCTTCCCCGGGTTTGGGCCCGTGCTGAGCTGCCAGCAAACGCTTTTGCCGGCGTTTCAGGCCACATGGTGTCATGACGTGTCTGGTGCGTCATCATCGCCATGCCGTCCGAAACGCTGTTTATAGTCTGGTACTGGCTGGGCCGTGATTATTGCTTCCGGAGGAAGACAGAATGTTTGATAATTATTTCCGTAAAGAAATTGAATGGGCCGGCCGGCCGCTGGTTCTGGAGACGGGCAAGATTGCCCGTCAGGCTGATGGTGCCGTTGTCGTCACCTATGGCGATACGGTTGTGCTCTGCACCGCCGTAGGGGCCAAGACAGTCAAGCCGGGGCAGGATTTCTTCCCTCTGACAGTGAATTATCAGGAAAAGGCCTATGCGGCTGGTAAGATTCCGGGTGGTTTCTTCAAGCGTGAAGGACGTCCGTCCGAGCATGAGGTTCTGTCTTCCCGCCTGATCGACCGCCCGATCCGTCCGCTGTTCCCGGACAACTTCAAGAATGAAGTGCAGGTTGTTGCGACCGTTCTGAGCCATGACATGGAAAATGATCCGGCTCTGGTGGCGCTGATCGGCTGTTCCGCCGCTCTGACACTGTCCGGCATTCCGTTCTTTGGTCCGGTTGGTGCCGCTCGTGTCGGTCGCATTGATGGCAAGTTTGTCGTCAACCCGACACTCAGCGAAGTGAAGGACAGCGCTCTGGACCTCGTGGTGGCTGGTACCGCTGAAGGCGTGCTGATGGTTGAATCCGAGGCACAGGAGCTTTCCGAGGATGAGATGCTTGAGGCTGTCATGCTGGGTCATACGGCCTTCCAGCCGGTGATTGATGCCATCATCGATCTGGCTGAACATGCAGCTCGTGCGCCGTGGGACCTGCCGGAAGTCTCCAAGGAAGAAGTTGCTCTACGCAAGCGTGTGGACAAGGTGGGCAACAAGCTGATCGCTGAAGCCTACAAGGAACGCCGCAAGCAGGCCCGTATGGAGAAGGTGGCCGAGGCTCGCGAGAAGATCGTGGCGACCCTTGAGGAAGAAGGCTTTGACGCCGAGCTGGCTAAGCCGATGATCAAGGACCTTGAAGCACAGGTCGTTCGTGGTGCTATCCTGAAGACTGGCATCCGTATTGATGGACGTGACACGAAGACGGTCCGTCCTATCGTGGCCGAAGTCGGTGTTTTGCCCCGTTCTCATGGCTCTGCCCTGTTCACTCGTGGTGAGACGCAGGCGCTGGTCGTTGCCACGCTGGGAACAGGACAGGATGAGCAGGTGATTGATGCGCTGGAAGGTGAATATCGTTCCCGCTTCATGCTGCACTACAACTTCCCGCCTTTCTCTGTTGGTGAATGTGGCCGTATGGGCTCTCCCGGCCGCCGTGAGATTGGTCATGGTAAGCTGGCATGGCGTGCCATCAATCCGCTTCTGCCGTCCAAGGAGGAGTTCCCCTATACACTCCGTGTTGTTTCCGAGATTACAGAAAGTAACGGGTCTTCCTCCATGGCTACGGTCTGCGGTACGTCCCTGTCCCTGATGGATGCCGGTGTGCCGATGCCGCGCCCTGTGGCTGGTATTGCCATGGGCCTCATCAAGGAAGAACGTGGCCATGCCGTGCTGACGGATATCCTTGGTGATGAAGATCATCTTGGGGACATGGACTTCAAGGTGGCTGGTACATCCGAGGGTGTGACCGCTCTCCAGATGGATATCAAGATTACCTCCATCACACCGGAAATCATGAAGGTGGCGCTGGAGCAGGCCCGTGAAGGCCGTCTGCATATTCTTGGTGAGATGAGCAAGGCCCTTTCTGAAGGCCGTTCTGACGTGGCTGGCAATGCCCCGAAGATCACAACCATGACCATTCCACTGGCCAAGATCCGGGATGTGATCGGTTCTGGTGGTAAGGTTATCCGTGAGATTGTTGAATATTCCGGTGCCAAGGTCGATATTGGTGATGATGGTGTCATCAAGATTGCCGCTGCCAATGACGAACAGGCCCAGAAAGCTATCAGCCGGATTGAAGGTATTGTTGCCGAGCCGGAGTTGGGGCGCATTTATGAAGGCAAAGTCGTCAAAACGGCTGACTTCGGTGCGTTCGTAAACTTCCTTGGTCCCAAGGATGGTCTGGTGCATATCTCCGAGCTGACGGATGGCCGTGTGGCTAAGACGACCGATGTCGTCAAGCAGGGTGATGCCGTCAAGGTCAAGGTTATTGGCTTTGATGACCGAGGTAAGGTAAAACTCTCCATGCGTGTCGTGGATCAGGAGACTGGTGCGGATATTACGGAGAGCGTTGGCGCCAAGCCGGGCCGTCCTCGCCGTGATGCGGAGTAAGTAATGTGTGGGGGGAGCCTATGGCTCCCTTTGCATGAGTTAGTTTGTGATTGAGTAGTGGGGACATCTGGCCTCTATGAAGTCGATCAATGCCGTCCGTTTTGGTGGTCAGGAGGTTCTGCCCCTGGTCGAAGGGGGCAAAGGTGTTTCTGTCTCCAATGGTGTGTCTGCAGGGTACTGGGCTGCGGCAGGCGGGGTCGGAACGATCTCTGCCGTCAATGCAGACAGTTATGATGAGCAGGGAAACCCTGTTCCACAGATATATCATGGCCGTACACGTCGTGAGCGTCAGGCTGAGCTCGTGCGCTATGCCATTGATGGCGGGATTGCACAGGCACGGATAGCGCGGGATATTTCCGGTGGTCGTGGCCGTGTTCATGCCAATTTCATGTGGGAAATGGGTGCCGCCGAGGAGGTCATTACCGGAATTCTGGAAGGGGCTCCGGGCCTCATTCAGGGGCTGACCTGCGGCGCAGGCATGCCTTACAGGCTTGCTGAGATCGCTGCCCAGTTCGGGATACATTATTACCCGATCGTGTCTTCCGGCCGTGCCTTCAGCGCATTGTGGAAACGCTCTTATGTGCGTTTCTCCGAGTTGCTGGGGGGTGTTGTTTATGAAGACCCGTGGCGGGCGGGGGGCCATAATGGCCTTTCCAACACGGAAAATCCCCTGAAGCCTGAAGACCCCTACCATCGCGTGGCCGCACTGCGGAAGGTCATGAATGGTTTTGGCCTTCAGCATGTGCCGATCATCATGGCTGGTGGTGTCTGGCATCTGGAAGAATGGAATGACTGGCTGGATAATCCAGAAATTGGTCTGATCGCCTTTCAGTTCGGGACCCGTCCACTTCTGACCAAGGAAAGCCCCGTTCCTGATGCGTGGAAGCAACTTCTGCTGACGCTGAAGGAAGGCGATGTCTATCTGAACCGTTTTTCTCCGACAGGATTTTATTCTTCAGCGGTGAATAACGGCTTCCTTCAGGGGCTTCGTGCCCGTTCCGAGCGGCAGATTGCCTTCCGTGCGGAAGCTGAAGGTGAGTTCAATACGCCAATTTGTCTTGGTGGTAGAGGCCGTGAGGTTTTTGTCACGTCTGACGATGCCGAGAAGGTGAATCGCTGGAAAGAGGCTGGGTACACTCAGCCTATGCGGACACCAGATGGCACGGTCGTGTTTGAAACACTGGAAACAGCCCGGCAGGTTCTGGCGGATCAGGCGGCTTGCATGGGCTGTCTCTCCCAGTGCCGTTTCTCCAACTGGAGCCAGAAAGGGCCTTCTTTCAGCACGGGCCAGCGGGCTGATCCCCGGTCCTTCTGTATTCAGAAGACCCTACAGACGATCTCTCATCTTCAGGGTGTGTCGCCTGAGGAGCAGAAGCATATTGTGGACCACAATCTGGTCTTTGGTGGAACGAATGCGTGGCGCTTTGCTACGGATCCGTTCTATGCCAACGGTCATATCCCGACTGTCAAGGAGCTGATCGATCGGATCATGACCGGGCGGTGAGACCGTTCAGGTCACTCTGGAAATAGGAAGGTGCGGGTCATTTGGCCCGCACCTTTTTTATGTCTTGCAGTCAGGGGAAAAGATGCTGGGTCGTCCAGCCTGTACCGTCTGTTGTCCGGGTGAACAGGACACGGTCATGCAGGCGGAACGGTTTATCCATCCAGAACTCTATGGAGAGGGGGGTGACCCGGTAGCCATTCCAGTATGGAGGGCGGGGAACGGACCCGATGGCAAAGCGGGCTGTTTCTTTCGTCACGGCCTGCCAGAGTGCTTTACGGCTGGCGATGGGGCGGGATTGCTGGCTGGCCCATGCGCCGATACGGCTCGCACGGGGGCGGGACTGAAAATAGGCATCAGCATCCTCACCCGGCAGGCGTGAAACCGTGCCCCGGATGCGCACCTGCCGCCTCAGGGACTTCCAGTGAAACAGCAGGGCGGCCTTCATGTTCTGTTCCAGTTCCTGCCCCTTGGCAGATTCGCTGTTTGTGTAGAAAACGAAACCGTCACTATCAAAGCCTTTCAGCAGAACCATGCGGACATCGGGGAGGTTCTGGTCATCCACGGTGGCGAGGGCCATGGCGTTGGGGTCGTTCGGTTCTTTCTGTTCTGCCAGAGCCAGCCAGTCCTGAAAGAGCAGGAAGGGATTCTCTCCGGTAATGGTCTGGTCATCGTTCTGGAAGGCCGCTTCGGCTGTGTTGTCTGTCATGCTGATGGTTCCCTGTTGCAGGTTGGTAGAAAGATCATGGAAGCGGCAGGGGCTCGTGTCTATAGGCGATCAGACTGTCTGCTATGCGGTGTTACAAGGCTTGGTGATAAGTGAAAGGCTATCCATATAGGAGGGACGATCAGGACAGTCAGGAAAGAGAGTCATGGAGACGTTCCGGTTCATATTCATGCTGACCCGTGATGACCGCACGGTGGAAACAGCGATGGACGCCGCAGAAACAGCCTTGCGGCTGGGTATCCGGCATATTGGTTTCAAGGATATTGGCCTGCCCGTGGAGCAGTTGCAGGCATTGGCCGATAGGCTCCGCTCTGCCGGTGCGACTTCATATCTGGAGATTGTGTCTCCGGACAGAGAGCGGGAGCTGGAATCTGTAAAGGCTGGGCTTGCCTTAGGGGTGGATTGCCTGATGGGCGGCACGCATGTGCCGGATGTCCTGCCCCTGCTGAAAGGGCATGATGTGGCCTATTATCCTTTTGCGGGGCACGTTGTCGGGCACCCCAGTGTTCTGAAAGGCTCCCCGGAGGAGATTGCCCGCAATGCCGTGGAGTGGGCGGCCCATCCAGCCGTAACGGGGTTGGACCTGCTTGCCTATCGCAATGATGGGGATATTCCGGAAGTGATCCGGGCCAGCTGTGCTGCTGTGGAAAAGCCGGTGATTGTGGCTGGTTCCATCAGCACGCCAGAGCAGATCAATGTCGTCCGGCAGGCGGGAGCAGCAGGCTTTACCGTAGGGACGTCTGTTCTGGAAGGTACGTTCCCGGCTCGTAGCACAGCTTTGGAGGATCAGCTCAGGGCCGTGATGGCATGCTTATAACAGTCCCAGCTCAGACAGCTGATTACGGAGTGATGCTGGAAGTGAACTGATCCCATCATCGGGGACGCCCGCAGTGGACTGGTCGAGGTCAGGCGGGGCGTCTTCCGGCTTGAAATAGCGCCAGCCCTGAAAAGGGCGCATGGGGCGGGGCTGGGTTGGAATGACGTCATCCGACACGAGAATCAGCGTGCCGGGATGTCCGTCTTCCCGTGTGTAGCTGTCAAACCCGATGATGGGCTGGCGGCACATGATGAGACCGTTGATGACCCGATAGATGGACCCGCCACCCTGCACGATTTCATCAGCCCGTTTGGGCATGGTGCGGGTGCGAACATAAGCCACCCCCTTATGGCGTTCCACGGCGACCCAGTCCCTCAGCATCTCGGGTGAGGTGCAGCCTACGATCAGCTTTATCATGTGAAGGGTGGGTGTTTTCTGTGCGGGCATGGCGGCTATCGTGATGCGGATGGTATGGCTCTCTCCCCGTAGATGGGGAGTCTGCCCTTAGAGGACAAGCTGGCCGAGCAGCGCTTCCAGCCGCAGGCGGCCTTCATCTGTGGCACGGAATGTATCGGCATCCTGTTCCAGATAGCCTTCCTCAAGGCAGGCTTCCAGAATGACGGGGGCGAGGCAGTCCTGTAGAAGCAGGCCGGTCCGTCTGGTGAAGTGGGTTTTGTTGATTCCTTCCCGCAGGCGCAGCCCCATGAGCAGGGCTTCATGCGCTTTCATGTCGGGTGAGAGTATTTCATCATCCTTTGTGCCGTGCCCATGCGCTTCGACACGCTCTGCCCATGGTTCCGGGGCACGGTGGCGGCGTGTGGCATGAAGCTGACCATGAAAGGTCAGGCGGCTATGAGCACCGGGGCCAATGCCGAGATAATCATCATAATGCCAGTAGGTAAGGTTATGGCGGCTCTCGGCGCCGGGGATGGCGTAGTTGGAGATTTCATAATCACGCAGGCCAAAACGGGCGGCTTCATCACGGGTCATCGTGTAGAGGGAGGCTGCAAGGTCATCCTCTGGCAGAATGAGAACGCCCCGCCTGTGCTGGGCCTCAAACTTCGTGCCGGGTTCGATGGTCAGCTGATAGAGGGAAAGGTGGTCAGCCGCCAGAGCGAGCGCCTGCCGAAGTTCTGCCTTCCATTTTTCTTCTGTCTGGCCGGGGCGGGCATAGATCAGGTCAAAGGACAGGCGGGGGAAGATGCGGCGCCCCAGCTCCAGCGCTGCAATGGCCTGCCGGGCTGAATGTTGCCGCCCTAGAGCGGCTAGATCGGTCTCATCAAGGCTTTGCACGCCCAGAGAGAGACGGTTGACGCCTGCCTCTGCAAAGGCCCGGAATCTGTCGGCCTCCACGCTGGTAGGGTTGGCTTCCAGTGTGATTTCAAGATCATTCACGCTGGGGAAAAGGCGGCGAGCATCATCAATCAGATGATGGACTGTCTCCGGTGCCATGAGGGATGGCGTCCCCCCGCCAAAGAAGATGGAGACAAGCTGCCGGGGAGCATCCTGCATCAGCCTTGTGGCTTCATGCTTCAGCTCGGCTCTCAGGGCGCTGGCGAAGCGCTCCTGAGGGATGGTCTCCCGCACATGGGAGTTGAAGTCACAATACGGACATTTGGCCAGACAGAATGGCCAGTGAATATAGAGGGAGAGCGGGAGAGGCTGGGTCACGATCAGATCGCGACCCGCACCCCGAACTCCATGACACGCTCCGGCGGAATCCGGAAGAATTCAGAAATCGACGTGGCGTTATTGAGCAGATAGAGGAAGACCCACATCCGCCAGAGTGACATCTTCGGCACCTTGGAGCGGAACACGAGGTCATGGGAGGTGAAGTAGGAGGCCTGAATGGGGTCGAAATCCATCTCTGCCATGCTGGCGAGTGTTAGGGGCAGGTTGGGCATCTCCATGAAGCCATAGCGGATGATGACACGGCGGATGCCCGGTGCCAGCTCCTTGATGGTCATGCGCTCGCTGGCGTCAGCTTCCGGCTGGTCCAGCGTCTGCACCGTGACGAACAGGACCGTCTGATGCAGGACCTTGTTATGCCGCAGGTTATAGAGCAGGGCATCCGGCACCATTTCCGGGTCGGAGGTCAGGAAAACGGCCAGACCGGGTACCCGGATGGTGCGGGACTGGGTGAGCCGGGTGATGAAGGACCCCATCGGCACGGCATCACGTTTCTTCGTGTTGCGGATGAGTTGGCGGCCACGCTGCCATGTGGTCATGATGAGCGTGCTGCCAATGGCAATGCTGAGCGGTACCCAGCCACCATCCGGAATCTTCATGACGTTGGAGGAGAAGAACACGCCATCCATGATGAAGAAGAAGCCGAACACGGCCCCCACGGCATAGCTCTTCCACTGGAAGACACGGCGGAAGACTACCATGGCCAGTACGCAGGTGCAGAGGAACGTCCCTGTCACGGCGATACCATAGGCGGAGGCCAGAGCCGCAGAGGAGCGGAAGGCAATCACCAGCACGACAGAGCCGAAGGCGAACATCCAGTTGAGGGAGGGCAGGTAAATCTGCGCTTCCTCATGGGGATTGGTGTGGATGATGCGGGTACGGGGCAGATAGCCCAGCTGGATGAGCTGGCGGCAGAGGGAGAAGCTGCCCGAAATACCGGCCTGACTGGCAATGATGGTCGCCATTGTGGCCAGCAGCAGCATGGGGATCTGTAACCAGTGCGGTGCCAGATAGAAGAACGGATTGGCCAGCGTGGTCGGGTCGTGAATGATGGAGGCCGCCTGCCCGAAATAGTTCAGGCACAGGGCAGGCAGTACGAGAAAGAGCCATGCAAAGCGGATGGGAGACCGCCCGAAATGCCCCATATCAGCATAGAGGGCCTCTGCCCCGGTGACGGACAGAACGACCGAGCCAAGGGCAATGAAGGACAGCTTGCCATGGGTGACGATGAAGCGGATGGCCTCCAGCGGGGAGAGGGCCAGCAGCACGCCCGGATGCAGCAGGATGGCCTTTGCGCCCAGTATGGCGATGGTGAAGAACCAGACCAGCATGATCGGCCCGAAAGCCCGGCCAATCTTCCCTGTACCAAGGGCCTGCGCGGCGAATAGTCCCAGCAGGATGATGATGGCCGCAGGAATGATAAAGGGCGAGGCATCCGGCACGGATACTTCCACACCTTCCACGGCGGAAAGCACGGAAATGGCAGGGGTGATGATGCCGTCACCAAAGAACAGGCAGGCCCCGGCAATACCGATCAGTCCGAATACCCAGCGGAAATAGGTGGATTTGCAGACACGCTGTGCCAACGCCATTAAGGCGATGATGCCGCCTTCCTTGTTATGGTCGGCCCGCATGATGAGGATGACGTATTTTATGGTCACAACCAGCATGAGGGCCCAGAAGGTCAGGCTGGTCAGTCCGATGACCTCCCACGCATGGGCGGGATGGGTTTCCGACCCCACGTTGCGGATGGAGGATTGCAGGGCGTAGAGCGGGCTTGTCCCGATATCGCCATACACGACACCCAGAGCAGCCAGCATGGCACCCATGCCTTTGGGGCGGCTGTGACCGTCCTGCCCCTGAGGTGGAGCAGACGTTGGTGTCCCTATGGAGTTGGGATACCGGGCATCGGAAGAGGATTCCTTGAGGGACATGCTATCCTGTTCAGACATGGAGCAAACCATCCTGTAAGACTGATAGACACCCATCCCCCGCAGGAAGACAGGCAGACACGCTTCTGTAAAAAGAAGCGCTGGCTATGATGATTCTGGCTTCATGACAGTTTTTTCATGAGAAAAGCAAGTAGAGAGCTCGAAAAAAACTGTCATGACATATGTGCATCAGTGTGCAGGGCGCTCTCCGAATATGGCCGTACCGACACGAACAAGGGTGGCACCCTCCATGATGGCAGTCTCGAAATCGGATGACATGCCCATGGAAAGAGCAGGCAGACCGTGACGGCGATTCATCTCTGCAAGCTTTTGGAAAAAGGGAGCCGGGTCTTCATCGAATGGCGGAATGGCCATCAGCCCTTTCACATGGTCCCCAAAACGCCTAAGGGAATCTTCGATGAAGTGATCGGCCTCCGCCATGCTGATGCCGGACTTCTGAGGTTCGTCACCGATATTCACCTGCACGAATAACTCCGGCAGACGGCCTACCTTTTGGGCGGCCTTTTCCAGCGCCGTGCTGAGAGATGGACGATCAAGACTTTCAATCACATCAGCAAGGGCACAGGCCTCGGTGGCCTTGTTGCTCTGCAATGTCCCGATGAGGTGCAGGCGCAGGTCTGGCCATTCTTCTCGCAGGGCGGGGAATTTGGCAGCAGCCTCCTGCACACGGTTCTCCCCGAAGATGTGCTGCCCGGCCTCAAGGGCCTGCTGTACGGCACTCTGCGGGTGGAATTTGCTGACGGCAACGAGGCTGACGCTCTCTGATGGCCGTCCAGCCTGTTGGCAGGCTGTGCTGATGCGGGTCTGGATGCTTTTCAGGGCATGGGCGATGGTGTGATCTGTCATGATGGCTGGATTGCACCCCCTTTGACGGGAAGGGTCAAGAGGCTGGATAAAAACCATCTTGACTTTCCTGCCACTAACTCCCGACAACGGGCGCATGACAAACGCTTCTTCTTCCCGTCCAGCCCGTTCACGCCCCAAGGGCGGACGGGGCCGGCGGGCCGGTGCACGGCCTGCTTCCATTTCCCGCCATGAAGACCCCGTGAGGGACTTGGCTTTTGATATCGTCTGCGGTGTGGTGGAGCATCGCCGTATGCTGGAGATCACGCTTGAGCGCAGCAGCTGTGAAGGGCGGGACCGTGCAGCGGCTCACCGCCTTGCCGCAGCGACATTGCGGCATCTGGGCAGCATGTCGGAGCTGCTTCAGCCGCTACTGCGCCGTCAGCCGCCAGAACCTGTCCGTTGCGCTCTGCTGCTTGGTGTGGCGCAGCTCATACATCTTGAGACACCGCCCCATGCAGCGGTTGGAACGATTGTGGACCTGCTGCACCGGCGTGGCCTCTCGCCTTTTGCAGGGCTGGCCAATGCGGTGCTGCGCCGTGTGTCACGGGAAGCCGAGACGCTGACTGAAGGGCTGGATGATGCCCGTCTGGATGTGCCTCATTGGCTCTGGAGCGCATGGGGGCGGCGGGCCCGGTCCATCACGCAGGGTTTCTATCAGGAGGCCCCGCTGGACCTGACGGTCAAGCCCGGCTGTGACGCCCCGGAAGGGGGTGAAACCCTCTCAACCGGAACGGTCCGTTACCCGGCAGGGACGAAAATGACTGAGCTGCCCGGCTTTGCGGAAGGGCAGTTCTGGGCGCAGGACATGGCCGCAGCCATGCCGGTCCGTCTGATGGGGGATGTGCGGGGCAAGCGGGTTGCCGATCTGTGTGCCGCTCCGGGCGGTAAGACGGCGCAGCTTCTCTGTGGTGGTGCAGAGGTGGTGGCCGTTGAACGTGAGAAGCCCCGTGCTCAACGGTTGAAAGAGAATTTGGCCCGTCTCCAGCTGAAAGCGGAGATTGTGGTGGGAGATGCTCTGCGTTGGCGTCCGTCCGAGCCACTGGATGCCGTGTTGCTGGATGCGCCCTGTTCAGCCACGGGGACGCTACGGCGCCACCCGGATGTTCTGTGGATCAAGCGGCCCCGTGACATCACCACTCTGGTAGCAGGGCAGGACCGTTTCATTGATGCGGCATATGACATGCTGAAGCCGGGTGGGATGCTGCTTTATGCTGTCTGCTCCCTTCAGGATGAGGAAGGCCCGCAGCGTATTGCTCATGCTCTGGAAGATGGGCGGTGGGAACTCTCTCCCTTTACGGAGGAGGAGCTGGCCGCTCTGCCCCGTGCCCGCACGGAGGAAGGGTATTTCCGTACTCATCCGGGCATGAATGTTGCACAGGGCGGCATGGATGGCTTCTTCGCTGCCCGGCTGATCCGCCTTTAACGGCGGATCAGTATCAGCTCTTACATCCAGGGCGGTGTGGGCAGGTTTTTGCTACGCAGGAAGTCAGGATTGAATATCTTGGACTGATAGCGTGCGCCACCATCGCTGAGGATGGTGACAATGTTATGCCCCGGTCCCAGACGGCGGGCCGTGCGGATGGCAGCGGCAATATTGATGCCGGATGACCCGCCAACAGAGAGACCTTCTTTCATGGTGAGCTGGTAAATCTGTTCCAGTGCCTCGGCATCGGGAATGCGCTCAGCATGGTCTGGGGCGGAGCCTTCCAGATTGGCCGTGACACGGGACTGGCCGATGCCTTCGGTGATGGAGCTGCCACTCACGCTGAGATCGTTGGAGGTAACCCAGCCATAGAGGCCGGAGCCCTCCGGGTCAGCAAGGACGATTTCGGGCGTTTTCTGGCTGTCCCGCTGGGCCAGTTCCCGCAGGCCAAGGGCCATGCCTGCCAGCGTTCCCCCGGACCCGCAGGAGCAGGTGAAGGCATCTACTTTTCCTTCAAGCTGGGCCCAGATTTCCGGGGCTGTGGTTGTGCGGTGGGCCTCACGGTTGGCTGTGTTGTCGAACTGGTTGGCCCAGAAGGCGCCGGTTTCTTCGGCCAGACGGCGGGAGACATGCACATAATTGCCGGGGTCCCGGTACGGCTTTGCCGGGACGAGGCGGAGGTCAGCCCCAATCATGCGGAGGAAGTCCAGCTTCTCCTTGCTCTGTGTTTCCGGCACGACAATGACAGCCTTGCAGCCAAGGGCATGGGCCACGAGTGTGATACCGATGCCGGTATTCCCGGCTGTACCTTCCACAATGGTGCCGCCTTTTTTCAGTACACCACGAGCAAAGCCATCCTGAATGATGGAGAGTGCTGCCCTGTCCTTAACGGACCCGCCGGGATTCATGAACTCCGCCTTGCCATAGATGTTGCAGCCTGTGATTTCGGACGCATGGCGCAGGCGGATGAGCGGCGTGTTGCCGATAGCCTCTATCAGAGACGGGCAGGGGGCGGCGTGACTGGAAGGTGGTGTGTGCGTCATGAAAGAATCCGGCTGTTGCTGGTCGGCAGAATGAATCGTGTTTAACGTGACAGGGAAGGCATCATCGTCAAGATGGTCCCTGTAACATCGTGAAAAGGGTGTTACACCCTATATATGATCGTTGATTGCGAGTTCAACAGGAGAGGATGTTATGAAACACAGTACTGCGAAAGATGCATGGGGGGCTCTGCGGGCTGATAGTCAGTCCGTTCTTGTGGATGTCCGCACGCCAGAGGAATGGGCACAGGTGGGCATGCCAGAGCTGAGTTCAATCGGCAAAAAGGTCGTTGCGCTGACATGGGGTGCCGATAGCGAAGCCGAGTTTATTCATGCTCTGGAACAGGCCGTACCGGATAAGGCGACACCGCTTTTCTTCATTTGTCGCTCGGGGATGCGCTCACAGAAAGCCGCTGAGTTGGCCGCTCAGGCCGGGTATGAGACGCTCACGAATGTCATTGATGGCTTTGAAGACAAGCACGGCCCCGGCACAGGCTGGAAAGCCTGCGGCCTGCCCGTGAAATAAGGTGTAATGCTGCCTTACTGCCCGCTATTGGGGTCTGTATCGGCATCATAGCGGGGGGTAAGGATGGCACACCATGGGTAGCGGCTGTCATAGCTCTGCCCGTCCGAGCTGCTGACATGGCCGGTACTGTCTGTTGGCACGTGGGTCAGGGAGACGGCATCATCCACGTTCCCCCCCACGATGCTGATTTCCCGCCCGAAAGGTGGTGCATTCTGCCGTGTGGCCACTACAATGCCACAATGGGCAGGGAAGCCGTAGGATGTTGGCAGCATGGAATAGGTGATGCTGCGGCTGCGCCCACGGCCAACGCAGAGTATGTCCCCCAGCCGTGGTGCATAATTGGCAGGGTTCTGGGCCGAAATGCCCGGATTGTTGCCGGATGCCGCTGCATTGATGTAGGTGGCGTGGTTCGGAGAATAGGGGAAGCGGATATTAGCCCCGCCAATGCGCATGACGTAGGAAATAAACGCAGCCGACCATGCATAGTTACCATCGCGAGCGGCAGAGAACAGGGTACCGTTGCCATCGGTACGGCCTGTCCAGCGGGCCTCATTTTCTTCAGGGGCCTGACCGATCCACCAATATTCACCAATACGCTGCCAGAGGCCGGGCAGGCGCTCCGGCTTGAGAGCCGGGCTGGAAGGTTCTGGCCGGTCGTGCGGGTCAGCATCGGCAATAGGGCTGCCGAACATCCGCCATTCACGCAGGGCTATGGCGGCTACGTCCTGGCGGTTGAAGGGCGCAAAGTTTTCGCTGGCAAAGGCAGGTACATGGGTGTCGTATCCCAGCGGTCCCGTTTGCCCATTGGCATACTGGCTCATGGGAGTAAGGGCTGGGCTATGCTGCCCGCTGCTTGAACATGCTGCCAGAAAGATCAGTCCACACAGGGCAGCCCAGCCTGAAGGATGCCCGGGAGCAGCCCGCTCTGGTACTGTCTGTTTTGCCTGACCGTTTCCCAAATGACGAACTGCCTTCATGATGACCCTGCGCTTGCCTGCTGCGTCTGTGAGCATGTTTCATGCCTGTTGATGGAGGGGCAGACTAGAATGTTTTTTCAGTATTGGGAACGTCTTTTCCGAGCCACCTGCCATCCTTCTGGATGACAGGCAGCTGATGATTTTTGTGCAATGTGAGGGGGTTATCCAACATTATTGAACATGAACTGCCGTGCAGTTTCATGCCCTGATGTCGGGAAGGACGTGGTTTCGATAGGGTAAGGCCCTCCTGCCATGATTTTGATGGCCAATAGCCCATCATCCAGCCCGTCTTCATCGGGTTGTCTGCTGGGGAGAGGCAGCATGGCAGTGCCCTGAGTCCAGCGCATGGGGATTGGCTCCAGATCAAACCATCCATCAAGCTGCGGTGCTGTCAGGTGAGTGTCGATGGTGACAGAACGACCATTCCGGAAAAAGACGATCTCGCCAATGAGGACGCCAAGCAGGCGTCGGTCATCCATGAAAGGCCCATGCACGTCATAAGGGCGGCCTGTCCTGGAGGTCAGGACGACATGGTGTGCATCAGCCGGAATAGCGAAAAGCCTGTAACCATCCGAGGATCGCTTTTCATGCAGAATCTGCCCTTTATCCGTGATGAGATGAAACTCTGGATCATCAGAAAAGGCTTCAGTTTTATAAGGATGCTGGACAGGGAATAGCAGGTCTTCTGCCCGTTTGAGCAGGTCATGGAACAGGGGAGCTGTAAAGGTCTGATCCGTGCAGAGAGGGGCAGCGGCATTAGTCTGCCATGATAGATTTTTTGAAGAAAAATCATGTTTCATGACGTTGCCATCCTCCTCAGAAGTGGCTTGCATGAACTGGCGGCGGTTGCCGGTATCAAGATAGCTTTCCGTCAGGACATCATGGGCGATGATGATGCTGTGTTTTTCCGTTTCTACGTGGAAGATATCATAGGCTGTCTGATAGCGTGCGTCTGATGTTTCAAAATGGATTGACCGCCCGTTGACCATCATGCGGGCAGGAACGAAGCGACCATCGAAAAACAGGCAGTGTTCCGCCGTGACCAGCAGGTCTCTGGAGGGAACATCATTGGCCAGAGCATTCCTTCTGATGCGAACAGGATAGCCTGCCATATCCATGGGGAGGGCTGGATTGACGTTTATTCTGCTACGTCCGGCCCATGTAACGACCTGCGGTACGGTCTGGTCTTTTACGGGGTCATAGGTGAGGATTTCATCGCCGGATTTCAGTTCCTCTATGGTCCGGTAGCCTGTGGGGGTTTTGATGAAACTGCCTGCCAAGAAGCAGGTATCGAAGGTGAATTGCTCCCCGCCAAAAGCAGAAGACCCATCTGTGGCTGTACCGTTATTGTCCTGACGGAAGCGGTAGCCCTTGCCACTGAGCATGAGGGTGAAATAGTTGCCAGATGACCATGGCTGTCGGCTGTCGTAAAAATAGTAATATTGCGCCTTGGAGGGATCAAGGAGCGCCCGACCATCCACTGTTGATGAAGAACTGCCGGGTGTGTCGGAGGTTATGATGTAATATCCTCCGGAACCATCACCAATGATGAAACCATTTACGTCCTTATTCCCCCAGGAAAAGTCATAGCTCCCTGTAACAGTCCTACCTGTTGAGGGGTCTTTGAATGTGAAGTCCTGGACCTTTTGATCCGAGGGGCGGGTCGGGGTGTGATTTGTGAATGTCGCTTCTACGCCATATTTCTGATTGCTTATAATACCTTTATTACTTGAATCGACTCTCAGAGATGCAACATTTATTTTATATGATCCCGGTGCAACAACGGGTTTAGGATTTCCTGGCATAATGTCTCTCTCCAGAGATGCTAATTTTTATTTTTGGATAAGACAGTTTATTATATTAATCAACTTTCTATTTCTTTAACACAAAGTTAATTATTTTATATTTTCTTAAATATAAGTGTGTATATCAAATAAATTATTAATAATTAAATAGTGCGTGACCTACATAAAAGAGGAATGGCATAGAAATCATCTATACCACTCCCTTCCAGCTTGTCATCGCAATGATGTGGGTAGTTATATCATGCCTTATGGGCAGGCGGAGCCATCAGGGACTTGCCATAATGGTCCGCAATAGCAGCGATATAGTCCCTGAAGCGCTCTTTCTGGGAAGGCCCTTCCCCGAGCTACCTGCCATTCTTCCGAATGACAGGCATATGATGATTTTTGTGCAGTATGAGGGGGTTATCCAGCACTATTAAACATGAACTGCTGTGCCGTTTCATGCCGTGATGTTGGGAAGGGTGTGGTTTCGATGGGATAAGGACCTCCTGCCATGATTTTGATGGCCAGTAGGCCATTCTCCAGCCTGTCCGTCTCATATTGCTTGCTGGGAAGGGGCAGCATGGCAGCACCTTGAGTCCAACGCATAGGGACCGTTTCCAGATCAGACCATCCATCAAGCTGTGGTGCTGTCAGGTGGGTGTCAATGGTGATGGAACGGCCATTTTGGAAAAGAATAATCTCGCCAATGAGGACGCCAAGCAGGCGCCTGTCATCCATGAAAGGCCCGTGCACGTCATAAGGGCGGCCTGTTCTGGAGGTCAGAACAAGATGTTCTGTTCCAGCAGGAATTGAGAAGATTTTATAGCCGTTGGTCACGCGCTGCTCATGCAGAACAGTCCCTGTATCCGTAATCAGCTGAAAAGCGGCATCATCGGACAGGGCTTCGGCTTTGTAGGGATGTTGGACAGGGAATTGAAGGGTCTCTGCCCGCTCGAGGAGGTGATGAAACAGAGGAGCTACAAAATCCTGAGTTGTGTCCAGCGGTGCCGCTGCATCAGTCTGCCAAGATAGAGGTTTGGCGGAGACGTCATGTTCTATGACATTTTCATCAGGACGCTGACTATTCTGCCGGAAGCCATGCCGGTTTCCTGTATCGAGGTAGCTTTCTGTCAGGGCACCGTTTGAGATGATGATGCTGTGTTTCTCAGTTTCTATGTGGAAGATGTCGTAGCGGCTACCATGTGCTCTTTTCGTACCAGAAGGAGCATTGTCGGCGGTATCGAAATAGATTGAACGTCCGTTTACCATCATGCGGGCTGGTACGAAACGTCCTTCAAGAAAAAGGCAATGTTCCGCTGTAATCAGCAGGTCTGCAGAAGGGACACCGTCTGCCAGTGCATCTTTTTTGATGCATACTGGATAGCCTGCCATGTCCATCGGCAGAGAGGTATTGACCTGCACATGGTCCTTTCCAGTCCATGTAATGGCCTGTGGTAGTCTCTGGCCTGTTGCGGAATCATAGGTGAGGATCATGTCGCCACATTTTAGATCTTCAACCTTTCTGGGGCCTTCGGGTGTATCAATCAGGCTTCCTGCCAGAAAGCAGGTATCGAAGGTAAATTGTTCTATACGATTTGTATTAGGATTAATGGTGTAGGCGGTACCATCATCATTTTGGAGGAAGAAATAGGGATAAGGGTTGCCCCCTGAGAAGCCGCTACTTGGCCGCAAAATAAATACTTCGTTTTTTATGCCAGTTTTTAAATGTATATTGCTGTAATTATATGCTGATTTTTGGGGGTCGAGCAGCTCTGCGCCATCAATCTTAGACGAGGAGCTTCCTGCTACGGCAGATGTAATGATGTAATATCCGCCTTCCCCATTATTGATGATAAAGCTATTAGTTAATTTATTCCCCCATGAAACATTATAGCTTCCTGTAATAGTCTCGCCTGTTTTTGGGTCTGTTAAGGTGAAGTCCTGTACTGCTGTATCAGAAGAATTGGTTGGCGTATGAGTCGAAAAGGTTGCCTCTACATTATATCTCTGGTCGCTAAGGACAGCCGTTTCCCCTAAGCCGATGGATGAAGATGTTAAGGTCAGGGAGGCGATGTTGATCTGGTATGTTCCAGGGGTAACAATCGGTTGGGGATTGCCAGACATCCTGTAGCTCCGGGAAAAGAATAGGGGGATTGTGAAGTTTTATTTAATGGTAATGAAAATATTTATTAAAGCAATATATATTTTCTCTACAAATGAGAATGTTAAGAATAGTATTTCTGATATCTGTGATTTTCGTGCTCTGAAAGCTATATTTATATATAATTCATTAATAAATGTAATAGGTAGCAGTAATGAAAAATTGCTTCGTGTATGTCTCTAATCTGTCAATCAGGTGGTAGGGAATGTAGTGTTTTAAACGGGAGCGATAAACGAACAGGGTGGCAGAGAGAAGCCTGCCACCCTGTTCGTTCAGGTTCCAGCTTATTTCTGGTTTTATGCCTTACGGGCAGGCGGAGCCATGAAGGCAGGTGAAATAGGCGTTGGAACATGACGCTGGAGAATGGCGTCAATGTCCTTTTTGTCCTGTTCTGTCAGCTGCCAGCCGAAGACATCAGCCACACCGTCAATCTGTTCCGGCTTGCGGGCACCCCAGAGGGCAATGGTCGGTCCCTGATCCAGCACCCAGCGGATGGCCAGAACCATCAGGGATTTACCGTGGCGGTCTGCAATTTTTTTCAGGTCCGCAACAGCAGCGATATAGTCCTTGAAGTGCTCTTTCTGGAACTTCGGATCGCTGGAACGCAGGTCACTCTCCGGGAAGGTCTTGTCTGCCGTCATCTTGCCTGTCAGCAGGCCACGGCAGAGCGGGCCATAGGCCAGCGTGACGAGCTTGTGCTTCTTGGCGTAAGGCAGCACGTCCTTTTCAATCTCCCGCTCAAAGAGGTTGTAAGGGGACTGGACACTGGCCAGCGGGGCGACCTCACGGAAGATATCCATTTGTTCCGGGGAGTAGTTGCTCACGCCGAGGGCACGAATCTTGCCTTCCTTGTGCAGCTTCTGGAGCTCACGGGCTGTTTCATCAATCGGCGTGTTGGGGTCCGGCCAGTGGACCTGCTCCAGATCGATGGTCTCGACCCGCAGGCGGCGCAGGGAGTCTTCCACTTCCTTGCGGATGCGGGCCGGGCTGGAGTTGCGGAAAGGCTTGTGATCGTCATTCCAGTCCAGCGCCAGCTTGGTGGCGACACGGGCCTTATGGGGCTTCTCTGCCAGAGCACGGCCCACGACTTCTTCAGAATGACCAAAACCATAGACCGGGGCGGTGTCGATCAGGTCCACGCCTTCATCAAGGGCCCGGTGAATGGTGCGGACGGCATTGTCGTCATCTGGTCCGCCCCACATCCAGCCGCCAATGGCCCATGTGCCAAGCGCAACACGTGATACGGGTTTGTCAAAACCGGGAATGAGAATGGTGTTTTCATTCATGGGTTTGTCTCCATCAGATAATGAGGGCGGAGCTCATGGAATGAATCATGTCTTCGCCCGGACCCGGAGGGCGGCCCCTCGATCCTGCGGGGGCGGGCAAGGCCCTTCTGGCCTCTCTCTCCATATTGGGGTACGGGCGGATGGTTATGCAACCATCTGTTCTTCTTTTTGGTTTTGAGGAGGGAGAGGAGTATGCTCATCTCAGCTCTCAAGGAGACAAGGACAAGACATCATGGTTGAATCACAGACCAAAAAAATTCCCGTCACCGTTCTCACCGGCTTTCTGGGGGCCGGGAAGACCACATTGCTCAACCACATCCTGACCGCCGACCATGGGCGGAATTACGCCGTTGTCGTCAATGAGTTCGGCGAGCTGGGCATTGATAATGATCTGGTGGTCGATGCCGATGAAGAAATCTTCGAGATGAACAATGGCTGCATCTGCTGCACGGTGCGGGGCGATCTCATCCGGATTCTCAGCCGCCTGCTGCGCCGCCGTGGCAAGTTCGATGGAATCATCGTGGAAACCACAGGTCTGGCTGATCCGGCCCCCGTGGCGCAGACCTTCTTCGTGGATGAAGGCATCCGTGAAAAGGCCGAGCTGGATGCTGTGGTGACGGTCGTGGATGCCTACAACGTGTTACAGACTCTCAAGGAGAGCCCGGAAGCCGTCAATCAGGTGGCTTTTGCCGATGTCATCATCCTGAACAAATGTGACCTTCTGGATAAAGCCGCACTGGCCGAGGTGGAGCAGAAACTTCGGGCCATCAATTCTGTTGTGCGCATCCATCGCGCCGAGCGTGGCAAGGTGGCTCTGGATGACATCCTGAACCGTGGCGGCTTTGACCTCAAGCGTGCCCTGTCCACCATGCCGGACTTCCTTGAGGAAGACGAGCATGAGCATGACCACCACCATCATCACGATCATGATCACTGCGACTGTCACGATCATGGCCACCATCACGACCATGACCATCATCATGAGGCGGCTCATGGGCCGGGTGGGCATCACCATGCCCATAGCGAGGATGTGACGAGCCACTCTTTCACCGTGACGGAGCCGCTGGATGAAGAACGCTTCCACGCATGGATCGGTCTTGTCCTTCAGGAGCAGGGGCCTGACATTCTGCGGGCGAAGGGGATTCTGCACTTCAAGGGAAAAGATGAGCGTTTCGCTTTTCAGGCCGTGCATATGATGGCTGATGGCGATTACATCGGGCCGTTTAAAGCGGGAGAGGCGAAGCTGTCCCGCATTGTCTTCATTGGTCGCAAGCTGGACCGTGACCAGCTTCAGCGTGGTTTTGAAGGCTGCGTAGCCGTATGAGCGCCCCGCAGAGCAAGACCCTGTTGCAGACCCGTGGAGCTGAACGTCAGTTTGAGGCCCCGATAACGGGCGTTCAGGCCAGCCGGGACGGCGGTACATTCGCCGCCCTGACGATGGATGGTGAGATCATCCTCATCCCCCGTGATGGTTTGCGGGCACCCGAAGACTGGCGGGTGCTGCCTGTGCACGATGGTGCTGTGTCCTTCGCTCAGGGCTGCGGGAAGGACAGCTTCCTCAGCGGTGGAGAAGATGGCCGTGTCGTGGAGACACGGGCTGATGGCACCATGACGGAACGCTATGCGGGCCGTGGCTGGGTGGACTGTCTGGCAAGCACGCCCACGCATTGGGCATGTGCCAGCAAGAAAGACGTTCATCTCTACGCTCATGGTACGGATGAAGCTCTGAAGGTGCTGGAGCATCCTTCATCCTTGAGTGGCCTTGCCTTTGATGCCAAGGGCAAGAAGCTGGCTGCCTCGCACTATAATGGCGTGTCCATGTGGTTTGTGCAGGCGAAGGACTCCACTGTCCGCTCTCTGGAATGGAAGGGCAGCCATACCGGGCTGTGCATCCATCCGGGCAGCGAGGCTCTGGTGACAAGCATGCAGGAGAATGAACTGCATGGCTGGCGTCTGTCAGATGGCCACAACATGCGCATGAGCGGCTATCCCCGCAAGATTGCTTCCATGAGCTTCACCCGCAAGGGGCGCTGGCTGGCGACATCCGGGGCGGATGCGGCCGTGCTGTGGCCGTTCTTCGGTGGTGGCCCGATGGGTAAGCCGCCTATGGAGCTGGCCCGCCTGCCGGGGCTGTTCGTGACCTGCGTCTGTGCTCATCCCACGGATGACATTCTGGCCATCGGGTTTGAGGATGGCACGGTTCTATTGGCGGAAGTGCCCAAAACTGCCGATGAGGCAGCCGCTGGAGCAGATCGTATCCTGCCACTCTGTAATGGCCAGCGTAGTGGCGGCGCAGCCCGTGGTGCCGTGAATGCCATCGCCTTTACCCCGCAGGGCGGAGCCGTCATCTTCGGGACGGAAGAAGGCTATGTCGGGGTTGTGGACCTGTCTGCTCAGGGTTGATCCACCTTCAAGAGGGCCTGCCCGTTGGTACAGGCACTGGCAGGCCCTTTGTTATCAGTCTTTGGACTGTTTATTTTCTTCGTGCTTCTTCTGGAGATATCCTTCCTGCCGGGCCATGAACTGGTCAGCCAGCCGGCCATAGAGGGAGTGGGAGCAGACCATACGGGAGACACCGAAGGCCAGAAAGGCTGTGGCCAGCAGGGCGAGGGTGATCTGTTGGTTGTCGCACATTTCCATCACGATGACGGTGGCTGTCAGCGGGGACTGTACCACACCAGAGAAATAGCCAACCATGCCCAGCAGTACGACAGCGCCGGGCGCCGTAAGGGGCAGAAACTGGGCCACCCATCCCCCAACGGAAGCCCCGATGGAAAGGGACGGTGCAAACAGCCCGCCCGGAATGCCGGAACAGTAAGAGATAATGGTGGCGGCATATTTCATCAGGAAATAGGACATGTGCGGGTGGCGTGACCCATCAATCAGATGATGCGCCTGTGTATAACCTGTACCGAACGTGTCGCCGTGGCTGGCAAAGCCCAGTATGGCGAGGACGACCCCGCAGAGAGCCGTAAACAGGATGGGACGGTTCTTCTGAATATTCCCGATGAATCCCGGCAGCCCTTTGCCAACCCGTATGAGAATGGTGGAGAAAATACCACCACCGAGCCCGCCCAGAATGCCGCAGGCCAGCACGGCAATCCATGCCGTGCCGACAGGCACATCCACAGAGGCATGGCCGAAATAGGTATAGTTCCCGCCCGTCAGCACAATGGCCGTCACACCGGCGAGGACAACGCCTGTCAGCATCACGCCAGAAGTTCGTTGCTGGAAGGAGCTGGCCAGTTCTTCAATGGCGAAGACGATACCGGCCAGCGGCGTGTTGAAGGCTGCGGCGACACCGGCAGCGCCACCAGCTAGAATGATGCCCCGGCGGGTTGAGACATTGGCATGGCCCAGAAAACGGGCATAGGCGTTCATGATGGCCGCCCCCACCTGCACGGTCGGGCCCTCTCTCCCGATGGAAGCACCGCAGAGCAGGCCAAGGGTCGTCATGCAGATTTTGCCGATGGCAATGCGCAGGCCAAGGATGCGGTTGACGAGGGTAAAGTCTTCAATATGCAGCGTGGCGATGGTCTGCGGGATACCGGATCCCTGCGCTCCGGGGAAGAAGCGCTTCGTCAGCCACATGGAGAGAGCCAGACCGCTGGGAATGACAGCGAACATGACATAGGGATTCCAGTTATGGAGGCCCATGCAGAGGGAGCTGGCATAGTCCGCCGCCCGAGCGAACAGCCATGCTGCAATACCGACCGTGATGGCTCCGGCCCAGAAAATGAGCGTCCGCCGCCACTGTGAGGTACGCATTCGGGCCGAGCGGCGGAGATGCGTGATGCGGTTACGCCGCCTCATGGCATGAGGCGAGCCGGGGGCGGGCGCTGGAGCTGGGGCGCTTGGGGAAGAATCGGACACGTCTGGGATGGATCCGTCACGGGGCTGGAGTGAATAGGTTTCAGACCCTGTTTCGGACGGAGCCTTCCCTGCGGTCAAGGGGGCAGACGGTTTTGCAGACCAGCTGTGACATGCAGGCTACATGACAAGCACGCCACTGGCTCCCGGTTTGTGGCGTTTAGCGAGGTCTTCCGGCTCGACATGAATATGGATAGAGGACCGGCCCAGCACGGCTCGTATGGCATTCTCTATCCGGTCGCAGATGTCGTGGGCATCGGTAATGCGCATTTCATCAGGAACGATAAGGTGGAATTCCACGAAATAAAGGGCACCGACCCGCCTCATGCGCAGGTCGTGGGCTTCCAGTGCGCCCTGACCGGCCTGTGTGATGGTCTGGCCGACTTCATGAACCAGCTCTGGCGGTGGGGCTTCATCCAGCAGGCCGGTCATGGAGTGACGCATCATGCCAAAGCCTGTCCAAAGGACATTCAGGGCCACGAGCGTGGAGAGCAGCGGGTCCAGCCAGAGCCAATGGAGGATAGGGATGAGACAGACGCCAATCAGCAGCGCCAGACTGGCCCAGACATCGGACAGGACATGATCCCCGGCGGAACTCAGGGCTTGAGAGTGATGCTTTTTCCCCATCCGCCGCAGGACGAGCGCCCAGATGAGGTTGATGACCCCGGCAGAGGCGTTGAGCAGCGCACCGGGCAGGGGAGCTTCCGGTGCCTGAAGATGCAGCGCATCGTGACCGGCAATGGCCAGAATGACCAGAGCCGTGAGAACCACCAGCACCCCCTCGATGACAGCCCAGACATATTCCGCCTTGCCGTGCCCGTAAGGGTGGTTGTCATCCGCCGGGCGGGCAGCAAAAGCCACGGCCCAGAGTGTGCCGACAGAGGCCAATACGTTGAGGATGGTTTCTATGGCATCGGAGAGCAGAGCCCCGGAGCCGGACACGGCCCATGCCGCATATTTGATGCCCAGAACCACGATGCTGACGAGAATGGACAGGCGGGCCACACGCAGGCGCAGCGGTGTGGCACTGTCATCCTTGGGTAATATGGCTTCAGGCGTGGTGGTGGTCATGGTCGCAGTCCGTCTCTTTCGGGGCGGTGTGGGATGTCGTGCAGTCTGGCGTAGTACAGCCGATGCCTTCAGGCGGTTCTACCTGAAAAGTCGGGTGGCCAATGGAAAATTCTTCACGCAGCAGGGTGGTGGCCTGAGCTAAAAGATCAGCCGTTTTTGTTTGTGCTTCCAGTGCTGAATGGCCCTCTGGAGTGGGGTGAAGCACTAGATGAACCGTCAGGGCTGTTTCAGTTGTGCTGATAGGCCAGATATGGAGGTGGTGCAGATCGGCAATGCCGGGCAGGTTCCGCAGGGCGTCTTCCACGGCACGGGGAGCGATGGCCTGCGGGACACCATCCAGCGCCAGACCGAGCGCATGGGTCAGCAGGGACCATGTCCCCCAGATGATGAGCCCCGACACGATGAGGCTGGCGAGAGGGTCGATATAGGAGAGGCCCGTCAGTGTGATGAGCACACCGGCAATGACCACACCCAGCGCCATGAGCGCATCGGAGGCCATATGAAGGAAGGCCCCCCGCATGTTCAGGTCATGATGTGACCCTTTCATGAGCAGCAGGGCTGTGCCGCCATTGATGAGGATGCCGATGCCCGCCACGATGCTGATAGTCTGCCCCTGCACAGTTTCGGGATGAATGAGGTGCCAGATGGCCTGCCAGATGATTCCACCTGTGACGAGCAGAAGGATGGTGGCATTCAGCAGGGCTGTCAGGATGGTGGCCCGTTTCAGCCCGTAGGTGAAGCGTTCGCTGGGCGTGCGGCGGGCGAGTATCTGCGCCCCCCATGCGGCCAGCAGGCTCAGCACGTCCGAGAGATTATGGCCTGCATCCGCCAGCAGGGACAGGGAGTGCGCTGCCAGTCCCCATCCGGCTTCTCCAGCAAGGTAGAGCGTGTTGAGGATGATGGCGATGAGGAAGGTTCCACCAAAGGAGGCCGGTGCATGGACATGACCGTGCCCGCCATGATGGTGGTGCCCATGCCCATGCCCATGCCCATGCCCATGCCCATGCCCATGCCCATGCCCATGCCCATGCCCATGCCCATGCCCATGCCCATGCCCATGCGGTTCATGGTCGTGGTGGTGGGAGCAGGCTGTGCCCTCGGCCGGCTCGTGTGAATGGTGGGGCATGGATGTCATGGCGGACCCTGATAGGCACGAAAAGATATGAGAGGCGTGAGTATAAGCGAAACCTATCCAGCTTTCACCACTTTTCTGGTCCTGTTTCATGGTGTGGGGTATCCGGGTCACGCTGTATCCCCGCTTGCCAGTGCCCCGCTGCTGGCTCTAAAGGAACGGGCATGACAGCCTTTTCTCCCATGCTCCGCCTCAGCAATCTTGCCCTGCCTCTTGACCATACGCCGGATGAGCTCCATGCGGCCATTCTGGCCCGTCTGGACATAAAGGCGGAGGAGCTGCTGGCCTACCATATTTTTCGCCGGGGGCATGATGCCCGCAGGCGGGGGAATATCCAGCTTGTCTACACGCTGGATTGTGAGTTGCGTGATCTGGGGACGGTGCTGGAGCGTTTCAGCAAGGACCAGCATGTCCGCCAGACGCCAGATATGCGCTGGATTCCGCCGGTTCTTCCCCCTCATGCGGCAGATCATGCGCTGCGCCCTGTGGTGATCGGGGCTGGCCCCTGTGGCCTCATGGCGGCGCTCGTGCTGGCGCAGGCGGGGCTGAAGCCGATTGTCATAGAGCGGGGCCGTGCCGTGCGGGACCGCACGGTCGATACGTTTGCCCTCTGGCGGAAATCCCGTTTTACGGCAGAAAGCAACGTGCAGTTTGGTGAAGGTGGGGCGGGGACGTTCTCCGATGGCAAGCTCTATTCCGGCGTGTCGGACCCCCGTCATCTGGGGCGCAAGGTGCTGGAAGAATTCGTGAAGGCCGGTGCGCCGGAAGAAATCCTGACACTTTCCAAACCGCATATCGGGACGTTCCGGCTGGTAACAGTCGTGCAGTCCCTGCGGGCACAGATTGAGGCTCTGGGTGGGGAATATCGTTTTGAGACCCGGCTGGAAGGGCTGGAAACGGTGCCCTGTGACGGCGGTAAACGGCAGGTGACGGGGCTGCGCCTTTCCACGGGTGAGGTGCTGAAGGCAGACCGGGTCATTCTGGCGGTCGGTCATTCGGCACGGGATACGTTTGCCATGCTGCATGAGAGCGGCGTGCCGATGCAGGCCAAGCCCTTTTCCATCGGGGTACGGATTGAGCATCCGCAGGCCGTGATTGACGTGGCCCGTTTTGGACCGCAGGCGGGGCATCCGCTGCTTGGTGCGGCAGATTATAAGCTGGTGCATCATGCCAGTACGGGGCGGGGCGTTTATTCCTTCTGCATGTGTCCCGGCGGGCAGGTTGTGGCAGCGACATCGGAGAAGGGTCAGGTCGTTACGAACGGCATGAGCCAGTATTCCCGTGCGGAGCGGAATGCCAATAGTGGCATCGTGGTGGAAGTCCGCCCCGGTGTGGACTTCCCGGATGAGCCGCTGGCAGGCATTGCGTTTCAACGTCAGTGGGAGAAAGCTGCTTTTGTTGCTGGGGGCGGCGATTATCGTGCTCCAGCGCAGCGTGTGGGGGACTTCCTTGCAGGGCGGGCTTCCACCTCTCTGGGGGAGGTCGTGCCGTCCTATCAGCCGGGTGTGACACCGACTGATCTGTCTCTCTGCCTGCCGGACTTCGTGGTGGCCTCCATCCGTGAGGCCCTGCCCCGGTTCGAGCGGAAGATCAAAGGCTACAGCATGGATGATGCCGTGATGACGGGTGTGGAAACCCGAACATCGTCTCCCTTGCGGATTGACCGGGATGTGACAGGCCAGAGCCCTGCTTTGAGAGGTTTGTTCCCGGCAGGTGAGGGAGCTGGTTATGCTGGAGGAATCCTCTCAGCGGGGATTGACGGCATCCGTGTTGCGGAATGGCTGGTGGCCTCTCTGTAAGCAGGGATGGTCGCCTGTCTTCAGGTAAAAATAAAATATAACTTAATGAAAAAGGGAGATATTATGTCATTCGTGACATAATATCTCCTAATTACTTGCAGGGACTATCTCTGTTACAAATTTTTACCCAATTTATGCGCTAATTTTACCCTAATCCAGACCTATCCGTCCTCACAATGGACGGGAGGTGGGTCATCCCGTCCACAACCGTGGAAAAGGGATAGGCCGTTGTTTATTACTGAGCAGGGCGGGCGTACCCCGCCGCAGTGTCTGGCGAGCCATAGGGCCGGTTATCGTCGTGTTGGTTACATGTTGGCTCTGCTCAGCGGAGTGTCATGTTTCTCTGGAATGGGTAATGCCGCCCGGGCCGATGATAGCGCCCCGGTTTCTGGGGACATGACGAACACGACAACACGTAATCTTCCTCAGAATACAGAGATCAAGGGCGACCTGTATCAGCAGGGCGGAGATCTCGGTCTGGATGGCGTGAAGGTGGACGGCACCCTGCATCTGGATGGCGGGCAGGCCCTTTTCGGTAAAAGCGGTAATGGTTATGGCGGGACATCTGTCCAGTCTCTGGCCGGTAGCGCCAATGGTGTGCTGGATAAGCCGCCGACTGATACCAGCCCGGTCATGACACCTTCTACCAATCCTCAGGCTCCCTATCAGGGCGAATTGTCGATCACACAGGGGAAGGGTGAGACATTCAGTGGTTCCCTGAATGGGTCGGGTGTTCTGAGCCTGCTTTCAGGTGAGCAGATTCTTACTGGCAAGAACCAGCTTACAGGCACCGTTGCCATCCAGAATGGGACGCTGGTCCTGAAGGATAATGGGGCGATCGTCTCCCCGGCAGGCAGCAACCCGGGTACCATTTCCGTTGGGCTGGCCCACGGTAATGAAGCGCACATGGTGATGGACGGTCCCAATGCCCAGATTCAGCGGGAATGGGTTACTGTCGGCAATGGCGATCCTACCTATGGTCAGTCCAGCACGGCAGGCAAAAGCGATCTGACTCTCCAGAATGGCGCTCATATCAATGATCGCACTGGTGAGAATATGATGGTCATTGTAGGGAACCAGCAGGATGGGACCCTCAATGTAAAGGAAGGGTCCCATGTTGATACGGACTACTTCTATGCTGGTGGTGAGGCTCCAGCGACCGGAACACTGAATGTTTCCGGCAAGGGTGCGTCTTTTGAGGCGACCGATGCCGTTATCGGTACAGGCGGCAAGGGTGTCGTGACTGTCAACGAGGATGGCAGCTTCCGGGGAGATAATGTTTCTATCGGGGATGGTGGTGAGGCGGTTGTCACGGTGACATCCGGCGGCAGCATCAAGGACGGAATGACCCTCGTTGGTACAGGCAGCCATGGCGAAGTGATGGTCACGGATGGCGGCGTGTTCCAGAATGACAATCTCGGAGTCGGCGGTGTCGGTGGTGACGGGACTGTTGAGGTCGGCGCTGGCGGGACCATGGATAATGGCGCAACCCGCATCGGCAATGGCGGCAAGGGTGTCGTGACCGTTGTCGATGGTGGGGAGTTCCAGAGCCGTCAGGGAATCCGCTTCGGGGCTTCCGGTGGCGATACAACATCTGATGGCACTCTGAATATTCGCAACCATGGTGTTCTGGAAGCAGGCGATAATGCTGGTGCTCCTGCCATCGATGTGGAGAAAGGCGCCCATGGCACCATCAATCTGGATGACGCCATCGTCCGCAATCTGAAGGGTGAGGACCTTACCAGCAAGGTCGCCACGACCCTGGCCGGAACCAACGAGTTCAACGTGCAGGATGGCAGCCGCATGACATGGACAGGCGGTCTCTCCGGTTCTGGTGGGATCGTCAAGACAGGTACGGGCCAGCTGGCTCTGTCCGATGCGTTGGATTACACGGGCCAGACAGACCTCAAGGCTGGCCGCCTGAGCCTGACACAGGCAAAGATGGCCGGTGACCTGCTCAATGAGGGTGGGCAGCTGGATGTTCAGGGGTCTCATCTCCAGTCCGTGACGCAGGCAGCGTCTGACGGAACAGTGACCTCAACCATTGATAACAGCCAGATGAAGGCTCTGACCCTTAATGGTGGTAAAGCCGCCCTTCAGGGCAGCACGGTTGACGGTGATGCAGCTCTGAAGGCTGGTGATCTGACGGTTGATGGCAGCCAGATTGGGGGGAGACTCGCTGCGGATGGCGGTAGCTTCACCATTGGCGGCAAGGGTGTCGATGCAGGCTCTCTCTCCGGGACAGCTGACGGTACGCTGGACGGTACTCTGAACCTGACCAATGCGTCTGATACTTATGCCGGTGTTCTTTCCGGTAATGGCGGCCTGAAGGTTTCCGGTGGTACCGAGACCCTGTCTGGCAATAACAGCTACACAGGGGATACCACTGTTTCCGAGAAGGGTGGCCTCGTTCTGGATGGCTCCCTTGCAGGTACTCTGACCAACGCCGGGAAGACCGATATTGAAGGTGGCCACGTTGCTGGCACCACCACCAACAGCGGTACTCTGACGGCAACAGGGGGTACGCTGGCTTCTGCCGTCAACAGTGGCACGATGACGCTGGGGAAAGACAACACCGTTACGGGTGACGTGACCCAGAATGATGGCCAGCTGAATCTTGATGGCAACCAGATCAAGGGAACATTGGCAGCTAATGGCGGCAACTTTGCGGTTGCGAGTGCGGGCTCTACGGCTGGCTCCCTCTCCGGTGCTGGTAATGGCTCCTTGGATGGCACTCTGAATCTGACCAGCGCCAAGGACAGTTATGCCGGGGCACTCTCTGGTAATGGCGGCCTGACTGTCTCTGGTGGCAGCGAAACCCTGACAGGGAACAGCAGCTACAAGGGTCAGACTCTTGTCCAGAACGGTGCGCAGCTGGAAGTTGATGGCGATAACAGCGAGGCAACGGGTCAGACCTCTGTTACGGATGGGTCAACCCTTCGTGGTAAGGGGACCATTGGTGGCGATGTGGCCATCGGGTCTGGTGCAACACTCGCTCCCGGTACGGCTGATGCGCCGTCCCGTCTGAACATCAATGGCAACCTGACGCTGGATGACCATTCCAATCAGGTCTTCCGTCTGGGGCAGGCCGGGACAGAAGGTGGTGCCTATAATGACTTCGTCAACGTCAAGGGTAATCTGGCACTTGGCGGTACGCTGTTCATCCTGCCTACGGAAAATGGTCCAGATGTCCAGAATGCCGGTCTGATGCCCGGCCTGTATCGCCTGTACAGCTATGGCGGTACCCTCTCCGGGATGCAGCAGCAGCTCAATCTGCCGCAGGGGCCGGGGAGCAATCTGGCGCTTCAAACGGCGGTGGACCATCAGGTCAACCTGATTACCGATGCTAACGAGTTCAATTTCTGGGATGGTGACGCAGCAGCTCACCGTGCTGAAAATGGCGTTGGAAACAATAAGGTTGATGGTGGTGATGGTGTCTGGAGTGCGCCCAGCAGCCATGGTCTGACGAACTGGACCAAGGGTGACGGTTCTTCCAACGCTCAGTGGAAGAATGGGAACATGGCCATCTTCACTGGCTCTGCCGGTGTGGTGCATGTCGAGGACAAGACGCCTGACAATAACCATGCGCCTGTTTCCTTCTCCGGGATGCAGTTCGCCAATACGGATGACAGACGTTACCTGATAACGGGTGCTAACCTGTATGCCACGAAGGCCGATACGGTCATTCGTGTGGGTGACGGGACTTCGGACGGGAAGAACATCACGGCTGAGATCGCTTCTGCCATTGATGGCAGCAATGTTAATGGCGGCACAAGCCTGCATAAGACCGATCTCGGCACGCTGATCCTGAGCGGTGACAGCGGCTTTGCCAGACCGACACAGATTGATGCTGGTACGTTGCAGCTCGGTAATGGTGGCACGACAGGTTCCATTGGGACGCAGGCTATCGTCAATAACGGGACGCTGGCGATCGACCATAGCAATGACTTCACTCTGACGCAGGCTATCTCTGGTAAGGGTGACTTCGTGCAGAAGGGGACAGGCACGACCACACTGAGCGGGGCGAACACCTATACGGGTGATACGGATGTTCAGAATGGTCGTCTCAATCTGCCGGGCTCCATCGAAGGAAACCTGAATAACGCAGCGACAACGGATATCAGCGGCGGTAAAGTTGCTGGTAAGACCACGAACAGCGGTAGGCTGACAGGCCATCAGGCTACACTGGCCGATCTGGCGAACCAGAACGGTACGGCTATTCTGACAGACAGCACGGCAGCCAATGTCACCAACGCTGCAGGTGGCAACCTGAAGGCTCAGGACAGCACGCTTTCCGGTACGCTGGATAATGCGGGCAGTGCTGATCTTGAGAACAGCAAGGTTGCCGGTACGACCACGAATAGCGGCACGCTGACGGGGCAGAAGGCGCTGCTGGCTGATCTGGCCAATCATGGCGGCACAGCCACCCTGACAGACAGCACGGTTTCCGGGACGCTGGACAATACGGGCAATGCCAGCCTTGAGAACAGTCAGGTTGCTGGTACGACCACAAATAGCGGCACGCTGACGGGTCAGAAGGCTCTGCTGGCTGACCTGGCCAATCATGGCGGCACAGCCACTCTGACAGACAGCACGGCAGCCAATGTTACCAACGCTGCGGGCGCGCGCCTGAAGGTTCAGGACAGCACGTTCTCCGGTACGCTGGATAATGCGGGCAAAGCTGATCTTGAGAACAGTCAGGTTGCTGGTGTGACCACGAATAGCGGCACAATGACGGGTCAGAAGGCTCTGCTGGCTGATCTGGTTAACCATGGCGGTACAGCCACTCTGACGGATAGCACGGCAGCCAATGTCACCAATGCTGAGGGGGCTACCTTCAGTGCCACAGGGGGCAAGCTGGCATCTGCGGCTAATAGCGGCACGATGACACTGGGGACCGGCAATACTGTCTCTGGCGATGTCACTCAGGATAAGGGCAGCCTGACGCTTGATGGTAATCAGGTGAATGGGACGCTCGCTGCTAATGGCGGCACGTTCACGGTGGCGGATGCAGGGTCTAAGGTCGGTTCACTTTCCGGTGCGGCAAATGGGCAGCTTGATGGAACGCTCGACCTGACCAATGCTCACGATCGTTATGATGGGTCTCTGTCTGGTAAGGGTGGGCTGACGCTTACCAGCGGCCATGAAACCCTGACGAACCAGTCTCATATCGGTGGGACAGTTGCGGTAGATGACGGCACGCTGGAGCTCTCCGGGCAGAAGGCGCAGGTGAATACTGGTGGCGTGAAGATTGGTGCTACAGGCGAGGGTGTTGTGACACTCGCTGATGGTTCACATCTCCAGAGCACCGGGCCGGTCATTTTTGCCAAGGCATCTTCTGCGGCTCCGGCTGATAAGCCGAATGCGACTCTGAATGTCCTCAATGGCAGCACGCTGACGGCGGGTGACACGGATGGCAAAGATGGTATCCGGGCAGAAGAAGGCTCCAGAGCTCAGCTTACCCTGAATGGCGGTACACTTCAGAACCTCCAGGGTTCTGATCTGACCAGCAACCTGAAAACAGCTATCGGGCCGCAGGGTGCGGTGTTCGATGTTCAGGATCAGAACAAGATGACGCTGGGCAGTGGCTCTACCCTGACGGATGAAGGGTCGTCTGATGGTCAGAACACCCTGACGAAAACCGGCACGGGTACCCTGTTTGTGGAGGGTGATGGGTCTGGCTTCACGGGTCCGACTGAGATTCAGTCTGGTACCATGGTTGTCGATGGTGACCTGTCTTACTCTGCTGTGGGTGTGCATCAGAATGCCCTTCTGGCAGGTACTGGGACGGTGGGCAGCACAACGGTATCCAGCGGTGGTACGCTGGGCGCTGGTGATGCTGACCATATGGGTGAGCTGCATGTCACGGGTGATCTCAGCATGGCCAAGGGGTCCGTATTGCGGGTTCGTGGCAGCAGTGAGGGGACGGGTCAGAACCTGTCCGAGGCTGATGGCTTCTCCTATGCAGCCCTGAAGTCCGATCGTATCCTTGTTTCCGGCAAGGCCACCTTGCAGGGCGGAACGCTTGATCTACAGGTCAAAGACCCGATGGGTCTGCATTATGGGCAGGCTTATCGTGTGCTGAGTGCCGGCGGTGGGGTGACGGGTCATTATGATGACCTCCAGACCAACCTTGGTCAGGACTATGCTTATCTTGACCCGCATCTGGTCTATCAGGCTGATGACGTGGATGTCGTTCTGCGGCGTTCCATCAAAGGCTTTGGCTCTGTAGGGCAGACGCGCAATGAGATTGCAACAGGGAACGGGCTGGATCACATTCCGGAAACCAGCGATCTTGCTGTGGCCATGACGAGCCTGACACGGCATGACGCCCGTAAGGCACTGAATAACCTTTCTGGTGAGGTCCATGCGTCTGTTCGCACGGGGCTGATTCAGGATAGCTTCTACATCCGCAATGCAGTCCTGAACCGTCTGGCCAATGTGTATTGTGACTATGGCCGCAACGGGCAGAGCACCTACGACATGGAGACCCGTAGAAGGGATCATGCCTGTGAATCTCGGCATACGGTCATCTGGGGTCAGGCCTTTGGTGGGCTTGGTCATAACAGCGGTAACGGCAATGCTGCTCCGCTGCACCATAATACGGCCGGGTTTGTCATGGGTGTGGACACGCCGATTAGTGAAAGTAACTGGCGTGTTGGTGGGCTGCTTTCTTACGGTCACTCACAGTTCAATGTGCATCGTGGGCGTTCGTCCTCTGCCAATAGCAACAATGTCAGTATTGGTGCTTATGCCGGAACACATTGGGGGCGTCTGAACCTGCGTCTTGGTGCAGCCTATAGCTGGAACGTCATCAATACGCATCGCCGTATTACGGTTGGTGATTATGGTGGGCGTGTCCGCAGCGGTTATCTGGGCGGAACGGCTCAGGCATTTGCCGAGCTGGGCTATAAGATACGTGGCGAGAATGGGGTGTTCGAGCCCTTCATGAACGCCACCTATGTGAACCTGAATACGGACAAGTATCGGGAGCACGGCAACGAGGCGGCGCTGCGTGGGCATAGCCGGGATAATGGCGTGACATTCGCCAATTTCGGTTTCCGTTCGGCAACACGTGTGAGCATTGGTCGGGCTGTCTTCATGCCACACCTGATGGCGGCTTACCGCCATGGCTTTGGCCGGATGGGCTCCCGTCAGCGTGAATCCTTCGTCATCGCTGGTGGGTCTGAGGATATGAGCGTTGCCGGTGTGCTGCTTTCCAGCAATGCGGCAGTTGTGGATGCCGGTGTGACGGCCCGCCTGAGCAAGCGGGTTGATCTGGACCTGTCCTATATCGGGCAGTACGGCAACCATTCTACCGAGAGTGGGGCTACCGGGTCCATCAAGGTCCGCTTCTGACAGTAGCGAGCAGGCCGTTACCTGCATAAGGAAACGGGGTGGGGCGCAGGCTCCACCCCGTTTTTCATGGGCTGACGGTCTGTGTCAGAAGTTCTGCACGTCTTTCGGGCGGAACAGCGTGATGCCGATACTGACCAGCGTGCCAGACAGAACGCAGAGGATGGCCGCAATGGGCAGGCCAGAGACCAGCGGCGCAAGAGAAGGGACGAGCCGCCCGGCCACACCTTGCCCCAGAGACCCGACAGCATAGCTTGTGCCCATGCCTGCACTACGGTTCGCATCGGGAAAACGCTGGGAGAGGTAATGGGGTACCAGCGCATAGACACCGGATGCCGCCGCCCCGATGAAGAAGGCAGACGCCAGCAGAATGATCCACGGCCCAGCACTGAGGAACGGGACGATCAGCAGCATGACGCCAATCAGCGCTACCCGCATGACGAGCCCTTCCCCGAAGCGGGTTGCCAGCGCACCACAGAGGATTTTCCCGGTCAGGGAGCCAAGGCAGTAGAGGGATACCGGCCAGAAGATGAGCTGGGGGCTGAGATGGTGGCTATCCCGCAAAATGGTGGGATAGAAAGTGTAAAGGGCGGCCTTCTGGAACTCCAGAAAACACATGAAGGCCACCGCCTGAAAAGCAGCACCATTCCAGAACTGTCGCACCGTGGCCCAGAAGGGGGTGGAGGCCTGTTTCGTACCTTCAGCACGTTTGTTCTTTTTTTCTTCCTGTGCGGCAAGCCAGAGGGGGCTTTCCTTCACGTTGAAGCGGATGAAGATGATGAGCAGGGCAGGCAGCAGCCCGATGAAGAACATGATCCGCCAGCCATAATGGGGCAGGATGAGTGCCTGCGCCCCTGCCGCCGCCATATAGCCGACCTCATAACCCGACATCATGGTTGCCGAGGCCAGAGGGCGTAGGGGGGGCGGGACGCTTTCCATCAGCAGGGTGGCGGAGGCTGTCCATTCCCCACCAAAGCCGATCCCGAACAGGAACTGAATGATGACCAGCATGGTGATGCTGTGGGTTGTGCCCGTCAGGGCAGCGAACAGGGCGAAAAAGAGGATGCCGAGCGTAAAGGCAGGTTTGCGGCCAAAGCGGTCGGACAGCCAGCCCCAGCCTGTATTACCTACGGCACGCCCCAGAGCCTGTGCCAGAAAGACGCTGCCAAGAGCGGCCAAAGTGCAGCCGAAATCTTTCGCAATATCGGGAAGCGTGAACATCAGGGCTGTCTGGTCGAAGGCATCCAGAAACCAGCCGCTGAAGGCAGCAAGCGTGATCTGCCAGTAGGGCAGAAGGGCGCTGAATCCCGGCCGGTCATCCGGAGAGGGAGAAGAAGCGGAAACAGGCAAGACAGGCCTCCGGCAAGAAAAGGTTCCCATATGAGGGAACAGTGAGGCCATAAGCTATAAAGGAGTGGTTCAGAAAACTGTAGCCAGATAGTCCTGTTTGAAACAGTCTGTAATCATGTTTTCGTTTATAACAGTGTTTAAGCCTTGCTTTCTGGGGGGCGGGCCATAAATTGAGGACCCTGAGGAGAGCAATGTCTATGAATTATGATACCCTGTTCCAGAATGCGCTGGACGGCCTCCATGCTGATGGCAGCTACCGTTATTTTGCGGAGCTGGAGCGTCACGCTGGCAAGTTCCCTAAAGCCTTTCATCATGGTGTCGGGCGGGATGTGACCGTCTGGTGCTCCAATGACTATCTGGGCATGGGGCAGCATCCTGACGTGCTGGCCGCCATTCATAAATCTCTGGATGAAAGCGGCGCTGGTGCAGGGGGGACACGCAACATCTCCGGCACGAACCATTATCATGTGGCGCTGGAGAAAGAGCTTGCTTCCTTGCATGGCAAGGAGAGTGCTCTGCTCTTTAATTCCGGCTATCTCTCCAACTGGGTTACGCTGGGGACACTGGCTGCACGGCTGAAAGGCTGTGTCGTGCTGTCCGATGAGCTGAATCATGCCTCCATGATTGAGGGTATCCGTCATTCCCGTGCGGAGAAGCGGATCTTCAAGCATAATGATCTTGAAGACCTTGAGGCCAAGCTGAAAGAGCTGCCGCTGGATACACCGAAGATCGTGGCGTTTGAGTCCGTCTATTCCATGAATGGCGATATTGCCCCGATTGAGGAAATCTGTGATCTGGCAGACCGCTATAACGCCATGACCTATCTGGATGAGGTTCATGCCGTGGGCATGTATGGCCCACAGGGTGGCGGTGTGGCGCAGGAGCGTGGTCTGGAACATCGCCTGACGGTCATTGAGGGGACTCTGGGCAAGGCTTACGGCGTGGTGGGTGGCTATATTGCCGCTTCTGCGGCGCTGTGCGACTTCGTGCGGTCTTTTGGCTCAGGCTTCATTTTTTCCACATCCCTGCCGCCGATGATTGCAGCCGGTGTTCTGGCCAGTGTCCGTCATCTGCGTAACAGCGATGCCGAGCGTAAAGGCCAGCGGGAAGCCGTAGCCCTGCTGCGGAAGAAGCTGGAAGCGGTGAAGATTCCCTACATGCCCGGTCAGTCCCACATCACGCCGGTCATGGTGGGTGATGCGACCCTCTGCCGTGAGCTGACGGACAGTCTGCTGAAGCGGTTTGGTCATTACCTCCAGCCGATCAACTACCCGACCGTGCCTCGTGGCACGGAGCGTCTGCGCCTGACACCCGGTCCCCTCCATACGGAGGAAGATCTGGATTCTCTGATCAGTGCGCTGGATACGCTCTGGACGGAGCTGAATCTGCCCCGTTCGGTGGCCTAAAACCCGCCAACAATCTGGAAGTCGCAGAATGTCCCACGGCGGTTCGCTAGTTCCGTTGTGTGGATGCGGCGGAGGCGGATACCGGCATCAAAAGTGATGTTGATATGCCGGTTCACGCTGCCGGTGAGGTCTGCACCCACGCTGGCAAGCGTGGCGGCTCGTGCCCCTGTGCCGACATGGCGGACCTGCCGGTTATCGGCCCAGTCCCAGAAGATGCCAAGCTTGTTGCTGTCCGGCTGCCCGGATGTGGGCAGATGGGCCAGTTTGAGCAGGGAGAGGGCAGGAGTGAAGATTTCCTCACTGACGGCATTACCATTACTGCCGAATGACGTGTTGGCAAAATAGCCACGGGCATTGCCCATGCCGCCGATCATGAGCTGTTCACTATAGAGCAGATTCTTGCTGGCCCGCTGGAAGGTCACCTTCGTGGTGGAGGAGAAGCCGTAGGGCAGGTCCTGCGTCCGGGTGAGCATTAGCCGGTCATAGACGTAATTGGGGCTTGAGAGGGGGAAGATGCTCTCATAGGCCCGCCGTGAATCATTCTTCATCAGCCCGCCGGGACCGTAGAAGAACTGGTTATTGATCTGCGTCTGCCCCCACGGGTCCTGAATGGAGCCTGTATAGCCCACGACAAACTGGGCCGTGTCCGCCTTGGAGAGCGTGATGGTGCGGGCATGATAGAACTGGTCGGAGTGGGTGCTTTTCCAGTCGAAACCAAGCTGGATCATGCCATCCAGCCCGACATCACGGCCAAGGGCGATATGGTCGAACATATGCAGCCAGCGTATGGAAGCCTGCCCGCTGAGACCACGGTTTATGAGGTCTGGCGTGTTGCTGGTCGGGTGGGAGAGAGCATAATTGCCGAAAATCTGTAACGCATTATGTCCAAAGAGCGGAATGGTCCAGCTCCCCGTATGGTTGTCGAACCGGTTCATGAAGGTACGGTTGAACTGGTAGGTCAGTATCTGGCCCAGCCCGAAGGCATTGCCCCATGAGGCTCCCGTGTACCAGTTGAGACGCCCCAGTGAGCGGTCCGCCTGATTGTTCATGGCGGCATAGGCATAGACAGGGAAGCGGTCCGTTATGTTGATGTCCACATCCGTGCTGCCGGGGTGGCTGCCGGGGCGGTAGATGAGGTCTGCCGTGCGGAACGGATTGAGGTTCAGCCAGTCCAGATCAGTCTGAAGGGCGGTCATGGCCATGGTCTGGTTGGGGGTGAGGTTGCTGGCCTGACGGACCTGCCATGCCGGTGTCCAGCGGTTGCCATGCACCGTTATGCGTTCCAGACGGTATTCCGAGACATCAATATGTAGCACGCCCTCATGCACACGCTGGGGGGGAACGGTGATGCTGATAAAAGCCCGGTCATGCTGACGGAAGAAAATGGCGATGGCTCCCGTCAGTTCATGCATTTTCTGGAAGGTCAGCGGGTGGCCGATATAAGGCAGGATGACTTTATAGAGGGCTGGCGAATGGCTCAGCCGCAGCCCTTCAGACGAGATGGGCTGCTGGGCTGTCCGGCTGCCCGTGTGTCCAGCCGGTTGCAGCACGACGGCTTCCAGCTTTGGCAGGGCGACCGTGTTTTCCAGATGAGGGGTAGGATTAGGACCGGCCGGCCCCTGAGGAATGTGGTCTTCCTCTGGTAGGGGGGTATGCTGCACGTCATCATCTGGTTCTGTGCCCATGGTGTTGGCTGTCGGGCCGCCAATCGCATGGGGATTGAAGATGCCTATGGGAGCTGGCAGCGATGTGATCGGCACGCCCGCAGGTGTAGAGGCTGCTGGTACGCCCTGTGCCAGAGCCTTGCCCGGCAATAGCAGGGCAGCCAGTAGAACAGGGCGCGGCAGGCGGGGTATGAAACGGGAAATATCGATGCTCACGGGGAAGCGGGACCAGGCAGGGCGCTGTTACGCAGTTCTATGTCCCCATTGGGCAGAGGCTGGGCGACATTGACAGGAATCTCATGAGAGCGGTTCCCGGCGAGGGTGAAGGCATTGCCATCGGCACTCGCCAGACTGGCGGCGGCGTCCAGCGTCAAGGCCCGGTCGCTTGGATGATTGCGAGAGCAAGGTTCAGGCAGGATATATAACCCAGTCGGGCCAAAAGAGGCATTCAGGGTCGCCCGTCTCGTTTTGGGGGCTTTGGGGTTTGTGGTCGTGATGCTGGGCTGTTCACTGACCCCGATGGAGACGGTCTCAAACCCTTTCCCATGCCTGAGAGACGTGCCGAAGCGGTAATGGGCGTGCGGGCTGCGCTCTTTCAGCGTGACGGGAAGGCGGGGTGCACCGGGTGTTTGGCAGCCCCCGGGGGAGACGAGCAGCCCGTTGGGGGCTGTGACGGTTCCGTCAGCAGCAATATGGTAGAGCTCCCCGGTGATGCTGGTCTGTTTCTTTATAGGCGAATGGGAATTGCCGACCACGCTGTCGAGCATCGTGTTGGCTGTTGTGGCACTTCGGGCGCCGGGGGAGTATCCCGCAACGGGAACGGCCTGCCCAAGAGCAGGCTGTATGACAGAAAGACACAGCAGGCAGGAAAAGGCAGGCAGCAGAAAACCAGCCGGAAAAGCTGTGGATGACGGACCCATGATACATGATCCCCTGTTGTGGAAGACGCTGGTAGCCGTTCACAGAGGGGGGATATGTAAAGTATTTTTTAATGAGGGGAAACCCTTCAGGGTTTCCCGTTGAATATCGGCCCTTCTGGATGGATGTACCAGAAAGGCCGGGCGTCCATCTTAGTGCGTTGCGGCCATGCTGGGCAGGGCAACGGTGGATGTGGCCGCCTGAGTTTCATCCAGATACGGACCTTCCGCAATAATCTGGATAGCCAGCATGTCCCGTTCATGGATGGGGCCGATCCCTTCAAGGGACAGAATGGCTTCACCATTGGTCCAGCGGCAGGGGCTGTTCTCCACGACATCCCAGCCGGATGCCTGCTGGTCTGTCAGGTGATGGGTCAGGCAGTGTGTCTGCCCATCCTGATATAGCTCCATGGTCCCGACAAGAACCCCAAGGGTGCGGCGGTCATCCACATAGGCCCCAATCGTGTCACAGGGGCGGCTGGCACGGGAGCAGAGGCGGAGGAATGTCACGTTCTCCGGTAAGAGGAAGATGGCACGGTCCCGCACCCGCCGTATGGCATAGAGAAGCTCGCCCGTGTTGGTGACCAGATGGAAGTCTGAATCATCCGTCAGGCCGACAGGGGGCTTCTGGCGGGGCAGGCCAAGGGCCCGGGCCCGGTTCTCCAGTGTTTCATAGAGCGGCATGACGAAGGCCATATCCACAGCGAGGGGAGCGCAGGCATCCTTCTCCCAGCTCTTGAGAGGCGGGAAAGACACGATATTGCCCTGCTGGAGAAACTGCATCTCCCGGAAATGACGCCGACTGCTGGCATTAAGATAGCTTTCCGTTGCCACATTGTTGGCATGGATGATGCTGTGTTCCGCCGTCTCAAAGTGATAGTAATCGAAGGAGGTACGGCTATGGTCGTAGAAAATAGACCGATGATTGACCAGCATCCGAACCGGAACAAACCGCCCCTGAAAGTAAAGGGTGTGCTCCGGTGTCAGGTACAGGTCTGCATTGGGGCAGTCTTGCCCCAGTGCCCCCTTGAGGATGCAGACAGCATACCCGGCCCGGTCATCCGGGAGGTCAGGCTGAACGTCCACATGGCCACGGCCAACCCATGTTATGGGTTCTATTTTCTGGGCACCGGCAGGACCTGTAATGACAAGATCCCCTGCTACCAGGTCTTCTACAGCTTTGGGGCCAGCGTTGGTCGCAATCATGGAGCCAGCGAGGAAGCAGGCAATCTCGACAGGCGGGACCGCTGTGTCATAGTCCCACGTCACGTTGCTGAGCGTAAGCGGTGAACCCGGTGCGGCTGGGTTGTCTGTCTTCAGGGATTCATCGCCAGTGCTGGGGACGAGCTGAAGATAAAGATATTCCTGCCCGCCTGATGCCGCTTTGGCGAGGGCTTGGGTTCCTGTTGTGGTTGATGGATCAACAGGCTCCCCTTTGTCATTAGTGAACTTGATGTTCGTGATCTGGAACTCTGCAACGGTGGCCGGTGTGGGACGGGTCAGACGCTTGTAGGAGAATTCTCCAACATAGGAGACGGTCAGCAGGGCTTTCAGGTTCGAGTCGGGGATCGGCACAGTGACCGTGAATGTATCTCCCGGCTTTGTGACAGTTGCCCCGGCAGGCACGGAAAGGTTGTACACTGGCTGCGCTTTGCTGAGCTGGCTGTTCGCGCTGAGTGTCGTATCAAAGCGACCGACCCAGTCAGGAGCAGTGCGTGGGCCAAACCAAAAGCCGGGTGAACCTGCGGCGTTCCGTCCATCCCTGCCAGGGCTCTGGTTGGAGTAATTCTGCGCGTTGTCCCAAATGAGAGTCATGATCTTCCTCTGCTCCGCAGGATATGTACCTTCCTGACCGATGATTGATGTGGACCAGAAGGAGAGGGTAGCGGGACGCCTGTGGTATTTTTGTGGTGTCTTTCTGGAAGATTTATGGATACCTTGTAATATTATAAATAATAATTTTCTTTTACTTTTCGTAAAGAATTATATTCTTCATAAGCAGAGGTCACTATCATCCGATTGGGGTAATTGTTTTCCTTATTATGCCTTTTGTGCTAAGTTAGCGGCATTATGTGCTCGCTGCGCCTTCGGGGAAAGGAGCAGAACGGATATGATTAGGGCCAATGTGACACAATCTGCAAGATATAGGCCTGCTATGGAAAAGATTAAGGCTAAAGAAGGGCAGGAATGCAAAGTACTGGCGGAACAGGCTACAGACTGTCTTTTGGACTATCTGTATGGGGAGCCTATGGCCCTTGTGGAGGACAGTGCTCTTTTTCTGATGGAAATACGGAAGATATGGCGGCAGCATGGTGTGGATGAACGGGCTGTCTGGCGTGAGCTGAGTGAACGGGTTGATCTCTCGGCAGATCTGCTGAAACGTGGCATACGGGCTCGCAAGGGGCGCTATCGCTCCACCAAGCTGCCCTGAAGACCGGGGTGGTAGGCTGGCAGGGCTAAGGGGAGAGGTGTGGCCATAATGACAGACCTGCATGGGACATTTCTGGAACATCTCGGTGTGATGGACTGGGGAATACTTGCCCTTGTGGGGCTGTCGACACTCTGGGGGCTGATGCGGGGTATTTCACAAGAGAGTGGAGCGCTGCTGGTCTGGGTTGGCAGTGTCTGGGTGGTGGCTCGTGCTGGTGGTCTGGTTCTGGGGCATGTGTCACCCCTCATGCCGCCCTCTTTACAGGGAACCCAGCTTTTCTTCTGGGGGGGGCGGCTGGTCCTGTTTGTTGTGGTCATGATCGTACTGAATATGGTCACCACACAGTTGGCCCGTGGGGTCAGGCAGGTACTTTCCGGGCCGCTGGATGCTCTGCTGGGGGCTGGGTTTGGTGCAGTACGAGGGTATGTCGTGCTGGTTCTGCTCTTTTGTGCAGGCAGCTATCTGGCACAGGACTGGTTGGAAACCGCCATGCAGGGGAGCAGTTTTGCTCCTTTCATTGTGCGTGGTGTGGCGTTTTTGCAGGGTTATATCCCTCTTTCATGGTCGGAACATCTTGCCTTTCTGCCATCGAATAGCCATTGAAGGGGGGACGCAGGCCTCCCATGATGGATGAGTTTCTTCACTACGGGGTGGAAAGCTGGTTTTTTCAGGGAGTTGACGGCCTGCGCCGCTGTGCCACTTAGATATGAGCGGGATTCTCCCGTCAGGTTTGCTCCATCGTTATGTCTTTTCCTGAATCGTCCAGTCGTCCCTATGAGGAATGTGGTGTTTTTGGTGTCTGGGGTGTGCCGAATGCGGCAGCGCTGACAGCCCTTGGCCTGCATGCCCTTCAGCATCGTGGTCAGGAGGCGGCCGGTATCGTCAGTTTTGATGGTGAAGTCTTTCATCAGCATAAGGCGCTTGGCCTGGTTGGAGACGTGTTTGGCAATCAGGATGTCATAGCGGGTCTGCCGGGGGAGGCCGCCATTGGTCATAACCGTTACGGTACGACAGGCGGCACGCATGTTCGTAATGTCCAGCCTATCTATGCTGACTATGCTTTTGGCGGGCTGGCCGTTGCCCATAATGGTAACCTGACGAACGCTGCTACGCTCCGCAAGGCGCTGGTGAAGCGTGGCTGTATTTTCCATTCCACGATGGATACGGAAGTCATCGTCCACCTGATTGCCATCTCGCTGTATGACACGGTGATTGAGCGGCTGATGGATGCAGCGAAGAAGATTAAGGGTGCTTATTCACTCATCACCCTGACACCGGATAATGGAATGTTGGGGATGCGGGACCCGCTGGGCGTTCGTCCGCTGGTTCTGGGGCGTATGCCGGGCCATGAGGAGAAGAAGGGTGGCTGGGTGCTGGCCAGCGAAACCTGTGCTTTGGACATCATTGGCGCTGATTATGTGCGTGATATTGAGCCGGGCGAGATTGTTGTCATCAATGCAGAGGGTGTGAAGTCCCTCTGGCCCTTCGGTGATGTCGGGCGGCGTTTCTGCATTTTTGAATATATCTATTTCGCCCGTCCTGATTCCGTTCTGGAGGGGCGGTCTGTCTACGAAGTGCGGACCCGTATCGGTGGTGAGTTGGCTCGGGAAAGCGGCGTGGAGGCCGATGTGGTTGTTCCTGTGCCGGACTCTGGCGTGCCGTCTGCGATTGGATATGCACATGAGAGTGGCCTGCCCTACGAGATGGGCATCGTGCGGAATCATTATGTGGGCCGGACCTTCATCCAGCCGACTGATCAGGTCCGTAATCTGGGCGTGAAAATGAAGCATTCCGCCAATAAGGCCGTGCTGGAAGGACGCCGGGTTATTCTGGTGGATGATTCAATCGTGCGTGGCACGACATCCCGCAAGATCGTGGATATGGTTCGTGCCGCCGGGGCGAAAGAAGTGCATATGCGCATCACCTCTCCGCCGACCAAGCATCCCTGTTTCTATGGTATTGATACGCCCTCCGAGAAGCATCTTCTGGCAGCCCGTCATTCGCTGGAAGAAATGTGTAAGGCGATTAATGCGGATAGTCTTGCCTTCATCAGTTTTGATGGTCTCTACCGTGCGCTTGGCCATCAGGGCCGTCCGGTGGATAATCACACAAACTGTGATGCCTGTTTCTCCGGTGATTATCCCATCACGCTGGTGGATAAGGATGGCAAGCTGATTCAGCAATAATAGAAGCTGATTGGTTCACTGTGAGGCCCGCATGGTCAGCTGCCATGCGGGCTTTTCTATATGTGCTGAAAAAGTCACAGTTCGGAATTAAGTTAACAATATGTAAGGAATTGGTTGTTCTGAAATAGAAGGGATAATCGAATCTGCTTATACGTAGAAAAGGTTTTTCTGATTCTGTGGAGCGTGAGCAGTGCCGAGACATGACGTATTTCCTTCCAAAGGGCTGGGCTATTCATCTGGACTGTCTTCATCTTGTGCGGGACAGAGGAACAGAAAAAGCCGCCTGAAATATATTGGCATGTCTGTCAGTGTTCTTGCTCTGATGATTGGCTCAGCAGGAGCATCTCGGGCTGATGATGCGCAGCCGATGGATGTCATCACGCAGGCCGATGGCCAGACCGGTACCGTGACGATTTCAGTCCCCACGGGACAGACCAATGTATTTGGATCAGCCAATAATGCTTACGCTGGCCTTTCTAAGAATGATTACGACAAGTTATCTAATGCTGGTTTGTTGAGTAAGGGGAAGGGTGATTATTATGGAGATTATACAGTCATAAATGCAAAATCTCTGAATATAACAGGAGGAGGGACGGTAGAAACCGGAAATACCAGCACTGATTTCTCAAAAAATACTCTGAATCAGATTAATATTGTTAATGGAACATTACATTATTCTAATGATAAACCTACACCTGCTGTCACTTACTGGGATGGAATAGACATTTCAAAAAAAATATATGGTCCTGATTCGCGTAACACAGATATGAATATATCAGGGGACGGAACCCTTCTTATAGATCATTGGGATACATCAATATACAATAACGTCAGGCAGCTGAACGGTTCTGGCCGTGTAGAAGTGTTTAATTCCGCCAAAGGCGATCCGGATGAAGGTGCCGGTTTTAGTATATATGGTTCAGGAAGCCATTTTTCTGGTACAATAGAGGGGCAAGGAAAGTTCGATATCTCTCGGGAGTTCCCTGTCAATACGGAATATAATGACGATGCGGAAGAGTTGCCGACATGGAGTGAGGTGCACATCAATACGGCATTTTCTGATTTTGACCATGCTACGATAAAGAATATTGGACTGCTGGAGATTTCTGCTGCAGGTCTGGAAAGATACGTTGCAGTAGATCCGACCACGGGGCAGAGCCTAGTGCCTCCTCCGAGAGAAATGGGGAATGTTTTCTTTCACAATGGTGCCAGAGTAGACGTTGGTGAACTTCTGATTGCTGCGGGTACAGATGGTACGTCTGATCTTAGTGATCATAGTCCGGAAGAATTTCCTACTGCTAGTGATGCTACTGTTGTCGTACGGGATAGTGGAAGCATATTAAATGCAGCTCAGCTCGTGATAGGGCAGCAGACATCGATTGTTCAGGAGGGAGGTCATTATGGTACCCTGCCTGCGGCTTCACACGGAACTTTGTGGATTTCTGATGGAGCCTCGGCCACTATTTCAGGCGGTGGCATAAATGGCGGTATCTATCTGGGAAATATTGCAGGGAACGGCCCTGACGAGCGGACCAATGACTCGAATACCAATCCGTATTCTCCCGAAGGTGAGGGGCACGGTGTCATTCATGTCACCGGGGATCAGGTTGGCTATGATGCGTCCGGTAATTTCGTCAATTCAGGCACGGCGGGGCAGTCAGCGCAGCTGAATGTCCAGAATGGTGGCCTCTGGATTGGTCCGGTTGATGGCGGGAAAGGTTCTGGCGACATCATTGTCGATCATGGTGGCCAGCTGAATCTGGATAATTCCTTTGCTGTGCTGGGTGGCCAGAATGGTGCGGGGAACATTGCCATCAATCAGGGCGGTACGGCTACAATCACAGGCATGCAGCCGCTTGGCCTTGTAGCTGAAAATCAGGGGCCAACGTTTAATACGCAGCGTCAGGGCGCTCTGACCGTCTCTGATGGCGGTACCCTGAATATCGGTACGTCCACGAATGCGGGTCTCCTGAAGCTTTATGGTGATCTGAACCTTGCTCAGGGCAGCACGACCACCTTCTACGAAGGGACGACTTCCGAGAAGGGGAACAAAGGCGATGCCTATAACTCCCATGCTGAAGTCAATGGTAATGTAACATTGGGTGGTAACATCCAGATTGCCGGTATCACCGGGCAGAATAAGGGTCAGAATGGCGCTATTGATGCCGGTATCTATCATCTGATCGACTATACGGGCACGCTTTCCGGGCAGCAGCAGGCTACGCTTGTGGCGACCAAGGCCGGACAGGCACTCAGCTATGTTCATGATGATGCGACCAAAAGTATTGATGTGCTGGTGGCACAGGCCACCACTAATGGGACAGGTACGACCACTTCGACTGGCAGCACGACAGGCACGGCCCCTTCGGCTGGCAACACCAGCACCACAACGGGTCATGAGACAACGGCCAGCACGACAGGTACGGCTCCTTCGGCTGGCAACACCAGCAGCACCACAACGGGTCATGACACAACGGCGAGCACGGCAGGCACGGCCCCTTCGGCTGGCACCACCAGCACCACAACGGGTCACGATACAACGGCGAGCACGACAGGCACGGCCCCTTCGACTGGCAACACCAGTACCACAACGGGTCATGACACAACGGCCAGCACGACAGGTACGACTGGCAGTAACACAGGTACCAATAGCGGGGTGACTGAAGCACAGCAGTCTGCGCCGAAAGCATGGTCTGGTGAAAATGCCGTTCTGACATCACAGGGTGTTTCTGACGGTAAAGCCGGGTCCCCTGTAGCGCCGGCCAGTTTTATTGGCTGGGGTGGCACGGTAGCGGTTGAGGGCAGCAAGGCTCAGCCGGTTCAGACGTCTTCCGTCAATTTCGGGTTTGGTGAGTATACGCTGGCGGGTGGTGCTCTTGCCGCAGCCCCGACCAGTAATGGCCAGAACATGCTGAATGTTAATGCCACGGCGGGAAGCAGAGGCACGATCGCAACGCCGATTGTGGATGATGGTGCTGCCAAAACAGGCTTGATGAAAACAGGCGCTGGGACTGTCACGCTGTCCGGTCAGAATGACTATAGCGGTGCTACGGGCGTGCTGGCGGGTACGCTGAATGTGGCCCGTGATGGTGTGATCTCTGATAAGAGTCAGGTCTCTGTTGTTCAGGGAGCGGCGCTGAATGTGGCGGGGCAGGTTGGCCGTGTCGTGAATAATGGGACGCTCTCTGTGACAGGTCAGACGGGTGATGTCTCCAATAGTGGCGGCCAGACTGGCATTTACGGCACGGGGCAGGTTGCTTCCATGACCAATACCGGCACGGTAGTTTTGCGCGATCAGGCTAAAGTGACGGGTACATTGGATCAGCGGTCTGGCGTGGTCATAATGGCTGATAGTGCTAGCATTGGCACGCTGAACAGTAATGGTTCGCAGGCTCTTGATCATGTGGCTGGGCTGGACCGGACAGATGGCAGGATGAGTGCTGATCGTCAGGCCTATATTGCAGAACAACTCAAGACAGTTACCGATCCACAGGCCAAGGCGCTGCTGTCGGCTGTGCACGACAGTATGACGGGCAATTCTGGCGCTGTGCTGAATGATCTGAAAGGTACAGGTAATCTTCTTGTTGTTGCCGATAACGCCAAGGCCGGTATTGGTACTCTGACAGGTTACGGGACCGGCTATCTTGGCAAGGGTTCAACACTGACACTGACGGGTAATAACACCTCTTACGGTGATGCTCTGTTTGGTCAGGGTGGACTGATCGTTCAGGGGCAGAATGTCGTCTTTAAGGGAACGAACTATTATTCTGGTGGAACGGAGATTGCCAAAGGGGCGGATGTGACCGCCGGGACGCAGTCTCTGGGTACGAATGGCATTAACATTGCAGGCTCTCTGACGATTGAAGAAAATGGCACGGAAAGCCTCGATAATCCCCTGAGCGGTTCCGGCGTCTTCAACAAGACAGGAACGGGCACTCTGACACTGGCCCAGTCTGTTGATGACAGTCATTTTGAGGGCACGACCAATGTGCGTCAGGGTGATCTGGCCGTGAACACGACTCTTAACGGGTCTACGAATGTAGCGGCTGGGGCCACGATCTCCGGTAGCGGGACCGTCAATAACCTCAATCTGGACTCGAAGGCATCTCTTGGTGTGACGCTGGATGGCAGCAAGGGTGTGGCCACAGCGTTGACGCTGACAGGCAGCCAGAACCATCTGAATGGGGCGCAGGTGGCCGCTACGGTCAATGACCTGTCCAGCATGGTTCTGCAACAGCATTATAAGACCACGGTCCTGAAGCTTGCTGATACAGCAGAGGCCTCCGGCACACTGGCTGAAAAGGCCCAGATGTCCAATGGTACGGATGCTCAGGCTTCCCCTCTGCATACGGCTTTCTTGAGCGGTACGGTGTCCGAGGCGCAGGATGGGCGTAGCTGGGTCATGGATTATGTGCGTGAGGCTAATTTCAGGAGTTATGCTCAGTCTCGCAACGAGACGCAGGTGGCTTCCAGACTGGACCGTGCTACGGCATCAACAGGCTTCATGAATGCACTGGTAGGGTCTGCCATCCAGACGGGTGAGCAGGTTCGTGGGGCCTATAATGCCCTCTCTGGTGAGATCAATGCCAGTGCCAAGACGGCCATGGTCAATGACAGCTTCTATGTTCAGGAGATTGTCGTGGATCGTCTGGACTGTGCCGGGGATGCGATGCGGGCTCGTGCTCATGATGGCAAGCAGCAGACAAGCGGCTATTGCGATGTGGACCCAACCCGTCATGTGTCTGTCTGGGGAACGGTCTATGGGCAGAAAGGTGGCCAGTCTGGCGGCAGTGCCGGGGCGGCTCATATGGGTCAGTCCACTGTAGGCTGGGTCATGGGGGCGGATACGGGTCTGGCAGGCGGCTGGCGCCTTGGTGGGCTTCTGGCCTATGGGCGTGACTGGTTCAGTGTGCAGTCTGGCCGTGGTTCCTCGGCTCATTCCAACTCGGCAACCCTTGGGGCCTATGTGGGCAATGCGTGGCGTGTTGGTGGGCTGACGGAGAATGCAGCCATCACCTTTAAGGGTGGGCTGAGCTATTCATGGAACATGCTGCATACGAACCGCCGCATCACCTACGGGGATTATGCGGGGCGGATGTCGTCCAACAACCGGACGGGGACGGGGCAGGCCTTTGCTGAGACGGGGTATCGCATGGTCTTTGCCAGCGAGAGCCGTCTGCCGCTTGAGGTCGAGCCTTTTGCCCGGATGACCTATCTGAATTATGATCAGACCAATTACCACGAGCATGGCGCTGATGCGGCTCTTGCGGTGAAGGGGCGGAACAGCTCCATCGGTTTCTCCACGGTAGGGGTGAAGCTGGCTACGAGCGTGAATATCGGCAAGGTGATCTTCTCGCCGCATCTGGAGGCCGGGTATCGCCGTGCCTTTGGGCGGACGAATGCGTCCGTGCGGGAAGGGTTTACGTCTCTGGCGGGTGGATATGGCATGAGCGTGCAGGGCACGCCGCTTTCCATCAATACGGCGCAGATCAACACGGGCTTTTCGGCCCATCTGACGGATCGTATCGATGTGAATGTCGATTATATCGGCCAGTATGGTGGGCATCAGACCAGCTCTGGCGGGTCTGGGAGCTTCCGTTACAAGTTCTGATAAAGTGGGAGGGTCGTCCGTATGGGCGGCCCCGCTTTCTATGAGACAGGGATAGGAAAAAGGGCCTGACGGTATATTCCGTCAGGCCCTTCCCATATGTGTCGCATGAGGCGTGTGATTACGCCTTGGGTGGTGTGATGTTCGGCTGGAGCATCAGTTTCGGGTCAGCGACACGGTCATATTCCTCACCTGTCATGAAGCCGAGGGCGAGGGCACTCTGGCGGGGGCTGAGGCCATGTTCCACGGCATGATGTGCGACCTGAGAGGCCTTGTCATACCCAATGCTGGGGGAAAGAGCCGTGACCAGTACGAGGGAGTGGTCAAGTTGTTTGCGGATATGTTCCTCATTGGCTGTTGTGCCTTCAATGAGGAAGCGGCGGAAGTTCTCCATACCATCATGAAGCAGGGTGAGGCTCTGCATGATGTTCTGAATCATGAGAGGCTTATAGGCGTTCATGTCCAGCATTCCGCCAGCACCGCCCATGCCTACAACGACATCATTTCCCATAACCTGAAGGCAGAGCATCGTCAGGGCCTCGGCCTGTGTGGGGTTGATCTTGCCGGGCATGATGGAGGAGCCGGGTTCATTCACGGGCAGGTTCAGTTCACCCAGCCCGGCACGGGGGCCGCAGGCAAGCAGGCGGATGTCATTGGCAATTTTGAACAGACTGCCCGCTAGCGTCCGCAGGGTGGAGGAGAGATGCACCAGCGCATCATGAGCCCCTTGAAGGGCGAATTTGTTAGTGCCGCTGGTGAAATCAAGCTGGGTGAGACGGGCAATTTCCTTGCAGGCCCGTGCAGCGAATTTTGGGTCGGTATTCACGCCGGTGCCGAGGGCTGTCCCTCCCAGAGCGAGGGGAAGCAATCCGTCACGGGCCTGTTCCAGACGCTGGATGTTGTCTTCCAGCATTCCGGCATAGCCTTCCCATTCCTGCCCCAACGTGATGGGTACGGCATCCTGAAGATGGGTCCGGCCTACTTTCACGATGTGCTTCCACTGCGCTGCCTTGTGGGCAATAGCTCCGTGCAGCCGTTCCAGAGCTGGAATCAGGCGGCGATGAGTGGTCAGTGCACTGGCGATATACATGGCACTGGGAAAGGTATCGTTGGTGGACTGCGCCATGTTCACATGGTCATTGGGGTGCAGTGGCTTTTTGCTGCCCAGCTTCTGCCCGGTGATCTGGCTGGCCCGGTTGGCGATGACCTCATTGACGTTCATGTTGAACTGTGTGCCAGAGCCCGTCATCCAGACATGAAGCGGGAAGTGGCGGTCATGCATCCCGCTCATGATTTCATCACAGATGCGGATGATGAGATCAGCTTTGTCATTTTCCAGCCGCCCGCTGGCGGCATTGGCGACAGCACAGGCCCGCTTGAGGATCGCATAAGCCTCAATCATCTCACGGGGGATGAGCTCCTGCCCGATGCTGAAATAGCGGAGCGACCGCTGGGTCTGCGCTCCCCAGAGAGCCGTCTGGGGAACATCAATCGGGCCGAGGCCATCAGTTTCTGTACGGTTTGCCATGTACGGGGGTCCTGCCAGAGGAAGATGAAGAAAAGAGGATCAGACGGCCTGATAGGGCTGATAGCGGGGCCGCCAGCTCAGGGCAGATAGAGCCTCCTGCAAGGCGACATCATTAAAGGCGGGGCAGAGCTGTTCCTTCTGGGCCTGTTGGGCTACGGCATAGGCCACTCGTAGGGCCACGTTCTGGATGTTTTCAAGTGGGGGAAGGAGGCTGGTCCCGCCTGTTTTCAGGGGGGAGAGAGCGGCTACAGCCTGAGCGGCAGCCATAATCATGCCTTCACTGATGCTTTTTGCCTTGCAGGCCAGCGCCCCGAGCCCAAGACCGGGGAAGATGTAGGAATTATTGGTCTGGTCGATGGTGATGCTGCGGTCGTCAATCTCCACGGGTGTGAAGGGGCTGCCCGTGCTGACAATGGCCCGCCCGGCTGTCCATGTCAGAATGTCCATCGGTGTGGCTTCAACATGGCTGGTTGGATTGGAGAGAGGGAAGATGATTGGGCGGGTGCAGTATGATGCCATCTCCCGGATCATTCCTTCCTTGAACAGTCCTGCCTGACCGGAAACACCAATGAGAATGGTGGGATGTGTCTGGCTGATGACATCGGCCAATGTGCGCCCCTGTCCGTTCTGAGCTGTTTCGTCCTGACGGGCAAACAGGGCCTGCCCTTCGCTCAGCCCTTCCATGTCGTGCGTCAGCAGGCCGTTGCGGTCCACGATGTAGAAGCGCTTGAGGGCATCTTCCTGCGATAGACCTTCGGTCTTCATGGTGGCAAGGAGCAGCTCGGCAATACCGATCCCGGCCGCACCGCCGCCTGCAAAGGCGATGCACTGTTGTTCCAGTGTTTCTCCCTTGGCTTTCAGGGCGCTGAGGATGGCGGCTGTGGCAATGCCTGCTGTTCCCTGAATATCGTCATTGAAGCTGGGCAGACGCTCCCGATAGCGTTGAAGCAGCGGGGCAGCATTGCGGCCAGCAAAGTCCTCCCAGTGCAGCAGGCAGTCCGGCCAGCGGCCAAGCAGTGCCGTTACGAATTCCTCAATGAAATCCGCATAATCCTGCCCCTTCAGGCGGGGGCTGCGGCTGCCGATATAGGTAGGGTCGTTGCGGAGCGTGGCGTTATCCGTGCCGACATCCAGCGTTACGGGCAGCATCAGGGCCGGGTTGACGCCAGCGCAGGCCGTGTAAAGGGAAATCTTGCCGATGGGGATGCCCATGCCATTGGCACCGAGATCACCGAGACCAAGGATGCGCTCGCCATCCGTGACGATGACGAGGCGAATGTCATCATTGGGGATGGCGGCCAGACGCTCGGCCATGTGGCCCCGGTCCGCCCCGGAAAGGAAGATGCCCCGTGGCTTCTGCCAGATTTTGGAGAATTCCTGACAGGCCTGCCCAACGCCCGGCGTGTACACAACCGGCATAAGCTCTGCGAGATGCTTCTGCATCAGGGCGTAAAAGAGTGTCTCGTTATTGTCCTGAATGGAACGGAGGCGGACATGGCGGTCCAGAATGTCCGTTTCACTCATGATGTTTGCATAGGCCTGATCGACCTGTTCTTCCAGTGTATGGATGCCAGGGGGAAGCAGCCCATGCAGCCCCAGAGCCGTGCGTTCTTCCCACGGGAAGGCGGTGCCCTTGTTCAGGAGCGGGTCATTCAGCACAGCCATGCCACGCTGGGCAACGGGGCGGGAAGAAGGCGTAGCGGGCATGGGTATGATCCTCCGGAATCAGGGCAGGCTGGAAAATGGTGCCGATGATAGGCTCATGGAGGGTGAAAAGGAACCCGCCTTCAACCTTTGTTAAGGTGTAGCCATCGATCCCCCGCAAAGCGGAATTGGGCAAAGATGAATCCTGCAGCCAGCCCTGCCAGCATGAGCGGGATCACCCAGAGGGAGAAAGGAGCAAAAAGCTGGGGAAAGAGTAACCGGGTAAGGCTCAGAACGAGCGCCAGACCACAGAGAGAGCAGATCAAACTTTCCCGCCGGACAGGGCCATAATGTTTTTCTGCATGGCAGTGGGCGCACTGGCTGGCAGTTGTCTGGATGGGCTGATGACAGCAGGGGCAGGCACTCAGGCTGCGAGCGGGCAGGGGCTGGGTGGTATTGCCCAGGCGTGTGGCTGCACTGCGGGTGAGACGGGCGAAATATGATGACGGACCAGACTTCATGGTTTTGCGCCCTGTGTGCTGGGGGAAGGTGTCATGGTACTGGCAGGCGGCATGATGGGCGATGTCTTGAAAGCAGACGCCTGAACCTGACTGGCAGGCTGCGGCCCAAAGAAAGGCTGCCCGTTGATGGCATAGAGGAGCAGCGCCAGTATCGGCACAAGCACCAGAGTGGCAATGCCTATAATCTTATGCGCATTGCCAGAGCCGGAGAGGCTTTGGGGTGGGTTCGAGACATGATTGATGATGTTCCGTTCCGTCTCGATGCGGGCAGCATCATAGGGCTGTTTTTCCAGCAGACCTGCCTGCCTGTCCCGGTCCAGAGAGTCCAGCCGCCGCTGGTAGAGGGAGAGGGTTGGGTCTTCCGTCTGGCTGGAGACCCGTGTCCGCATGATGAGACTAAGCCCGACAGGCAGCCCCACGAACAGGCAGATGAGGGCAACGATCAGAAGCGACATGGGGTCAGTCCTTTTTCAACATGCTGTTCAGGGTACGGCGTTCTTCTTGTGTGAGAGGAGTCGGCGGCGGAGCGGAACGCTGCCAGAGGCGCCGTACCAGCAGCAGCGCTACCATAAGGCTGAGCAGGGGCATAAGCCAGAGCAGGGCCGTGGCAGGCGAGAAACCGGGGCGCAGCCGGATGAACTCGCCATAGCGCTGGGTCATCCATGTCTCGATTTCCGTGGCGGAGCGCCCCTGCTGGAGCTGCTGGCGGACAATATGGCGCAGGTCTCTGGCTAGCGGGGCAGAACTCTCCTCAATGCTCTCATTCTGGCAGACGAGGCAGCGGAGCTGCTGGCCGATCTGCTGGGCTTTCTGTTCAAGGGCAGGGTCAGGCAGCATTTCATCCGGCGTATCCACGGCCAGACAGGGCGTGATGGTGAGGAGCAGCAGGCAGAGGGCAAGGAGCAGCCTCACGGTTTTGCCTCCAGATGCGGGATGATTTGCGTTTGATAGATGGTCTCTGTCAGTGCCCCTGTACCATGCCAGACAATGCGCCCTCCTGCCTGAGGATCGGGCATGATGAGGAAGGCTTCCGGTACGCCTGTCACGCCCCAGTCTATGGCGCCTTGCCCATCCTGATCCATGCCCAGCCGGGTGAAAGGGTGGCCTGCCTGTTCCAGCCAGTGGGCAGCACGGGCGGGCTGGTCTTTGTAGCAGAGGCCCCAGAGTTCCAGCGGGGTAGCATCGCTGGCCAGAGAGGCGGCAAGCTGCCGAAGGAAAGGGATTTCTTCCACGCAGGGCAGGCACCATGAGGCCCATACGGAGAGCAGAACAGGCTTCTTTATGTTCTGGAAGTTCTCACGGGTCAGACCGGGCAGACCGGGAGCGTCAGGCAGGGGCGGTAGTGCAGGGAAGCCGGGGACGGGCTGGCCTGTCAGAGGGGTATTGATGGCTCTGGGGTCAAAATGCCCCTGATTCAGACCATGCAGCATACGGACAAACCCGATCCCCAGCCCGGCAGCCCCCAGCGCAGGCAGAGCGGCCAGAAGATGGCGGCGTGTCAGTCTCATGACCGGGCCTTTCGTGCTGAGTGCATCAGACGCCGCCGTGAAGGCAGAAGATGCAGCCCGCCCCCCAGAGCCATGATGATGCCGCCCAGCCATATCCATGAGGCAAGGGGATTTTCATGCAGGCGCAGAATGGCACTGTAATGGCTCTGACCCTGCGGATCATGTTCTTCCTTCACACTGCCGAGGGCAGCGTAGAGGTCTTCCAGAGGCCGGTGAAGAATGGCGACATGAAGCGTTTTCTGGCCTTGTTGGGGGAATAGGCGGATTTGCGGTTCCAGTTCGGCAAGGAGGGGCCCGTGAGCATCATGCTGGCGGATGGTCAGATGTGCTTCCACCGCCTCATAATTGGGACCGTGATGAGGCGTCAGGGCCGTGAGTTCCCAGTCACGTCCGGCCAGTGTGGTATGGGTGCCGGGTTTGGCTTCTATGAGGCGTTCCTGACTGCCTGCCATGCCGCAGAGGCCAAGAATGGTTACGCCTACGCCAATATGGGCGAGGCTGGCTGCCCAGAGGCTGCGGGGTAGCCGGTGAAGCTGGCGGTTTCCTTCTGGTAAGGCGTAGAGGCGGAAAATCAGGTCCAGCAGCGCAGAGCTGATGACCCAGAGCGCAAGCAGGGCGGCAAACGCTGCCAGCGGTGTGGAGAACAGCCAGAAGGCGGGCAGGATGTTCCCGGCAGTGACGAGCAGGGCAGGAGCCAGACGGGGTATCAGCCGGTCCGTCCGGGCCTGCCGCCATGGCAGGGCCATGCTGGCCCCCATGACGGCCAGAAGCGGCAGGGTCAGCGGAATGGTCGTGGCATCAAAGAACGGTTTGCCAACGGAGAGGGTGCGCCCAAGAAGAAGCTGCATGAAGGGCGGGTAGAGCGTCCCCGTCAGCACAACAGCGCAGAGCGTGCAGAGCAGAATGTTGTTGAGCAGCAGGGCTCCTTCACGGGAGAGCGGGGCAAAGCCTGATTGTGAGGATGCCAGAGAGGGGGCACGGATGGCAAAGAGCAGCAGGCTCCCTCCACCATAAAGGCCCAGCAAGCCCAGAATGAACAGTCCACGAGCCGGGTCATTGGCAAAGGCGTGAACGGAATTGAGAATGCCCGACCGCACCAGAAAGGTTCCCGAAAGGGAAAAGGCAAAGGTGGCAAGAGCCAGCAGCAGACACCAGCCCTGCAGAAGGTTTCGTTTCTCCACGACCAGAACGCTATGGAGCAGGGCCGTACCCGTCAGCCATGGAATGAGGGCGGCATTTTCCACCGGGTCCCAGAACCAGTAGCCACCCCAGCCCAGCACGGAATAGGACCACCATGACCCAAGCGTGATGCCCAATGTCAGCAGCGCCCACGCGCTGATGACCCACGGGCGCATGTATCGTGCCCAGAGCGTATCAGCCTTGCCTTCCAGAAGGGCGCTGATGGCGAAGGCGAAAGGCACGGCAAAGCCGACATAGCCACTATAGAGCAGCGGCGGATGCACGGCGAGGCCGGGGTCCTGAAGGAGTGGATTCATGCCCATCCCGTCAGCCGGAACAGGCCAGAGCCGCAGGAACGGGTTGGAGGTTGTCAGGCAGAAAAGCTGAAAGCCTGCCCCTACCAGTCCCAGAAGGGCCAGAATCCGGGCCCGTAGGCGGTCGGGCAGTTTTTCCGGTCGGGTGGTACTCTGGCCGGGGAGCAGGGCCAGCCCCGCACACCAGAGGCTTAACAGCGTCACCCAGAGCAGCAGCGAGCCTTCATGATTGCCCCAGAGGCCGGCAATCTTATAGGCCCATGGCTTGTTGATGGCCGAGGTCTCGGCAATGAGCTTCAGGGAGAAATCATCTCCCAGAGACGCCATGATGAGACAGACCCATGCAAAAAGCAGGGCAAGACACTGGCTGAGCGCCAGAGGGCGGGCCAGAGCTGTCAGGGGACTGTCTGCACGGCGGAGGCCGATGAGCGGCAGGACACCCTGCATGAAGGCCAGCGCGCAGGCCAGAGCCAGAGCAAAATGTCCGCCTTCAGGGCAGAAGAATGTTGTCAGAAAGGCCATGCTACTCCGCAGCTCCCGGCCTGTTCGGTGGCGTAGGCTGAGGGGCGGTCATGCTGTTCCAGCTCGCAGCATCCGGGGGCGGGCCGAAGCGTGGGTCCCATTTGCCGGTTTTCTGGAGGGCATCGGCGACTTCCTTGGGCATGTAGGTCTCGTCATGCTTGGCGAGAACCTCGCTGGCTGTGAAACCGTTTCCGTCATAATGGCCCAGGGCCACCACGCTCTGTCCCTCCCGGAACAAGTCCGGCAGGATGCCCCGATACTGCACGGTGATGGCCGCCTGACCGTCTGTCACGTCAAAGCGGGCTTCTGGCGTGTTGTCTGTGGCGTGGCTGGTATGGAGGGAGCCTGCCACGACCATTCCCCCCAGCCTGATGGTCTGGTTTGATGAGGGTGGATGAGCCAGCATCTGCGAAGGCGCCATGAAAAAGACGATGGTGCTGGAAAGCGCATTGAGCACCAGTCCCACCGCACTGCCAAGGCAGAGAAGACAGGCCAGAATGATCCAGAAACGTCCCGCCTTGCGGCGGGTGAAGGGACGTGAGGCAGACATACCGTTCCCGTTTAAAGACACACGGGCAGGCTGTTAATCCTTTTCCTGCCTGTCGGGCTGATTTGCCGTCTTCGCCTGAAGGCGCTGCATGAGGGCAAGCCTCCGTCCTGCCCGGCGCAGGCGGAGCAGACTGCTGCCGGTCGTGATGATGAGGGCCATGACGACCAGCCCGTAGCTGGCCAGCACGAAGCCCCAATGTGGCGGCCAGTGAGCGGGGTTCATCATGGCAGGGGCTCCCGCAGGGCAAGGGATTGGGCACGGCGTTCCAGCAGGGCCGCACGGGTGCGGATCAGCAGCAGGGCAAGGCCCGTCAGGGTGAAGCCGACCGTGCAGACAAGCAGGGGATGGAACATGCTCATCGCCATGGCGGGGGCCCCGGTCAGGGTAATGCTGTCAGGCTGATGCAGGGTGTTCCACCACTGCACGCTGAACTTGATGATGGGCAGGTCCACCACACCCGCCAGAGCCAGCAGGGCCGCCGCACGCTGCCCCCTCATAGGGTCGTCAAAGGCCCGGATGGTCAGGACATGCCCGACATAGAGAAAGAACAGAACGAGCATGGAAGTTAGCCGGGCATCCCAGACCCACCATGTGCCCCAGCCCGGCTTGCCCCAGAGGGAGCCGGTCATCAGGCACAAAGCGGCGGCGGTGGCACCTAGCGGTCCGGCCTCAAGGGCCACGACACTGGCCAGCGGATGCCGCCAGACGAGGGAGAGCATTCCGCAGAGAGCTAGCAGCACATAGTCTGCAGAGGCCAGCCACGCCATGGGGACATGTAGATACATGATGCGTACCGTCTCACCCTGTTGCCAGTCTGCCGGGGCAAAGCACAACCCCCAGATCAGCCCTGCGGTTAGTATGGTCAGACCAGCTATCAGGCAGGGCAAGGTGAGGGGACGGGTAACGTGCAGGAACCGGGCCGGGCTGTTTGCCCATCGGCCGGAAGGGGGAGTGGAAGGAAACATGCGGGGAGTATGGCGGCTTACCGGAAAGAAGAAAAATGAAAAAAGGCAGGGCCGTCCATTTTGAAAAAGCCCTGAAGTCAGGCATTGTAAAGCAGAGTGCCATACACGATATGGCTGCAGATAGTCAGTCCGCCGGATGGAGGAATGCTCCCGGCGGGAAAAATGGGGAGACAGTGACGTATGGCCTTCTGGCTTATCAAATCAGAACCGGCCTCCTTTTCGTGGGATGAGCAGGTGAAGAATGATGTCGAACCATGGACAGGCGTGCGGAACTATCAGGCCCGCAATAATCTGAGCGCCATGAAATGCGGGGATAAGGCCCTGTTCTATCATTCCGTGACGGAGAAACGCATCGTAGGTGTGGTCGAGGTCGTGCGGGAAGCTTTCCCCGATCCGACAGCGGATAACCCCCGTTGGGTCTGTGTGGATGTGAAGGCCGATGGTGCCTTTAAGGCGCCTGTCACTCTGGCGGAGATCAAGGCGGACCCGGCTCTGGAAAACATGGCACTGCTCAGGCAGTCCCGCCTTTCTGTTGCCCCGGTCACCGAGGCAGAGTTCGCCTATCTGACCCGTAAGGGCCAGTGGGAAAAAGCGCAGTAACAGGGAGCAGTCCTTTCGGGCGGCCCGCTCTGGGAAATGAGGAGATTCAGACCATGACGGAACAGCGTAAGGAGCATGTGCCCAGTGCAAGTTTCCTGTCTCAGGACCTTGATACGGAGGCTCTGGCCCAGCTTCATGCCGTGCTGGATGGCGTGGAGAAAGGCCGGGGTACGCTGGCCCGTCTGGGGGATTTGATGGGTGGTGCCGTTGGCCGGGCCACGCATCTGGGGTTGCAGGGCCTGTCCCTTGCGCCGGGCCTTCAGGAGAAGCTCCAGAAGCTGGCCAGCTCAGCTCTGGATCAGGCCTATCGTCTGGCTATTCTGGGGTTGGAGCGTAAGGGCAGTGCAGGTGCCAGCACACGGCGTGAGAATCTGATTCAGGCGGCTGTGGCCGTGTCTGGTGCAGCGGGTGGTTTTGGTGGCTTTGCCAGCATGGCACCGGATGTAGGCTTCACTACGCTGGCCATCATGCGGGAAATCGCTGCGATAGCGCAGGAAAATGGTGAAGACCTGCGCAGTGAAGAAACACGCCGGGCCTGTTTGGAAGTCTTTGCCCTGCGGAGCATGGGCGAGCAGAAAGGCGAGGGTGAGCTGGGCTTCTTTGCGGCCCGTGGGCTCATGCGGGGCCAGCCCCTTGTGATGCTGATGGCAGAGGTTGCCGGTCATTACGGCATGGCCCTGTCCCGCAAACTGGCGGCTCAGATGGTGCCGGTGGCAGGGGCTCTTTGCGGTGCCGCCATCAACTCGGCGTTTCTTGCCCATTACCGGGCGCTGGCCAAGGCGCATTTCACTATTCGCAGGCTGGAGCGCACGCACGGTTCTGCCGTGAAGGAAGCGGCCGATGCCTATCGGGGCAGCCGTTCAGAAGACTGAATATCCAGTCGGGCGTGACAGACATAAGGGCGGGCTCCCATCAGGGGCCCGCTTTTTTCATGTGGGGGCGTTCAGTGCTGTTCTGTGCGGCAGAGCTGGTACAGCTCCAGCGGGCCGAAGATGACAATGCCGATAATGGTGAAAACACGCATGATACCCATGAGTGGGCTTATTGCAGGCCAGATAAGCTGTAGGAGAAAGGACAGAGCCAGAGCGATCGTATAGACGTAGGTCTGAGATGAAGGACGTGACGGGGAGGAGCTGGACATGATTCGGCGTCTCTGCATGAAAGGGCTGATTCATGGAGCTTATCACATCTGAGCTGCTTCTGCGTGCCTATGGGGAAGGACTGTTCCCTATGGCCCCTGATGAGCATAGTGATGAACTGGAATGGTTCTGCCCGCAGGAGCGCGGCATCATCCCGCTGGAAAGGCCCGCCCTGCCCAGACGGCTCATGCGTACCGTCATGGCAGGGCAGTACCGCCTATGCAGTGATGAAGACTTTGATGGCATGATGCAGGCCTGTGCTCAGATGACACCATCCCGTACGGAGACATGGATCAGCGGGCGCATCCGACAGCTTTATGGGGAATTGCACCGGCAGGGTCATGCTCATTCTGTGGAGGTGAGAGATAGGGAAAGCGGCGCCCTTGTTGGGGGGCTGTATGGCGTTTCCCTCCGGGGAGCCTTCTTTGGGGAAAGTATGGTGTCCCGTGTGCGGGATGCGTCCAAGATTGCGTTGGTGCATCTGATGGCAGCTTTGCGGCAGGGCGGGTACAGCCTGTTGGATACACAGTATGTGACACCTCATCTTGCCAGTTTGGGCGGGATAGGTGTGCCCTTTGCTGCGTATAAGGGGATGCTGGATGCTGCCATGCAGGGGGATGCCCGCTGGCCGGGAGATGTGAGTCTTGAGGCCCTGCGGCCGGAGCTGGAAAAGCTGGCAGAGCGTCCGGCCACGCAGCAGAAACCATGACGTAATATTTTCTCTCTGGCCCTGCCATCATGGTCTGATATGCTCAGACCTACTTTCAGGCTGGCGCTGTCGGGTGCTGGCAGATGAATCCGGGTTCTGACACAGGGGGAGAGCATTCATGCAGTGGCGTATCAGGAGAGTTTCGCAACGGCAGGATGATGCAGGCCGGGGGATGGGGTCCTCCGTGGTGGCTGCATGTGGGGCCGCTGTGATGCTGGCCTGTGGTGTTGCCAGTGCTGCCCCGGTGGGAGAACATCCTCCACTCTCGCCGACACGGGATGCCGTGGTGACGTACCGTTTTCAGACGGAAGTTCTGCCGGGTAAGGGGAATGAGGCTGGGCCGGAACATCAGGTGACGGTGTCTTTTGCTGCATCGGGTGATCGTCTGCGGATTGACCCTGATGATGGGCAGAGTGCCACTATTCTGGATCGTCCTGATCAGATCATGACGCTCATCAGCATGAAGGAGCGGCGTTATGTACAGCTTCGCCCCATGCATGGGCTGCATAACCCTTTCTTCCTCGGTTTGGGGATGGTCTATCACGCTGGCGATATGAAGCAGATTGCCAATGTGCCCTGTCGTGAATGGGCTATTGAAAGCCCCCGTGGCAAGGCAACGGCCTGCGTAACGGATGATGGTGTGATTCTGGCGGAAGATGGGGTCGATGCGGATGGCCTTGTCGGGCATCTCCGGGCTGTTTCCGTAACATATGAGGACATACCGGCAGACCGTTTTCAGCCACCGGCAGGATTTCAGAAGTTCAATCCTCTTGCCAAGGTGAAACTGCCAACTCAGCCACCGCAGGCCCAGCCTGTTCCGGGTGCGGCACTGGATGGGAGCGGCCGTGGTCTCAGCCGCCCCAATGGGGCCGATGCCGCCACGCCAGATCAGCCTCATAGCCCGGATGATTCCGTGGGGGATGGTAGCGTGACCCACAGCGATCAGCCAGACGGTGCAGGGCAGTAAGAACATGACGGAGAAGGTTATGTCTGTAAAAAAAGATGATACGGCTCTGGCTGTTGGCCTGCCAGCCCCGGTCTTCACGCTGGAAGGTGTCGGGCCGCAGGGCGAGGAGACTGTGAGCAGCGAGGCGCTGAAAGGGGCTCCTTATCTGCTTTATTTCTACCCACGGGCTTCCACACCGGGTTGTACAACGCAGGCCTGTGATCTGCGGGATCATCTCTCTGAACTGAATGTCCCCGGTGGCAAGGGGCTGCGGGTGCTGGGTGTCAGCCCGGATGGTGTGACGGCACTGGAAAAGTTCATCACGAAACAGTCCCTGAACTTCACCCTGCTGTCAGACAAAGAGCACAGCCTTGCGGAAGCCTACGGTGTGTGGGTGAAGAAGAAGCTGTATGGGAAGGAGTTTATGGGCATTGAGCGCAGCTCTTTCCTGATTGATGCGGAAGGACGCATCGCCGCCTGTAAGCGTAAAGTTCGCCCCGCCCAGCATGTGGCGTGGGTTCAGGAGGTTCTGGCGCAGCTCTGACGTCAGGTTTGACTCGCTGTTTTGGTATCGGTCCGGTAATCTGGTGAGGGTTGCCGGGCTTTTCATGTTTACCGGCCTGTCGCTGTCATGTGTCTGGTGCCCGGTATCCTTTTACGAAGGCATTCTTTGACATGTCTCTTTTCCGGGTTGCCCTCTCATGACATGGCAGACAATTCTGCGCCGCGTGGCTTTTGGTCTTCTCGTGCCGCTGGTCGGGCTTCTTCTGGCCGTGACGCTTCTTCTGGGCCGTCTGGCACAGGGGCCGCTGGATGTGACGGGGTTGTCCCACCGTTGGGGTGGAGCCTTGACTCATCTGGGAGGTGGTACGCTGAGCTGGGAGCGTATGGCGCTCTCATGGCAGCCTAGACAGCAGGGACATTCCTCAAAGCTTCTGTTGAGTCTGGATAAGGTCCGCTACAGGGCTGGGGCAACGGGGGAAGAAGACGGGCTGGTCGAAGCCGACTTGCCGATACAGACGCTGGATCATGTCGGTGTTGTCTTCAAGCTGGCGAGTTTGTTTCATGGTCAGGTAGGCATCAGGTCTCTGGATGTGCAGGGGCTGAATCTGACGGCGTTCCGGGGTGCTGAGGGGAATTTCCAGCTGGGGAATACGCATCACAGAAAGAGGCATCACGGCTCGGCTGGTGCGCCACCTCTGGCTTCTGTCATGCCCTATCATCTTGATCTGCATGACATAACATTGACGGTCCGGGATGAGGTCCAGCCTGATTCTATGATGGTCGTGTCTCTTTCGGAGCTGAAAGCGGATTATTCTCGGCTGTCTGGCTGGCAGGGTCATATGACGGCGTCCATTCAGGCGCCGGGGTTGGGGAGTGGGCCGGATGTATCCACTGTCAGCCTGACAGGTAACATTGCCCCTGATGGGCAGGACACAACACATTGGCAGTTAAATCTTTCATCAATGCGCCTGCCTGTTCTCGCTTCATGGCTGCCTTTGTCTCCAGCGCAGCGGAAGGGGTTTGATGTACCCAACCTGCCGCTGGCGCTGCATGTTGAGGGACAGTTGAATGGGCGTGATGTGCTGGGGCAGTTCGATCATCTGGAAGGTGTGCTGGAAGCCGGGGAAGGTGAAATCGACCGGCCCGGTAAGATACCGTTCCGTCTGACAACAGCCCGTTCGTCCTTCCGGCTGGGGCCTGCACAGGCTGGTCAGGCTGAACCGCTGGCCATGACCTTGCATTCAGATATCAGTGCGCTGGATTCCCTCAATAATACAGTGCCGTTCATCATTGATGCTCATGGTCGGATGGATCATCTGAGCAGCCCCAAAGATATTGACCTGACCATTGATGGTAATGTGGCAGCGTTTGATTTCGCCACGCTGGCCAGTGTCTGGCCGGATGGGACAGCCCGTGGTGCCCGCCGCTGGATGACGACCAATATGACGGCGGGTCGGGGTGAGAATCTGAATCTTCAGCTTTATTTTGCCAGCCATACCGGATGGGGCGGGCTGGACGTAAAGAAGCTGGGTGGCGACCTGATCGGCCATGGCCTGAATGTAACATGGATGGAAGGGCTTCCGCAGGTTACGGGCGAGTATGCCCATGCCCATTTCATGGATGATGGCCGCCTTCTGATCGAACTTCAGCATGGGCATCTTGATGATGGGCGAGGGGATAAGGTTCTTATCCCGACAGGGCGTATCATTCTGAGTGGCCTTCTCGAGCGGGAACAGATGGGGGATTTCTCGCTGAATATGGAAGGTCCGCTCCCTGCATTCGTAACGGTCCTTTCCAGCCCGAGGCTCAATCTTCTGTCCCGCCATCCCGTCAATCCTTCCGAAACCGGTGGTGATATGAAAGGGCTGTTGACCCTGAAGCTGCCGCTCAGAAGTCATATCCGTATGGATGAAATGTCATTCGGGGCGGAGTTCGACTTTCGCAATGTATGGATGACCATGCCGTCATTAGGGCGCATTCAGGAGGGTTCAGGGCACCTTTCCGTGACGGATACAGGTCTGACGGTGAAGGGTGGTGCATCATTCCGCGGTGTTGCGGTGAAGGGCAGCCTGTTTGACAGTTTTCAGACCAACATGCCGGGGCGCCTTTTGCTGAAGGCTGATCTGACAGCTCCGCTGGGGGCTTCAGAACTGCGTAGCCTCGGTGTCCCTTCTATGCTGGCGCAGGACTCTGTCTTGCAGGGCAAAGGGCAGGGGCACATTGTTTACAGCCAGTACGGCGAGGGCTCTGGCCACAGGAATGGCAAGGCGGAAGTGGAAGCCAATCTCGAAGGGTTAGGGGTTCGGGCACGTTTCTGGCAGAAGCCTGTCGGGGTTCCGGCGGGGCTCCGTGGTAGTGTCATGTGGCAGGATGGACGGCTGAACCGTCTGGAAGATGTGCGTGCCTATGGGCCGCAGCTGTCTCTTGAGGCTTCTGGGCGTATGCGGCATGACCAGCTCGGTGGGATCAGTCTGACCCATTTTCAGGTGGGGCGCACGACAGGTAGCGCCATACTGGACTGGCCCGTGAAGGGTACCAGTGTTGACGGGCGCTATCAGATTGATGTTCAGGCCCGTACATTGGACATCACGCCATGGCTTGGCGGGAAGAAAGCAGCCCCAGCATCACCCCCCACGGCTGATGAAGTTGCTGCCGCTAAAAGTAAGACGAGCTCGAAGAAAAAGGGTAAAGAGTCGCATTCTGCGGAAGACATTCACATCGCTACGCATATGGAGAAGCTCTTTCTGCCAGAAGGTATCTGGAGCATCGGCGTTCGTGCGGACAGGGTGATCTATGGAAATGAGCAGAATGCCAGTCATATGAAGATCGGGCTGCGCTGGGCGGCGCAGCGCCTTCAGGAAGCCTCTTTGCATGTGGCGCAGCCTTCCATCAGTTTTGATATCCTGCCCGCTGCCGGTCAGATAGGAACGCTGGATGTGAAGCTGGCCATTGCCGATTTCGGTGGGCTTCTGGCGTCAACCGGGGTGTATGACCAGCTTTCTGGTGGTGCGTTCGACCTTCAGGGACAGTGCAAGCCGGTAGGGGCTGCTGTGTCCGATGCTGAGCACAGCATGGGGTTGGGTCTTGGTGTGCCGCCTTTTGTCGGGACGCTGCGGGTGGACCATATGACGTTGGAAAATCCACCGGCGCCTCTTGTTATTGCTACTCTGGCGGCACCGATGCATTGGGGGCAGATATCCCGCAAACGCTTTGAGGATGTGCGGCTTAGAGCCTCATTCGGTGTGGCGGGAGCACGGCTGAATCTGGATGATGCCAGAGCGAGCAATGCCATTTTCGGTGGGACGATGACGGGGCAAATAGACCTCGATCAGTCCATGATGCAGATGAAAGGGACGCTCTCGCCATTCTTTGGGGTGAATCAGGCGGCGGGCAGCTTCTTCGGCGCTAAAAAGGGGCGGGGCATTATGGCGATGACCTATACGCTGGAAGGCCCTTTGGCCAAACCGGAGATGCATGTTAACCCCTTCTCGGCCTTTGTGCCCAGTGTGCTGCGGCGCCTGTTTGAGTGAGAGGCCATAAGAGGGGGAGGCAGGAGAGATGATGATGTCGGATATGGTGCCAGACCTCTTTGGTAGCCCTGCGCCTGACAGACCTTCCCGGCAGGACGAAAGGGGAGCATCAGAGCGTTTTCCGGCAGCGTCATCAGCGCATTCAGCATCCCGTCACCGGGCCGGGACCCAGCCACTGGCGGACCGGCTACGCCCGCAGTCATTGGATGATGTGCAGGGGCAGGCTCATCTACTGGGGTCAGAAGGGACGCTGACCCGTATGCTGGAGAGCGGTCATCTTTCAAGCCTGATTCTCTGGGGCGGGCCGGGTTGTGGCAAGACGACTATTGCTCAGCTTCTCGCTGCCCGGGCGGGATTGTTCTATGCTAAAATTTCCGCTGTGTTCTCTGGTGTGGCGGATCTGAAAAAGGCGTTTGAGGAAGCGCGCCGCAAGGCTGAAGCAACAGGCAAGGGCACGCTCCTGTTTGTTGATGAGATTCACCGTTTCAACCGGGCCCAGCAGGATGGGTTCCTTCCCTATGTGGAACGGGGAACGGTCGTGCTGGTTGGCGCCACAACTGAAAATCCGTCTTTTGCTCTGAACTCCGCTCTGTTGTCCCGCTGTCAGGTGCTGGTCCTGCACCGGCTGGATGATGAGGCTCTGGAGAAGCTGCTTCTCCGTGCTGAAGGTGAGACGGGCCGTACACTGCCCCTGACCCCTGAGGGGCGTGCCTCCCTGCGGGCTATGGCGGACGGGGATGGGCGGTATCTTCTGAACATGGTCGAGCAGCTCCTGTCCCTGACAAAGGCGGATACCCGCCCGTTGGGACCGGCAGAGCTGGCTCGTTCCCTGTCCCGGCGGCCTGTCCTGTACGATAGGGATCGGGACGAGCATTACAACCTGATTTCCGCCCTGCATAAATCCCTGCGGGGGAGTGACCCGGATGCGGGGCTCTACTGGTTTGCCCGGATGCTGGAAGGGGGAGAAGACCCCCGCTATATCGCCCGCCGTCTCGTCCGGTTTGCTAGTGAGGATATTGGTGAGGCTGACCCGACCTCCCTGCCTCTGGCACAGGCCGGGGCGGCCGCTTATGAACGGCTTGGCTCACCGGAAGGAGAGGTGGCACTGGCGCAGGTTGTGGTCCATCTGGCGGTCGCCTCCAAGTCCAACGCCGTTTACAAGGCGTATAATGAGGCTAGAGCCTTGGCGAAGCAGACAGGCAGCCTCATGCCTCCTGCCCATATCCGCAATGCACCGACAGCCCTGATGAAAGAGCTGGGTTACAAGAAGGGTTATGAATATGACCATGATTGTGAAGATGGTGTTTCCGGCCAGAATTACTTCCCGGATGGTATGAAAAGAGTGACGCTTTACAGGCCAGTCGATCGTGGTTTTGAAGAAAGAATCAGGAAACGTCTGGACATGTTGGCGCAGAAACGGGCATCTCGCCAGTCATGAGTGTTGAGAATCGTATCGTCAGCGAGGATGAGGCCGATCTGCGCCTTGATCGCTGGTTTCGCCGTCATTACCCCAACCTGACACAGGGGGGACTTCAGAAGCTGTGCCGCAAGGGGCAGGTGCGGGTTGATGGGAGCCGTGTGCAGCCTAACAAGCGGCTCTGTCCCGGCCAGAGCATCCGTATCCCGCCTTTGCCGGACCAGAGCCGCCCCGCCCCGCCACCTCCGCCTAATCCGGAGCTGGTCCAGCAGTTGCGGGACATGATTATCTATGAAGACGATCATCTCATCGTGCTGAACAAGCCGTCCGGGCTGGCAACGCAGGGCGGCCCCGGTATTACCGTGCATGTGGATATGATGCTGGAAGGTCTGCGGCCAGAAGGGGGCGACAAGCCCCGTCTCGTGCATCGTATCGATCGTGATACATCCGGAATTCTGCTTCTGGCCCGTACACCCGGCGTAGCCGCCAAGCTGGCGGCGGCTTTCCGGGGGCGTGATGTTGGTAAAACCTACTGGGCCGTGGTTGTCGGGCGTCCCAACCCGGCTGAAGGGGTGATTGACCAGCCTTTGGCCAAGGTGGGGGCTGGTGGTGCCTCACTCATCGTGCCGGTCTCCCGTGGGGAGGAGGATGCAATGAGCGCCAAGAGCTCCTATGAGACGTTGGATGCCACGGGCAAGCGTTTCAGCTGGCTGGCCTTGTCACCATGGACAGGACGAACCCATCAGCTGCGTGTTCATACGGAAAGTCTGGGGACGCCTATTCTGGGTGATCCCCGTTATGGGGGGGAAACGGCCCATGTGGAGGGCTTCCCGGACAGGCTGCATCTTCATGCCCGGATGTTGGACTTCCCACATCCCGCAGGGGGACGGTTGCAGGTAGCAGCCCCTTTGCCGCCCCATATGCGTGAGACCTTTCAGATGTTGGGTTTCATCGCAGGTGACACGCCGGCACCACGCCGGACACGATAACAGACTGACCGTGAATGGCTGGCCTTGCAGAGAGGCCAGCCGCTGACGAGAGAACAAGGACAACAGGCAGATGAAAAAGCTGGCAGTAATCCTGATCGGACTGGTGGTGGTGCTGACAGGCATCAGCCTTGCTCCACAATTCCTGATAGATCAGGACCATCTGCGGCAGCGTATCATGGTGGCCTTCCAGCGTCAGACAGGGCTGGAGCTGAAGATGGGGGAGACCTCTTTCCAGCTTCTGCCATGGCCGTCCTTTCAGGCTACCAATGTTGTGTTGACCCGTCCGGGCTGCACGCCTTTCGTGGCGGCACGGTCTGTTCATGCTGATATGTCCCTTCTGGCTGTCCTGAACCGGGAAATTTCTTTTCAGGAGTTCACGGTGAAGGGGGCAGGCATCATGCTGCATCGGGCCAGCGAGAAACAATGCTCCACATGGCTGCCCGTGTTCTCGCAGGAGGACACAGCAACGTCTCCCGCTGCGGATGGAACAGTCAGCCCTCGCTGGAAGGTCAGCTTCGGCGGGTTGCATCTGACAGATGCAGAACTTTCATGGCAGGATGATCTGTCAGATGGTCACGTTCCGGCTGGTGGACATCTTCATATCAAGAGTCTGGAACTGGCAGGGATGCGGAGCGCCAGCCCGTGGGTTGATCTACAGGGCACTCATGAGCATACACCATTCACCTTGCGGGGGCGGGTTGGACCGCTCAGTCAGCTCTTTTCTGCCAGAGCAGAACAGAAGGACCCGTGGGCCTTCAGTCTGGGCATGACGCTGGGAGCGGGCGATCATCAGGATCGTGTAACGCTGGACGGCCTCATGCGGGACGCACATCGTCTGAAGGGCGTGAATTTTACCCTCTCCGGGCGCTGGGCCTCCCTGAGGGGGATGAGGCATCTTTTCCCGCACGCTGTTCCGGCTGATCTGGGGCAGATTGAAGGAACGGTCCGTTTCCATAGTGATGATGCCACGCTTCCGGCAGCATCCAGCAACGGAGCGGATATGGCTCTGACGGATTCTCTGCTGCATCTTCCGGGACGGCTGGTGCCGGATCAGATTCATGCTCATCTGGGGAGTGTGGACCTGCCAGCAGGTGCATGGCATGTAGCAGCTCCCCTTCAGCTGAGTGATATTCAGATTGATGCTGACAGCGCACAGGCGCCGCTTGTTCTTCAGGGGCAGGCCGCATGGGGGCGTTATGCGTGGCTCTTTCATGGTGAGCTGGCAAGCCTCCAGCAGGCCAGAATGGCGGCCTTTGGTCGGGACCCTTCATCTGTCGGTCTGAATCTGGACGTGCAGGGGCAGGACCGGACATTGAACAGCCTGTTCAATCGTAATGATGCAGGCAAGAATGACGTGGCACAGGAGCATGTGTCTTTTGCTCTACAAGGCAATGTAGGGCGGCAGAGCAGCACCCTTACGTTCTCCGGTCAGGCCAGCCTGTTGCAGTTGCCGGACATGAAAGGCATCTCTGGTCTTCTGGTGCATGATGGCCATGTGAAGGGCCAGCTCGTCATGAACGCACCGGGAACGGACGGGCCTGTGTCCGTTACGGTGCAGGATATGGCGTTCGATAGCCGGGAGTTTGGGGGCACATTGACGGCTGATTTCCCCGCTCCGTTGGGTTCTGGCATGAGCGGCAAACTGCATCTGACTCATATGGATGGGGACCATTTCACTTATGCGCCGGTCATGGAGCTGGCGGCTGAAGGAGCGCATCCGGAGGAAAAACAGGCCTCTCCTGCCAGTAATGGGCAGAAAGAGGATCGTTCAGCGACAGATCGTTATATGGGCAGCCAGTATGCGGGGGCTCATGGGGCTGCAACGGATGAGCATATGGCACCGTCTGTGCCTGATGCGTCTGTTCAGAAATCCCTGCCTGTGCAGTGGTTCGGCGCTGTGGCCACCAGTGCATTTGACGTGGATGTGACGGCAGATCAGCTCCATGTGGCAGGCGTTGCTTATCAGGGGCTGCATCTTCATCTTCTGGGGCTGGAGGGGCGGCTGAGCCTGTCCGTTCTGGGGGGAAATGTGCAGGATGTGCCTCTGTCTGGCGAGGTCGTGCTGGATGGTTCAAGTGATCCAGTCCGTATGGGGATGAAGGCCAGTCCGCTCATTCTGCCTGCAGGCTGGGTGCAGATGGCTCTGAACCAGCCTGTGACATTTGAAGGCCCTGTGCAGCTCAATGGCGCTCTCGGTACAGAAGGGGCTCAGCAGGATGCTCTGTGGCAGGCGCTGGATGGCCAGATGGGTCTCTCCCTTGTGGATGGGCGTGTGCATAGGGAGGTTCTGGCGCCGCTGGCAGGGCCTGCGGCCAGCCTGCTCAAGATGGGGTCTGGCACGATGGGGCTGCGCTGCTTTGCGGGCACGGTGAAGTTCGATCACGGTCAGGCGCATTTCAATGATATGGCGCTGGAGGTGAAGCATTTCTCTGTTATCGGTCAGGGTACGATGAAGCTGGATGATATGAGCTACACGCTTCAGCTCATGCCGCATGTCTCCCTTGTGGGGGCCGATTTTTCCACGCCGCTGGTGCTCTCCGGGCAGAATGGAGCTTTCCATGTCGGTACGCAGGACAAGGACCAGCCTGCTCTTGATACAGCCAGTTTTGGCAGTGATGCCTGTGCCTACGCTGTCCAGCAGGCCCGTGGTGGCCAGAAGGGATTGGCTCTGCCTGCACGGGATGAAGGTCATTCTGGTGGGGCAGGCGGAATCCTTCGTGCCCTTGGCCTTGGTGGAAACTGATAGAGGGGAAGAACAGCGTCATGGCACAGTTCCGTAAGCGTTTCTGGAAGCAGGTAACAGTTGGGCCGGTAGGGGAAAGCGGGCAGCAGGGACCTCTGCTGGATGGCCGCCCTGTGAAGCTCCCTGCCGGGGGGCTTTTGGCTGTGTCATCGCCTGTTCTGGCGCAGGCCCTTGCGGATGAGTGGCAGCAGATTGCCGAAGGCGCCCAGTTCACTCCGGATGATCTGGTCCTGACCCGCATTACGGGGAGTTATATCGAACGCATCCTGCCAGACCGTGCCGCCATGGAAGACGTTCTTCATGCTTACGGCATTGATGATAATCTCTGTTATCAGAGTGACGCACAGGATGAAGATGTGGTCTCCCGTATCCGGGCATGGGCCGCAGAACAGGGGCTGCATCCTGTCGTGACGGATGGCCTCATGCCTCTGGAGCAGCCAGCAGCCTACAGTGAGGCCCTGAAGCAGTATCTTTCAGGGCTGGAGCCGGTCATTCTGGGGGCATTGGGTGTCATGGTGCCGATTACGGGGAGCCTGCTTCTGCCGCTGGCTCTGGTGCATGCTGTCATCAGTTTTGATGAGGCCGTGCATCTGGCCCATGCGGATGAATACCGCCAGCTTGAAAAATGGGGCCATGACAAGGAACTGGCCACGCTGCTTGAGAAACGGAACACGGATATTGCCGATGCACTCCGTTTTCTCCATCTGGCGCAGGGCAGGACGCTGAATAGCTGATACAAAAAAGCCCCTCTGGTTGAAGACACCGGAGGGGCTTTTTTATGAGGGTCTGTCGGGAGAGAGTGTTTTACTCTCCGTTATCAGGCACCATGATGCTGACGGCAGCAGTAGCAGCGATGCCTTCTTCCCGGCCTGTGAAACCCAGACGCTCGGAGGTCGTGGCCTTGACGGAAATGCGGCTGGGGTTGACCTTCAGCAGTTCGGCAAGGCGGGCACACATGGCCTTGGCATGAGGGCCGATCTTCGGGCGTTCGCAGATGATGGTCAGGTCGGCATTGACCAGCATCCCGCCCTTGGAGCGAATAAGCTCCCCGGCATGGATGAGGAAGCGGGCGGAATCCATGTCACGCCATTTCTCATCAGTGGGGGGGAAGTGGCGGCCAATATCACCCTCATTCAGGGCGCCATAAATGGCATCGCAGAGCGTGTGAATGCCTACATCTGCATCGGAATGACCGGCCAGACCCTTTTCATGCGGGATTTCGATGCCGCAGAGGATGAGCTTGCGCCCTTCTGCAAAGGCGTGAACATCATAGCCCAGACCGACACGGGGCAGAAGGACAGGGGCCTGTTTCTGCTGGTCCTCAATTACACGTTCAAGCCGCATCATATCCTCCGTAACGGTCAGTTTGATATTGTCTTCCGAACCCATGACGATAGCCACTTTGTGGCCTTCTGCCTCCAGCAGGCCTGCATCATCAGTCAGGGCGGTGCGGTGGCGATCATGCAGGTCCCGCAGCAGGGGGAAGGAGAAGCCTTGCGGTGTCTGGGCACGCCAGAGGCCTTCCCGTGAGACGGTCCCGGTGATGACACCATCTTCCACTTTTTTCAGCGTATCGCTGACAGGCAGGGCCGGGATGACGCCTTCAAAATTCTCCAGAGCCTCCAGGGTACGGGTGATGACGGCAGCAGGCACGCAGGGGCGGGCACCATCATGCACAAGGACGACATCTGGCGGTTCAGGCAGTTTCGCCAGTGCTTCCAGACCAGCCCGCACGCTGTCATGCCGCTCGGCCCCACCTTCTACGGGGGGGAGGACATCCAGCCCTGCCAGAGCTTCGGGCAGGAGCGGGTCGCTTCCGACAGGCTGGAGAACATCCACATGCGGCAGCAGGGCCATGGCAGCGTGCCGGATAACGGGCTGCCCCGCCAGAAGATGGAACTGCTTGCTTATGCTGGCCTGCTCCTGCGTGGCACCGGCAGAGAAACGCCGCCCACGCCCTGCCGCCAGAAGAAGGGCGGCAATGCGTCTGCGTTTCGGATGGGCGTGAGGGGCGTTCAAAATAGTGGGTCCTTCTTCAGAGGGTGTCAGTGGGTCATGCCCATATGGTGGGGGCTGTCCAGACTGAAAACGGGCACGGTGACATCAAAACGGTAGCCGCTGGCAGGGGCGATCATGTGATAGATGCCCTCCATGAAGCCGCTGGGGGTCGTAAGTTCGGCACCGGATGTATATTGGTAGCTGCTTTCTGGCGCAATGACGGGCTGTTCACCCACCACGCCTTCACCATGAACCTTTTCCTGCCCGCCACGTTCATCCGTGATGGTCCAGCTGCGGGACAGAAGCTGGATGCTTTCCTGGCCCTTATTCTCGATCAGTACATGATAGAGCCAGACATAGCGATGTTCTTCGGGGTCAGAATGCTCATCCACCCAGAAAGGACGGACATTGACGGTCACCTGACCAGTATGGGCCGTGAAAGCGGGCAGGGCCGTGATGGGCTCCATCTCCAGCGTTGCCGTCTCGGCCATCGGGTCTTCTGAAGGGGGGGAATTATCAGACATGGGCTCTTACTAGAATCATTATGGAGATTTGTCAGGTCATTCCGTCAGAGCCGGGGGATTTTTCTCTTACTGGTATTCAGGAAATCTGTGATCTGTCCGGCCTGTCGTGGCGCAGCCCGTCACGTCCCGCTGGGGGAGGCGTGAGGGCTGCATGGCCACGGAGATTATTGACCGGCCTTCAGGGCTGCCTCGGCACCACGGCGGAGGTCTTCAATCAGGTCGTCCGCATCTTCCAGCCCGACTGAGAACCGGATGGATCCATCCGTAATCCCCAGAGCATCACGCTGTTCCTGCGTCAGTTTGCGGTGGGTGGTGGTAGCGGGGTGAGTGGCGAGGCTGCGGGCATCTCCCAGATTGTTGGAAATGGCAATGAGTCGGAGGGCATTGAGGCAGGCAAAGGCCCCCTTCTTGCCATTGGCCACACTGAAGGCCACCAGCGTGCCGCCATTGCTCATCTGTTTCCGGGCGAGCTCAGCATGGGGATGATCCTTGCGCCCCGGATAGCGGACGGCTGTAACACCGGGGAGTTCGCTTAGCACATCAGCGACACGGGCAGCGTTGCGGGCCATAGCGTCTACACGCAGGCGCAGCGTCTCCAGTCCCTTGGAGAGCACCCATGCATTGAAGGGGGAGAGCGTGTTGCCTGTATTGCGGACGAAGGGTTGGAGTGTTTCGGTAATCCACTGCTTGCTGCCCAGAATGGCCCCGCCCATCACACGGCCCTGACCATCAATATGCTTGGTACAGGAGTAGATGACGACATCCGCCCCAAGTTCCAGCGGCTTCTGGCCGACAGGCGTGGCGAAGACATTATCCACCATGAAGACAGCCCCTGCCTTATGGGCGAGATCGGCAATATGGCGGATATCCAGAACGTCCAGCATCGGGTTGGAGGGCGTTTCAATCAGCACGGCCTGCGTGGGCTTGGAGAGGGCATCTTCCCATGCCTTGAGGTCCGTACCATCCAGCATGACGGTCTCGATCCCGTAGCTGGGCAGCAGCGAGTCCAGCAGCCAGTGTGTGGAGCCGAACAGGGCACTGGAAGCGACAATGCGGTCACCAGCCTTCAGTTGGGCCAGCAGGGCGCAGGAGACAGCCCCCATGCCGGTGGATGTCGTCTGGCAGGCTTCAGCGCCTTCCAGCAGGGCAAGACGGTCCTGAAGGGAATCAACCGTCGGGTTGCCATAGCGGGAATACTGAAGATGCTGGACTGTTCCTTCAAACGTGGCTTCTGCCTGTTCCGCACTGTCATAGACAAAGCCGGATGTCGGGAAGATGGCGTCCGATGTTTCGCCATGTTCGGTACGGTTGCGGGCATCATGCAGCAGACGCGTGTCGGTGCGGCAGGAAGCGAGGAAGGACGGATCGGTAGAGGGCATGGGTTCCTCCAGCTGAAAGAGGCAGGATTGTTCGGCAAGCCTGCCCGATTAGGATGGAGGCCGTATGAAGTCCTGATTCTGCGGGGGAGAAACAGGGCCTCTTTAGCGCTTGTTCTTTTACCTCGCCGCAAGCCGGCCTATCAAATCACGAGGGCGGGCCACCCCTCGGCAGCACCACGGCCCTGACTATGCGCCCCGTGAAAGGGAGCGTCAAGGAGAACCGGCGGCATCGTTCTCAAAATATGATGAAAAGGGGATTGCACGGCTTTCGGCCTGCCAGTATAAGGACCCCCACAAAGCGGATGTAGTTCAATGGTAGAACGGCAGCTTCCCAAGCTGCATACGGGGGTTCGATTCCCCTCATCCGCTCCAGAAACTTCCCAAAAATCGAGATGCTTCTGTCCCCAGCCCCTAAAGGGCCGGAGATGTGCTTTTGCGCCGTGCCAGCAGCAGATAGCTGAGCGTGGAGACGAGCAGGGCCGTGAGCCATGAGATGTCCACGCCATGTAGCCGCTCCAGCAGCGGGCCGTGATAGAAGGACAGGTTGAGGAAGGGAAACTCGGCTAGAATCCCCAGCCCGTAGCTGAACAGGGCCGGGCCGTTCACAAGCCCATAAATGCCGCCATCCCGCTCGAAGAAGGACGACACATGATAGTCTCCCTTACGGATGAGATAGAAGTCCGCAAGGTTGATGGCTGTCCATGGGATCATGACGGCCATGAGCAGGTCCAGCAGGGCGCTATAGGCGGCATTGAAGGACTTGGCCATGAAAAGCGCCATCGCCGTGGCCGTCAGGATGATGAGCAGGGTGATGACCAGCCGACTGATGCCCCGTGGCTGCCAGCTTGTGCGGCAGCTATGCAGCAGCGTGATGAGGGACAGCGTGCAGCAATAGAGGTCCATGGCATTGGCAAAGGCGATGGAGAGCCCCAGAACAAGAATGATGAGGCCAGCCCACGGCCCTGTCATATGCGTGATAGCCACGGCAGGGGATAATCCCGTGGCAGCACTGAGGAATGCCCCAGCCGTCATGGCCAGAAAGGTGCCGCCAACCGTGCCGCCATAGCAGGCAAGGAAAATGCGGGGATAGCTGGCCTTCTCATCCGGTAGGTAGCGTGAGGAATCCGAGACGTAAGGGGCCGTGGCGATCTGCCAGAGAACGGCGATGGAGAAAGCCTGTAGAAATCCGGCAAAAGAGCCGTGCATATCCGCCAGAAAGGCCTGCCCATGTGGCAGGCTTGCCAGCCCGACAAAGAAGCAGAGCAGGATGACGGCAGTCGTGATGAAGGATACGGCTGAGGAAAAGAGTTCAATCGTTCTGTAGCCAATGATGCAGGGCAACAGGCTGAGAACGGCCATGATGAGAATGGCCGGATGTGCCCCCAGTGCAGGCACGACACTCCGCAGCGCATCGCCGCCCACCACGCAGTTGGAGGCGACAAAGCTGACATACATGATAACGACCATCAGGATGACTGGTATGGCCCCCCAGGCCCCGAACTGCCCCCGGCTCTGGATCATCTGCGGGACACCCAGCCGTGGCCCCTGCACGGCATGGAGAGCCATGAAGACGGCTCCGATCAGGCTACCCAGCAGGAAGGCAAGGGCTGTCATGGTGAAGGAGATATGGCATTGCAACGGTCCCAGCGCCCCCGTCACGACTGTCAGCAGTGTCATGTTGGTGCTGAACCAGATGGTGAACTGGTCCCGTGGGCGGCCCCGCCTGTCCGAGGCGGGGATGGGGTGGATGGTGTGCTGTTCAATCGCTGAGAACATTGGTCGTCTGCCTTGCCGTGATCCGTGCCAGAAATGCCGTTACAGGCTGATATTGATGCGCCCATAATAATACCCGCCCGTCATAGGGATACCGGCGGAGTTGTTGTCATAGAACAGTGTGCCGAGATAGGAGTTGGCGGCAGGCATCCGGCGGGGACGGACATTGAAAAGATTATTCCCGCCAACAGCCAGATGAATGCGCTTCGTTGCCTGAAAACCGACCTCAAGGTCCGTCAGCCATGCGGGCGTGTTCACGAAGCGGTGGAACTGGCTCTGTGAATATTGCAGTGCAGCAGGTGCCTGATCCTGATAGGTCACATTATTGACTGTCTCGCCATAGCGGGTCTGGCGCAGGTTCACGTTCCAGCGGTTCAGCTTCCAGTAGGCGTTGAGGACGATCTTGCTGCGGGGTGATGCGGTGGTGAGATAACCGATCTGCTGGGTATTGAGGATAGGCGACCCATCCGCATAAGTGTTGAGATGGTGAATGCGGGTGCGGTTCAGATTGAGGGCCATGCTGAGATTCAGCGAGCCATAGCGATGCAGTTTCAGGTCATAATCAGCCATGATGTCCAGACCCTGCGTGCGGGTGCTGGCCCCGTTGGTGAAGTAGGTGGCCGTCACGTTGTCCGGGTCCAGCCCGGTGGGAGGCAGGGTTGCCCCCATGAGGGCAATGGCGTTTTCTGCCGCACTGCCCTGAAAGCTGCCCCCCGGAGCAATACGGTTACGGATGTTGATCTGATACACATCCACGGAGACATGGAGGTTCGTGACCGGCTCCATCACGATGCCGCCAGTGGCATTGGTGGAGCGTTCCGCTTTCAGTCGCTGGGCACCGAGGGAGCTGGCGGCCACAGAGCTGACGGGCAGGCTGGCCGAGGCCCCGTTGGGCAGAACGCTCAGCGCACTGTAATGTTGCTCCAGCAGGGTAGGGGCACGGTAGCCATTGCTGATGGTAGCCCGCACGGCAAAGCGTTTTGTGAAGTCATAGCGGGCGGCAATCTTGCCTGTCTGGGCATTGCCGGAATCGGTATAATGCTCATACCGCCCGCCGAAATCGACATCAAGATGACGGAGTGGGTGGAAATCGGCATCTATATAGCCTGCCCAGACATTACGGGTCCATGAACCGGCATTTTCTGGCATAAGGCCAGAGAAGCCCTGAAGGCCACCCTTATAGTAGGAAACAGGTTCACCGGCCCCGATAGTGTATTTTTCCAGACGGTGCTGTGCCCCGAAGGAGAGGTCCAGAGAGCGACCCTGTGCAAAGGCGAATTTGCGGCTGATATTCAGTGTGTTGTTCCACTGTTCGTTTTTGAAGCGTTCTGTCCGGGCTTTGGTGGGGGATGTGCCGTAATCGGCATAATAGGCCGGGTTGCCGCTGTTCTTCAGCGTCATATGGTCATCATCGGCACCATAGGTCGTATTGGCATCCCAATGAAATCCAGCAGGCAGGCGGCCTTTCAGCCCCAGAGTGACGGCATAATCCTGTTCCTCCATGGCTTCGATGGGGGCAAAGCCGTTGGGGTAATATTGCGGGAAGACATCGGGCGTCCGGTAATCCTGAAAGCCCTCACCATGACGATGGGCGTAAGTGACAAAGCCATAGCCTTCCAGTGACTGGGTGAAATGCTTGCCGAAATTGAGGCTGAGGGTTTGACGTGTCTGTTCAGCAAGGCTGAGGGCCGGGTCGTCATAACGGCCCGTGCGGTCATCTATGCCTTTCTGGATGAAATGATCCGTATGGAACATCTGCCCGGCCAGATTGACATAGCCATCTTCCCCAAGGGCAGCCCCCTTATCGAAGCCGAACTGATATTGCCAGCCATCGCCATTATAGGCGTTTGCGCCTGTCTGTCCGTCAATGTCAGAACTTTTGACATCCTTCTTCAGCACGATGTTGATGACACCGGCCAGCCCGTCCGCCCCGTAGCGGGAGGCGGCCCCATCCCGCAGGATTTCGATATGATCGATGGCTTCCGGGGGAATCATGTTCAGATCGACCGGGCTGGAGCCTTCTTCTGGCCCGCTATCGGCGCTGATATTCGCTGTGGTGTGGCGGCGGATGCCGTTGACGAGCACCAGAGTATGATTGGGATTCAGCCCTCGCAGGCGGATGGAGGAGGTGAGGGCGGCTGTATCATAGCCTGCCGTGCTGATCGTAACGGACGGATTGATGCGGGCCAGAGCATCCGCCACATTGATCTGTCCCGTACGCTGGAGCTGCTGGGCCGTGACGATATCAACCGGCGACGTGCTGGCACGGGCCCGTTTCAGCGGCGTGTTGGTCCGCTTGACGGTCAGATGCTCGATGGATTTGGCACTGATGTCATGAGGCTTGTGCCGAATTGTAGAGGTTGTTTTGCGAAGCTGTGTCTTTTTGACAGTAGAAGCGGGAGAAACGGCTTTTTTGTCCGTTACGGTAGCGGCACGGGCGGAGGACATAGAGCCTGACAGGGCGGTGGCAATACCGAGCCCAACGCTGCATGAGCCTATCAGACAGGACAGGGAAAGCAGGGAGGCAGGCAGACGATAGGGGCCATGCAGGCGGGGCATGTGGTTTCTCCGGGGGTTCAGCAAGAAGACGGCAGGATATGTTTAGTGGTGGGACGGGAAGCGGGCGGCGAGGGCAGCAATATGTTCCGGCCCGATGCCGCAGCACCCGCCGATGATGTCTGCGCCTTCTTCATGCCAGTGTTGGGCGAAGTCGCTGTAGCGGTCTGGGGTCAGTGTGCCATCCAGCGGGGTGATGCTCTCATTGGCACCATCGCCTTCGCCATCATGGTGATTATGGGCAAAGCCATTGGCGTAGATACCAAGTCGCAGGGGCGTATTTCCCTCGTGTGTTGTGATGGTCTGCCGGGCTGTATGAAGGGCCGCTGCCATGATGCGGGGGTCGCTACAGTTGAACAGCAGAGCATCCAGTTTCAGCTCCAGAGCGGCTTTTACGGCATCTTCCAGCAGATCGCCTGAACGCAGGCGGACCGGGGATTTTTGATGGACGAGCGCAACAGGGTCGGCATCATCCAGCGTGAAGGCGCCCCAGAAAGGTCGTGTATCACTCGTATGCTGGCGGACGAGCCTGTGGGCTGTCTGAAGTTCGGCAATGCTACTCTGCGTTTCGGCCAGCCAGAGATCAACGGATGGGGCGAGACCACGAATAAGTGGGGTCAGAATGGCTTCTGCCTTCTCTGATGTGAACAAGTCGGGCCGGTAGGAGCCGCAGCTTGGTGGCAGTGAACCTGCCAGAAGGGGTTCTGTCTGCCCCGGCCGTGCGTGGGCTGCAATGGCCTGCCGCCCCAGAACACCGGAGAGGCGAGCGAGGTCTTCGCCTTTTTTTGCAAAACGCTCATCACCAATATGGAAAGGCACCACGGCGTAGCTGTTGGTCGTGATGATTTGCGCCCCGGTTTTGAGGAAGTTCTCATGGGCTTGCTGGACCAGATCAGGCCGTTCCATCAGGCTGAGGGCGGACCATTCCGGCTGGCGGAAGGGTGCCCCCATACGATGAAGCTCACGCCCCATGCCACCATCAAGGATGAGGGGACGGCGATCCGTAGCGGTAGAGGGGAGAGCAGGAGAAGAAGTCATGGCGTCTGGTTCGTGGGGGGTGGCGTCTGTCCCCGGTCTTTCTCTGTTTCAGTTGAAGGTTCGCCATGGGTATAAGGAGTTTATAGAAATATCAATCCCATGCACATATAAGCATAATGTTATATGATAAGTATGAGGTAGGAGAAGATCGTATGATTATTGAGGGCACTAAATGAACATCTGTTAATAGAACGTATCTGTCAGATCAGGATAGGGCCATTCCTATATAAAAAACTGTAAAAAATATTTTTCGTTTTATGACATATGAGTGTTCCACCGCCCGATAGGCAGGCGGTGGAAGGGGAAAGGCTTACGGGCTGTTGAGCGTGTCCTGATATTTCTGGCCATCGAAGACCCAGCGATCATTTCCATCAACAACGATGTCAGCCATGCCATTACGGCGCTGACGGGCGATGCGGATGGTGCCGTTCACGCTATCCAGCAGTGTGTCCCATTTATCGCCATTCTTGCGATAAATGGAGGTCGTGCAGCCAGCTGATCCGCACAGACGGTAGGACTGAAGCTGGACGAACAGGATCATGTCCTTTTGTTTGGGGGCAAGCTGGGCTGTGCCTGTCAGCACGATGGGCTGTTCATGATGACGTGTTGCATCTTCCAGCAGGTCGGCATTCAGTTTGCGGGCCTGTTTGTCCAGCTCCGTACCGGGTTGGGACTTCAGCTCTACAGGAATCGTACCGGCTTGCTGGCCACCACGGTGGTGATGGGCAGCATGTCTCTGGGAGGCCGCCCCAGCGGGGGCGATGGTCAGGGCCATGCCAGACATGGTCATGATGATGGCGGAACGGAGCAGATGTCTGGTGAAGCGATGATGTGACAGAATCATGGCGTATCCTCTATCAAGAGCTGGAAGAAGATGTGAAAAGCCCGCCATGCTGGCAGGGGGGTACGGGTCATCATTCATAGCGCAACGTGACGACAAGAACGTCTCGATAAGCTGGAAGGGTAGGGTCTTCCGGCTCCACGGCAGTTACACCATGATAGACACGGTGATCGTCCACGATGGCCGTATCCAGCGGGTCCGTCAGGGTGAAGGAGCCTAACACGGTCTGCTGGTCCAGCGCATGGATGCTGGTGACACCCTCGCGTATGTTGGAGCGGTTGACCATGAAGACGAACACCCAGTCCACGCCATCACGATGCATGCCTTCCGGTGTGGGGAGGGCATCTGCATCGGTTGCGGCCTCAATGCGGAACTGGTGCACTTCCACATGCCACGGGGCAGGCTGGGGGCGTTCCGGTGAGAGGTGATCTGCCATGGTGGAGGCGGCCTGCAGAATGGCCGTAAGGGCAGGGTGTTGCCCCATCTCATCGGTAATGGGGCTGAACCAGCGTTCCACACCTCCATTGAGCAGATTGTAATCCCGGCTCTGATAATGGGGCTGGTGCTCTTTACGAATCAGGCTGTCGCCGGTGATGGAGAAGGTCCCGTAGCGGCGGCGGCGGTAGCGCCCTCCATCTGCCATATAGAGGTCCATGCCCAGATCATTCCAGCTATCGGCGAATGTCTGCCAGTCTTTCAGGCCATAGGGCTCCAGCCATGTTCTGGCGTCTCGTGCTGGGAGAAAGGCAAAACCGTTTTCCCAGATCTGTTCTTCTGTCGTGATGGACGCCGCAGCGGTGGAGTCTGTGCAGGATGATGTCATGGCGGGAAACTCCCAGTGGCCGTAATGCAGGTGGAACGGCTGTCATGCTGCCCAACCATACGGATCATGATGGCATTTCTGCACAGTATAGGGGGTCTGCTGGTTTCTGTCTTGCGATCCATGCAGCCTCCATGAAAAAGCCCCCTTTTACCAGTGGGTATAAGGGGGCTTTTTCGTAAGAATGACGGGAAAACGTCTTATTTCTTTTCGTTCTGTTCCTGTTTGCCGTTCAGGTCCGGGTTATTGGGGCGGAACCGTGCGGCAAGGGCGGCGCAGACTGTGCGGAAGATACCGCTCAGGCCCATCTGATGCTGGCGGAAAAGCCCTTCATGAATGAAGCGGGCCAGCTGAGCACTCAGCCCATGGCCACCAAAGCCTTTTTTGGAAGGCCACATGCCCCATGCATTATAGTCACCCAGAGCCACGACAGAGCCACGGTCGGTATAGACGAATGGCACGGGAGACTTGCCTGAGAGCTGGCGGGGAATGGCAACACGGCCCACATAGCGGCCTTCCTGCCGGGCAGCCTGTGCTGTGGGGGCTGTTGGGTTAACTTCCATACGGGCACAGTCACCGATGGCGTAGATGGAGGGGTCTTTGGTAGTCTGGAGCGTTTCATTAACCATGATCTGCCCGCTGCGGCTCAACTCAAGGTCCTTGAGGAGAGATGTTGCAGCGCAGGCCTTCACACCGGCAGCCCAGATGGGGAAGTCGGAATCAATGCGGCGGCCGTCCTTGAGGGCAATATAGCCGCAACCAACTTCGCTAACCATGCCATTTGTGATGACATCGAAACCAAGTTTCTCCAGCTCGGCTTTGGCTTCTGCAGAAACCTGTTCCGGGAAAGGCGGCAGGAGGCGGTCCTGCGCTTCGATCAATGTCGGTTTCAGCAGCTTGCTGCGGGCGCTCGGGCCAAGGCCGGGCGTATTGTCGATGGCCTGACAGAGCTCAGCGGCCAGCTGCACACCCGTTGCACCACCGCCCACGATGCTCATATTGACGGGCTTGTTGGTCAGCTGTGCCCGCTCGATGAGAGAGCGGAAGCGGCTGTGAATGGTGTTGGCATCGGCCAGAGTATTGAGGAAAAGGCAGTTTTCCTTTGCCCCCGGCGTACCGAAATCGTTAGCGCAGGCACCCAGCGCCACAATAAGCAGATCGTAATTCAGGACCTGCCCATTTTCCAGATTTAGGGTCTTGGTGACCGTGTCGATGGTGTCCATCGTGCTCTGGATGAAGGAGAAACCGAAGCGTTTGGCGAGTTCATTGAACGCAAACAGGTTGCCCTTCTGGCCGATCGTGCCGGATGCCAGCTCATGCAGCACCGGCTTCCAGATATGAACGGCGTTCTGGTCGATCAGAGTGATCTTGACGTGCGGGTTGTGGCTCAGTTGGGTTGCGGCTTCCAGTCCGCCAACACCACCTCCCAGAATGACGACATGTTTTTTTGCGGACATGAACCGTTCCTCGTTTTTCTGACATGACAGGCGCAAGCAGGACGCGCAGCAGAGTCGTGCTGTAGCTGCCCATATCGGTATATACAAGCCCCGTCATGGTAATCGGTATGGTTTTCTGCTGTATGGCGGGGCGCTGTCGGTAAAGTGAAGGTTGGTTTTTGGATAACCATATGAAAACAGGCCCTTCCAGCTCCCTTTCAGGGCAGGAAGGGCCTGTACCCGGTGTGGCAGGAAAACGCCTTATCCGGGGTTAGCTCCGATAAGAGCCGTTTATGTCGATGTAACCATGGGTCAGGTCGCAGGTCCAAACACTGGCACAACCATGGTTGAGACCAAGATCAGCCGTGATCGTGATTTCCTGCTGGCGCATGTAGGCATCCAGAGCTTCGACATCATGCTCCTTCACACCGCCCTTGCTGGCAACCCAATGGTCCCCAATGGCGATGGAAAGGCGGTCTCTATCGGCAGGTTCACCACTTTTGCCAACAGCCATGACGATGCGTCCCCAGTTGGCGTCTTCCCCAGCGATGGCGGTTTTCACCAGCGGGGAGTTGGCGATGGCCATGGCGATCCGGCGGGCCGATTCATCGCTCTGGGCACCCTGCACATCCACGCGGATCAGCTTGGTAGCACCTTCGCCATCACGCACGACCAGCAGGGCCAGCTCATGGAGCAGGTCCTTCAGCGCTGCCCGGAACTCTGCCAGAGCAGAATCCTCGTGGCTGCTGATTTCATCATGCTTGGCCTGCCCTGTTGCAAAGAGCATCAGCATGTCAGACGTGGATGTGTCAGAATCAACCGTGATGGAGTTGAAGCTCGGTCCGACACCTTCTTCCAGCAGGGCCTGAAGCACAGGCTGGGGCAGGGTGGCATCGGTGGCGACATAGGCCAGCATCGTGGCCATGTCCGGCGCAACCATGCCTGACCCTTTGGCGATACCCTGAATGCAGACGGTTGTATTGCCAATCGTCACTTCACGGCGGGCGGCCTTGGGGAAGGTATCCGTGGTCATGATGGCACGAGCGGCATCTTCCCACTTGTCGTCATGTAGCCCCTCAATGGCGGCTGGCAGAGCGGCAAGAATCTTCTTGTAGGGAAGTGTCTCGCCAATCACACCTGTGGAGGCAAGGAAGACATCCTCAACCGGGCAGCCGAGCTGATGGGCGACTTCACCGGCGCAGGCCACTACGGCTTCTTCCCCGGCACGACCCGTGAAGACATTCGCATTGCCTGAATTGACCAGCAGCGCCCGTGCATTGGGTGTGCTGGCAAGCGCACGGCGACACCAGGGGATAGGAGCGCCGGGGCAGAGATTGCGGGTGAACACACCCGCAGCTGTCGTACCGGGAGCGAACTCGACCAGCATGAGGTCGGTCCGTCCCTGATAGCGGATGTTGGCTTCCACACCACTGAGCCGCACCCCGGCAATCGAGGTCAGCTTAGGCAGAGAGAGTGCCAGCGGGGAGCGGGGATATGGCTTGGCCATGGCTCAGTGTGCTGCCTCTGCTGGTGCGGCGGCAGGAGCCGGAGCGCTGGTGATGGGCTGACCCTTGGCATCGTAATGAACGATGTGAGCCTGCTTCTCGGCAGCTTCCACAACCTTGCGGACTTCCTGACGGATCAGATCACGGCGGATCTGGTCACGCACCTGCTCAAAGCTCGGCACCGGAGCTGTGCGGGTGCCCAGAACCTGAATCACATGCCAGCCATACTGGGTATGGACGGGCTTCTGGGTGATGCTACCGGACTTCATGGCGAAAGCAGCATTGGAGAAGTCGGGGATCATGTCACCACGCTTGAACCAGCCCAGATCACCGCCGTTTGTTCCACCAGAAGCCTTATCTGTGGAGAGACGGCTGGCCAGCTTGGCGAAGTCTGCACCCTTGTTCAGCTGGCGGATGATGCTCTGTGCCTTGGCTTCGCTGTCCACGAGGATGTGGCGGGCGTGCACTTCTTCCTCAGGTTTCTTGGACGCATAATGCTCCTGATAATAGGCCTTCAGGGCATCATCCGTCAGCTTCGGAGCAACCTGTTCCTCCAGATAGGCGTTCTGGAGCACATTGTTGGCAGCGGCTTCCATGGCGGCCTTGACGGCAGGCTTGTTGGCAAGACCTTCCTTGTCGGCCTGAATCTGGATGGCCTTCTGGTCAATGAGCTGATTGATCAGCAGCGGAATGATGACGGAAGGCTGAAGCTGGCGGGCTTCTGGCGGCAGAGTGGCAGCAGCATGCTGTACATCGCCCAGAGTGATCTTCTGGTCATTCACGGTGGCCAGCAGCATGTTCGGGTCTGCGGCGGGTTTTGCCTGCGGCTGCGCTGCGGGCTGTGCAGAAGCTGGAGCATCGGCAGCCACGGCCTTTGCGGTCAGCGAGGAGGAGAAACCCCCGATAAGGGCTGTGCACAGTAGAAGGGAGCGGGAGAGCCGCATGAAAGACCTCGTCATTGTTGCGATCTGTTAAAACTCAGCCCATTTACCATGACAAAGCCTGCTTTTTACCGCAAGGGTATTACTGTAGGAAAGGCGAAGTATTTCCTATCTTTTATGTCATTTTCCCTGTGGGAGTAGCGCTGTGTGCTTCCATTACAGTTTCAGGGATGGTCCCGGCGAGGCTGGCGGGGTGTAAAAAAGCGGAGAATGGCGCTGCATGAGGGAGGTGAAAGGGGCTTTTTCATTGACCATGATGGCGCAGCCCCTTATGTCGTGCATATATGAAAAGCGTTGTGACCATCCGTAGCAGGTGTCTTCTGGCCTTTCCTGAGGAGAGAAGAAGGCATGTTGGCCGCTGATGGCAAAATTTTCAGGGTAACCCATGCTTTCACGCCTTGCTCGCGCCCTTTTTGGCCACTCTAACGACCGCTCACTCAAGAAGTATCAGCGGCGTGTGCCGGAGATCAATGCTCTGGAGCCGCAGGTGCAGGCTCTCACGGATGATGAACTGAAAGGCAAGACGGCAGAGTTTCGGCAGCGTCTGGCTGACGGGGCTTCTCTGGATGACCTGCTGAATGAGGCTTTTGCCGTCTGTCGTGAGGCGTCACGCCGTGTGCTGGGTATGCGTCACTTTGACGTGCAGCTCATCGGCGGCATGGTGCTGCATGATGGTCGCATCGCCGAGATGCGGACGGGTGAAGGGAAAACCCTTGTCGGTACGCTGGCTGTCTACCTGAATGCGTTGACAGGCAAGGGCGTGCATGTTGTTACCGTCAACGATTATCTGGCCAAGCGTGACGCTGAGGAGATGTCACGCCTCTATGGCTTTCTTGGTCTGACCACGGGTGTCATCATTCCGAACCTGACAGATGACCAGCGCCGTGCTGCCTATGGTGCGGATATCACCTACGGAACCAACAATGAGTTCGGTTTCGATTATCTGCGGGACAACATGAAATATTCGCTGGAGGAAATGGTCCAGCGTGCTTTCAGCTTTGCCATCGTGGATGAGGTGGACAGCATCCTGATTGATGAGGCCCGCACACCGCTCATCATTTCCGGTCCTGCGGATGACAGTTCTGACCTTTACCGTCATGTGGATGCCGTCATCCTTGATCTCATCAAGGAGCCGGATGTCTTCGAGAAGGACGAGAAGCTGCGCACCGTCACGCTGACGGAAAAGGGATCAGACCGTGTCGAGGAGCTCCTCCAGCAGGCTGGTTTGCTGCATGAGGGGGGGCTGTACGACCTGCATAATGTGTCTGTTGTTCATCATGTTCAGCAGTCTCTGCGGGCGCAGGTCCTGTTCACGAAGGACGTGGACTATATCGTCCGTGACGGCAAGGTCATGCTGATTGACGAGTTCACGGGGCGTATGATGGACGGCCGCCGTTATTCGGACGGTCTTCATCAGGCGCTGGAAGCCAAGGAAGGCGTGGAAATCCAGCAGGAAAACCAGACGCTGGCTTCCATTACCTTCCAGAATTATTTCCGTCTTTACCCCAAGCTGGCTGGTATGACCGGCACAGCCATGACTGAAGCGGATGAGTTCGCCGAGATTTACAATCTTCAGGTCGTGGAGATTCCGACAAATCTGCCCGTGCGCCGTAAGGATGCGGATGATGAGGTCTATCTCACGGCGGAAGAAAAATATGAGGCCGTGGCAGAGCTTGTCCGCAAGGTACATGAGACGGGTCAGCCCATCCTTGTCGGTACGGCCTCCATTGAGCAGAGTGAAGTGCTGTCTCATCTGCTGCGGCAGAAGCGCATTCCGCATAATGTGCTGAATGCCCGTCATCACGAGCGTGAGGCGAGCATCATTGCACAGGCTGGTGCACCGGGGGCTATCACCATCGCCACGAACATGGCGGGCCGTGGAACGGACATCAAGCTCGGTGGTAATGTCGAGATGCTTGTGGCCGAGAAGACTGCCGGTATCGTTGATGAAGCCGAACGGGCCGCTGTTGAGGAAAAAGTCCGTGCACAGGTGGCCGCTGATCACAAGAAGGTGCATGAGCTTGGCGGGCTGTATGTTATCGGGACCGAGCGGCATGAGAGCCGCCGGGTGGATAACCAGCTTCGTGGCCGTTCTGGCCGTCAGGGTGACCCGGGTAATTCCCGTTTCTTCCTCTCCCTTCAGGATGATCTGATTCGCATCTTCGGGTCGGACCGTATGGGGGCGATGATGCAGAAGATGGGCCTGAAGCGTGGCGAGGCTATCGTGCATCCGTGGCTGAACCGGGCGCTGGAAAAGGCTCAGAAGAAGGTCGAAGCCCGTAACTTCGACATGCGCAAGAATACGCTGAAATATGACGATGTCATGAATGCTCAGCGTAAGGAAGTTTATGCGCAGCGCCGTGAGTATATGGCTTCTACCGATCTTTCAGGCGTCATCGCTGAGATGCGGGGGAAGGTGATCGAGGAGCTGGTTCACGCCCATATTCCTGAGAATTCCTTTGTTGAGGCATGGGATGTGGATGGTCTGGCCAAGGAGCTGTACCGTGTTCTGAATCTGGACATGCCGATCTCTGACTGGGCGCAGGAAGACGGTATGGATGAGGAACATCTGATCGACCGTATTGAGGACACAGCTACGAAGGCCCATGCGGCCCGCTCTGCTGGTGTTGGCCCGGACATGATGCGGCTGATCGAAAAGCACATCCTGCTGACATCGTTTGATGCTGCTTGGAAAGAGCATCTGCATGGGCTGGACCAGATGCGTCAGGGGATCGGCCTGCGGGCTTATGCTCAGCGTGACCCGCTGAATGAGTACAAGCAGGAAGCCTTCCAGATGTTCACCTATATGCTGGAAGACCTGCGGATGCGTGTCGTGCAGTCCATTGCTCACGTTCAGCCTGTCAGCGAGGCCCCTACTATGCCGCAGACCCCTACGGGCCTGATGGAGGAGGGGCCATCTGACGAGGAGGCTCTGGATACTGCCACGCTGGCCCGCTGGCTGAATGAGGTGCCTCGTAACGCACCGTGCCCTTGCGGGTCCGGGCAGAAGTTCAAGCACTGTCACGGCAGGATGATTTAAGAAGGAGGCCGCCTTTTCCGGGCGGCTTTCTGGCGCACGCTGCTGGTGCATGGGATATAGACGTTCAACGTTTTGTAGGAGAAGTAAGGTCCATGGCAGGACATTCACAATTTAAGAACATCATGCACCGCAAAGGGGCGCAGGATGCCAAGCGTGCCAAGCAGTTTGCCAAGGTCATCCGTGAGATCACGGTGGCAACACGGTCCGGTATGCCAGACCCGGCCATGAACCCCCGCCTGCGTGCCGCTATCACGGCAGCCCGTGAAGTCAACATGCCTAAGGATACGGTCGAGCGTGCCATCAAGAAGGCCAGCGGCGCCGGTGGTGGTGAAGATTATGTGGCCGTCCGTTATGAGGGCTACGGCCCGGCTGGCGTGGCCATCATCATCGAAGGTCTGACGGATAATCGTAACCGTACGGCTTCCGAAGTCCGGGCGGCATTCTCCAAGCATGGCGGGTCCATGGGGGAAACCAATTCCGTGTCTTTCGGCTTCGACCATATCGGTGTCATCACCTATCCGCTGGATGCGGCATCCGAGGATGACATGCTGGAAGCTGCCATCGAGGCCGGTGCCGACAATGTGGAAACCACAGAAGACGGTCATGAGATCACCACGGCCATGGAAGCTCTGATGAGCGTGCGTGATGCGCTTGAAGGCCGCTTCGGTGAGCCCCGTTCTGCCAAGCTGGACTGGCGTCCGCAGACGACCGTAACACTGGATGAAGATCAGGCCCGTTCTGTCCTCAAGCTGATTGATGTGTTTGAGGAAAATGATGACGTGCAGTCTGTCTACGCCAATTTCGACATCCCTGACGATGTGGCCGAGGCGCTGGCAGCTTGATCCGTCTTATGGGGATCGACCCCGGCCTGCGTTTCATGGGCTGGGGTATCGTGGATGTGGAGGGGAACCGCCTGCGCCATGTTGCTGATGGCGTTCTGGCGACCCAGAGCGGTGATGATGTTCCCCGCCGCCTCTGCGATCTTCATGAAGGGCTGATGAAGCTCATTCGTCAGTATGGTCCCACAGAGGCCGCCGTTGAGGAAACTTATGTGAACCGCAACGGCTCCTCCACGCTCAAGCTGGGTTATGCCCGTGGTGTGGCCCTTCTTGTGCCGGCCCTCGCTGGGCTGAGCGTGCATGAATATGGAGCCATGGCGGTGAAACGCTCGGTGGTGGGCACGGGTGCAGCCACCAAGGAGCAGGTCACGATGATGGTTCGCCGTCTTTTGCCGGGGGCGGAAGTCAAAAGGGCGGATGCGTCCGATGCGCTGGCGATTGCCATCTGCCATGCCCATCATCGGGCAAGTGCGCAGCATGTGGCGACAGGAGTACGCATGGCATGATTGGACAGCTGACCGGCCTTGTCTCCCATATTGAAGGGGATCACTGCCTCATTGATGTGAATGGGGTAGGGTATGTCGTGTCAGCCTCCAGCCATACGCTGGGGCTTCTGCCACGCCCGCCAGAACTAGCCCGTGTGCTGGTGGAAACCATCGTGCGGGAAGATGCCATCCAGCTCTTTGGCTTTGCCGAGGCCGATGAACAGGCATGGTTTCGCCTTCTCACAACTGTTCAGGGTGTTGGTAACCGTGTGGCTCTGGCCATTCTTTCTGCCAGCCGTCCCAGCCTGCTCTGGCAGGCCGTGCATGCCGAGGATAAGACGGCCTTCACGCAGGCTGCCGGGGTTGGTCCCAAGCTGGCGACCCGCCTTCTGACAGAACTGAAGGGCAAGGTCGCTAAAATGCCTGCCCCAGCCAGTATGAGCGGGCAGAATCTCACTGCTGTGAGTGGTGCTGCCAGCAAAGGCAGCACCCACAGCACGGAAGGGTTGGAGCAGGATGCGCTCATGGCGCTGGAAGGGTTGGGCTTCCGCCGTGCTGAAAGCTGGCCCATTGTTAACCGGATCATCGGAGAAAATGCAGGTGAGGGGCTGGATGTCATCATCCGGCTTGCCCTGAAGGAACTGGCCCGGTAGGCAAAGGGTAGAGGGAAAGAGCAGGGCCGATGAACCAGTTTGTACCAGAGACACCTCTTGGCCGTGCGCCGGAGACGGACGCTACACGTCAGCCTGAGGATGTGGCGGATGTCAGCCTGCGCCCGCAGACACTGGCCGATTTTACGGGTCAGAAAGCCAGCCGTGAAAATCTGTCCATCTTCATCGAGGCAGCCCGTAAGCGGGGTGATGCTCTTGATCATGTCCTGCTGCACGGCCCGCCGGGGCTGGGCAAGACGACTCTCGCTCAGATTGTCGCCCGTGAGCTTGGTGTGGGTTTTCGGGCTACATCAGGGCCGGTGATTCAGAGAGCGGGCGATTTGGCCGCTATTCTGACGAATCTTCAGCCTCGTGACGTGCTGTTCATTGATGAAATTCATCGTCTCCAGCCAGCGATTGAAGAAATTCTTTATCCGGCTATGGAAGATTTCCAGCTCGATCTCGTTATTGGTGAAGGACCGGCGGCTCGCTCGGTGCGGATCGATCTGGCTCCCTTCACGCTTGTGGCGGCAACGACACGCTCCGGCCTGCTGGCAACACCGTTGCGGGACAGGTTTGGTATTCCGTTGCGTCTGGTATTTTACACACCGGAAGAATTGCGCCGGATCGTCAGCCGTGGGGCGGAGAAGCTTGGCATGGCTCTGACGGATGAAGGTGCCGAGGAGATCGCCCGCCGCTCCCGTGGGACACCCCGTATTGCGGGACGTCTGCTGCGCCGTGTGCGGGATTTTGCTCTCGTGGCAAAGAAGCATGTGGTGGATCGGACGCTGGCCGATGCCGCCCTTTCCCGACTGGAGGTGGATAGTCACGGCCTTGATGCGATGGACAGGCGCTATCTGCGCCGCATTGCCGAACATCACCGTGGTGGCCCCGTAGGGGTGGAGACTCTGGCGGCAGCTCTGGCAGAGGCCCGTGATACATTGGAAGATGTCGTGGAGCCGTATCTGATTCAGGAAGGGCTGATTCTGAGGACATCACGGGGGCGGATGCTGGGCGAACCGGGCTGGCGTTACCTCGGCCTCACGCCACCCTCGGACGATCTGGCGCCGCGATTTCTGTAAGGCCAGCCCCGGTAAGCGAAGGAGAGCGACATGGCGGCACATCATTGCCAGTTTCGTATCTATTATGAGGATACGGATGCTGGAGGCATTGTCTATCATGCCCGCTATCTGGGATTTGCCGAACGGGCAAGGGCTGAGGCTCTGCGCTCTCAGGGGCTTAATGTCGGGGAGTTGTCTGAGCGGGACGGGATCGTTTTTGTCGTCCGTCAGTTGGGCATCCGCTATCATGCGCCCCTGCGGCTGGATGAGATGATGGATGTGGAGACGGTGCTTCTTCAGGCGGCTGGAGCCCGGCTGAAGCTGCGACAGGTCATCACCAATATCTCCCGTGGCGGGCAGAAAGCCGTAGTGATAGAGGTGGAACTGGCCTGCCTGAAACTGGAAGGCATGGTTCCGATGCGTTTGCCATCTTTCTGTCAGGAAAGGCTGGCAGGACTGGCGATTGAGGACCCTTCGCCCGTCTGACAGAAGATTAAACATTAAGATGTTTGCTGTTTCTGCTTCCTGTGCCATTGAAAAAGAAGCATCCTGCTGCAACATGGGCAGTAGTCCTTTAGTGAACCGACTATAGAAAACAGGAGAAAGCGGAGTGGATCAGGCTGTGAATTCGAGTGCCCTGGGTGCTGCTGGGGCGGCGGGGCTGTCGCCTCTCCATCTGTTCCTGAACGCTTCGCTTGTCGTGCAGCTGGTCATGATCGGGCTGGTGCTGTGCAGTATTTTCGTCTGGGCCATCATTCTGGAGAAAGTGCTCCTCCTGCGCCGTGTGAACAGGGAAGCTACCGCTTTTGAGGATCGTTTCTGGTCCGGTGGTTCTCTTGATGATCTTTACGATAGTGAGGGCGCCCGTCCTGTTCATCCTATGGCGGCCGTTTTTGGTGCGGCAATGGGGGAATGGCGGCGTTCATCCCGTATTGCGGGAATCGATGTGATCCATGGCGGGACATCCGCCCGCATCGACCGTGCCATTGGTATTACGGTGGCCCGTGAGACGGATCGGCTGAGCCGTTACATCGTTCTGCTGGCGACTATCGGGCCTGTGGCTCCGTTTGTCGGGCTGTTCGGTACGGTCTGGGGGATCATGCATGCCTTCAGCTCTATTGCCTCCATGCATAATACGAATCTTTCTGTTGTGGCTCCCGGTATTTCTGAGGCCCTTTTTGCAACGGCTATCGGTCTGATTACAGCTATCCCTGCCTATGTGGCCTATAACCTCATCAGCCGCAGTGTGGATCATTTCGCCGAGCGGATGGAAGGTTTTGGTACCGAGTTCGCTGCCATTCTGTCCCGTCAGTCTGAAGAACGTGGCAGCGGGAGAGGCTGAGCATCATGGAGGTTTCATCACGCAGAGGGCGGGGCAGAGGCAGACGCACCAGCCCGGAAGCGAACATCAACGTGACCCCGCTGGTGGATGTGATGCTGGTGCTGCTCATCATCTTCATGGTGACAGCCCCCATGCTGACCAGCGGCGTGAATGTTGACCTGCCACAGACAAGCGCCAAGCCGGTCAATTCAGATGACAAGCCCATCACGGTCTCCATCAAGAGCGATGGCAGCCTGTATCTGGGGGATGATCCTGTCAGTGCGGATGAACTCGTGACGCATCTGCGGCAGCTGGCAAGTGATGATTCCGGTCGCCGTATTTTCGTGCGGGCGGATGCCCATATTGATTATGGCAAGGTGATGAGCACGATGGGGCAGATCACGGCTGGCGGCTTTACGCATGTTGCCCTGCTGGCGCAGCAGCCACAGGGCGGTCAGTAAGGAGACCTGTGTGAGTTTCTCCGCATCATCGCCTTTTGATGAGATTCCGCCGCCTTACCGGCGGCGGGAGCAGAGCCAGTCCGGGCTGGTTACGGGGGGTATTGCACTCTCCCTGCTGCTGCATGGCGGTGTGCTGGGATTTCTTCTCTGGCACCCGCAGCCCCCTTTGCCAGAACCAAAACCGGAGGAAACGGTTGCCGTGGTGTATGAAGCCACAGGTGGGGCGCATCCAGCGGCAAAGTCGGCTCATAAGGCAGATGTTCCTGCGCCCCATGCTCCGGTAGAGGCCAAAGCACCACCTGCTCCCAAACCACCAAAGCCTCAGCCCGTTGAGCCGCCTCCACCGGCTCCGCCGCCGCCTCGCCCTGTGCAGGCTGCTCCGCAGCCTTCGCATGTCGCTGTGAAGACGCCTGTGCAGCAGCGTGCTCCTGTGCAGGAAAAGGGTGAGGTGAGTGAGCAGGCCAAGCCGAAACCGGAGCCTGTGCATAAACAGGCGCAGGTGAAAGCGCCAGATCGCAAGGTGGAGAAGCCGCCCGTCAAGCCGCAGGTTTCTCACACCGAGCAGCAGCATGATGCTAAGAAGACTCAGGAAGACAGTCACTCCCTTCTGGCGACATTGGATGAATATCGCAGTCAGGAGAAACAGGAGCATCCACCCAAGGCCACGCCTAATCAGGCGCAGGGTGGGGCCCCTCGTGGTGGTGGTCGCCCGGACGGTGATACGGGGGCCCTGACAAGTGGCGAGCAGAACGCCATCGGGTCTTCCGTTCAGCGTTGTTATCAGGAAGATACTCTGGCACGAAATTATCAGAGTTTCTCCGCCCGCATGATGGTGACGGTGGATGCGTCCGGTGAGGCTCGTATGGTCACATTTTTGCCTGAAACTCGTGCCCGTATGGCGGCGGACCCGGCTTATCGGGTACAGGCCGAGCGGGCGAGGGATGCCGTGTTGAGTCCGACCTGTTCCCGTTTGCCTGTGCCGAAGCGCATGTTGGGGCAGGTGCGGCAGTTCCGTTTTCTGTTCAAGCCCTGAGGCTGGATTTATCTGAGGTTATTGCATGTCGTTTTTTTCTGATACCGAAGCCGGGTTCCTCCAGAAGCATCTGTCACGCCGTTCCCTGCTTGGTGGGGCTGCGGCGGGTGGCGTGCTTGTCACGCCATTGGGTCTTCTTGGGAGCAGCAGGGCGTGGGCGGAGAGTGCTCCAGCGGAGATTACAGTGGCTGGTGCCCATCAGGCCCCGATTCCTATCGTGATTCCAGATTTCGGGCCGGGTCTGGGGAATCAGATTTCTGGTGTGATTTCTGCCGACCTTTCCAGTACAGGGCTGTTTCAGGTAATGAGCGGGACGGTTCCAGCCTCCGCTCAACCGGATTTCTCAGCTCTGAAAAGCCGTGGGGCTCGTGTGGCCGTGGCAGGCAGTGCAGCCGGTTCCGACAAGGTGCGGGTGGAAATGCGCCTGTGGGATGTCGTGGCTGGCCAGCAGATGGAAGGTCGGGCTTATACGGCCTCTCAGAGCAACTGGCGCCGTATTGCTCATATTATTGCCGATTCCATCTATAAGCGCCTGCTGGGTGAAGAAGGGTATTTTGATACCCGTATTGCCTATATTTCCCGGACAGGCCCACGGCGGCATCAGTCCACCCGTTTGGCCATCATGGATCAGGATGGGGCGAATGCGCACATGCTGACCAATGGCAACTGGCTGACGCTGGAGCCCCGCTTCAGCCCGATCAGTGAGAAGCTGGCTTTCCTGTCCTACGCCAACAACCGCCCCCGTGTGTATGTGTATGATCTCAATTCGGGGCAGCAGACTATTCTGGGGACGTTCGAGGGTATTTCTTTTGCGCCTCGTTTCTCTCCGGATGGGCGGAGCATTATTCTCTCTGCCACAACCAAGGATGGCGGGGCAGACCTGTATCTGATTGATCTGGCAACACAGCAGCGCCGCCGTCTGACATCAGCTCCGGGCGTGATTGATACCAGCCCGTGCTTCAGCCCGGATGGCCAGAGCATTGTTTTCAACTCCGATCGTGGCGGTTCTCCGCAGCTTTATGTGATGAGCGCCAATGGCGGTAATGCGCACCGTATTTCTTACGGCAGCGGTCATTATGGTTCGCCAGTATGGTCACCACGGGGCGATCAGATTGCCTTCGTCCGCATTGGTTCTGGTGGGTTCACTCTTGGCGTGATGGGGCCGGATGGTGTTGGTGAGCGTTCTCTGACACAGGGCTTCACGGTGGAGAGCCCAAGCTTTGCACCGAATGGTCGTGCTCTGGCCTTCTGCCGTCAGAACGCTGCCGGAGCTGGTGGGGCTGGTTTCTCCTCCAATGTGGCTGTGATTGATGTGGCGGGCTTTAATGAGCACATCATCCCGACTTCGACCGGAGCCTCTGACCCTGCATGGTCGCCACTGCGGCGCTAAGCACAGGAAACCATTTTGAAACCATGGAAGTGTATGTGCTTCCATGGTTTTAGTGGTCTGTATGGCCACTATCTGTCTTTCCTCGTCTGCGTCTTGCAGGTGGGTGAAAATATCCCCATTTATGGGGTGCATCTTTTTGCAGGAGATTGTCATGAAGTTGAAGATGTTCGCTGTGCTGGGCATGTGCGCCCTGGCCGCCTGTAGTGGTAACCACAAGAACCACGATAATAATGGCGATGGCCAGAACATGCAGCAGGTCAATCAGGGCCCTGTTCCGGGGAGTGAGGCTGACCTGGTCGCTACAGCCGGGGACCGTGTTTACTTTGAGCTGAACAAGAACCAGCTCAACAGTGAAGGCCGTGCTACGCTGGACAAGCAGGCCGAGTGGCTGGCTCGTTACCCGCAGGTCAATATTCTCGTGGCTGGTAACTGTGACGACCGTGGCACGGAAGAATACAACATTGCTCTGGGCCAGCGCCGCGCCAACGCTGCCCGTGAATATCTGGAAGCTAAAGGCGTTGCTCCGTCCCGTATCATGACGATCTCCTACGGTAAGGACCGGCCGACAGCTGATGGTGACACACCGGAGGCATGGGCACAGAACCGTAACGCTATTACGTCTGTCCGCTGAGGCAGACCCGGTTCCGGGAAGCCTGTAGAAGGGGTGGATGAGCCCCTTCGGGAGAAGTCGGGCCGGTTGATAAAACCGGCCTGATTTTTTTTATGTGCGAGTATAGCCTGTCCATTGGGAGATGAAGATCATGCGTCATTATGCTTGGCCTGTTCCGGGGCCTGTTTCAGCGATTCTGAAAGGGGCTCTGGGGGTTGTCCTGCTTTCCTGCACGGCCATCGTGGCTTCAGGCCCCGCATGGGCGGATGATGGCCTGTCCCGTGAAGCCATTATGAAGCAGCATCAGGCACTGGCCCGGCAGCATGATGGCGGTGACGAGGTGTTCAGTGATTCTGATGGGCAGGGCGATAGCGTATCCAGCTCCTCATCATTGGCACCGCCTGTTGCTTCATCTTCATCAGATGGAAGCCGGTCCGTGTCTTCTTCTGGCCGGAGTGGGGGCGATCTGGTGGCCAATCTTCTGGAGCGTGTTAATGCTCTGGAAGGGCAGGTGCGGGAAATGCACGGCCAGATGGAGCAGATGAGCAATCAGCTACGTCAGGATGAGGCCAATACCAGCAAGCAGCTCGGAGACATGCAGTTTGCCCTTGAGAATGGCCATCATACGGCAGCTCGTGCCGTCGAGGCAGCGCCAGCACCAGCTGCTGCGGCAACATCTTCTGCCGAACCAGCAGCGGCACCCCATACGGCCGCCGATGCTTTGCAGGCTGGTCGTGCTGCGTTGAAGTCTCATCAGTATGAAACGGCGGAGTCAGAAGCCCGTCAGGCTCTGAAACAGAGTAAGACAGGCTGGAGCCGGACAGAAGCCCAGTATCTTTTGGCGCAGTCTCTGGCGGGCCAGAAAGCCTATAAGAATGCGGCTCTGGCCTATTATGATGTGTATAGCCATTCTCCGGATTCCCCCCGTGCGCCAGAGGCTCTGGTCGGCGTGTCGGCATCCATGCTGGCACTGGGCAACAAGACGGCGGCCTGTGAGGCTTTGCAGCGGCTGCATAAGGAGTTCCCCAATGCATCTGCACGTGTGAAATCGTCTGAGCAGATTTTCCGTGAGCGAGCCAGCTGTCATTAAGGAGCAGAGTTTAGAAGCCGCACCCGTCACGGATGGCGAGTTTGCGGCCTTCATGGCACGGCTGGAGCCTGTGGGGCCAGATGATGCGACTCATCCGGTCTGCGTGGCGGTATCGGGTGGTGGTGATTCCATGGCGCTGGCCGTGCTGGCGAGGCGCTGGCGGCGGAACATTCTGGCGCTTGTGGTGGATCACGCACTGCGCTCTGAATCAGCCGAAGAAGCAGCACTGACCTGTCGCCGACTGGCCGCTCTGGATATTCCAGCCCGTCAGTTGACGTTGGGTACGATGAAGCCCGGTGGCCTTCAGGAACGGGCACGGGATGCACGGTTTGAGGCACTGGAGGCGGCCTGTGTAGCGGCGGGATCATCCAGTCTTCTGGTAGCCCATCATGAGGCTGATCAGGAAGAAACGCTCTGGATGCGGCAGGAGCGGGGCAGTGGGCCTCGTGGGTTATGTGGCATGGCAGGGCGGGCCATAAGAGGGCGTATTGTGCTCCTGCGTCCCTTGTTGACTGTGCGCCCGGAGCGTCTGCGGGCCACGCTGCGTCAGGCCGGTGTGGCGTGGTGTGAGGATCCTTCCAACCAGAATCGCCGTTTTCGCCGTGTCGCTGTTCGGCAGGACCTGACGGCTGATGAGCGGCAGCAGATGCATGTTCTCAGAAAGGCTGCCTGTACGGCCCAACAGTCTGATGAGCAGCATTTGGCGGCCCTGCTGGCACGCTGGAGTGAATGGCAACCGGAAGGCTGGGTGAAGCTGTCTTCCGGAATCAGGCAGGAAGCCTTGCGAGATGAGTTACTGGGGCGTCTGATTCGTCTTGTAGGGGGGCAGGATTATATGCCGAACCGGCAGGCCGTTGCGGCCTTGTGGCAGGCTGAGCATGGTGCTCTTGGGCGGGCCTGTCTGGCGCCGCTGCGGGGGCGGGAAACAGGCTGGATGCTCTATCGTGAGGCCCGGAATCTGGATGACAGAGCACCGGCGCAGAAAGGGCAGCGCTGGGATGGTCGCTGGCGGTATCTGGGGCCTGAGCGTCCCGAATGTGTGATTGCGGCTCTGGGGCAGAAGAAGGCCCGTCTTTTACGGGCGGGGCGTGATGTGTCTGCGTGTGTTCTGCCTGCTCTGCCTGCCCTTTGGAGAGGGGATGATGTCGTGGCCGTGCCAGAGGATAGCCGGGGGCTTTGTGATGATCTCCCCCGTGTGCCGTTTGTCTGGGATAGCGGCGCGCCCTTGACAGGCGAACGGAGCTGGAAAGGATGAAATCGGCTTAATAAATGGGACAAAATGAGGGTTTTTCTCTCATTCCCGCCTGCCGGGGGTAGGAACGCCGCCAGAAATACTTATCTTGAAGATACGATATGGCACAGGCTGTGCTTGTGCGCTCCGTTTTGTGAGGTTTTTTTGAGATGAACAACATTGGCCGTAATGTTGCGATCTGGGTGATTATCGTCCTGGCGGCCATTGGGGTGCTGGCAGCATTCCAGCCGGGGGGCAGCCATCAGGCTGTTCAAAAGATCGCCTATTCCGACTTTGTGCATGATGTCGAACGCCATGAGGTCCGTTCTGTTGCCATTCGGGAACAGAATATCTCTGGTGTGTTGACCAATGGCACATCGTTCGAGACTTATGCCCCGTCTGATCCGACAATGGTGTCCCGTCTGACAGAGGCTGGCGTGGAGGTCACAGCCCATCCGCCGCAGAATGATGACAACCCCATTCTTCGTTACATCGCTGCTTACCTGCCGATCATTTTGATGGTCGGTCTGGGCTTCATGCTGTTCCGTCAGATGCAGAATGGCGGTGCGGGTCGAGGTGCCATGAGCTTCGGCAAGTCCCGTGCCAAGATGATGGTGGAGAAGAAAGGCCGTGTCACTTTTGCGGACGTGGCCGGTGTGGAGGAATCCAAGGAAGAACTCGTGGAGATTGTGGACTTCCTCAAGGACCCGCAGAAATATACCCGCTTGGGCGGTAAGATTCCCAAGGGTGTGCTGCTGGTCGGCCCTCCCGGTACAGGTAAGACCCTGCTGGCCCGTGCTGTAGCGGGTGAAGCTAATGTGCCGTTCTTCAGCGTGTCCGGTTCCGACTTCGTGGAAATGTTCGTGGGTGTCGGTGCATCCCGTGTCCGTGACATGTTTGAGCAGGGCAAGAAGAATGCCCCCTGCATCATCTTCATTGATGAGATTGACGCCGTAGGCCGTCAGCGTGGCGCTGGCATGGGCGGCGGCAATGATGAGCGCGAGCAGACACTGAACCAGATGCTCGTGGAGATGGATGGTTTTGACAGTAATGAGGGTGTCATCCTCATTGCCGCAACCAACCGTCCTGATGTGTTGGACCGTGCTTTGCTGCGTCCCGGCCGTTTTGACCGTCAGGTTGTCGTGCCCAATCCTGACGTGAAGGGGCGGGAGAAGATTCTTCAGGTTCACATGAAGAAGCTGCCCCTGTCTTCTGACGTCAATCCGAAGGTGATCGCTCGTGGAACGGTCGGTTTCTCCGGGGCGGAGCTGGCCAATCTGGTTAATGAGGCTGCCCTGTTTGCTGCCCGTCTGGGCCTGAAGACGGTCAGCATGGCGCAGTTTGATGAGGCTCGTGACAAGGTGATGATGGGGGCAGAACGCCGGTCGGCCGTCATTGATGATGCCGAGAAGAAGATGACGGCCTATCACGAGGCCGCTCACGCTCTGGCGACCTATTTCAGCCCTAGTTCCGATCCTATCCATAAGGCAACGATTGTTCCACGTGGTCAGGCTCTGGGGATGGTGCAGCCTTTGCCAGAGAAGGATAATCTTGCTTACAGGCGTCAGTGGTGCTTCTCCAAGATCGTGACCTATATGGGCGGTCGCATTGGGGAAGAAGTCATCTTCGGTCATGATGAGGTCAGTGCCGGGGCATCTGGCGACATTCAGGGGGCAACCAGCATTGCCCGCCATATGGTCACGAAATGGGGCATGAGCGACAAGCTCGGCATGATGGATTATGCGGATGCGGAGAACATCTCTGGCATGACGGCCCGTGAGGTCGATCAGGAAGTCCGCAAGATTCTGGATGAGGCTTACGCCACCTGCCGTCACATCATCCTGACCCATATGGATGCCCTGCATCGTGTGGCTCAGGCCCTGCTGGAATATGAGACGCTGACGGGCGAGGAAATCGGACGTCTCATCCGTGACGAGCCTCTTGGCCGGACGGATGATGACGATCAGTCCTTCAGTGGCCGCAGGCCGTCCGTGCCATCTTCTGGTGGGGCTGTGGCTCCTGCGGGAAGTGGCATGACACCAACAGCTGGAACAGTCTGAAGTTACAGATTGATGGTCTTGTGAGAGAACGGGCGCATGGTAACAGGCCATGCGCCCGTTCTTGTTATGAACTGCTTGCGTATCCGGGGGATGGCTGGCATTTCAGGGAGCATCCATAGTGTAACGGACAGGGCTGTTCTGTCGGATATTAATAAAACAGACAGATTTAAGGTAAGATGGAGGGACTATATGGCACATAAACGGATGTTTTTCGGAACTGATGGAATCCGTGGCACGGCCAATACAGTTCCCATGACCGTTGAAATTGCTCAGAAGCTGGGGCAGGCAGCGGGGCTTTATTTCTGTCGGCAGGATGAGGCCGGGCGTAAGCACCGGCACACAGTCGTGCTTGGCAAGGACACACGTTTGTCTGGTTACATGATTGAGTGTGCCTTGGTATCCGGCTTTCTCTCTGCTGGGGTGGATGTTGTCCTGCTGGGGCCGCTACCGACCCCTGCCGTAGCGTTTCTGACACGGTCCCTTCGGGCTGATCTGGGTGTCATGATTTCTGCTTCCCACAATCCCTTTACGGATAACGGGATCAAGCTGTTCGGTCCTGATGGCTTTAAGCTGTCCGATGCTGTGGAAGAAGAAATTGAGGCCCTCATGGCGGAAGACCTCAGCGGGCAGTTGGCCCCGCCTGCCGCTATAGGGCGGGCCTCCCGCCTGAATGATGCGGCAGGCCGGTATATCGAGAGTGTCAAATCGTCTTTCCCTCGTGGGTTGCGGCTGGATGGGCTGAAGATCGTTCTCGACTGTGCTCATGGCTCTGCCTACCGTGTGGCACCGGCGGCCTTGTGGGAGCTGGGGGCAGAGGTCATTACCATAGGAGCCTCGCCGGATGGGCTGAATATCAATGATGGTGTTGGTTCCACTCACCCGCAGGCTCTGTGTGAGGCTGTGCGCACTCATGGGGCAGATTGTGGCATTGCTCTTGATGGGGATGCAGACCGTGTTCTGATTGCCAATGAGCGGGGCGAACTGGTTGATGGAGACCAGATATTGGCCCTTATTGCCACGCTGTGGAAACGGATGGACTGGCTGAACGGTACGGAAGTTGTCGCCACGGTCATGTCCAATATCGGGTTGGAGAAATATCTGGAGACACAGGGGCTGAGCCTGTATCGTACGGCGGTGGGTGACCGCTATGTGGTGGAGCGTATGCGTCAAACGGGCGGTAATCTGGGTGGGGAGCAGTCGGGCCATATGGTGCTGTCCGACTACGCCACGACCGGGGACGGTCTTCTGGCTGCTCTGCAGGTTCTGGCCGTCATGGTGGAAACGAGGAAACCGGCCAGCGAGTTGTGTCATCTTTTCGATCCCTACCCGCAGACACTGAAGAATGTCCCCTATAAAGGGGCAAACCCTATGAAGCACCCGGCCCTTGCAGAGATTGTGCAGTGGGCAGAGGAACGGCTGGCCGGGCGGGGGCGTCTTGTACTGCGTGCCAGCGGCACGGAACCGCTGATTCGTGTGATGGTGGAAGCACAGGATGACGCTCTGGTGGTGGAAGTTGTGGACCGGGTGAGCGCCCATATTCAGACGCTGGCTGCGGAATAAGAGCGTTTTACGGTTATGAAAGTAGAAAGACCGGACAGCATCTGCTGCCCGGTCTTTTTTCTGTGCCTTGGGGAAGGCGGTGTTTCAGCCAGCCTGACGCATGGGGACGGATGCGCCTTCAGGGAAGGGCTGTGCCACGGAGTGGCTGTTGGGAATGGACGCCGCTGCCGGGTCCTGAAGGATATAGCCACGACCCCAGACGGTTGTGATCATATGTTCAGCCCCGAAGCGCTGTAGCTTGCGGCGCAGCTTGCAGATGAACACATCAATGATCTTCATCTCCGGCTCATCAATGCCACCATAGAGGTGGTTCAGGAACATGTCCTTGGTCAGCACGGCACCCTTGCGGAGCAGCAGGAGCTCCAGAATGGAGTATTCTTTGCTGGTCAGGTGCAGGAAGTGACCATTAACGCTGACCATCCGGCTTTCAAGGTCCAGCTCTAGTGGGCCAACCCGCAGGCGTGGCTCGGAGATGCCATAGGCACGGCGGGTCAGGGCCTGGATGCGGGCCTGTGCTTCGCTCATGTCGAACGGCTTGGTGACATAGTCATCGGCACCGGCGGAGAAGGCAGCAACTTTCACCTGAGACTCTGTCCGGGCAGAAAGCACCATGACGGGGGTGGAAATCCGGGACCGCCGCAGCTGACGGATGAGCTCCTCACCGGGCAGGTCAGACAGGTTCAGCTCGGTGATAAAGAGATCATAGTCGTAATGCTTGAACATGTTGAGGGCTTCATCAGCTGTCTTCACATGGTCGACCGCATAAGAGGACTTCCCCAGTACTTTTACCAGGTGGCCTACAGTGACACTATCGCTGTCAGCGATGAGGATGCGCATAATTCCAACTCCCTTGAACTGGTTGTATTATGGGATGCTATTTCAAGAAAATGCAACCATTGATTGTTGTCTGATTGTTTTCACAACTAAAGCCTTGGTTATTCCTGCGGTTCGTCTGAGGCATTTTTATGGTGAGCGGGTGATTTTTTGGTGTCAGACTTTGATTTATATAGAGTTGATAGTGAGATATATTCGTGAATTATCTGGATATTAATCTTCTACTTTTAAGAAATAATTTTGTATTTAAAGTTATTAAGATAATTAAAATTGATTTCTGTAATCAATTTTAAGAATAATGCTAAATTAAAGGGTGATCGCTACAGAATTAACCTATCCTGTTTCTGGGATATTTCATTTCACTATTGGAAATCTATATAACGATTATTGCTTGGAAAAATTTCCCATATATTAATGGGAGCGTTTTTATCCTGTTTTCAGGAAAAAGAAGGCCACGATTCAGTATTTCGAATCGTGGCCTGTCTGATTTTGTCTATGCGGGTAGGGTCAGGCCAGCCCGCTCTCGGTTCCGCTGGAGGCCAGAAGCTGCGTGATCTGCTCTGGCGTGCCGATCAGGGCGCAGGCGACAGGATGAGTCTTATCTGCCACAAGAACGATGTGTGTTTCCGGTGAGCTGGGGAACAGATCCGTCTCGACCGTGAAAACAGAAGCATCCTGCTTCTTCTGTGTCTCTGCCTCACGGGCGGCTTCGCTGAGAAGGCGGGTGCTGATGCGCTCCAATGCGGGGAGCAGGCGGCTGGCGGTCTGTTCCTCCGTCTCGGCCGGACCGCCCTCGCTACCATCGGCAGGGCGGCGGTGATAGGTGATCAGCTCATTCCAGCCCGCACGGGTCAGAAAGCTGGGAATGCCCGTTTCCGGCGTGTCTCTCTCGGCCCGCAGGATGAGGCCATTCTGGGCCAGAGAGAGAATATCCAGCTTCGGCAGGCGGGTTGGATCAAGCGTGATGGCCATCAGACCCATTCACCAGAACGCATGAGCGGCGTGCGCTGGCCATCTTTCAGCCCGTCAATATCGATTTTATCGGAGCCGATCATCCAGTCGATATGAATGATGGAATGGTTAGCGCCACGGGCGATCAGTTCGTCTTCACTCAGCCCGTCAGGGTCGGCCATGCATTTCGTATAGGCCTGACCCAGAGCGATGTGGCAGGCGGCGTTCTCATCAAACAGGGTGTTCTGATATAGGATGCCACTCTGGGAGATGGGGGAGGAATGCGGCACGAGGGCAACCTCACCAATGCGGCGGGCACCTTCGTCACTGTCCAGAATCCGGTTCAGTACATCTTCGCTCTTGCTGGCATGGGCTTCCACAATGCGGCCCTTCTCAAAGCGGACCTGAATCCCGTCAATGAGTGAGCCCTGATGGAAAAGGGGCTTTGTGCTGGAGACGGTCCCTTCCACACGGGCACAGTGCGGTGTGGTGAAGACTTCTTCCGTTGGAATGTTCGGGTTGCAGACCACGCCATTTCTGGCTTCCTCAGAGCCACCGGCCCAGAGATGTCCGTCAGCCAGCCCGACCGTTAGGTCTGTTCCCGGCCCGGTGAAGTGCAGGGCATCAAAGCGGCGGTCATTCAGCATGGCGGCACGGGCATGGAGGGTCTTGTTATGCTCAGCCCATGCAGCAACCGGATCAGCCGTAGTGACACGGGAGGCATGGAAGATGCCGTTCCACAGAGCCTTCAGGGCTTCATCTTCTGGCAGGTCAGGGAAAACCTGCTGCGCCCATGCCGGAGTGGCGCAGGCGATGATGTTCCAGTTGATGTCAAAATTGGTGATGCGCTCCATGGCGGGGCGATAGGCCGCAGAATTGGCCCGGCTGACACGGGAGATATGATCCGGATTCTGATCTTTCAGCAGGGTCGGGTTGCCGCCTGTGATGGCCATGCGGGCAGCACCTTTACCGAAGGCCTCGGCCATGCCTCTGGCCATCCAGTCCGCCGCCGTGTCGAAACCGTCTTCATGACCATGAATGAATCGGGCCAGCGTGGTTTCATCATCCTGATACAGGGTCGTGACCAGAGAGGCTCCAGCCCTGTAGGCATGGGCCGTGATGTGCCGGATGAGGGGTACAGCCTCCAGCCCCGCCGTGATGATGAGCTGCTGGCCGGGTCTGATGTTCAGCCCTGTGCGGACGGAGACTTCGGCCAGACGGTCCAGAAGCTGCTCATGTGTGAAAGATGATGTGGGCATGGTTTATCCTGTAAAATGATGATGTCTGGATGATTTTAGCGGGGCAGGAGCTCATCCAGTGCGGCCAGAAGGGCATCCATTTCTGCATCCGTACCGATGGTGATGCGGAGCCAGTCGCTGATACGGGGGCTGCTGCCCTGATGGCGCACGATGATGGCTCGTTCCCGCAGCCCTGTAAAAAGCGTATCTGCCGAACAGGAAGGATGATGGGCCAGAATGAAGTTGGCTGTGGAGGGGAGAACCTCCATGCCCCGTTTCCGCAGGGCGGCCACGGTACGCTCCCGTGTGGCGATGATGCGGGTCGTGGTCTGCTTCAGCCAGTCATCATCCCGGATGGAGGCCTCAGCTCCGGCCTGTGCCGGGCGGGAGAGTGGGTAGGAGTTGAAGCTGTCCTTCACTCGTGTCAGCCCTTCAATCAGCTCTGCCGAGCCAATGGCGTAGCCGACCCGCAGCCCTGCCAGACCGGAAGATTTGGAGAAGGTACGGACAATGAGCAGATTAGGATAATGCTGCGTCAGGGCTACGGCGCTTTCCCCACCGAAATCGACATAGGCCTCGTCAATGATGACCGTCTGTGACGTGAAGCGTTTCAGCAGCCCTTCGATGGCGGGTACGGGTAAGCTGATGCCGGTATTGGCGTTGGGGTTGGCGATGATGACGCCACCAGCCGGTCCGTCATAATCTTCCGGTGCGATGGTGAAATCATCCCGCAGGGGAATGGTGCGGTATTCCAGCCCGAACATCTGGCAGTAGATCGGGTAGAAGCCATAGGTTACATCGCTGAACAGCACCGGCGCATCATCATGAAAGAGCGCACGGAAGGCATGAGCGAGGACCTCATCAGAGCCATTTCCGGCAAAGACGCATTCAACCGGAACCTTTTCCTGTTCGGCAATGGCCGTGCGCAGGGCAAGGGCGGTCGGGTCGGGATAGAGGCGCAGATCGTCATTTACGCTGGCGATCATGGCTTCCAGAGCACGGGGGGACGGGCCATAGGGGGATTCATTGGTGTTCAGCTTGACCAGATTGGTCATGCGGGGCTGCTCACCGGGGATATAGGGGCTGAGGTCGTGGACCTGCTTGTTCCAGAAGCGGCTCATGGTGCTGGTGTCTCCGCAAAGAGGCTGCCAAGGCCCTGACGGTGGGCGAGGTCTCGCGCTGAAAGACCCTCAGCATCACGGAGATCAGGGTCAGCGCCACGGTCCAGCAAAAGGCGGGCCATGCTCTGACGCCCGAACATGATGGCGAACATGAGAGGGGTACGCCCGGCATGGTTGGGCCGGTCAATCTCAGCGCCACGGTCCAGTAGCAGGCGGGCGATGGGCTCATACCCCTTGAAGGCCACACCAGAGAGTGCCGTGGCGCCTTTGGCGTCCGTGCCGTTCGGGTCAGCGCCTTTATCCAGCAGCAGGCAGGCCGTATCGAGCTGGTCGTTATAGGTGGCGACAATCAGCGGCGTGTAGCCACGGCTATCGGCACAGTCAGCGGGCATTCCGGCTTCAAGGAACTGCTTGACCAGATCATTCTCTCCGTTGCGGGCCGCATCAATAAAGAGAGCGGTGATCTGCTCCGGGGTGAAAGACATTTCGGGCTGCGTCATGGATGGGCTGCCTTTACGGTAAAGAAATGGTGTCAGACGTGGTTTCCGAATGTCCTGCCTGTAGGCGGTCAGGTCAAGGGGGAAGCGCCTGTCTGTTCTGCTGGATATGTGATGGCGGGCCTGTGGATGGAAGGGGGTGGATCGACTGGAATCTATGCGGGGCTCTGACAGGAATGACTTATCTGTGAGTGTAAGGGAGAAATTTAACCTTATTTTTCTGTTGGGCATTGCGTTCTTTCGCAGGATAAGGCCAGTTGTGAAATATCTGGACCATGGTGGGTCGTGTTAAGGGGCACGGGCCTGCGATGGGAGATCAGATGAGTGTTTGAATTGAGGACGTTAGATCAGTGAACAGTATGCTGTCGAAACTTGGCATAGACACGATCCGCACATTGGTGATGGATAGTGTAGAGCGCGCAAAATCCGGTCATCCGGGTACCGCAATGGCTCTGGCTCCGGCCATGTATGCTTATTGGCAGTTTACAATGTATTATAACCCGGCCGATCCCTTTTGGCCGGGGCGTGACCGATTTATTCTCTCGGGTGGGCATGCGTCCATCCTTCTCTATGCCACGGTGTTCCTTGCCAGGGTGAAGGATATAGAGAACGGGCAGGTCGTTGACCGCCCGGCTCTGACGCTGGAAGACCTGAAAAATTTCCGCCGCTTTGAATCCCGCACGCCGGGCCATCCCGAATATGGGCTGACGGCAGGTGTGGAGATTACGACCGGCCCGCTGGGGCAGGGATGCAGCAGTGCCGTGGGCATGGCCATGGCCGAGAAATGGCTGGCTACTCATTATGGCCGCCCGGGCTTTAACCTGTTCGGCTATCACATCACGTCTTTCTGCGGTGATGGGGACATCATGGAAGGTGTCTCTGCCGAGGCAGCGTCTCTGGCGGGCCATCTGAAGCTGGGTAACCTCACATGGGTGTATGACAGCAACGCCATTTCTATTGAGGGCTCCACGGATGTGACCTTCACGGAAGATGTGGCCATGCGCTTCCGGTCCTATGGCTGGCATGTGCTGGAAGTGGAAGACGGCAATGACGTTCCCGCCATCTGTGAGGCGCTGAAGCAGGGGCGTGAAGAAACATCCCGCCCGACCCTCATCATTCTCAGGACGGTCATCGGCTATGGCGCACCGGGCAAGGCCGGAACAGCCTCTGCTCATGGTGAGCCGCTTGGTATGGAGGAGCTGATCGGGGCCAAGAAGGCCTATGGCTGGCCCGATGATGCGCCGCACTTCACGGTGCCAGATGGTGTCCGGGAGCGCTTCGAGGAGCTGGCCGGTCGCCGTGGTGCCAAAGCGCAGGCAGAATGGGAAGCACAGTTTGCTGCCTATTGTGCCCAGTATCCGAAAGAAGGGGATGAGCTGAAGCATATCTTCGCTGGTACCTTGCCAGAAGGCTGGGAAAAGGACCTGCCCGTCTATCCTGCTGATGAGAAAGGTCTGGCCTCCCGCCAGAGTTCCGGTGAGGTACTGAATGCCGTGGCGGCTCAGTTCCCGTGGCTGGTGGGTGGGGCGGCAGACCTTGCTCCCTCTACCAAAACGCTCATTAAAGGGGCACGGTCTGTCCAGTCACCATCCAACATGGTGCAGGAAGGGGCGCATTATGATGGCCGCAACATTCATTTCGGTGTGCGAGAACACGGTATGGCGGCCATCTGTAATGGTCTGGCTCTAAGCGGTCTGCGGCCCTTCTGTGCCGGGTTTCTGATCTTCTCGGATTACATGAAGCCCGCCATCCGTTTGGCAGCTCTGATGCATCTGCCGGTGATCTATGTCTTCACACATGATTCCATCGGGGTGGGGGAAGATGGGCCGACCCATCAGCCTATCGAGCAACTTGCTCAGTTCCGGGCCATGCCGGGCCTGACCATGCTGCGTCCGGCGGATGCCAATGAGGTGGTGGAAAGCTGGCGTGTCGCCATGCAGCATCGTGCTGGTCCTGTGGCTCTGGCCTTGACACGGCAGAATCTGCCTACTCTGGACCGTACCCGCTATGCGTCCGCCGCAGGTGTAGCCCGTGGTGGCTATGTTCTGGCCGATTGTGATGGCGAACCGGAGATTCTGCTGATGGCCTCCGGTTCCGAGGTCTCTCTCGTGGTTGGTGCCTATGAGAAGCTGACAGCCGAGGGTGTTCGTGCCCGTGTGGTATCCATGCCGAGCTTTGACCTCTTTGATAGTCAGGATAAGGCCTATCGTGACTCTGTCCTGCCACCTTCTGTCCGTAAAAGGGTTGGTGTAGAGATGGCTTCCGGTTTTGGCTGGGACCGTTATGTGGGGCTGGATGGCACCGTCATGGCCATGAACAGCTTTGGCGAGTCTGGTGCTGCGGCGGAGCTGATGGCGAAGTTTGGCTTTACGGTGGAAGCCGTCTATGAGCAGGCCCGCCAGCTCTTACAGAGGGCGGACTGACTGGATAAGGAGTGAGAATCATGGAGAGCACCCTGCCGGATACCCCGCTGACCCGTCTGGCCGATCATGGGCAGTCCATCTGGCTTGATTTCATCAGGCGGGATTTCATCGAGGAGGGCCATCTGGCCGCCATGGTGAAGGAGGATGCCCTGAAAGGGGTGACCTCCAATCCGGCCATATTCGAGCAGGCCATCGGTCATGGCGCTGAATATGATGAGGCGGTGCAGGCCCTTCTGAGCAAAGGGAGCCTGACGGCGGGTGAACTCTATGAGGCTCTGGCAGTGGAGGACATTCGCAGGGCCTGTCAGGTTCTACGGCCTGTGTTTGATGAAACGGCAGGGCGGGACGGCTATGTCAGCCTCGAAGTCTCTCCCTATCTGGCCTATGACGCCGAGGGCACGCTGGTCGAAGTCCGCAGGCTCTGGAAGCAGGTGGGCCACCCTAATGTGATGATCAAGATTCCGGCAACGGAAGTGGCCATTCCAGTCATTGAGCAGGCCATTGCTGAAGGGATCAATGTCAATATCACGCTGCTTTTTGCGCTGGGCCTGTATGAGAAGGTGCTGGAAGCCTATCTGCGGGGGCTGGAAACCCGTGTGAAGGCGGGTCAGCCTGTGGGACATATAGGCAGCGTGGCCTCTTTCTTTGTCAGCCGGATTGATGGGCGGATTGATGGTCAGATCGATCGCCGTGTGGCCGCTGGTGATCCGGAAGCCGATGCGCTGAAGGCGCTGCGGGGCAAGGTGGCTATTGCCAATGCCCGTATGGCCTATCAGCATTATCTGAGTGTCATGAACAGCCCCCGTTGGCAGGCGCTGGCCGCCAAGGGGGCGCAGACGCAGCGTCTTCTCTGGGCCAGCACGAGTACGAAAGATAAAGCCTATCGTGACGTGCTGTATGTGGAAGAACTGATCGGGGACGATACCGTCAATACTCTACCACCCCGCACGCTGGAGGCCTTTCGGGACCATGGGATTCCCCAGGCCCGTCTTGGGCAGAATGTGGAAGCTGCTCGTAGGATTCTGGCAGAAACGGGGCGATTGGGGCTTGATCTGGACAGCGTGACCACCACCTTGTTGGAAGAAGGGGTGGCTGCTTTCGAAGTCGCTTTTGATGGATTGCTCGGTGCGGTTGCAGCCCGCCGGGAAGCTGTTTTGGGGGAACGTCTTATGCGAGTATCCTTGGCATTATCGGATGAGCTGGAAAATGCTGTTGTCGCTGCCGGCAAGAGCTGGAGCCGGGACGGCAAGGTGCGGCGCCTCTGGGATCGTGATGCCTCCGTCTGGACCAATGGGCCGGAAAGCAAATGGCTCGGCTGGCTGGATGTCGTCAAGAATGGCCGTGCCAGCCTTGAGGCTTACGAGGCTTTTGCCCGTGAGGTGAAAGAACGTGGCTATAGCGATGTGCTGCTTCTGGCTATGGGTGGGTCTAGCCTTGGCCCGGAAGTACTGGAAGAAACATTCGGTCAGGTCTCTGGTGGGCCAAAGCTGCATGTTCTGGATAGTACGGACCCGCAGCAGGTTGCCAGCTTTGGCAAGGCTATTGACCCGGCCAAGACGCTGTTCATCATCTCCAGCAAGTCCGGTAGCACGCTGGAGCCGAACATTCTGTTCGCCTATTTCTGGGAGCAGGCTGGAAAAGCTCTGGGCCGCAAGCCCGGTGAGCATTTCGTTGCTGTGACAGACCCCGGTTCGTCTCTGGAGACGGTGGCTAAGGAACATGGCTTTGCCCATATCTTCCACGGCAACCCGGAGATTGGCGGGCGGTATTCCGTTCTGTCGGCCTTTGGTCTCGTACCGGCAGCCGCAGCGGGTTATGATGTCCGTGCCCTTCTGGATAGCACGCAGCTGATGATTGAAGCCTGCGATGCCTCCGTCCCGCCCGTGACGAATCCCGGTGTGAATCTGGGCCTTGCCCTTGGTGTGGCCGCAACGAGTTTCCGGCGGGATAAGGTCACGTTTGTGGCCTCTCCGAAGATTGCGTCCCTTGGGGCGTGGCTGGAGCAGCTTCTGGCTGAAAGTACGGGCAAGAGCGGCACAGGCCTGATCCCCATTGATGGAGAAACACTGGGCAAGCCGGACGTCTATGGTGATGACCGTGTGTTTGTGGAGCTGCGTCTGGGGCATGAGCCTGTCAGCCCGGGGCTGAAGGCTCTGAGGGATGCTGGCCATCCTGTCATTACCCTGCATCTCGATGATGTTGGGCAGATTGTTCAGGCTTTCTTTGTGTTCGAGTTTGCTACGGCTGTGGCTGGGTCCGTGCTGGGAATCGATCCGTTCGACCAGCCGGATGTGGAGTTCAGCAAAGTGGAAACACGCAAGCTGACAAAAGCCTACGCCGAGACAGGCCATCTGCCGGAGGAAACGCCGTTCGCCAAGGATGGTAACCTGTCTTTCTACGCTGATGAACGGAACCGTGAGGCTCTGGGAGCAGGGGATGCAGAAACCATTCTGAAAGCTCATTTTGACCGGGTGGGCAAGAATGACTATATTGGCCTCCTGGCTTATATTGAGCGGAACAAAGCTCATATCGCCTGGGAGCAGACGGTGAGAACAGAGTTGAGGGACCGGCTTCATGTCGCCACGGCGGCACAGTTTGGCCCGCGTTTCCTTCACTCTACAGGCCAGGCTTATAAGGGAGGCCCGAACAGTGGCGTCTTCTTGCAGGTGACGGCAGATGATGCAGCCGACCTGCCCGTACCTGGCCACGCTTATAGCTTTGGTGTTGTTAAAGCCGCTCAGGCACGAGGGGACTTTGACGTTCTGGCCTCTCGTGGGCGTCGTGCATTGCGTGTGCACATTACCGGGCCCCTACAGGCCGGGTTGGACCGTCTCGCTCAGCTGGTGACAGATAGTGTAAAAGGAGCTTGAGGATGCGTATCGGAATTATCGGACTTGGCCGCATGGGTGGCAACATTGCCGTCCGCTTGACCCGCAAGGGGCATGATGTTGTCGCGTTCGACCGGACACCTGCTGTCACTGAGAAAATTGTTGAGCGGTGTGAAAAAGGCCGTGCCCACGGGGCACCGACCTTCGAGAAAATGGTGGAGCTTCTTTCTGATGAAGAACGCCGTGTGATCTGGGTCATGCTTCCGGCTGGTAAAGTGACGGAAGACTGCATCCAGAAGCTCGCTCCCCTGCTGGGTAAGGGTGACATCATCATCGATGGTGGCAACACCTACTACAAGGAAGATATCCGCCGTGCGAAGGAGCTCGGTGAACGGGGGATCGACTATATCGATGTCGGGACATCCGGTGGTGTCTGGGGTCTGGAGCGTGGCTACTGCATGATGTACGGCGGTGAGAAGCACGCTGCGGAGTATGTAGACCCTATTTTGGACGCTCTGGCCCCGGGTATGGGGGATGTGCCTCGTACGCCAGATCGTGAAGATGATGGGCGCCATGACCCACGGGCTGAAAAGGGCTATCTCTATTGTGGTCCGGCCGGTGCTGGTCATTTCGTGAAGATGATCCATAACGGTATCGAATACGGCATGATGCAGGCCATTGCTGAAGGCTTTGATGTTCTTGCCAGCAAGAACTCCGAGAAGCTGCCGGAAAATGAGCGCTATGATCTGCACCTGGCCGATATTGCTGAAGTCTGGCGCCGCGGCAGCGTTGTCTCCTCATGGCTACTGGACCTGACAGCCGAAGCTCTGGCTCGTTCCGGTGATCTCAATGAGTTCAGCGGGGAAGTGCAGGATTCCGGTGAAGGTCGTTGGACGATCGAGGCTGCGATTGAGGAAGCCGTTCCGGCTCCTGTGATGACGGCGGCTCTCTATACCCGTTTCCGGTCCCGCACAGGCAACAACTTTGCCGAGAAGGCTCTGTCCGCCATGCGGTACGGCTTTGGTGGTCATACCGAACGTAAGAAATAAACTGTCCTGAAAAGGCTGGGGGATGCGGTAGGGGGAGCCGCACCCCGCTTCTTCTCCCGGAGAGGGAGGAAGAACACCATGACAGAAAAGTCCTCACATATAAGGCTGGTGCTGTCCGACATGGACGGCACCATTCTTGATTCAGACCATACCTTGTCCCCCAGAACATGCGCTGCTGTGCAGAGACTTGCCGAAAGAGGAATTGCTCTGGCGCTCGTCAGTGCCCGTATGCCGGCTGCTGTGCTGCCCTATGTTCGACAGCTTGGGCTGAAGGGCCCCTGTGCTGGCTTTAATGGTGGAGTCTTCTTCACCCCAGACGGTATTATTCTAAAAAGCCATCAATTTTCAGAGGCAGATCTTTCTGCTCTTATGGAGGCCCTGTCTCACTTTCCCGTGGAAATCTGGTGCCAGACAGAACAGGAATGGCTCCTTTGCGATAGCCAGACGAAACTGGCGTTACGGGAGCATAATCTGACAGGGATCACCCCACGGGAAGTTGAAGCTCTGCCCATTCAGTCAGGAACCGTGAATCGGCTGATGGTCTGCTCAGAGGACACGGCTCTGATTGCCCGATTGGAAACGGAACTGGCTGTGCCATTTGCTGGGCAGGCCAGCATGTTGCGGTCTGCTCCCCATAAATTGAACATCACCCCGGCGCAGGCCAATAAAGGCGCTGCTGTAGAGGAGCTGGGTAAGCTCTATGGTGTGACACCGCAGGAAGTGGCCACTCTTGGTGATGCGCAGAATGATATTCCGATGCTGAAAGCAGCTGGTATGGGCATTGCCATGGGGCAGGCTTCAGAATCTGTTAAAGAACAGGCCGCTTATGTTACTGGAAAACCTGATGAAGGTGGCTGGGCATACGCAGCCGAGACGTTCATTATACCTGCGGCTCCCCCGCATAAGGGAGCCTGATGTGATTCGGAGGGTACGGGTATGACGACAGACATGCGCCATGCGGTCGTGGATGTTTTGGAGGATGCAGATGCAGTCGCCATGAAGATGGCTGAACTGTTCATCAAGGTGGTGAAGGAAAAGCCCGCAGGGAAGGTGCGGATTGCTCTTTCGGGTGGGTCCACACCCAAGAAGCTGTTCACGATTCTTGCCCGTCCGGAAATAGCCGGGCAGGTGGATTGGTCCCGTGTCGAGCTGTTCTATGGCGATGAGCGTTATGTGCCGGATGGCCATGCGGACAGCAACCATGCCAGCGCACGGGAGCTTCTGCTCTCCAAGGTGTCCATTCCGGCCGGTCAGGTCCATCCGATGCCAACAGAGACAACCGCTGTGGAAGACGCCGCTCGCTATCAGACCAGCCTTCAGAAGGCTTATGGCGCTGATACGCTGGAAGCAGGCCGTCCGCTGTTTGATATTGTCATGCTGGGGCTGGGTACGGATGGCCATACGGCTTCCCTGTTCCCCGGTGAGGCTGTTCTGGATGAAAAGAAAGCTTGGGTGGGTGTTTCTGCCCCCAAAACAGCCCCGCATGAGCGCCTGACATTGACATACCCAGCCATTGCTTCCAGCGCTCTGGTTGTTTTCCTCGTTACGGGGGAAAATAAAGTACCAATGCTGGCCCGTTTGCGTCAGGGTGATGGCAGCATCCCATCAGGGCGTATTGTTTCCGAAGGGAAAATACTGATACTGGCAGACAGAGCTGCTGCTGGAGAGCTTTCATGAATGTAGATGACTGTAAACGTGCTGCTGCCCATCTCGCTGCCAGTTTTGTCAGCTCGGGAATGGTTGTCGGGCTGGGAACGGGTAGCACTGCGGCATTCATGATTGAAAGGCTCGGTGAGCGTGTTGCGGAGGAAGGGCTGGACATTCAGGCCATTCCGACTTCCGAGGAATCAACAAAGCTTGCTCGTGCAGCGGGTATTCCAATCACAACGTTTGCAGATCATTCCACGGTCGACATCACTATTGATGGCGCAGACGAGGTGGAGCGTGGTACGCTGAACCTCATCAAGGGGCTGGGGGCTGCGCTACTGCGTGAGAAGATTGTTGCTCAAGCGTCACGGCGTTTTGTCGTGATTGTGGATGTGACGAAACCGGTTGACCAGCTTGGCCAGCGGGTGCCCGTGCCTGTGGAAGTTGTTCCATTCGGGTACGAGGCAACGGCAGCACGCCTGGAGGCTATGGGGGCAAAGGTTATTCGCCCTCGCAGGCTCCTGACGGGCGAGCTGCTTACTACCGATAACGGGAACAGGATACTTGATTGCGCTTTTGGGCCGATCAGTGACGTGCAGGCTCTGGCCGCACGGCTTGACGGCACTGTGGGCGTGGTGGAGCATGGGTTGTTCCCCAATATGGCAACCGATGTGCTGGTTGCCACCGAACGGGAGGTTGAACAATGGACGCCATGACAGAGAAAGAAGCTGCTAAGGCAGCATCTGGTATTGCTCCGCATTACATTGTGGTGATGGGTGTTTCCGGTAACGGTAAGACCACTGTGGCCGAGCTTCTGGCTAAGAGCCTTGGCTGGCCGTTTCAGGAAGGTGACGACCTGCATCCGAAAGCCAACGTGGAAAAGATGCGGAACGGCCACCCGTTGACGGATGAAGACCGTGCCCCATGGCTGGAGCTGTGCCACAATTGGCTGGCCAAATGTGCCGAGCAGGGGACTGGTGCCGTGCTGACATGCTCCGCACTGAAGAAGAAATATCGTGATGTGCTGGCCAAGCATATTCCCGTTCAGTTCGTTTATCTGAAGGTGGACCCGAAGATTATAGAGGAACGGCTGAAGCACCGTGTCGGCCATTACATGCCGCCGTCTCTGCTGCCGAGCCAGCTGGCTACTCTGGAGGAGCCGACCGATGATGAGCCGGTGATCCGTGTTCCCGGTGATGCTACTCCGGAAGAACTGCGTGACCGTGTGATTGCACGTCTGCGTGTTGTTCCGCCGCCGAAGGTGGTGGACTGAGCCGCATCACCCTTCCGGGTATTGCGACAATGGCGGGGCTCTGACCCCGCCATTTTTTTATGAGGCTGTTTTCGATCACGTTGGGGAAATGGTTGGGTGCTGTCTATCGCCGTTACAACGTATCGGCTGTCTGCCAGCCCGGCCCGATGATGGCCACACGGCGGTGGCGCCCTGTTCCCTGCACGATGATGGCCTCACACTTTTCGAGATAGGTGAGCTGGCGGCGGGCCCGGCCGAGGGAATGGGTCCCATAGGCACGGGCTAGAGCGGCATCATCCGGGCAAGGATGGCCTTCCATGGCGGCATGGGCAAGCAGAAAATAGACGGGCTGTATGTCGTCCGGCAGCTGGCTGGCCCGTTGCTGGATGTCCTGCCATGCTTCACTTTCCGCTTCTTCCCGGCTGATGCCGCAGCGGATGGTGCTTAAGATGGTCTGAAACTGCGCTATGGGGAGCACGTTACGGGAGAAACCCGCCAGACGGGCCTTCATCTGGAAGTCCTGATAAAGGGTGGCCAGTGGGCGATAGGCGACTTCTTCATCCTGCCCGATGTCGGCAATCAGGTCCCAGAGCATGTTGGGGTCTGGTGTGGGCATCTGTTCTGCCTGTTTCTGCTCCTCGGCATCCCGGGTGGCGCTGTAGGCATCCAGTTGGGCCAGAAGGTCAGGTTTGGGAGCGGCCGGTTCTTTCCGGGGGCGGGGGATAGGCTCGGCCACGGGTTCAAGAATCAGGTCACGGAGCTCCTCCACGGGCATGGTAGGCTGCTCCAGTGGCATGAGGGCCGGACCACCGGCATGGCTGGCCGTTTCCACCGGACCGATGGTGACCTTCTGGGGGCGGCGGGCAAGGGCAGGGCCAAGGGCCATGAACTGCCCACGGGCAAGGTCTCGGAACCCTTCGGCAGCCCGCCGTTCCATACCGAGCAGGTCGGCAGCACGGGCCATATCAATATCCAGAAAGGTCCGTCCCATCAGGAAGTTGGAGGCTTCGGCTGCCACATTCTTGGCCAGCTTGGCCAGACGCTGGGTAGCGATGATACCCGCCATGCCACGCTTGCGCCCACGGCACATGAGATTAGTCATGGCGTTGAGGGAAAGACGGCGGGCTTCATCAGAAGTATCCCCGCCAGCGATGGGCGCAAAAAGCTGCGCTTCATCCACCACGATCAGCACCGGGTACCAGTAGGAGCGTGGTGCCTCGAACATGCCCGTCAGAAAGGCGCCAACGGAGCGGAGCTGCCCTTCCGGTTCGCTCTGTTCCAGATTCAGGACAACAGATGCCCGGTGCATCCGCACCCGTTCCCCGGCAGCCCGCAGACTGGCCTCAGACTGTGTGTCCGTCTCGATGACCAGATGATCGTATTTCTCAGCCAGTGTGACGAAATCGCCTTCAGGATCAATGATGACTTGCTGGACAAGGGTGGCACTCTGTTCCAGCAGGCGGCGGAGAAGGTGCGATTTACCGGAGCCTGAATTGCCCTGAACAAGCAGACGTGTCGCCAGCAGTTCGGGCAGGTCGATATGGGCGTCCTCGCCACGCTGTGTTGTGCCGAGGAGAAGGGGACCGAAATGTGATGAACTCATGAAGGCAGTTTACCGGGCAATGGCTGTGAGAGCCAGCGATGAACACCTTCAGCACATTGGTATGCGGTGGAAAAACAGCCCTGAAGCAGATACCCGCCTGTAGGGGCTTCCCAGTCCAGCATTTCACCGCAGGCGAACAGGCCGGGCTGATGGCGGAGCATGAAATGCTCATCCAGTGCATCCTGTTTCAGGCCGCCCGCAGTCGAGATGGCACGGTCCAGCTCCGCCGTGGCTGTGAAGCGAAGCGGGATCAACGTGATAGCATCGGCCAACTCTCCGGGTGTGCGGGCATCCGGGCAGAGTTGGGTGAGCAGCTCCCGCATGGTGCGGTCCAGATTCAGCGCTTTGCGGAGCTTGTTGCTGCGGCTTTCACGCAGGCGCTGACGGGCGAGGCGTTCCATTATCTGAGCGTGGCTCAGGGTAGGGCGGAGATTGAGCGTGACGGTCACGGGGTTGGACCGGGCCAGAGCCTGCCGCAGAGCGGCGGAGAGTGCATAGAGTGGTGCGCCTTCCAGCCCCCGTTTCGTGATGATGAGATCGCCACGATGGGTTTGCCCGTCAAAACTGAGCGTGATGCCCCGCAGGGTTGCTCCTTCATGGCGCAGCAGGAAATCATCCGGCCAGTCTGGCATGAAGCCGCAGTTGGACGGAGCAAAAGGCGTGCAGTGACCTTCCAGCAGGGAGGTCCAGCGCCCGTCACTGCCCAGCCGTGACCAGCTGCCACCGCCTAGAGCCAGAATGATGGCAGAAGCCTCTCGCTGGATGAGCCTTTCGGGGGTCTGGAAGGCGAGGGAGAGCCCTTGCATATCCACCAGCCTGTGGTGGGGAAAGAATTGCACGCCTTGGTCCTGAAGGCGTGTCAGCCAGCGCCGCAGCAGAGGAGAGGCCTTCAGGGATTTCAGGAACACACGGCCTGAACTGCCGGTGAAGCAGGGCTCACCAAGGTCTTCAGCCCAGTGGCGAAGGGCTTCGGGCGGAAAGTTGTGAATGCACGGTGCCAGCCACTCTCGTGCAGTGCCGTAGCGCTGAAGAAAAGGTTCCAGTGGCTCGGCGTGGGTGAGATTCAGCCCGCTCCGCCCTGCCATGAGGAACTTCCGCCCCGGGCGGGCCATATGGTCGAATAGATGGACCTCATGGCCTTTCTGGCTCAGCCTTTCGGCGGCGAACAGTCCTGCCGGACCGGCGCCAATGATGGCGATGGGGGCCGTCTGGGCTGTGGAAGAAACGGGCATGAGGTCATCCATCAGGAATATAGAATTGTTCAGGGTAGGGTGTTGTTAGCCTGTTCTTCTGTTCCGGGGAAGGTGGAGGGTGACAGGCTTTGTCTCCTTTATGGCATCCTGATGGTGGACACGGTATGGAAGGGGCACCTCCCGTCATCAGCAGACAGGGCGGGGTGAATCTATGTCCAGATGGGAAGTAATATGAAACTCTGTACGACAATTCAGGAGATGCGGCAGGAGCGGGCACGGCTTGGGGCTGTAGGCTTTGTCCCGACAATGGGTTTCCTGCATGAGGGACATCTGTCGCTTGTTCGTCGTGCCAGAGCGGAGAATGAGGCAGTCATCGTGAGCCTTTTCGTGAATCCCATTCAGTTTGGCTCTGCGGATGACCTCGCCAATTATCCTCGTGCTCTGGAAAGGGATGTGGCCCTGCTGCGTGAGGAAGGTGTGGCCTGTGTTTTCGCCCCGGAGGCGGCCGCGTTTTATCCTGAGGGTTTTGCTACGCAGGTGAATCCCGAAGGTGTGGCACTGGAACTTGAGGGGCCATCCCGTCCCGGTCATTTCGCTGGTGTGGCGACTGTGTTGACCAAATTTTTCAACATTATCCAACCGCAGCGGGCTTATTTTGGGCAGAAGGATGCCCAGCAATGCGCCGTTGTCCGCCGGTTCGTGAAGGATTTGAATATTCCGGTGGAGATCATCACCCTGCCGACATGGCGAGAGAAGGATGGTGTGGCGGGGTCCAGCCGGAATAGCCGTCTGACAGAAGCTGAGCGTCTTCAGGCGCCTGTTCTGTATCAGGCTCTGTGTCGTGCTCGTGATCTGGTGCAGGCTGGTGAACGCAGACGGGCCGTGCTGGAAACAGCCATGCGGGACGTGCTGGTGCAGGCGGGTCTTACGGAGATTGATTACGCCACGGTTGTGGACCCGGAGACGTTTCAGGCGAAAGAGACTTTCACGGAGGGTGCTCTGGCCCTTCTGGCTGTTCGGCTGGGTGCCGTGCGGCTGATTGATAACATGCCACTTCTTCCGGTGCCTTGAGACTATTGCTTCAGTAACCGGGCGGATATGGTGTGGAAGCCCTGCAATATTCCCCGGTTCAGTCTGATTAATCTCGGAATGGGGAAGATGATATAAAGAGGGCTGTATTTGTCCTGTTATTCATTGGGGACTGTCTGGTCAGGAAACCTATGCATGACAATACATGCTGTCATGTCTGGAAAATTGTGCAGCCCTCTGGTCAAGTCATGGGGAAGGGCGTAGCGTGGCGGGGTATCAGGCATTTTCAGATGCTTCAAGGAGATATCGAGCATGGTTGAGAAAACCCCGCGCACCGTTTCAGCCCCCAAAAAATTCATCATCGGCACGGGCCTGTTGGCCCAGCTGCATGACTTTGTGAAGGACTTTGGTGACAATGCCCTCATCATTAGTGATGAGTTCTTTGTTGAGCGTGTCCAGAAGGAATCCGTTGCCGGTCTGGAGAAGGCGGGCCTGAAGGGTAAAGCCGAGAAGTTCAACCGTGAATGTACGGATGCCGAAATCAAGCGTCTGGGTGAGCTGGCCAAGAAGCAGGGTGCCAATGTCATCGTAGGTATTGGTGGCGGTAAGACGCTGGATACCAGCAAGGCCGTGGCGCATTACTATAAGCTGCCGCTTATCCTGTACCCGACCATTGCCTCAACCGATGCTCCCTGCATTGCTCTGGCCGTGATCTATACGGAGAAGGGTGAGTTCGACCGTTATCTGTTCCTGCCGCAGAATCCGGATGTTGTGGTTGCTGATACGAGCGTGATTGCCGGCGCTCCGGTCCGCTTCTTTGCGGCTGGTATTGGTGATGCTCTGTCCACCTATTTCGAGGCTCGTGCCTGCTATCGCTCTGACGGGGTGAACCTGTCCTGCAAACGTCCGTCCCGTACGGGGCTTGGTCTGGCTCGTATGTGCTATGATCTGGTCTGCCAGAATGTTGAGCTGGCTATGGATGCCGTGCGTAACAAGGTGCCGACCCGTGCGCTGGAAGAAATGGTGGAGGCCACCATCTATCTCAGCGGAACAGGCGCCGAGACAGGCGGTCTTGCTGCCGCCCATGCTGTGCATAACGGCATGACAGTCATCGAGGAGCTCCATCACGCTCAGCATGGTGAGAAGGTCGTCTTCGGTCTGATGACCCAGCTGGTGCTTGAGAATGCACCGAAGGAAGAAATTGAGGAAGTCCTGCGTGTGGTCCGGGTTGCCGGCCTGCCGATGACCCTCAAGGAGCTGGGCGTCAAGGAATTCGTGGAAGCTGACTGGCGCAAGGTGGCTGAGATTGCCTGCGACAAGAACGACACGATGGGCAACCTGCCCTTCAAGGTCACGCCGGATGATGTGTATCATGCCATGGTGGCCGCCAATGCTCTTGGTGAGCGTTACCGTGCTGCCCATCAGGGCTGAAACGACAGGGAGTGAGGGATGGCTGACAGGCCGCCCCGTCATCCGTGAGAAAAGTCCGGGGCTTCAGGCTCCGGACTTTTTTTTGTGATCCGTTAACTGATACAGTCTGTTCATCAATGCCATTTTGTAAGAGTTGATGACCGTGCCCTACAAGGTTGCCATTATCCTGCGTACGAAGAACCGCCCTCTCTTTCTGGCTCGTGCTTTGGAGAGCATGAGACGGCAGAGCTTTCAGGATTTTCGTATCTATATCATCAATGATGGTGGTGATGCGGATGAGGTTGCCAGAATAGCGGCCCAGTTCGGCCCGTATGAGGAAGACCGGGTCGTGCATGTGGACCTGCCGGTCTCCGGTGGGCGAGGACAGGCCATGAGCATTGGTCTGGGGCTGGTGAAAGAGGCGTATGTTCACATCCATGACGATGACGACACTCTGGAACCTGAGTTCTATGCCCGTACCGTTGCTTATCTGGACGATGATGTGGCTGGAACCTTCGTAGGTGTCACGACAAGCAGCTACGATATTGTCGAGCATATGGAAGATGGGCGGATCGTCTTTGATAATCGATTTGACGTATATGGCAGGAAAGAAGGTACGATCGTAGATTACAGCCTGTTCCTGTCGCATGTCAGTCTGCTGAGCACGATCACGACTCTGTTTCGCCGGTCGGCTGTTGCGGGCTCTCATGGTGTGGATACGACCCTGCCTTATGTGGAGGATCAGGATTTCTTCCAGCGTCTCATGATGGCTGGTGAGGTCGGGATCATTCCTGATTTTCTGGCGAATTATCATCAGCGGCCTTTTGTGACGGGCGGGCCGGAAGATAAAAGCGAGACGGATTTCAAATACGATGCCGTCATGGCATATACCAACAATGTCGTGCGGGACGCCATTCGGGGCAGGGGAAAGATGAGGGAACTTCAGGCAGCCTTCATCCAGAATAGCCGACAGGGGCACCGTTATGCGGCACCCCTGTCTCATCAGGTATCACAGCTTCAGCAGCAATGCGGTCAGCTCTCGCAGGAGGTGAGCAGCTTGAAGGACGATATTGGCCGGCTGGCCCGTCTCGTGTCCCGTCTGGCGGATCGACTGGAGAAGAACTGACGGCCTTCTTAGCCTTATCCCCGGAGGGTGAACTCCCCAAGAAGCTGCTTCAGCTGGCGTGTCCGCTGGGCCATGTTGGAGGTTGCGGCAGATGTCTCCTCCACCATGGCGGCGTTTTCCCGTGTTCCCTGATCGATGGTGACGACAGCGCCATTGACATCCCGGAGAGCTGAAGCCTGCTCCGATGTTGCTTTGGAAATTGCTTTGAGGTGCGTCCCGATATTGGCCACGCTGGAGATGATGGTGTCGATGGCGCCGCTGGCATCCTTCATGATGGCAGAGCCGGAATTGACATGCGTCTGGGAGGTGGTGATGAGGTCTTTGACCTCCTCGGAGGCATCACCTACCTGATTGGCCAGTTTACGGATTTCCTGAGCCAGAACCCGGAAGCCACTGCCTGCTTCGCCAGCATGGGCGGCTTCCACACCCGTATTGAGGGCCAGAAGGTTGGTCTGTGTGGCAATGTTGGAGATGACGTTGGTGATCTTATTCACGGCCTCGGCAGAGCGTTCGATCTCCTCCATGGCTTTACTGGCACGGCGGATCATGGTGCCAAACCGTTCCGTTATGGTCTGGCATTCCTCCACGAACTGGGTTGCTTCTCCGACACGGGATTCTGTGGAAGATACTGTAGCTGTGATCTGCTCCACCGCAGCCGCGGTTTTTTCGACAGAGGCTGCCTGTTTTTCCGTACGCTGGGCAAGGTCCTGTGCGGCGCTGTTGATTTCGTCTGCCGTATTATCGATGCTTTCCGTGGCCTCGCTGATGGCATTCAGTGTCTGGCAGAGGGATGATATGGCGTGGTTAAGGTTATTCCGCATGGGAATATAGGTGGTCGGAAACTCGCCTTCGACCGTATGGGAGAGGTTCTTGTTGGCGAGAGCATCAATGATGCGGCCAAAGCGTTCGGTAACAAATTTCCGTTCCTGCTCGATGGCCTCATCGAGTTTGTTCATTTCCTCTTTGTTGAGCTTCTTGGCTTCATCAATATAGATGGAAATGGTGAGGTCCATGTCCAGAAAGACGGCTTTGCAGAGGCTGGCCAGTGAGTCCGTGATCTTGGAAAATGGCATCTTGGGCGGCATGAGCGGCATGGGCGGTGCCAGCTGGTTCGTGACATCATTGATGATGGATGCCAGCAGCAGGGCATAGCCGCTGATATACCAGCGTGGTTCCAGCCCGATTTTGGCATGGGTACGACCGATGCGGCGGACAGTGTTGGCATATTGCAGGCCAAAATTGGCCGCTGATATGCTTTTCCAGTAACCAAGCTGGGCCTGTTTTGCTTTCTGTATATGTGCTTCAGAGGCAAAAAAGCTCCGTGTGTTGGGCTCGTTGCGGACAGTATCGTAGAAGGCATCCAGCGCTTTGGGCAGGGCTTTGTTGACATACTGTTCGATACGGCGGATGGACAGGCAGTCATGTTCTTCCAGCTGGAGGAAGTGTAGCCGTGATTTCAGATCGTTAATATCCTCAAGGTCTTCGCTTGGGTCTTTCATGATTGCTGAAAATTTCGACATGGGTTCCTCGTGAAAGTCTTTGCCTCTCATGAAGAAATACGCCTACAAAAAGGCCATTAAAAGAATTATCTTCAATTTAAGTTTACAGGTCATTACATAAAACCCGATGTTAAGTTTTTTGGCCATAATGTAATTTGTTTTTAAAATAGTTATCATGATGCGTTAGCCGAAGATCATTGCATCTGCGTACAGACTGTTTATTCAGGGAGGTATGTTGACTCAGGCCAGTGGAGAAAGTGCAGAGATGGATACCGGCACCGCACGGGCAGCTCTGCCCCTGCAACGGGCTGAAGGCATGTTTGCGATTAGCGCCCGTCTGCGGGATGGCCAGACGAGGCGGGGTGTTTTACGGCAGGGCGGGTGCAGCCGGCTGCTTTTTCCACGCCGTGACGAAACCCAGCTTGAGGCTGTGATGGTCAATATTTCTGGCGGGTTGGCAGCGGGGGATCACCTGCGGAATGAGGTGCGTTGTGAGGAGGGTGCCGAACTGCTCATGAGCAGTCAGGGGCATGAACGTGTCTATCGTGCCCGCCCGGAAGACCCACCCGCTGTGATACACACAGACTGCCATCTGGCCCCTCAGTCCCGATTGGAATGGCTGCCTCACGGGACCATCTTCTTCAATGGTGCCCGGCTGGAACGTTCCATGACGGTGGAGATGGCAGGAACGGCCAGCTTTCTTTTTTACGAGAGCCGTATTCTGGGCCGTCGTGGCTCCGGGGAACAGCTGCAACAGCTGCATCTGCGGGACAGGCTGAGCATCAGGCGGGATGGTCGTCCTGTTCTGGAGGACAGCACGATCATGATGGGGGATGGCCTGCATGAGTTCCTCCAGCAGTCCCCGGTTGCGGATGAGGCCTGTATGGATACCACGCTTGTTCTGGTGGACAGGGACGCAGAGAGTTATCTGCCCCGGCTGCGCCCTCTGCTGGAGGATATGGGGCCGGAGGCTTCTTTTGCGGTATCATGCTGGGATGGCAAACTCGTCATCAGGGGGCTGGCCCGCAATAACTGGGTGGCTGAATCCCTCATGCACCGGCTTCTACCTTGCCTTCGGGCAGGCCGGAGGCTTCCCACAGGCTGGCGTATTTAGGGAGAGGCGTTATTGTGGCTAAAGGTGGGTACAGGCAGGGAACAGACAGAGTATGAAACTGACTCCACGGGAAAAGGATAAGCTTCTGGTGGCTATGGCTGCCATTGTGGCCCGCAAAAGGCTGGAGCGGGGTGTGAAGCTGAACTACCCCGAAGCCGTGGCCCTGATTACCGATCATGTCGTGGAAGGGGCCCGTGACGGCCGCAGCGTGGCGGAGCTCATGGCCAGTGGTGGCGAGGTGCTGGTGCGGGAACAGGTCATGCCCGGTGTGGCGGAGATGATTGCCGATGTGCAGGTGGAAGCCACCTTTCCCGATGGAACGAAACTGGTGACCGTTCATGACCCGATCCGCTGACAGGAGGCAGGACTGCCTGCCAGAAGGTGCTATCCCCGGCGAGATTTTACCCGCAGAAGGGGAGATTATCCTCAATGAGGGACGCCCGACCCGGCGGCTGATGGTCGTCAATACGGGTGACCGTCCCGTGCAGGTGGGTAGTCATTATCATTTCGCCGAGGTGAATCCGGCCCTGCATCTCGACCGGGAGCAGGCCTGGGGCTGGCGGCTGGATATTCCTTCCGGTGGGGCTGTCCGCTTCGAGCCGGGGCAGGAGCGTGAGGTGACGCTCGTTCCCTATGGTGGGGCAAAGCGGATCAGAGGATTCCATGGTGGCGACCGGAACAGGGAGAAGGAAACATCATGAGTCGTCTGTCCCGTCATGATTACGCCCATCAGTACGGCCCCACGACTGGGGACCGCCTGCGGCTTGCCGATACGGCCCTGATTGCTGAAATCGAAGAAGACCGGACTCTTTATGGAGAAGAAGTCTGCTTCGGTGGTGGCAAGACCATCCGGGACGGCATGGGCCAGTCCCAGCACAGTCAGGCTGAAGGGGCGATGGATACGGTCATCACCAATGCGGTGATTTTCGACCATTGGGGAATCATCAAGGCTGATATTGGCATCCGTGCGGGTCGTATCGCTGCCATCGGCAAGGCCGGGAATCCGGACATTCAGCCGGGTGTGGACATCATCATCGGGCCGGGAACGGAGATCATCGCTGCGGAAGGGCGCATCGTTACGCCGGGCGGAATCGACAGCCACATCCATTACATCTGCCCCCAGCAGGTCGAGGAGGCGCTTTCTGCCGGAATTACGACTTTCGTGGGTGGGGGAACGGGCCCTGCTACCGGGACTGCCGCCACAACCTGCACGCCGGGGCCGTGGCACATGGCCCGGATGCTTCAGGCGGCGGAGGGCCTGCCCATCAATCTCGCTTTTGCAGGTAAGGGCAATGCCTCCCGTCCTGCGGCTCTGGAGGAGATGGTGCGCTCCGGGGCCTCCTGCCTGAAGCTGCATGAAGACTGGGGCAGCACGCCTTCTGCCATTGACTGCTGCCTGTCCGTTGCAGACCGGATGGATGTGCAGGTGATGATTCACACTGATACGCTCAATGAGAGCGGCTTCGTGGAGGATACCATCGCGGCCTTCAAAGGGCGGACGATCCATGCGTTCCATACGGAAGGGGCCGGGGGCGGCCATGCACCGGACATCATCCGGGTGGCAGGCCTGCCGAACGTGCTGCCATCCTCCACCAATCCGACCCGGCCTTACACGGTCAACACGCTGGATGAGCATCTGGACATGCTGATGGTCTGCCATCATCTCAATCCCCGTGTGCCGGAAGATATCGCTTTTGCCGAAAGCCGCATCCGTAAGGAGACCATCGCCGCAGAGGATATCCTTCATGACATGGGGGTGCTGGCCATGATGTCCTCGGACAGTCAGGCGATGGGCCGTGTGGGGGAAGTCCCTCTGCGGACATGGCAGACAGCTCACAAGATGAAATGCCAGCGAGGCCCTCTGGCCGGGGATGACGGGCGGGCGGATAATGCCCGCATTAAACGGTATCTGGCAAAATATACCATCAACCCTGCCATTGCTCATGGACTGTCGCATGAGGTCGGTTCCATTGCCGTAGGGAAGCTGGCTGATCTGGTCGTGTGGGACCCGGCCTTCTTTGCTGTCAAGCCGGACCTTGTGGTGAAGGGCGGGATGATCGTTTACGCCATGATGGGTGACCCCAACGCCTCCATTCCCACACCGCAGCCCGTGCATGGCCGGATGATGTTCGGAGCCTATGGCGAGGCTCTGGCGGCAATCTGCACGACCTTCGTGTCACAGGCCGCTCTGGAAGATGAGGTCGGCCGGAAACTGGGGCTGAAACGCCCCCTCTCTGCGGTACGGAATACACGGGGTGGCATTGGCAAGGCGGATATGGTCCATAACAGTGCCATGCCGCATATTGAAGTGGACCCGGAAACCTACGAAGTCCGGGTTGATGGTGAGCCGCTGACCTGTGAGCCTGCGGCTGTTCTCCCTATGGCGCAGAGGTATTTTCTGTTCTGATGAAACATGTTGTCGATATCCTGCCAGCAGGTCGCTGGAACAAGGCAGAGGCTGCTGATGTTTTCGTGGCGGATTATGAAGGGCGGCACAGGCGGCGCATCGTCCTGTCCCTGAAAAGCGGGGAGCGTGTCCTGCTGGAGCTGAAAGAGACCCGGCTGCTCAATGAAGGGGAAGGGCTGGTGCTGGATGATGGCCGCATCATCCGGGTGGAGGCTCTGCCGGAAGCCCTCATGGAAGTCACGGCTCATTCGGCCCTGCATCTGCTTCAGCTGGCATGGCATCTGGGCAACCGGCATTTGCCTGCCATGATAGAGGAAAAGCGGATTCTGGTGCGGCAGGATGCCGTGATCGCCGACATGCTCGCCGGGCTGGGGGCGCATGTGCATCTCTGCGAGGCGCCTTTCTCGCCAGAAAGCGGGGCCTATGCAGGGCGGGGCGGGCATGATCATGCTCACAGCCACAGCCACAGCCACAGCCACAGCCACAGCCACAGCCACAGCCACAGCCACAGCCACAGCCACAGCCACAGCCACAGCCACGAGGCCGGATGAACCGGGTGGAGGGCACGGGCTTTCTTCAGCTGCTCTCATGGGTGTCTCCGGCCTTTCCGACAGGCAATTACGCCTATAGTCACGGTCTGGAATGGGCCGTAGAGCAGGGCAGCCTGCATGATATGCAGTCCCTCTGCCTGTGGCTCACGGTCCTTCTGGAGCATGGTTCTTTGAAGAATGATCTGATCTTTCTGAAGGAAGCATGGGGCCATGCCGCTGATGAGACCGCTCTCATGGAGCTGGCAGCCCATGTTCTGGCCTGTGCGTCTTCACGGGAGCGGTATGAGGAAACGCTCTGGCAGGGGGAGGCCTTCCTGCGGGCAGCTACTGTCTGGCAGCCAGACTGCGAGAGACTGCGCCGGATGATGGCCTGTCCGCTGCCAGTGGCGCAGGGGCTGGTGTTCAGCCGGGGTGGTGTCGGGCGGGGTGAAGCCCTTCAGGCGGGGGCTTATGGTGCCGTGGCGGCTCTTGTGGCCGCCGTGGTGAAGCTGGTGCCTCTGGGGCAGACAGACGGGCTGCGTGTCCTGCATCATATGGAGCCTGTCATCCAGAAGGCTGTTCTGGAGACCGCAGATCGGACATTGGAGGATGTGGGCAGTGCCTGTTTTGCGGCCGATCTTGCTGCCATCCATCACGAAACACAGAGAACGAGGCTTTTTCGCACATGACGACATCATCTTCTGAGCATCTGGTAGCTGGACGGCATGGCCCCTTGCGTGTGGGGATTGGCGGGCCGGTTGGTACGGGCAAGACGGCCCTTATGGATGCGCTCTGCCGCATTTTCCGTCAGTCTTACAGTGTGGCGGCTCTGACCAACGATATCTATACCCGTGAGGATGCCGAGTTCCTCACCCGTGCCGGGTCTCTCCCGCCAGAGCGGATCATGGGGATCGAGACCGGGGGATGCCCGCATACAGCCATTCGGGAAGATGCCAGCATCAATCTGGCGGGGATTGACACGCTGCGGGAGCGTTTTCCTGATCTGGACCTCGTTCTGGTGGAAAGTGGCGGGGACAATCTCGCTGCTACCTTCAGTCCGGAACTGGCAGACCTGACGATCTATGTCATTGACGTATCCGCCGGGGACAAGATTCCCCGCAAGGGCGGGCCGGGGATTACACGCAGCGATCTGCTGGTCATCAACAAGACGGACCTTGCCCCGCATGTCGGGGCCGATCTTGGTGTGATGGATCGGGACAGTCGCATGATGCGGGGCAGCCGTCCTTTCGTCTTCACCAATATCCGGGCAGGTGAAGGGGTGGAGGCTGTTGCCCGCTTCATCATAGAGCAGGGCGGGCTGTAACCCGCCCTGGTTTTTCAGGATTTCTTCAGGCCAGCACAGAGAGAGCAGACTGTGTCGTCCTGCTCTGGCAGGCACAGCATGTCGGGCCGTTCATACTCGCCCTCGCAGGAGATGCAGCGGTGAAGGGTCGTGTTGGCCGTTCCATCGGGATGAAAGCGGGGTTCTTCAATACCGTCATCGTCCCGCAGGAGGTAGGTGCGCCCCCGTGTCAGCAGGGCCAGAAGGGGCGTGGCGATGCTGGCGACCAGAAAGGCGATGAGGGCGGAATAGGGCTGTAACCCGGCTCCCAATACGCCTTCATAGGCCAGAATGGAGATCACCGTGGCCAGCAGGAAGGCCCCCGTACCAACTGGATTAATGGCAGGGAGCATCGTCCGACGGAATTCCGGTTCCTTCGGGGAGAGACCAAGCAGATATTTGTTGAAGACGATATCCGCCGTGACGGTCATGATCCATGCAATGGCGCAGTCCGCATACAGGCTGAGAATGGCCTGAAGGATGGAGAACATGTTGCCTTCCATCAGGGCCAGAGCCAGCAGCAGGTTGATGACCAGAAAGACCAGCCGACCGGGGAAATGGCCTGTCAGCCGTGTATAGGCGCTCGTCCATGCCAGCGAGCCTGAATAGGCGTTCGTGATATTGATCTTGATCTGGCTGATGACGACCAGAATGACAGCCAGAATCATGGCAAGGGTGGGGGTGAAGATGGTCTGCAAGGCGGCAAGGAACTGATGGACCGGCTCGGCAGCCGTATGGGCACCAACCTGTTTGAGAATGAAGACCGCCAGAAACGCCCCGATGATCTGTTTCAAGGCACCCAGAATGACCCAGCCCGGCCCCGCCGCAATGACGCTGACCCACCATGACAGGCGGTTCTCTTTCGTCTTTGTGGGCATGAAGCGCAGATAGTCGATCTGTTCACCAATCTGCGCCATGAGAGCGAGGGCTACGCCAGAAGAAAGCATGATGGCGGAAAGACTTAGAGCCTCATGACCGGAAAGACCGGGGAAGCTGAGGAAATGCGGCACGAGGGCAGGCTGTTTGTAAACGAGATAACTGACTGGCCCCAGCATGAGCAGCAGCCAGAGCGGTGTGGTCCAGACCTGCATTTTGGCCAGAGCCTTCATGCCATAAAGGACGAAGGGGAAGACCACGAGGGTGGAAAGCAGATACCCGGCCCAGAGGGGCATTCCCAGCCCAAGGGCCAGCCCCTGCGCCATGATGGAGCCTTCCAGTGCAAAGAGAATGCAGGTGAAGCTGGCAAAGACCAGTGAGGTCAGGATGGAGCCGCCATAGCCGAACCCGGCCCCACGAGAGATGAGATCAAGGTCGATATTATACCGGGCAGCATACCAGGCGAGCGGAAACCCGCTGATGAAAATGATGAAGGCCGCCACCAGAATACCCAGAATGGCGTTCCATGTTCCATAAGAGAGGGCGATGGAAGCCCCTATGGAGAAATCAGCCAGATAGGCGATGCCGCCCAGAGCCGTGATGGCTACCGTGGCGGATGACCAGCGGCGGTAATGACTGGGGGCGTAGCGGAGGGGGTAGTCATCATCGGTCTGACTGCCGGTTTGTCTGTCCATAGTCTGGGGAGAAGATGGTGTTGCTTGCGGGCCGGTGCTCATGGGCTTGTGTCTCCTTCATCATCTGAAGGGTAGCCTAGGACATTCATAACGAAACCGGAACAGTGAAAAACATATCGTGATGAGAGGGGGAGGGCATGGTCAGAGGCGGTATTCATCATGTTACGTTTTTGTAACATGATGCTTCAGGTTAGTCTTTAATCCGCCATTTCCTACAATCCAGCAGGGAAAGTGATCATGTTCCATGGTGATGCCAGTATGGAGGGGGGATGTGCGGGGCGGCCTGTTTTGGTAAAGTGCGCCTTGGCATAATTTTCACCCAGGAGGACGCCATGGCTACAACTGCCAAAATCAGTATCACTCTTGATCGTTCCAAGATGCTGAACTTCAACTCATCCATGTATGGACCTGAGTTTCTTGAGCGTATCTTGGAGGCTGTCCAGAAGGTTGCCCCTGAATCTTATCAGGTACAGGCCAATTTCGGCTCAGACATTGCCACGGTGGACGTCACCACAACGGAAGATGTGGAGGAGTTCCCCGATCTCGCACAGATTTATGAAGCCATCCGTCAGACCTTCAAGGAATGGAATCATGCTGTCCGTCAGATTGACGAAGAAAAGCTGGAGGACCTTCCGTTCGGGAAGAACCAGACGCTGATGAAGACAGAGGAACATCGTGGTGAGGGTGATGCCTCCGACCGCTTCCTCATTATTGACATCCATTACGACAATGAAGGTTTTGTCGTTTACGAGATCGAAAAGCTGGATCATGAGGGCAAGCCCATCCCCGGTACGCGGGAAGCTGTGTCTCTCGAATATCTAGAAGAAATTTTTACAGAAGCAAAATAAGACGCAGGGGAGTCATCAGCGCCTTTTGGTGGGGTGCGATGACTCCCCATAATTATTTTTTGGGGAAAAGGTCACGGAATGTTGCAGTTTTTGTCTCATGGGCTGTCGCAGCTTTTTGCGCAGGTCCCGGAGCTGGCCTTTTTCCTGTCCATCGGCCTAGGGTTCTGGGTTGGGCGCATCAAGGTGGGTGTTTTTCAGCTTGGGGGCGTTGCGGGGTCACTGCTCGTTGCCGTGTTGCTGAGCCAGTTCGGCGTGACTGTCAGTTCCAGCCTGAAGACCGTTCTGTTTGTTCTGTTCATCTATGCTGTGGGGTATCGTAGCGGGCCGGGATTTTTCCGGTCGCTGGGGCGGCAGTCCCTGCGGGAGATTGCTCTGGCTGTCATTATGGCTGTCAGCGCCTTTGCGACAGTGGTCGGAATGGGGCGGCTGTTCCATCTGGATAAAGGTACGGCGGCCGGTCTGGCAGCAGGGGGGCTGACACAGTCCGCCATTATCGGTACGGCCAGCTCTGCGTTGGAGAAGCTGGGTCTGCCTCTGGCGCAGGTGCAACAGATGCAGGCGCATGTCGCTGTTGGCTATGCCGTGACCTATATTTTCGGTTCCATCGGGACCATCATTTTTTGTGCCACTATTCTGCCACTCGTTCTGCGCCGCAATATGCGGGATGACGCCATGGCAGCCGGCGTTCTGCCGGAAGCGGTGGAAGGCGATAACCCTCCCGCTACGCCTGATGCGCCGCCTCAGCAGGCTGCTGTGCCTGTGGCGACTGACCTTGTTTATAATATGATAGGCGTGGCACTTGGGCTTGTGTTCGGGCTTGTGGTGGTCCGATTGGGCGGTGTGCCCATCACGCTGGGCAGTGGCGGTGGTGCTCTGCTTTCCGGCCTGTTGTTCGGCTGGTGGCATGGGCGTCATCCGAGTTACGGGGCCATGCCGTCCTCTGTCTGTTCTCTCTGGGGCAGTTTCGGGCTGGCGGGCTTTGTGGCTGTAACAGGCTTGCAGACAGGTGGGCAGGTTGTAGCCATTATTGCGCAGCATGGCATGATGCTGCTTCTGCTTGGCGTTGTGGTAACCCTTGTGCCGCTGATTGTGACAGCTCTTGTCGGTCGTTTTCTGCTGGGCTATCGCAATGTCGCTCTTTTTGCGGGGGCTCTGGCAGGGACCCGCAGTTCCAACCCTGCATTTGGCGAGGTTCTGGCTAAGGCGGGCCATAGCAGCCCGACTATTCCTTTTGCCATCACCTATGCCGTGGCTAATGTATTGCTGACCCTGCTGGGTCCGCTCATTGTGGCTTTCGTGTAAGAAAAGGCCTTATTCATGACCATCCGACACACGCTGAACAATCTGAAATCTCGTACGGGAGCACAGCGCTGCCTGAAGACCGCCTGGTCTGCCCTCAAGGTGCTGCCTTTGGGGGCCGGGTTGATGGCCGCTCAGCCCGCTTCTGCTGAGGAAGGCACAGCAACGGCTGATCTGCCTCGTGTGCTCATTCTGGCAACGGGGGGCACGATTGCTGGAAAGGCTGATCCCCGTTCGGCTATTGGATATGATGCCGGGTCCGCCACGGGGCAGCAGCTTGTAGAGGCCGTGCCCGGTGTGGACAGGCTTGCCCGCCTTCAGGTGGAACAGATTTCCAACATTCCGTCTCAGGATATGAATCATAAGGTCTGGTTTCGTCTGGTGGACCGGATCAATGCGGCTTTTGCCCATCATGAGGCTGATGCGGTGGTCATCACCCATGGGACGGACACGATGGAAGAAACAGCTTTCTTTCTCGATACTGTCCTGCACCACGAGCAGCCTGTGGTTATGACGGGGTCCATGCGGCCGGGTTCGGCCATTAGTGCGGATGGCCCAGCCAATATTTATGAGGCCGTCAAGGTGGCGGCGCATCCGCAGTCCAGAGGGCGGGGTGTGTTGGTGGTGTTGAATGATACCATTCATGCAGCTCATTGGGTCAGTAAGGCGGATACAACGGCCTTGCAGACTTTTGTGTCTCGTAACGCTGGGCCGGTGGGAATTGTGGACCCTGCTGCCGTGCGCTTCTATGGTCCGGCTCGTGCTCGTCTTGCCCTGCCGCTCTCTGCCGGGACGGAGCTTCCTCCTGTGGATGTGATTTACGCTCACGCTGATATGGATGGCCGTCAGATCGATGAGGCCATTCGTGCTGGTGTGAAGGGGCTTGTGATTGCCGGGATGGGTGATGGCAATGTTTCGGCTCCAGCCATGCAGGCACTGGATCGGGCTGTGAAGGCCGGGCTGGTGGTCGTGCGTTCCAGCCATGTCGGGGACGGGTTCGTGAACCGTAATGTGGAAGTGGATGATGATGCCCATCATTTTGTGGCATCGTATGACCTGAATCCGCAGAAGGCCCGTCTGCTGCTTCAGATTCTTCTGGCTGGTGGTGTGCAGGATGTGGCTGCCGTGCAGCAGGCTTTTGCCTTTGGCTATTGAGTGATTGCGCCATCATGGCAGGTTGAGGGAAAGGGCTGGTCATGAAGGATATGATGAAAGGGATCGGAAAGAGGTATGGGTCTCAGTCTCTTATCCGTCTTTCCCGCCGTAGTGTGTTAGGTGGCCTTGCCGGGCTGGCGGCGGCGCCACTTACCGGGCGTGCGCTTGGCTCTCTTGCCTCCGGGGCGAGTGTGATTTCAACCCCGCCCCGCACATGGGATGCTGCGGATACCCCCGTGAACCTGCCAGACCCGGATGTGCTGGCACTGGACCCGTCTTTCGGGCTCGTGAATTATGGGAACTCCCCTTTGCGGAAGCTCTGGCAGGGAACGGGCTGGCTGGAGGGGCCGGCATGGTGCACGGTTGGGCGCTTCCTGCTGCTGAGTGATACGATCACAAGCCAGCAATATCGGTATGATCCGGAGGATGGGCCGCAGGGGCATGTGAGCCTGTATCGGCGGGAGAGCTTCAATGCCAATGGTAATACCTTTGATGCTGAAGGGCGGCTGATTACCTGCGAGCATGGGATGCGCCGGGTGATCCGCTGGGAGCATGATGGCAGCGTGACCGTTTTGGCGGATCGCTATCGGGGTAAGACGCTTAACTCTCCCAATGATGTCGTGGTGGTTCCCGATGGGGGCATCTGGTTCACGGACCCGGCCTATGGTGATGGCGTGGTGGAAGGCCATGCGGATGTGGATGGTCCTGCCAACCCGCAGCGTCACCTCAACCCGTATCTGGATGCGGAACTGACCAGCCAGTATGGTGGGTTGCGGCGGCAGGAGGATCATGTTTTCCGAGTGGATGGTAAGACCGGAAAAATCGAGGCCATGCTGTCTCAGCATGATGTGGCAGGGCCGAACGGACTGTGCTTCTCTCCAGACGGTACAAAGCTGTATGTTGTGTCTTCCGCACCGGCCCCCGGCTCACAGCCACCTTTGCCGGATCATGCCATTCATGTGTTCGACATGAAGCAGGGACGGCCGACTAATGGTCGTCTTTTCACGGATTTCACACTGGCCGGGCGGGCCATGCGCCCTGATGGTATTCGTGCTGATGTGGAAGGAAATCTCTGGTGTGGAGCATGGGGCCCGCTGGGGCTGTGTGGCGTGTTTGTCTATAACCCGCACGGCCAGATGATCGGTCGTATCCGACTGCCTGTTGGCTGCTCGAATCTCACCTTTGGCGGACCAAAACGTAATGTCCTCTATATGTGTTGTGGCACGGCCTTGTTCAGTCTTATCACCGCCACGCAGGGCGCAGGCCATAGCTGACAGGTTACCCACAGTTCCGGCGGATGGAACGGTGGAGGAATCGGGGATGATGGTGTGAATTGCGGGTATGGGGACAGGGTGTTTTCATGGGATGAATGATAGAGGCAAGTGATGAGACATCCACAGACCATTCAGATTTTCCTCCCTTTGGGAGACCCCCAGAGCTTGCGTATAGCTTCAGTCACGACCCGTATCGTCAGTCTGATCGAGATTCCACGGGCGCAGCTGGATGTCTTCCTGGAAAGGCCTGAAGCCGGGCAGGTCGGCATCTATTTCCTGTTTGGCGAGGACGACCAGACAGAGCAGTCGAAGGCTTATATCGGACAGACGGGTAAGCTGGGTGTACGGCTGAAGCAGCATAACGAGGGGAAGGATTTCTGGAACCGGGCTGTGGTGGCTGTTTCCCTGACAGCCAATCTGACCTTGACCCATGCTTATTTCCTTGAGGCCATGTCTCTTGAAAGGGCCAATGCAGCGGGGCGTTACGTGCTGGATAACAGGACGGTCGGAACGTCCCCTCACACACCGGCCTATATGGAAGCCGAGTGCAGGGAACTGTTTGAGACCATCAATATTCTTTTGACGACCCTTGGCTATCCCATTTTCGAGCCTACTCTGAAAAGAGCCGTACAGGACACACGGCAGGCAGGTGACGAAACCGGACGAGAGGAAGGGGAGATGTTCTTCTGTCAGGCAGAAGGTGTTGAGGGGCGAGGTTACTATACCGAGGAAGGTATGGTCGTCCTAAAGGGGTCTTACGGACGCAGGGCCTCTCAGGGGTTTGATACATATTCTCCCGGTTACGCTGCGAAGCGGCAGACTGCCATTGAGGAAGGGTTCTTGAAATGGGAACAGGACCGGCTGGTCCTGACACGGGACATGATCTTCAAGAATCCATCACCGGCAGCTAGCTTTCTGCTGGGGCGTTCCGCTAATGGCTGGACAGAATGGAAAGACGGGCAGGGACGAACTCTGTCGCACTGTGTGCGGGATGTTGATTCAGGAATGGATGCGGACGTCTGAGGAGTCCAGAGAGTGGGCATGACGTGGTGTGCCTGTTTCATCACTCTCGTAAACTAATGGCGTCCCGGTCGGGATTTCCAGCGTCCGGGCATCTTCCGGGTCAAGGCCGTTGAGATGGCCGATGAGGGCCCGCATGACGGTTCCATGTGTGATGACAAGCAGGGACTGGCCCTGCCGTAGGCTGGGGAGCAGCGTGTCCTGCCAGTAGGGCAGAACCCGTTTCATGGTCGTGGCCAGACTTTCCGCCCGTGGAAGGTCACTTACGGGAATAGAAGCATAGCGTGGGTCATTGCCGGGATAGTGGGGACTGTCCAAGGTTACCTCTGGTGGGGTGACGTCAAAGCCCCGCCGCCATTGCTGCACCTGTTCCCGCCCGTAACGGGCGATGGTGTCGTCCTTGTTCAGCCCCTGTAAGGCGCCATAATGACGCTCATTCAGCCGCCAGCTTCTATATTCCGGTAGCCATGCCTGATTGAGCTCGTCCAGACAGTGATGAAGCGTGTGAATGGTCCGTTTCAGCATGGAACAGTGCGCAGCATCAAAGAGGAAGCCATGTTCCCGCATCAGTTTACCGGCCTTGCGGGCTTCTTCATGGCCGCTGGCAGAGAGGTCCAGATCATTCCATCCTGTGAACAGGTTGGCTTCATTGCCTAAACTCTGCCCGTGGCGCATCAGTACCAGCCTTGTTTCTGCCATGATGGTTTCCTCTTAATTCGTCAGGGCGCCTACCGCTGATAGGGGCATTGTGAAGCAGAATTGCAGGATATGTCGATTCAAGAAAGGCGGCAGGCCCTTATTATAATGCATGGCATATATTACTTGTCAGAATGATGAATATACGTCATGCCTTGAAGGGTGATTATGGAAGGGATCGGGTCATGATTGATAATCAGCAGCAGGCGTTACTGAAGCAGGAAGGTAATTGCGGCATCATCATGGGGGCGTTGATTGTCCTCACGGGTATTCTCATGGCGATGACTCCCGTTCTGACAGTCATTTCCCTTACAGCCCTGATTGCGGCTGTTCTGCTGGTTGTTGGTATCTGTACTCTGGTGGATGTTTTCCGCCGTACGGGGATGGAACGCAGGATGCTGGATGGCCTTCTGGGCGTGTTCTTCATTGTTCTGGCCCTTCTGATTTTCTTTAATCCTGCCGGGTCGGCCGTGGGGCTGACAATCTGGGTTGCAGCCGGGTTCATTGTACGGGGCGTGATGGAGCTGGCCGGAATGGGGGCCTCACCTTATGGGCGCAGTTTCATGGCGCTGGATGCCATTGTGAACATTGTGTTGGGTGTGACGCTGTTTTGTATCAATCCGATTACGGCACAGGCGGCACTAGGCTATTATGTGGCCATTAGCCTGATGTTCTGGGGGTTCTCCCTGATCCATCGAAGTGTTTTGCTGCGGCATCTGGGCTGATACTCATCATATCTGGATGAAGAAAAACCCGGCCTTTCATGGCCGGGTTTTTCTATGGAAGGAGGTTCAGGCATCTTCCAGTGTTTTGATGAGCGCAGCGGTGAACTGCTCTGTGGTGGCTGTACCGCCAAGGTCTCCCGTGCGTGTGCCTTTCTGGAGTGTGGTGGTGATGGCATTACGCAGTCGTGTTGCCAGAGCCTCATGGCCTGTATGGTCTAACATCAGCGCACTGGCGAGAAGCAGAGCCGTGGGGTTGGCTTTATTCTGCCCTGCAATATCCGGGGCAGAGCCATGTACAGCCTCAAAGATCGCCATATTCTCTCCGATATTGGCCCCCGGTGCCAGCCCAAGCCCGCCTGTCAGGCCGGATATCTGGTCTGAAAGAATATCGCCAAACAGATTCGTTGTGACGATCACATCAAATTGAGAGGGGTTCAGACAGAGCTGCATGGCGCAGGCATCAACGATGCGCTCATCACAGGCGATGCGCCCTTCATAGCGGGCAGCAACTTTTCGGCCTGTTTCCAGAAACAGGCCACTCATCAGCTTGAGGATGTTGGCCTTGTGGACGAGCGTCACCTTCTTGCGGCCATGCGCAAGGGCGTATTCAAAGGCGTGGGTCACGATGCGCTCACATTCGGCCCGTGTTGTGTACCCGGCGGAAAGCGCCATGCCCTGCGGGTCATCCCCTTGTGGGAGGTAATAGTCACGGGCGGCGTAATAGCCTTCGATATTTTCCCGTATCAGCACGATATCCAGCCCGTCATAGCGGCGCAGATCCTCCTGCGGGATGAGCGTGCGGGCCGGGCGGATATTGGCATAGAGGTCGAATTTCTGTCGCAGCGTGACATTGACGGAGCGGAACCCCGTGCCGCTTGGTGTGGCCAGTGGAGCCTTAAGGGCAAGGCGGGTGCGTTCCAGACTGCGGAGGGTGGCTTCCGGCAGGGGAGTGCCTTCTTCTTCCAGCGCTGTAGCCCCGGCTTTCTGCTCATCCCAGAGGAAAGGCGCACCAAGAGCTGTCAGAACTTTCCGGGTGGCTTGTGTAATTTCCGGGCCGATTCCATCACCGGGAATCAGGGTAACGGGGATGGGTTGTCCTGCTGTGGGGGATGTATGAGCCGACATGAGAACTCTCCCTGAAAATGGGGCCTGATGCCCCGTTTATGGCCGTGCCGTGCAGGGCATATGCCCGCCTGCGATAATGACTTGATCATGCTTCATAACGATATGGCAAGGGTTTGAGCGTAAAGATGGCTCATCAGGTCGGCCGCTTGCAGGTGGCAGGAATATGTGCGTTATTTGAATATAACGATAACGAAACAAATAGGACTGTTCCGGTTTCTTTTCGTAGGGAGAGCGTATCATGGGCATCAGAGACACAGCGGCAAGGCATGAGAATGCCGGGCAGTGGGTGCTTCATAAGGCGGATGAGTCGGCCCCGGCTGTTCATCTGGGCAGCATGGAAGGCCAGATGGGGCCGGACGTGGTGGATATGCGAAACCTGTACAGGCAGGCAGGTGTATTCTCGTATGATCCCGGCTTTGCCAATACCGCATCCTGCGAGAGTGCTATTACCTATATCGATGGTGAAGAAGGCATATTGCTGCATCGTGGCTATCCGATTGAGCAGCTCTGCGAGAAAGCCAGTTTTCCAGATGTGGCGTGGCTTCTCTCTCATGGGGAGCTACCTGATGCCCAGCAGAAGGCCCATTTCGAACGTGGCCTGATGGTTGAGGCGCATCTGCATGAACAGATACGCAACTTCTTCAACGGGTTCCGGCGGGATTCCCATCCCATGGCGATGCTCTGCGGAACATTGGCCGGGTTATCCAGCTTCTATGGCAATCAGGAAGCCGACCAGCGGCACCGCATCACGCCGGAAGAACGGGAGATGTCCACGCTGAGGCTGGTCGCCAAAATGCCGACCCTTGCGGCATGGGTCTATCGTTACAGCCGGGGCCTGCCATTGATCTACCCTCGTCCGGATTTGAGCTATGCGGAGAACTGCCTGCATATGCTGTTCTCCATGCCGGAAGCCCCGTGGGAGGTGAATCCCGTTCTGGCCCGTGCCTTTGACAGGATTCTGATCCTTCATGCCGATCATGGGCAGAATGTCTCCACTTCTACCGTGCGGACGGTTGGCTCCACGGGGGTTAATCCGTTTGCCTGTATTGCTGCCGGTGTGGCGGCCCTCTGGGGACCAGCGCATGGCGGTGCCAATGAAGCCGTGCTGGACATGCTGGATGAGATCGGCACGGTGGATGGTATCCCAGACTTCATGGAGCGGGTACGGAACCGGGAAGATGGCACGAGGCTGATGGGCTTCGGGCACCGTGTCTATAAAAAGCTGGATCCACGGGCCGGGTTGATGCGGCGCATCTGTCATGAGGTTCTGGCCGAGCTGGGCATGGATCACGATCCCCGCCTTGAACTAGCCCTGAAGCTGGAAGAAACGGCCCTGAATGATGAATATTTCATTTCCCGGCGGCTTTACCCCAATGTGGATTTCTATTCCGGCATCATTCTGCGGGCGATGGGGATTCCGTCTTCCATGTTCACGGTCTTCTTTGCGGTGGCCCGAACGGCAGGCTGGGTCGCCCAGTGGAAGGAAATGCTGGAGAGCCGCCCCGGCATCAGCCGTCCCCGTGCCCTGTATGTAGGGCAGACGAGACGGGATGTTCCGTCCTCTTACGGCGCAGAGAATTGAACAGAAAGACGCAGGAAAGCGGGAGCATATCATGAGTGAGATGAACGGGGCCGAGGGGCAGGGAACCATTGCGTGGCAGACGCTGGAGCATGAAGGGCGGAGCTATCGTTATGTGCCCCTCCCGCTAGTGCTGGCGGAAGCCGGAGAAAAGGCACTGCGCCTGCCTTATGCGCTGAAGATCGTGTTGGAGAATGTTCTGCGGCAGGGGCGGCATGATGCAGCTTCACTGGTGACGGGTTGGGCTGAGACCTGTCATTCCGAGGGGGAAATTCCCTTTTGTCCTGCCCGTATCCTGATGCAGGATTTTACAGGCGTGCCCGCCGTGGTGGACCTCGCCGCCATGCGGGATGGCATGAAGGCGTTGGGGGGTGACCCGGAAAAGGTCAATCCGTTCATTCCTGTGGATCTCGTGATTGACCATTCCGTGACGGTGGATGTGGCCGGGCAGAAAGATGCTCTGGCGCAGAATGTTGCCCATGAGTTCAGCCGCAACCGGGAGCGTTACAGCTTCCTACGCTGGGGGCAGCAGGCGTTCGAGAATTTCCGGGTTATTCCACCAGAGGCAGGCATCTGCCATCAGGTGAATCTGGAATATCTGGCTCCGCTGGTCATGCGGAAGGAAGAAAAGGGCGTGACGACCCTGTTCCCGGATACGGTCTTTGGAACGGACAGTCACACGACCATGATCAATGGCCTCGGTGTTCTGGGTTGGGGTGTTGGCGGGATTGAGGCGGAAGCTGCCGCTCTGGGCGAAGCCATCGCCATGCGCCTGCCCGATGTTGTGGGCGTGTATCTGGAAGGACGGCCCGCTCCCGGCGTGACGGCCACGGATATCGTGCTGACCCTGACAGAACTGCTCCGGGCAGAGGGGGTTGTTGGCAAGTTTGTAGAGTTCTTCGGGCCTGCGCTGGATCATCTGCCGGTGGCGGACCGGGCCACCATTGCCAATATGGCCCCGGAATATGGAGCGACCTGTGGCTATTTCCCACCCGATGCGCTGACGATGGAGTATCTGGCCCTGACAGGTCGTTCTCCGGATCATATCCGTCTCGTGGAAGCCTATCTGCGGAAGCAGGGTCTGTTCCGTGAAGGTGGTGAGGAACCGCTTTTCACCACCGTGCTGCGGCTGGACCTTGCTACCGTGAAGCCTTCTGTCGCCGGACCGAAAACACCATCCCAGCGTCACGACCTTCCCGCTGTGGCAGAGACAAGCCGTGCTGCGCTGGCGGCTGAGAAGCAGAATGATGCCCGTCTGCCCATCCGCACGGAAGATGCGGCTCTTGCGGAGGAAACGCTGGGGGCTGGGGATGTCGTGCTGGCGGCGATCACTTCCTGCACCAACACGTCCAACCCGGCCGCCATGCTGACGGCTGGTCTTCTGGCCCGAAAAGCTCGCCAGAGGGGGCTGAAAGTGGCGAGACGCATCAAGACCTCTCTGGCTCCGGGCAGTCAGGCCGTGACCCGCTATCTGGAACGGGCCGGTCTGCTGGAAGATTTCGCTGCGCTGGGCTTCGAGATTGTCGGCTATGGCTGCACGACCTGCATCGGCAATAGCGGGCCGTTGCAGGCTGATATTGCCCGGACGATCACGGAGCATGATCTGACAGTTGCCGCCGTGCTGTCGGGCAACCGTAATTTCGAGGGGCGTGTGTCCCCCTATACGAAGCTGAATTACATCACCAGCCCGCCACTCGTGATGGCTTATGCTTTGGCCGGGACCGTGACACGGGACCTGACGACCGAACCGCTAGGGCATGACGAAGCTGGCAAGCCTGTTATGTTGGCCGATATCTGGCCTGCTGGGGAGGAGCTGGCTCAGCTCATGGTACAGTCGGTTGTGGCAGAAGCCTTCTCTCGTGGCTATGCCACTGTGGAGCAGGGACCAGCCCAGTGGCAGGCACTGGGAGACGGCAAGGCTGGAGCCACTTTTGCGTGGGATGAAACATCTACCTACATTCATTCGCCGCCATGGTTGGAGGCAGCGGGCGGAGGGGTAGGGCCTATCCGCAATGCCCGGATTCTGGCCCTGTTCGGGGACAACATTACGACTGACCATATCTCCCCGGCAGGGACGATTGCAGGACATTCGCCTGCGGCCCGATATCTGAGGGAGCATGGGGTGGCTCCGGCGCAGTTCAATTCCTATGGCAGCCGACGGGGGAATGATCTTGTCATGGCACGGGGGACGTTCGCCAATATCCGCATTCGGAATGAGATGATTCCCGGCAGTGAAGGCGGCATAACCCGGCACTGGCCCGATGGTGAGGAAGGGTCAATCTTCGATGTCGCTGCCCGTTACCAGCAGGATCAGGTACCGCTGGTTGTGGTCGCCGGGCGGAATTACGGCATGGGGTCATCACGGGACTGGGCGGCGAAAGGCCCCCGCCTTCTGGGTGTGAAGGCCGTGATTGCTGAAGACTTTGAGCGGATTCACAGGGCCAATCTGGCCGGGATGGGGATTCTGCCCATCACCTTCCCCAAGGGCGTGACCCGTCAGACGCTGGGCCTGACAGGGCAGGAGCAGGTGAGCATCGACCTGTCTGATCAGCTGGAACCTCGGCAGCCTGTTCAGGTGCGCTTTACTGCCCCGGATGGGACAGAGCAGGCCATTCAGGCAATTCTCCAGCTGGAGACGGAGGCCGAGCTGGCTTACATCGTTCAGGGAGGTATCCTGCCCTATGTGCTGCGGCGTATTGCGGCGGCTGATGGGGTGGCCGTGTAACCCTAACCCACAGTTTTCCTGATGATGTGAGGGCGTGTTGGTGTTACGGTGCCTGCACTGACCGTAGAAGGAGAAAAATGATGTTCAGACGCCCTCATGTCGTGATGCTGGCAGCATTGGCCGGTCTGTTATCTGGCGTGTCTGCGTCTGCCGCAGGCTCAAAGGATAAGACGGCTGCCGCTGTGGAAGCGGTGACAGAGCACGGGGGTGGCCTTCCGGAGATTATGGCGGCTGAACATCCAGGTGTTACGGCACGGTCTGCTTTTGCAGGGCCGTGGCGTTATGGCTGTGCTTATCCGGCCAAGGGCAGCCGACAGGGAACGCAGTTCTGCACCATCCAGCTGGAGCATATGGCAGGCACTACGATGAAAAGCGGCTTCTTCCTGCTCGCTCATGCCACGCCAGACCTCATCAAGAAGCCTCTGGCCCAGCAGCCATGGCAGATCAGCCTGAACCTGCCGACACGCCTGCCTTTCGGCATGAAGGCTGATCTTCAGCTGGTCGTGGATAACGGGCAGGCTGTTTCCCTGCCATTGCAGTCCTGTGACGAGACGGGTTGCATGGCTCAGCAGGAGCTTCCGGCCAATATCGTGCAGGCATTATCATCCGGGCAGACAGCTCAGCTTACGGCAAAAACAAAAACCGGCGAGCTATGGTCTTACGAGTTTCGTCTTGCGGATATTCAGCTGGGCATGCAGCAGATATCAGGCTGGCTGGAACGAGGCGAGCTGAACCCGTAAGTGGAAGGGGAGAGGCTTTTAGCCTCTCCTGTTTTTATGGATGAGTAGCAGGAAGGCAAGGCTGAGTACTGTGCCAACGCTTATGGTTGTAGCCATGGGGCGGGGTGTGCCATCAGTCAGCAGCCCTACCATGCCAGACCCGATAATACCGCTGCCATAATGGACAGCCCCGGTCAGGGCCGAGACGGTGCCCGCATGGGCGGGGTCGTCATGCATGGCGCCAGAGAGGGAGTTGGCTACGATGAATCCTGCCATGGAGACAAAAAGGAACAGGGGTAAGAACAGCCCCCATATGCCGCCAAAGTCTGTCCAGACATCAGCCACCAGCCAGAGAGAAGCCAGAGCGCTGATTACCGCCCCCATGATGAGCAGCCTGTCACTTCCCCATGTGCGGACTAGGCGGGAATTGATCATGTTCGCTGCCATGATGCCTACGATCCCCATACCAAAGAGTAGGGCATAGAGTAGAGAGGATGCATGATGGTAGCTGATATAGGCAAAGGGGGAGCCGGAAATATAGGCGAATGTCCCTGCATAATAGCAGCCACCAGCCCCGGCATAGCCGATCAGACGGGGACGGCGGATGAGATGGGCATAATGTGAAAAGGCGTGGAAGACGGAGTGGGGCCGTTCATCTCGTCTGGGTAAGGTTTCCGGCAGGAAAATCATGCTGCCAAGCATGATGATGCCTACACAGACCAGACTGACAAAAATGGCCCGCCATCCCCATAGTGTCAGAATCTGCCCGCCGATCAGCGGGGCAAGAAGGGGGGTGATGGCTGTGACGGTCATTAATGTGGAGAGCATCTGCGCTGCCCGATGACCGTGATAGAGGTCCCGCACCATGGCACGGGCGATGACGACATTGGCGCAGGCCCCAATAGCCTGAAGGATGCGGAAGGCTATTAATGTAGTAATGGAATTGGATAGGGCACAGCCCGCCGAACCGAGCGTGAACAGGACCAGCCCGAGCGCAATGGGCAGCCGCCTGCCATAATGATCACTGATTGGCCCCCAGATAAGCTGGCTGAAACTGAACCCGACCAGATAACCGGAAATCGTCCATGCCATTTCTCCGCCCGGCGCCTGTAGCGCCTGTGACATGGTGGGCATGGCAGGCAGGTAGAAATCGGTCGAGATGGCCGCAAAGCCCATCAGGACACTGAGGATTCCAAGCAGGCGGAGTGGATGGGCAGCCGGTGGTGATGGTGAACTGGCGGACATGACCTCAGAGATGCGGAGCTGGTGACTATCTGTCAAGCGATCCCTCACATCTGCTTCAGGCAGGTCTCACCGAGCATCAGCAGGGCAATGCCTGTCATGGAGCAGCCCGAAAGCCGGTTGACCAGCCCGGCCATTCTGGGGCGGGAGGAGAGGAGAACATGCGCTCCGTAGCCGACTGCCAGATAGACACACAGGCAGGTCACGCAATGGATGAGGCCGAGCAGGCTGATCTGCCAATAGGGGCTCATGGCTGAATTCTGTTGAAGGAGCTGGGGCAGGATGGCCATGATAATCATCATGACCTTGGGGTTGAACAGGCTGATCGTGACACCCTTGCTGAGCCAGTGAAAGGCAGAGCCGGATGTGATGTCCACCATGTCGGGCAGTGCGCCTTTTGTTCGGAGCTGTCCGATCCCCAGCCAGAGCAGGTAGAGCGCACCGCAGAAGGTGAGGGCAGGCAGGGCAAAAGGAGTGGCTTTGAGAAGCGAGCCGAGGCCTGCTGCGACCAGAAGAATGACGAGGAAATGCCCCAGCACCATGCCGCTGACAGCCGGAATGATACGGCGCCCCGTACTCCCTGCGGTAATGGCATAGGCCCAGTCCATGCCCGGAGACATGATGAACAGGAAAGAAACAAGCCAGAAGGTCGATAACAGGCTGAAGGACATGGAAGACTCTCATTACATGCAGGTGATGAGAGGAACGATAATCTTCCTTTCATGGGAATATTTTGCAAAATATCCTATTCTATGAAGAAAAATTGGAAGGAAATCCCCTATGGATGCGCTCGATAGAAAGATTCTTTCAGAGCTTCAGAGGGATGGTCGTCTGAGTGTCACGGAACTGGCCGAACGTGTCGGCCTCAGCCTGTCTCCCTGTCACAGGCGTGTCAAAGCCCTTGAGGCTAATGGAGCCATCCGGGCTTACAGGGCGCAGATCAATCCGGCGAGTGTAGGGCTGGCCTTTTCATCACTCGTGTTTGTGACGTTTCGGGACATCACGCAGAGCGTTCTGCGGGCGTTTGAGGAAGCTGTCATCGCTATTCCTGAAATCACGGAGGCCAGACGTCTTTTCGGAGACCCGGATTTTATGCTGGAGGTTATGACCAAAGACCTGCCAGCCTATCAGAAGCTGTATGACGACCGCCTGACGGCCCTTCCCGGTGTGCAGAGACTGACCTCAACCCTCATCATGAAAGATGTCGTGCGGGACAGGATGTTTCCCCTGTAGTCATTTTCCATCTGGTCTAGGGCGGGAAGTGCCGTTACGGTTCAAGGATCAGCAAGTTTTATGTGGAGTGCTGCCAATGGGCGCCGTGTCTTCTCTGCCGTCCCTGACTGGGGCAAAACGTCTTGTCATCAAGATTGGCAGTGCGTTGATGGTGGACCCACAGAAGGCAGCTCCACGCCATGAGTGGCTGGATAGTGTGGCGGCAGACGTTGCCTTTCTGCGGGAGCGGGGTGTGCAGGTCTGTGTCGTGTCATCCGGGGCGATTGCTCTGGCACGCTACAGGCTGGGGCTGACAGGTGGGGCTCTGCGGCTGGCTGAGAAACAGGCGGCAGCCTCTGTCGGACAGGTGCTGCTGGCGCAGGCATGGGCGGAGGCTCTGGGCCGTCACGGTATGACGGCCTCGCAGATTCTGCTGACGGTGGAAGATACCGAGGAACGGCAGCGGTATCTCAACGGGCGGGCTACACTTCAGACCCTGCTGGAGATGGGGTGTGTTCCGGTCATCAATGAGAATGACACGATTGCCACGGCAGAAATTCGTTTCGGTGACAATGACAGGCTGGCTGCCCGCATTGCCCAGATGATTGGGGCCGATCAGCTTGTTCTGCTGTCTGATATTGATGGCCTGTATGATTCAGACCCCCGCAGTAATCCCGAGGCCAGACATCTGCCCGTGATCGACCAGCTGACACCGGAGATTATGGCAATGGGGGGGAATCCTCCGCCCGGTTATTCCTCTGGTGGTATGAGAACGAAGCTTCTGGCGGCGTCTATGGCCACGCAGTCGGGTTGTGCCATGGTGATTGCACAGGGGGCCATGAATCATCCGCTCTGTGCCGTGCTGGAAGGCGGGCGGTGCAGCTGGTTCCTGCCTGCGGAGGAGGCCCTGACGGCCCGCCAGCAATGGATCGCTGGTGGCCTGAAACCCGGTGTTGCTCTGGTGGTGGATGCCGGGGCACGGGAGGCCCTGAGGCAGGGAAGCTCCCTGCTTCCTGCCGGTCTTGTCCGGGTGGAAGGTATTTTCTCGCAGGGTGAGCCTGTGCCTATTCTGGATGAAGACGGAACCTGTCTGGCGCATGGCCTGCCTGCCTATGATTCGGATGAGGTGGCCCGTCTGGTCGGGTGCCAGTCGGACGAGATTGCCGGGATCATCGGGCATGAAGGACCGGATGTGATCGTGCATCGCAACGATCTTGCCATGATGCCCTGAAACGGCCCGATGATATTTTGAAGACGGAAGGAAAAAAGGCCATGCCCGTGAAAACACAGAATGAGGGTACGTTCCCTCCCATGCATGTGCTGGCGAAGCGTGCTCGTGAGGCAGCTGGTGTTTTGGCATTGAGTCCAGCGGAGCAGCGGGCAGAGGCTCTGCGTCATATTGCCGCTGGTCTGCGGAGTGAGACGGAGGCCCTTCTGGCGGCCAATCGGCAGGACCTTGAACAGGCGGATGTGAGTGCGTCCTTCCGGGAGCGGCTGACCCTTACAGAAGAACGCCTCGAAGGGATGGCCAGCGGTGTGGAAACCCTTGCCGCCATGGAAGACCCGGTCGGACAGGTTCTGGCCGAATGGGAGCGGCCCAATGGCCTGAAGATGCGCCGTGTGGCTGTTCCTTTCGGGGTATTGGGCGTGATCTACGAGAGCCGCCCGAATGTGGGGGTGGATGCTGCGGCTCTGGGTATACGCTCAGGCAATGCCCTGCTTCTGCGGGGTGGATCGGAGAGTTTTCATAGTGCACGGGCTTTGCATAAGGTGATCCAGCAGGGGCTGGCCTGTGCCGGTCTGCCGGAAGATGCCGTCCTTATGGCCCCGGATGCTGGAAGGGAGCATGTAGGGGATATGCTCAGCGCTGCGGGGCTGATTGACGTGATCGTGCCTCGTGGTGGCCGTGCGCTGGTGGAGCGTGTACAGGCGGAAGCCCGTGTGCCGGTTCTGGCCCATGCGGCGGGGCTGTGCCACAGCTATGTGCATGAGGCTGCGGACCATGAGCTGGCAAGGAAGGTCGTGCGGAACGCCAAGCTGCGCCGACCCGGCATCTGCGGAGCCACGGAGACGCTTCTGATTGATGCCGCCATTGCTCCGGCTCTCCTGCCGAAGATTGTTGCCGATCTGGCAGTAGAAGGCTGCACCTTCCGGGCGGATGAGGCGGCCCGTGCCATCCTGCCGGACCTGCCAGCCGCCACTGAAGATGACTTTGCCACGGAATGGCTGGACAAGACCCTCAGCATCTCTGTTGTGGACGGTGTGGATGCTGCACTGGCGCATATTGCCCGTTTCTCCTCCCATCATACGGAGGCGATCCTGACGGAAGATGCGGCGGTGGCGCAGTATTTCATGCAGCGTATGCCCAGTGCCATCGTGATGTGGAACACGTCCACTCAGTTCAGTGATGGGGGTGAATTCGGGTTTGGAGCGGAGATTGGCATTGCGACAGGGCGTATGCCCCCTCGTGGTCCGGTCGGTCCGGCCCAGTTGATGACGTATCGTTATGAAGTGCATGGAACAGGACAGCTACGCCCATAAGTGACTTATGGCGGGGCATCTGTCCCGCCATGTCGATATGGAGATGAAATAATTTCCCAGAATCAAGATTCTGTGTCTAAATGTTCTCATAGCGAAATAAGATTATCGGATATGGGGAGAAAAGCTATGGGATCGTTCAGCGGATCCACTGGAGGGCAGGGTGGCGCATCTTCCCCATCCTCACAGTCAGGAAGTGTGGGGCTGAAAAAGGTTATGGGACCGTGGAAGCTGACGGCCCTTGGTGTCGGGGTAACGGTCGGTGCCGGTCTGTTTTCTTTGACAGGCGTTGCGGCGGGTCAGCATGCCGGGCCTGCTGTTCTGCTCTCCTTCATCGTGGCGGCTATTGCCTGCGGGTTTGCGGGTCTCTGTTACGCTGAACTGGCGGGCATGATGCCTGTGGCGTCTGGTTCGGCTTATTCCTATGCATCCCGCATCATGGGGCGGGGCATGGGCTGGGTTATCGGCTGGGACCTGATACTGGAATATATCGTTGCAGCTGCTGCTGTGGCGTCCAGCTGGTCAGGCTATGTAGTGTCCCTGCTGCGTGGCTGGGGGATTGTTCTGGACCCCCGTTTTCTGGCTCCCACCATGACACCGGTTATCATGCCGGATGGACGGCATACGGAAGCATGGTTCAATGCGCCTGCCATGCTGATCCTTGCACTGGTGTCGATCATGCTGATGCGGGGGATGAAAGAGTCCAGCACCATCAACAGCATCATCGTGGGGCTGAAGCTTTCCATCGTTGCGCTGGTCATCATCGTTTGTCTGCCTTCCGTAGCTGGAGAGAATTTTCATCCTTTCATTCCGCAGAATACGGGGCATTTCGGTCATTTCGGGCTGAGTGGCATCATGCAGGCGGCCAGCATGACCTTTTTTGCCTATATCGGGTTTGACATTGTTTCCACGGCAGCACGGGATACAGCGAACCCGCAGCGTGATCTGCCCTTGGGCATTCTGGGCAGCCTGCTGGTCAGCTCCGTTCTGTATGTGGCGTTTGCGGCTGTGATGGTGGGCGTGGTGAACTATCACGAGCTGGCCAATGACCCGAACCCGGTCGCCACATTGATGGATCGTGTTCATATTCCATTTCTGGCTCCGCTGGTGAAGCTGGGTATTTCGATAGGCTATATTTCGGTGCTGTATGGGCTGCTGCTGGGTCAGAGCCGTGTGGCGATTGCCATGTCGGATGATGGGCTTTTGCCCCGCCTGTTCGCACGGCTGAATCCACGGACCCATACGCCTTGGACAACTCATATTCTGATTGGTGTGGCTGCCTGTGTCTTGGCAGGAACATTGCCGATTGGCGTGCTGGGCGCCATGACCTCCATCGGGACGCTGCTGGCCTTCGTGATCGTCTGCGTGGCTGTCATGATTCTGCGGTTCCGTTCGCCGGAGATGGAACGGTGCTTCACGGTGCCGGGTGGCCCGTGGCTCGTCCCTGTTGCTGGCGCTTTGTCTTGCTCTGCCGTGATGCTCTCCATGGATGGCGTGACATGGGCACGGCTGGTCATCTGGCTGGTGATCGGGGGTGGTATTTATCTGGTTTATGGGCGGCGACATGGCCGTGTAAACGGATCGTGAGACAAAACCGCCTTTCCATTCAGGGAGGGCGGTTGACGTGCGGGGCAGTGGGGCAGAAGGTGGCTTTTATCAGAAAGGTTCATTGAACAGGAGAAAGCCCCATGTCCCGGAATGAGACGGATACAGCCCAGTCAGGCGGTGTTGTCGCCAGTCATGAAGATGGGGGTGTGTCATCCGTGGGTAGGCGGGCGTTTTTCTCCGGTGCGGCAGCTCTGGGGTCCCTGTCACTGTTTTCCTCAGCACAGGCAGCGGGGAGTAGCCCGTCTGTCGTGCAGGCTCCGGGGACAACGGGCCTTCTAGACCCTGTGACCCGTTATCCGGCACCACCATTTCCTCAGCAGCCCCAGAAATGGCCGGGTCTTCAGAGTGAGATGACACCTCGCCCCGACTGTGGGGAGGAGCATTATCAGGGTTCTGGCCGTCTTGCAGGGCGTAAGGCCCTGATTACGGGCGGGGATTCCGGCATCGGGCGGGCTGTTGCCATTGCCTATGCACGGGAAGGGGCTGATGTTGCCATCAGCTACCTGCCGCAGGAAGAAAGCGATGCCCGTGAGGTGGCTGCCCTGATTCAGAAAGCGGGACGGAAGGCTGTCCTTCTACCGGGGGATATACGGAAAGAGTCTATCTGTCAGAAGATTGTTCATAAGGCTGTATTGGAGCTGGATGGGCTGGATATTCTCGTCAATAATGCGGGGCGTCAGCGTTATTGTGAAGATATTCTCGAACTGACGACCGAGGAGTTTGACTGGACGCTGAAGACGAACATTTATGCGCTGTTCTGGCTCGTCAAGGCAGCCGTGCCGCATATGCCGAAGGGCAGTGCGATCATCAATACGGCATCCCGCAACGCCTATCAGCCGAACCCCATTCTCGTTGATTACGCCATGACGAAGGCGGGCATTGCTAATATGACGCATAGTCTGGCCCGGCAGTTCCTGCCCCGGGGTATTCGGGTCAATGCTGTGGCACCGGGGCCGTTCTGGACGCCTTTGCAGGTCTGTGGGGCTCAGCCTCAATCAGTCGTGCAGCATTTTGGGGATGAGACACCTTATCATCGTCCCGGCCAGCCGGTGGAAATTGCGCCGGTTTATGTCACTCTGGCCTCTCAAGAGAGCAGCTATGTGACAGGGCAGGTTTGGGGTATCACCGGCGGGGATGGCGTACCGGGGTAAAGAAGGAAGGGCGGGCCTGTGAGTGGCCCGCCGATGATTCATTTTATATGATCGCAGCTTGGCGTGTCGCCATCGTGGCAGGCTTGTTTATATAGGGACTGTGCCATGGCTGGGTCCTGCGGGAGACCTGCTTTTCCAGTCTCGTAAAAAGAGGCAAGGTGGGCTTCGGCTGAAGATTCGTGTTTCTGGGCTGATTTTTCATACCAGTAGCGGGCAGTCTGGTAGTTCTGTGGAACACCTCGTCCGAATTCGTACAGGTTTCCTAGATTATACATGCAGATTTCATCATCCTGCTGGATGCATTTTTCATAGAGTGAACGGGCTTTCTGAAGGTCCTGCGGTACGCCGCCATATCCGTAATTGTAGATTTCTCCCAGATTATTCAGGGCTGCCACGTCATTATTATTGTTAATTTTGTCATACCAGTATTTGGCCTTCCGGAAATCCCTCATGACTCCCTGACCCAGAAAATAGAAATTTCCAAGGGACGGATAAGCGCATTGTTCATTTTTGGCAGCGGCGGCTTCGTACCAGTATACGGCGCGTTTATAGTCGTATGTGCCGGTAGGGTCTGGCTGATATCTGTCGGCAATGTCACAGAAAGCAGATGGTCCGTTTTGTTGGACAGCCCGGTCAGCCCATTGTTGGGATTTTTGTGGATCGGGTGATGTACCCAGCCCTTTATCATATAGGAGAGTGAGGAGAGAAAAGGAGCGAGGTTCATCTTCGTCCGCTGCTTTTAGCAGCCATTTGAGTGATTTTTTATAGTCATGGGATAATTGCTTGGAGTAGGCGTATATATAACCAATCCTATATTTTGCGGCTGGTGAGTCTTGGTCTGCTGCTTTTTGATAAAGTTCCATAGCTTTTAGGTCATTCTCAGCTACGCCATCGCCGAATAAATAGGAGTTTCCTAGAAAATACTGACCGAAAATGTTTCCCTGTTTTGCCGAGGCCTCAAAGAGGGCATTGGCCGAGGCTGCATTCTGCGGGACGCCTGAACCATACATATACATCCGGCCGAGTAGAGCCATGCCGGTAGCATCATGTAGTTCGGCTGCTTTCTCTCGGAGATGGAGGGCAGCAGAGATGTCTTTGGGGCCTCCAAGTCCTTCCTCGTAAAGGTTGGCAAGTTCTATCATGGAGGTGGTATCACCCTGTGCTACGCCTTTTTCATAGTAATAGCGGTGCAGGGCGTATTTATCCTGTATTCCTCGGTGGTATGTCTGGTTGAGGGTTAGGAGGCTGTCGAAAGCAGCTTCATTTGTGTTGTCATATGTAATGGCTTGGTCATACCAGTAATGGGCACGTTCATAATCCTTTGGAACGGTGATGCCGTGGGCATACATCAACCCGCAAACATAGGCTGACCGTATATGTTCATGGCAACGCCCTTCTATATAGAGGCGATAGATTTTGCTCAGGCTACTGAAAAGAGAAAAGGAAGTATCCGCTGAGGCCGGGTGAGGTATGACGGAGAAAGAGATAAGGCAGGCGAGACCTGCTATGTTGAGCCATGATTTGGGTTTATGATGGTGTTTCTGTAGGGGCATGTGACTGCTTTCACGGATACTGAAAATTTACCTGATGTTAGGATAGAGTTTTTGCGTTCTGACGTGAATAAGATAGCGTTCCTTTGATAGGGGCATAGATGAATGATATTTTTCCGATATCGTAACAGTCTCTGGATTATGCGTTCAACATGATGTAATGGTCTCGCCAGAACAGCCCAGAAAAAGGACGGTTATGGCGGTGAGGGTACGGAGACTGCTTTGTGCGGCAGCAATGTCGGCTGGTGTTTTGGCCGCTTCTGACGCATCTGCGGATGTGACCCTATTTTCCCGCAAGGATATTACTCTGAACGCTGCTCTCGATATCGGGGGTGATGCGTTTTATTTCCCGAACGCTAATTTCGGCACGGGGTCTTATGAGCCTCATAAGTCAGGCTATTACACGCGTACCAAAAATGTAGCCCTTGGGGAGCTGTATGGCCAGCCCATGCTTTCCGGAACATGGAAGACACCGTGGGGGTTTTCTGTGTTCGGGTTGGTTTCGGCTATTGGCTCTACGACTTTAGGTGATGGTGACGCTGAAAGTGTGAGCCAGACGTCCGGTACACCCCGGCAGGTCAATCTTGAGGATGCCAATCTGGGCGTGAAGATTCCGCTTAGTGAGAAAAAGCGCCTCATCATTCAGGGAGGACGGCAGAAGTTTCAGATTGATGATGGTTTCCTTATGGGGAAGGGGGCTTATAGCTCTGGTGAGCGTGGGGCATGGTGGTATGCACCCCGTTTTGCGTTTTCCGGGCCGGGGGTCATCAAATATGAAGGGAAGTCCATCCGGTCAGACATCTTCATGCTGGAGAATAATAGTAACAACCGGCAGACATATGGCAACGACAAGCCAGAAACGAAGTTTGTCGGGTTTGATGTGACGCTGTTCCGCAGCCGTCCGGATGGAGATGGCGGGTCGTCTTACGGGGACAGAGCGGCTTATGTCACGCTGACGTATTTTTATGTCCGTCATGCCGACAAGGGCGCTGCCTATGATTACTCGAACAGGGCAGACCGGCAGGGCATGAGCGTGACGGCTTTAAGCTGGGGTGGGACACCTTTTGCTATGAAAAGCCATCCTTTCACGAAGAATATTACATTTTACGGTAATTTTGTTTCCGAACAGAACAGTCATGCGGGCAATGGCTATAAGGGTGTCAGTGCCTATGCTGTGTATGTAGAGCCGGGTTATACTTTTGCCCGGCTGCCATGGCGGCCTCATATTTTCTATCGCTACACTCGTTTTAGCGGTGGACGGGACCTGCATAGCCGGACGAAGCATAATTACGATACGTTTTTTCTCTATGATGGTGCCCGCTATACTTATGGTGGATACTGGCCGGGCGAAATTGTAGGGAACAATATGTCTCCTCTCTCCAATATGGAGATTCATCAGTTTGATATTACGGGCGTGCCGCCTGTTCATCTGCTGAAGAAGGATGATGAGCTGAAGTTGGGCGTGCATTTTTATGATCTCGCCTATCTTTACCCTACAGGGGCCGGTCTGCCCGCTGGAACGAAGCGGCATATGTCTGATGAGGTGAATATTTCGGCAGAATATGCGCTTGATGCTAACACATCCGGGGCGATTGCTGCCGGGGCTGCTTTTTCTGGTCCGGGAGGGCGTGCCTTGGCAAAGTCCGGTGTGCCAGAAGGGCAGGCGATGCCGGGGATTCATGGTGCATCTGGTGTGATAGAATTGTACTTCTACAAACATTTTTAAAATTTTTTTGAGAGCTTCAGGCGTCTTATTGGGTTCTGTGGGATAGTGGTGATGACTCCAGCGGAAGGAGTTGAGAAACTGCCAATCAGAGCGGAATCGAAACGGCTTTTGCGTGCATAATGAAATAAAAATATAACTTATATATATAAATGTAATTATAGATTATTTTGATATGTTGTGAGAAGGTGACATAGACAATGACAAATTATGCTGCAATAAAATAGGGCATGAACACCCCAAAAAGGTTCTTACATGCCCTCTAAAATGCGGAAACTTCTTGTTTCGTTAACCATTCTTGGTAACGTCTATGCTGTTTCTGACGCCTATGCTGATCAGACACTTGTTTCTAGTCAAAATGTCACGATCAAGGCGTCTCTTGATATTGGGGGTGATGCGTTTTTTCTGCCCAATACAAACTATGGTGCAGGGTCTTACCGTCAGCGCCGGTCGGGCGGGTATGCGTTGATCAAGGATACGACATATGGGGAGCTGTATGGCAAACCCATCCTTGCCGGGCAGTGGAAAACGCCATGGGGGTTTACCGTTTTCGGGCAGGCCTCCGCTATCGGCTCCACAACATTGGGGGATGGTGATGCAGAAAGCCTGTCCCAGACAACACGGACACCGCGGGCTGTAACGCTGGAAGAAGCCAATCTGGGGATTGATCTGCCTTTCAATAAGGAACAGAAGCTGATCGTAGAAGGTGGTCGGCAGAAGTTCCAGATTGATGATGGTTTTCTGGTCGGTAAGGGGGCTTATAGCTCCGGGGACCGAGGGGCCTGGTGGTATGCGCCCCGTTTTGCGTTTTCTGGTCCGGGGGTTATCAAATATCAGGGTAAGCGGATCCGTGCGGATGTTTTTATGTTGGAGAATAATACCAACAATAACCAGACACGGAACTATGACCGCCCTGAAACCAAGTTTGAAGGGTTTGATGTCACCTTGTTCCGCAGCAAGCCGGGCGGAGATGGTGGTGCGGTTTATGAGGACCGGGCGGCTTATGTCACGCTGGCTTATTTCCATGTACGCAAGGCGAATATCGGGTCTGCTTACGACTATGCCAATCGTGGCGATCGTCAGGGGATGAACGTCACTCAGCTCAGTTGGGGTGGTAGTTTCGTGCCCATCAAGAGGTGGGGAATATCGAAGAAGTTTACCCTCTATGGCACGTTCGTGTCCGAGCAGAATAGCCATGCGGGCAATGGCTATAAGGGGGTGAGCGCCTACGCAACCTTTATCGAACCGGGCTATACATTTACGGATCTACCGTGGAAACCCCATATTTTCTATCGCTATACACGTTTTAGTGGTGGAAAGAATCCGTATAGCCGGACAAAGCATAATTACGATACCTACTTTCTCTATGATGGTCGCCGCTATACTTATGGTGGATACTGGCCGGGGGAGATTACGGGTATGTATCTGGCACCTCTTTCCAACATGGAGGTTCATCAGGTTGATCTGACCGGGATTCCGCCTGTTCATCTGCTGAAGAAAGATGATGAGTTGAAGCTGGGTCTGCATTTTTATGACCTGTCTTTCCTGTATCCCACAGGGGCCGGTCTCTCGCGTGATGCAGGGCACCATATGTCGGATGAGCTTGATTTTTCTGCCGAATACACGTTTGATAGCAATACGTCAGGCGCCATAACCGGGGGGGCGGCATTTGCTGGCCCTGCTGGAAAAGCCTTGGCGAAGTCTGGCATTCCCGGAGGGATGGCTGTCCCGCCCATGCATGGTACGGCGGGTGTGCTGGAACTGTATTTTTACCGGCACTTCTGAGAGGGACAGGGGCTTTTATTCTGTTCTGACTTCCATTTTGCCAGTAGATGTTACAAGATGGGAACGACTTAGCAGAACGTGTACCTGTGTGGGTAAGCGTTCTGCATAGCGAAAATTCATAAGGACCTTTTCATGACGGAACCCACCACTGATCAGGCTCAGTCCGAAGATAAAGGACTTTCGAGTCGTCATATTGCGATGATCGCCCTTGGCGGCGTGATCGGCGCTGGACTGTTTGTTGGTAGTAGTGCTGCCATCGCCAAGGCCGGGCCGGGTATTGCGTTCGTTTTCGTGGCCGTTGGATTCCTGATCATGGGGATCATGCGGATGCTTGGCGAGATCGTTGTCAGCGACCCGGGTCGCGGCTCCTTTGTGGAGTATATCCGCCTCGCCCATGGGGACAGGATCGGCTTTGCCTCTGGCTGGCTGTACTGGTTCTTCTGGGTGGTCGTGATTGGCTCCGAAGCCATCGCTGGCGCCATGATGCTGCGGGACTGGATCAACCTGCCTGTGTGGCTTCTGGCGGTCGTGCTCATCATCTGCATGAAGTTTGTTAACTTCTTTGCTCCCAAGATTTTTGGTGAGTGTGAGTTCTGGCTCTCCAGCATCAAGGTCTTCACCATTGTGGCCTTCATTCTGCTGTCGCTGCTGTTTGTTCTGCATGTGTTCGGGCCGGGTGTCCCTGTCCATCATAACCTGTTTGGTCAGCGTGGCCTGCTGCCGAATGGTGTCGTGCCGCTGCTGGCTCTGGTGCCGACCGTGCTGTTCACCATGATGGGCTCCGAGATTTCCACTGTTGCTGCATCTGAAACGGCTGATCCGGGTGAGAACGTGTCCCGTGTGACACGGACGCTTGGTCTGCGTATCATGATGTTCTACGTCTCCTCCATCTGCCTGATCACGATGATTGTGCCGTGGTGGACCCTGTACCCGGGTAAGTCTCCGTTCGTGGCTGTGCTCAAGATCATGGGTGTGCCGGGTGCTGCGCTGATTATGCAGATCGCTATTCTCAGTGCCGTGCTGTCCTGCCTGAACTCCAGCATGTACATTACGTCCCGTATTCTGACGGAGCTGGCTATTCAGGGTGATGCTCCGGCTTTCCTCGTACGGACATCCCCGGACAAGGCTCCTCGTATGGCGATCACGATCAGCTCTGTGGCTGGTCTGCTGGTGGCTTTCTCCTCCATCTTTGCACCGAGCGAGATCTTTGGCTTCCTGCTGAACTGTAGTGGTGGTCTGATCCTGCTGACCTATGCGCTGATCTCCACCTCTTACATCGTGCTGCGCCGCCGGAGTAAGCGGGCTGGGACGAGCAAGCACTTCACCCTGCCGCTTTTCCCTTATGTGAGCCTGATTTGTCTGGGTGCGATCATTCTGGTGTTCGTGGCCATGCTGGCTAATCCGGGTGAACGTGAGACGGCCTTTGCCTCTCTTGGTACAGCCGTGGTCTGCTACCTGATGGCCTGCAATTTCGCCAGTCGTCTGGCCCCTGTGGTGACAACCTCAGACGAAACAGCGGACAAAGAAGGCGAGTAATCGCTAGAAAAGCTGGACTGTTTTGGGAGAACGGACCTGCCTGTCGGGTCCGTTCTTTTTTGTGTGAAGGTTTCAACCCAGAGAAACCAGTATGGCTCCAAGCCCGATGAATATGATGCCCAGCCAGCCTTTGAGTGAAAGCTGTTCGCCAAGGATCATAACGCCCAGTATAGCCACGAAGACAACGCTCAGCTTGTCGAGAGGGGCCACACGGGCGGCATCTCCCAGTTTCAGGGCACGGAAATAACACAACCACGAAGCCCCCGTTGCCAGACCGGACAGTAGCAGGAACAGGCAGGCCCGTGGGTTGAACCCCTCCGTATTATGAAACTTCCCTGTTGCCAGCAGCAGAACCCCCAGCACGCCAAGGATGACCAGCGTACGGATGAAAGTGGCGAGGTCAGAGTCAATATTACTGACGCCAATCTTGGCACAGAGGGCCGTCAGAGCCGCAAACCCGGCTGATAGCAACGCCCAGAAAATCCATGAGGTTGAGAGCATGATGGTGCAGCGGCCTTTCTGGTCTTGATGAGAAATCCTATTTTAAGGAGTAGAAAATTATGTGAAATTTTTCCAGTTGATAGGTACGGCTTTGATGCCTGATTGGGTCTGTTATGAAAGGTCGTTATCTACGGGAAAGTATAGTATGCACTTGTTAATTTGGTGCCGCTGCTATGTTATCAATCTCTCGTAGGAGCTTTCCCGTATCCTGTGCGTGAAGATGGAAGACGATTTTGGGCTTTATTTGAAGTTAGAGGCTCTACATGGTCTTTTCTATCGTTCTTGAAGGTGATGCATGTGGTGTTGGAGATGAGAGAGGTGCTGGGTATGCTGTCGAAAATGGAGTTGTGAGGGAGGTAGGCGTTTTTTCTTTCACAGTTTTATACATTTAAAGGAAAAGAATGGAATGTTTAAAAGAATAACAAAGAAAGAGGCAGAGAGACTGATAGCGAAATTTTATGATATTGAATCTCGTTTACAGGAATTATTGAACAGGAATCCCGAGGAAGCGATTAGGGAAGCGAGAGAGATAAAGTTAATAGATAAGGATTTTGTGGAGTATTTTAATCTGAATCAGGTGAAGGCATGTATCCTAGTTAATGCTGGAAGTCTTATACGAGATAAGAATGCCCTTGAGGAAGGTCTGAGAATATTTCAATGGTGTTATGAACAATATCCCAATCCTGGAATAGCGTATAATCTAGCAAATGGCATGAGCGTCATGGTTGGCACGCCACCACATAATGCGGACTGGCTGGATCATCAGGAAAGAACACGGCATGATCGCAATAAGATACGTCAATATTTCTGGAAGGCAGCAGATGGTAAAAAATTTGATAATTTACAGAGATCAATCGCTTTAACAAATCTTGGAAATCAATTTTCAGCCAGCTTCCGATATGGAGATGCGCAAGATGCGTGGTCTTTCGCTCTGAAGGCAGACCCGAAAAATGGGGTTGCCGCCTGTTGTGCAGCTCGGAATTTGTTTCATTTATACCAGCTGAATATGGGTTCTGATGCAACGCTTGAACAGATAAAAAGACTGAGCAGAATTATAAGACTAAATAAAGGAGAATTGACTAGATATACCAGTCAAAAAGAAGCTGATGACATTCTGAATTTTGCGAGTAAATGGGATGAACCTTTGGCTCAGCCTTTATTCGAGAGTTCTTATGTGCAGTGGGTTAAGGATGAACGCCTTGCTCTTGCGCCGACTTTGGAGGCTGTGAATCCCACCCCAGAAACTTTGGATTGGCTGTGTCTACCCGGAATCAAAGTGCCAGCAGGTGAAGAACAACCAATTATCTTTTCCATGTTTAATATGCTGAAAAGTGATTACATTCTGGCTCGTGATCTGACATGGCAGGCTTTAGATAGAGATCATTGGGCAGATATAGAAGGATTTGCCAGTACATTTGATGGTGCTTTATACGGAGCGGATACATCAGCTCTTATTTTAGCTCATCGTTCAGTATTGGATATTTTGGATAAGATTTCTGTATTTATTAATAGATATTTTGAAATCGGCGAGAATATGAAAGATGTAAATTTTAGAAAGTTGTGGCGTGTTCCTAAAATTGTGGGTGGTGGCCGCCCATTAAAAGATAAAGTTACGGAAATAATTAATTCTGGTGTTCTAGCTCTTTATGGTTTGGTTGAATTGTCAGGGGATTATAATTCTGACGATGGTATTTTCAACACTCATAAAAATATACGAAATTCTTCAACGCATCGTTTTTTAATACTGCACGAATATCTGTTACCTGAAGAAGGAGGTTCTTTTGAAGAGGTGAAAAGATTCGAATTTGCACAATTTCAGGAGGAGGTCCTTCAGGCACTTCGTATTGCACGGTCAGCATTACAGATACTTGTCTTATCAATAAAACAGAATGAAGATATCTTATCGAAAGATAGTGAAGGTCTTGTTCTTGGTATTGATGTTCCAGACTTTAGAAGGAGTTAGTTGTAATTTTTGCATATTTATATTTTATCTAATGTACTAGGATTCTACTTTCAAAGTTTTCCATTTTGTAACTTGATAACAGAGTAGATACAGGCAAGAGGCCTGATGATCTTTCAGAATGGGTGCAGGTAAAATTCCCAAGAGTACTCAGAACAATGTTCTGATCTGACACAGGACTCAGAAAATCGAAGGAAAAATCCATGGTGGACCCGGCGCGATTCGAACGCGCGACCTTTGCCTTCGGAGGGCAACGCTCTATCCAGCTGAGCTACGGGTCCCTGTTGGCGGTACTTTTAACGGCAAGAGGCTTGTTTGCCTAGCCCTTAATCCGTTCTTTTTTCCATTCCTCTCAACGTGTCTGCTCCAGCCAGAGCCACATGGTGGCGGCACTGTCTCCGCCAGAAGGCAGGAAATGTCCCGGCTCTCTGATCCACGCAATGATATCCTTGGCAGGTCGGTCATGCGGCTCACGGGTGATGAGGTGATAGCCACGGGGCAGTTCGTCCAGCCGGAACATGGAGGGCGGAGCCTGCTGGATAAGGCGGCGTGTGGCCGAAGCCGGAACAAACTGGTCACGGGCCCCCCAGATGAGCAAGGTGGGTGTCTGTACATAGGGGGCCTGTTTCAAGGCACGGTCCATCAGGTGGGTCAGCCCGTGGAGGGCGTGGACAGTCGTGCCGTGACGGGTCAGCGGGTCGAAGAACATGCGGCGTAGGGCTCGGAGATTACCCGTAGCGACATGGTGCCCCGGCATGTGCGCTCCTGTCAGATGTGCCTGTGGGGTGATGAGGTTCCAGCCTTCCAGAAGGGTCTGCCACGGCTCACCAATCGTCATGATGGCCGGGGCAAGAAGGATCAGCCCGTCAGGGTGGGGTGCAGGCAGGATTGTGCTGGTGAGGAGGGCAATGGCACCGCCCATGCTTTCCCCCATCAGATAGAGCGGCTGGCCGGGCCAGCGCTGCTGGCACCAGCGAGCTTCTTCCGCAGCATCTGCAATCATCCGGCCTGTCGTGCTCCAGTTTCCTTTGACCGGGAATTCACCAAAGCTTCGCACATCCGGTGCGACAATCAGAAACCCTGCCCTGTTCAGGGTTGGAGCCATGATTTCCCACGCATCCCGGCTGTCTCCAAAACCATGAAAGGCCAGAATGACACCACGCTGGGGAGCCGTAGCCGGGTAGAGCCGTACTGGGGCCGTGCTGCCATCGGAGAGAGCAATCTGCGTGCTGGCGGGGATGAAGGCGGCCTCGGCAGGGCGGTGGGGCAGGCTCCGGGGGTCTGGCGGGGTCTGGCAGCCTCCCAGAAAAGCCATGAACAGAAATAGGGCGAGGCGAAAAAGGGAGCCGTTTTTAAAATGCTGGAAATCGGCTAGAGAAGAAAGCATCTGCAAGACTGATCTGCCCGGAAGGGTAAGGGAGAAAGACGGCGTGACGTCAGAAAATACACATCTGGTTCTGGTGGATGGTTCGGGGTTCATTTTCCGTGCCTTTTTTGCCATTCCCTCCATGAGCAGCCCAGAGGGTGTACCCGTCAATGCCGTCTATGGCTTTACCAATATGCTCTCCCGGCTCATCAAGGAGCATGAAGGTCAGCCGATGGCCGTGATCTTTGATGCCGGCCGCAAGACATTCCGTAACGATATTTACCCGGACTATAAAGCCCATCGCCCCGAACCGCCGGAAGACCTGCGGCCACAGTTCGACCTCATCCGTCAGGCAACGGACCAGTTTGGGATTCCGGCCATCGAGCTGCCGGGCTGGGAAGCTGATGATCTTCTGGCAACCTATGCCCGTCTGGTTGTGGAGCAGGGGGGGAGCTGCACCATCATTTCCTCCGACAAGGACCTGATGCAGCTCGTGCGTCCCGGCGTTTCCCTGAAAGACCCGATGAAGCAGAAACCCATCGGTTTGGCCGAGGTTGAAGCCAAGTTTGGCGTGACGCCGGATAAAGTGGTGGACGTACAGGCCCTTATGGGGGATTCCACCGATAACGTGCCGGGTGTGCCGGGCATTGGCCCCAAGGGTGCGGCCCAGCTCATTAATGAATATGGGTCTCTGGAGGCCGTTCTGGCGGCAGCCCCCAGCATGAAGCCTTCCAAGCGGCGTCAGAACCTGATCGACCATGCCGAGGGTGCCCGTATTTCCCGCCAGCTGGTGCTTCTGGCGGATGATGTGGCCGTACCAACCCCTGTTGATGAACTCCGCCCTCGTGAGCCGGATGCGGAGACGCTGCGGAGTTGGCTGGAGAGCATGGGTTTCTCGTCCATCCTTCAGCGCATGGGTTTCGGGGGCAAGGCCCGTCATCCGGCGCAGCGCAAGCCTGCTTCCAGTCCGGCTTCTGCTGCGGCGGAAGGGCAGGAGATGGGAGACATTCCCCGTAGTGACGCTTCCTTCGGTCCCTATGAGACCGTCACGGACAAGGAAACGCTGGCGCAGTGGATTGAAGCCGCCCGTGCTGCTGGACGTGTTGCCGTGGATACGGAAACAACCGGCCTGAATGCCCGCACGGTGGAGATTGTCGGTCTGTCTCTGGCCGTTGCGCCGGGTAAGGCCTGTTATGTGCCGTTCCGCCACGAAGGCACGCTGGAAGCCCCCGTGGGTGAACAGCTGGACGTGAAGGACACGCTGGAACAACTTGCCTCGCTGATGGCCGATGATGCGGTTCTGAAGATTTTCCAGAATGCGAAATATGATCTCACCATTCTGCGGAAGGCCGGTCTGGACGTTATTGCGCCGCTGGATGATACAATGCTGCTCTCTTATGCCCAGTCTGCCGGGGCACATGGGCAGGGCATGGATGAGCTGTCACGTCTGCATCTGGGCCATACGCCCATTCCCTATGATGACGTGACAGGCAAGGGGCGTCATCGCATCCTGTTCACACAAGTGCCGCTGGATAAAGCAACGGCTTATGCAGCAGAAGATGCTGATGTGACGTTGCGTCTCTGGGAGGTGCTGCGTGCCACTCTGCCCCGTCAGAAGGCCACGGCCCTGTATGAGGAGATGGAGCGTCCGCTCATCACCGTTCTGGAACAGATGGAGGAGGCGGGCATTCGTGTGGATGCTGATGAACTGCGCCGTCTCTCGGAAGATTTCGCCACCCGCATGGCAGAGATGGAGCAGGGGATTTACGACCGGGCCGGGCGGTCTTTCAATATCGGGTCGCCCAAGCAGTTGGGAGAAATCCTGTTCGATGAGATGGGCCTTCCCGGTGGCAAGCGCACCAAAACGGGTGCATGGGGCACGGACTCCCGTGTTCTGGAAGAACTGGCCGAGCAGGGCCATGAGCTTCCCACGGAAATCCTGAACTGGCGGCGTCTGGCCAAGCTGAAATCCACCTATGCGGATGCGCTGCTCAAGCTGATGGACCCGAAAACCCAGCGTGTGCACACGACCTTCCAGATGACGACCACGACCACAGGGCGTCTTTCTTCCAACGAGCCGAACCTTCAGAATATCCCCATCCGCACGGAGGAAGGGGCACGTATCCGTCAGGCTTTTGTAGCGGCACCGGGACACAAGTTGCTCTCTGCCGACTATAGTCAGATTGAGCTGCGCCTTCTGGCCCATGTGGCACAGATTGAGCCTCTGCTGGATGCGTTCCGTCAGGGGCAGGACATTCACGCTCGCACGGCATCCGAGGTCTTCAATATTCCTCTGGAACAGATGGACCCGCTGACGAGACGGCGGGCAAAGGCCATCAATTTCGGGATCATCTACGGCATTTCGGCCTTTGGGCTGGCCCGGCAGCTTCAGGTGCCGCAGGGTGAGGCTAAGCGGTACATTGATGCCTATTTTGAGCGTTATCCCGGTATCCGGGACTACATGGAGAAGATGAAGGAAGAAGCCCGGGCAAAAGGCTATGTGCTGACCCCCTTCGGGCGCCGCTGCTATGTGCCGGGGATTACGGCCAAACAGGCCGCACAGCGCTCCTATGCGGAGCGTCAGGCCATCAATGCGCCTCTACAGGGTGGGGCAGCGGACATTATCAAGAAGGCGATGGTTCGTCTCTCGGAACGTCTGGTTGAGGCGGGGCTGAAGGCTCGCATGCTGCTTCAGGTGCATGATGAGTTGCTCTTTGAAGTTCCTGATGCTGAAGCAGAGCAGACGGCAGCCCTTGTGAAAGAGGTCATGGAATCCGTAGCACAACTGGATGTTGCTCTGTCCGTGGAAACGGGGCTTGGCCAGAATTGGGCAGAGGCACATTGATGCTGCTGGAAAGAATGAGGGAGAGACAGGCATGACCCTTCAGCATGATGAGGAAAAGACCGGGCTGGACCCTAAAAAGAAGGTTCGCCGTGCGTGGTTGATGGTGCTGGGCCTGTTTCTGTTGGCGGTGCTGCTGGGCTATGGGGGATATTGGCTGTCTACCGGCACGGATGAAGGCGCACGGGTTCACACGCAGGGCAATGCGGTAGGGGGCTCTTTCCGTGTCTTTTCCCTCGGTGGTGGCATGGTGACAGAAGGCGACTTTCAGGGTTCATGGACAGTCGTCTGGTTCGTGGACCCACGCTGCCCGCCTGAGCGCTGCCAACCGCCGCTCAGGGCGCTGGATCAGACCCTCGTGACGATGAAGCAGAAGGGACGGAAGGCTCTGCCGCTGGTTGTCTCGCTGGACGCCAAGGCTGAGGATCCCGATACGCTGAAAGATTATGTGATGGGCGTGGCCCCACATATTTTCCCCGTCTTTGCGACCCCGAACATGACACAGGCCATGACACGGCTTTTCCATGCGCCATATGAGCTGGAAGCAGGCCAGACATATTATCGGCCTGCGCCTTCATTTATCGTGATGACACCAGCAGGCCATTATGCTGGAACACTTCCCATCACGGATGATGCCACCGCCCTGACGGCCGGGCTGGAGCAGCTTATGGCCACACCAGACCAGAATAGAGACTGATAAGGACCCTTCATGAGACGCTATCCCATTCTGCTGCTGGATTATGATGGAACTCTGGCCGAGACCCGTCCGGCCATTCTGAGGAGCTTACAGGAGGCTTTTGAGGATATTGGGCACACGCCGCCATCACGTGCCTATCTACAGGAGCGTCTGGGCAAGGGGGATGCCTTGCAGGGCTTCTATCAGAGCATTATGGAAGAAGGTGCTTCCGTGGAGGAGGCGCAGCGCTATGTAGCGGCCTATCGCAGCCGTTACACGCAGGCTGATGAGGAAGAAACCTATCTCTATGACGGTGCTCATGAGGTTCTGCATATTTTGCAGGAGAGGGGCTATCGGCTGGTTGCTTTGAGCAACAAGCATGGCCCGACACTGCGGCACAGCCTTGCCCGTTTCCATCTGGAACCGTTTTTTGAGGCCGTTCTGGGTGCGGAGGATGATCTGCCACGCAAGCCTCAGCAGGAAGTCTTTACGCAGCGCGTTCAGCGTCTGTTTCCGGGCACATCAGCCCATGATTTCCTCATGATTGGTGATACGACAGCAGATATTAATTTTGCTCAGGCGCTTGGTATGGATGTGTGCTGGGCCAGCTATGGCCATGGTGTTGCAGAAGTCTGCAAGGCGCTGAAACCGACATATCATTTTGAAAGCCTGTGGGAACTGCCTAACCTTCTAGTGAAGACGGAAAGCTAAACCATCCGGGTAAATGGATAGCGTAACCATGGCAAAAGGCCCTGCCCATAAAGATGAGCAGGGCCTTTTTCATGTGGAGTGTATCTGTCTTACAGCCCGATGTCGCTGCGGAGCATCTTGTCATCCCACTGGATGGTCGCTGCAGCCTCATAGGCACGGGAGCGTGCCTTGGCCGCCGTGGGGCCAGTGGCGCAAATGGTCAGGACACGCCCGCCATTGGCCAGCAGCTTATCGCCGTCCTGCTTCGTTCCTGCATGGAAGACGGACACGCCAGGAAGCTGCTCTGTCCGGTCCAGCCCGGAAATGACACCGCCTTTGACCGGCGCATCCGGGTAGCCTTTGGCGGCGAGTACCAGAGAAATGGAGGGCTTGTCTGAGAAGCGGATGGCGTCTTCAGACAGTGTGCCTTCCGCCAAAGCCTTGAGAGCCGGGAGAAGGTCGCTTTCCAGACGGATGAGCAGGGCCTGCGCTTCCGGGTCACCGAAACGCACATTGTACTCGATGAGCTTCGGCCCTTCTTCTGTCAGCATCAGGCCAGCGAAGATCACGCCACGGAACGGCGTGCCACGGCGGACCATTTCTGCCAGCATCGGGCGGACAGTCAGGTCCAGTGCGGCTTCCTGAGCAGCCCGGTCAAAATCCGGTGGTGGGCAGATGGCCCCCATGCCGCCCGTGTTTGGCCCGGTATCGCCATCGCCGACCCGCTTATGGTCTCTGGCGGCACCAATCAGGCTGGCCTTGTCATCCGCACAGAAGGCAAAGAGGGAAACTTCCCGCCCTACGAGACATTCTTCAATCACGAGTGGCAGGCCAAGGCGGTCAATGGCCTCCAGCGCTTCATCCACGCTCTGGGCCACGACCACGCCTTTACCGGCAGCCAGACCATCCGCCTTGATGACGATGGGGGCCCCCTGTTCACGCACGTAAGCCTTGGCGGCTTCTTTTGTGCTGTTAGTATCGAAACGCTGCCAGTGGGCTGTAGGGATGCCAGCGGCATCGGCGACTTCCTTGGTGAAGGCCTTGCTGCCTTCCAGCGCAGCGGCAGCCTTGGAAGGACCAGCGCAGGCAATGCCGGCCTGCTGGCAGGCATCAGTCAGCCCTGCCACGAGGGAGACTTCCGGCCCCGGAACAACGAGGTCGATCTTTTCTTTTTTCGCAAACTCCACAAGGCCGGCAATGTCGTCAGCGGCGATTGAGACGCAGCGGGCACAGTCTGCCATGCCGGGATTGCCGGGAGCGGCAAAGAGAGTGTCCAGCAGAGGGGACCGGGCAATGGCTGTAGCAAGGGCATGTTCCCGCCCGCCTGAACCTACCAGAAGTACGCGCATCCTGTTTCCTTTTATGATCATGTGATGCAGATAGCCGCTTTCACGTTATCCTTCATTTAGCATAGAATAGCTTCATGATGGAACGAGAGAGCCTTCTTTCTCCCGCCGGGGCGCAGAGCGGTCCGGGGCCGGGGAGCAGCAATATTCCGGAATATTCCGTAGGAGCCATTTCCTCGGCCATTAAACGTGTGCTGGAAGGGACGTTCGGGCGAGTGCGCATCCGTGGTGAGATCACGGAAATGAAGCGTTATGCGTCCGGCCATATTTATCTATCCCTCAAGGATGAAGGCGGGAAGATAGCTGGTGTGATCTGGCGGGGGAGTGTTTCCCGGCTGGGCATGGTGCCGGAGAATGGCACGGAGGTCATCGCTACTGGGAAGATTTCGTCTTATGGCGAGCGCTCCAATTATCAGCTCATTATCGACAGTATGGAGTTTGCAGGGGAGGGTGCCCTGCTGGCCCGTATTGAGGCCCTGCGTGTCCGCCTGCGGGATGAAGGGCTGTTCAATCAGGATCGTAAAAAGCCTATTCCATTCCTGCCCCGTTGTGTGGGCGTGGTGACGTCCCGATCCGGGGCGGTGCTGCATGATATCTGCACGACCATTTCCCGCCGCTTTCCACGGGATGTCCTGCTTTGGCCTGTTGCTGTGCAGGGTGAAGGCGCTGCCCGTCAGATTGTCCATGCTGTGCAGGCCATGGGTAATCTTCCCGTTCCGCCGGATGTGTTAATCGTGGCCCGTGGTGGTGGCTCTTTGGAGGACCTCATGGCCTTCAATGATGAAGCCGTGGTGCGGGCCGTGGCGGCCTGCCCTTTGCCGGTGATTTCTGCCGTGGGGCATGAGACGGATACGACCCTTGTGGATTATGCCGCAGACCGTCGGGCTCCCACGCCGACAGCGGCGGCGGAAATGGCCGTTCCGTTACGTTCCGAATTGCTGGCAGACCTTGCACATCGTACGGCCCGTCTTTCCAGCGGGCTGGCGGGCATCTTGCAGCGTCAGGGGCTGAGGCTTCAGGCGGTTGCGGCTCGGATGCCGGACCTGCCGGGGCTGCTGGATACGGCCCGGATGCGGCTTGATGATCGGGCTCAGAGGCTGGAACTGGCCTTGCCGGGCTTTGTGATGCGGGCTCGTGCTCGTCTGGGGCAGACCGTCTATCATCTGCCAGCGGTGGAAACCGTATTGGGGCAGAGGCGTAGCCTTGTGGACACACAGGCAGGGCGGTTGCAATCCGGGTGGGAGCGGTATCTGAATGGTTGTCAGATGCGCCTGTTGCGGTCCCCATTACGGATGGAGGCTGTTCAGTCCCGGCTGGAACTCCAGCGGGCGAAGCTGGAGGGCGTGGCGCGTCATTTGGAGGCTGTATCTCCTCGTGCCATTCTGGAACGTGGCTATGTTCTGGTGCAGGATGACGCTGGGCGTGCGGTTACGTCTTCTGGGGCTCTGCCAGAGAGAAGTCGGGTGAGGCTTTCCTTTGCGGATGGCGTTAGACAGGCCCAGCTGGACCCAGAGGAAGGTGGACCAGAGGGCGCGCCATCATCTGCTGGTGAGGTGCCCAAGAAAGGGCTTAAACGGCGGGCAAAAGACAGGCCCGTGCCCGATAGGGCGGCCTGTCTTTCGGAGAAGCACGTCCCACAGGGTGAGCTTGGGCTGTAAGAACAAGTATGGTTCTATGGGCTGTAATTGAGACAGAAGGGTGATGGAGGAGGGATATGGTGCGGAGCATCATGAAATACCGTGGGACATGGGGATATAGCCTGATGCTTGTGATGGGCGGTGTGCTGGCAGGGTGTGCCAGTCAGCCGACACAGCAGCAGGTGGAGGCAGCGCAGCATCCGGCGATTCAGAGCTTCGCAGGAGCTCCTTCGGGCGGAGGGAGTGACACATCATCCTCTCAGCAGAAAAAGACCAATCTTCCTTCTGCACCGTTGAATACGCCGCTTTGTGGTTCGGCACTGCATGAGCAGGCGAATACGGGTGCCGCCTTATATGGGCGCAGTCTGGCCACGGGGAACAGTTGTACCCGTAATGCCTGTTTCCAGCCACTCACAGGCACATTCATTGCACAGGATGGTAACAATAGCGTCTGCCGCTGATGGAACCGCAGAGACCATGAAAAAGGGCGACCAGATAATCTGGCCGCCCTTTTTTCATGTCCAGCTTTATGGAGAGGTGGAAGCTTAACGCTTCCACCACCCGGCACGGCGCTTTTTGGGTTTAGCCTCATCAATATTGATGGGCTGAGGTGCCGTTACATTCTCAGCAGGTGCAGTGTCCTCCACTTTGCTGGGAGTGGGGGCCGCTTCCTCGGCTGTATCCGCTTTCTTGCGCCGTGCAGGACGCCGTCTGCGGGCCGGTTTTTCTTCAGCCGGAGCTTCCTCCTGTACAGTGACGGGTGCCGCTTCCGATACAGGAGCGTCTTCCGTCACGGCTGGGGCCGCTTCAGCGGCCTCAGGGGCGCTGTTGCGAGCGGGATGCCGGCGAGGAGGCCGGGCACGGCGTGTCGGACGGCGGGAGGCTTCTTCATCTCCTTCAGCAGACGGGTCTGCCGGGCGGGATGAGATTTTGACAACTTTATTTTCGTCATCTTCCTCCGGGTTCTGATCCACTACGATCCGGCTGCGTGTTGCCGGACGGCGGCGGGGCCGTGTGCGGCGGGCGGGTTTTTCTTCCCCGTTTTCCGCAACATCCTCTGTCTCAGCCCTTCTGGCGGGACGCCGGTGACGCTCAGCCGGGGCATCCTCTGCCGGGGTGGTGTCTTCGGCATGGCTGGAACGGGAGGCAGTCTGCTGGCGAGCTTCTTGCTGTTCCATGATGTCGAAGATGTCCACGCCAGCCCCTTGGAAAGGATTGGCCGGTGTCGGTCCCTGATAGGTGGAGAGTTCCTGCACAGGAACCTGTTCCTCCTGCCTACGGGCCGGGCGGCGGCGAGTCGGACGCTCATGACGGCGGCTGGACGGACCTTCATCATCCTGCCGTGTCGTGGCAGCCGGGCGGGCAGACTGCGAGGCAGAGGCAACACGCCGTGTTCTGGTGCGGCGGCGGCCCGGCATCAGAGCTTGATCCTCATCTGTCTGCGGTGCTGCTTCATCAGTGGTGGCGGTGACGGCCGTTGCATCCTGTTCGACTGTATCGCCCTGCTTTGCATTAGTTTCAGGACTGTCCTGCTCGGCACGGCGGCGACCACCACGGCGGCGGCGGCGGCGGCGTGAGCCACCTTCGTCATCATTTTCCGGCTCTACCCGGGTCTCCTCAGTGTCTGTGCGGGTGATGGCCTCCTGTGTGACGGCAGGGGCAGGGCTTTCCGTGATGTCGATCGTGCGGACCGTGCTGACGGGGTTGTCCTCACGGGCCGGTTTCTGACGTGGGGCAAGCCGTTCGATCCGCAGCTCACCTTCTGGCAGGCTGTCGTCATTTTCGAAACGGATGGTCATGTCATGCTGCTGCTCCAGCCGGCTGATGGCTGCCCGTTTGCTGTTGAGCATGTACAGCACGATGCTGGGGCTGACATGCACGACAATATCGGAGGCACGGCGGCGGCTGGCTTCGTCTTCCACGCTGCGGAGAACCTGAAGGGCCATGCTTTCCACGCCACGGATGAAGCCTGTTCCCTGACAGTGCGGGCAGGGGCTGAGCATGCTCTCGGCAATGGAGGGGCGCAGGCGCTGGCGGGACATTTCCAGCAGGCCGAAATGGGAGATGCGGCCAAGCTGGATGCGGGCACGGTCCACACGGAGCGCATCTTTGAGGCGCTTTTCCACCTGACTGTTATGGCGGCGGCTTTCCATGTCGATGAAGTCGATCACGATCAGCCCGGCAAGGTCACGCAGGCGCAGCTGACGGGCAACTTCTTCGGCAGCCTCAAGGTTGGTGCGGAGAGCCGTTTCCTCAATGTTACGCTGCGAGGTGGATTTGCCGGAGTTGACGTCAATAGCGACCAGAGCTTCCGTCTGGTTGATGACGATATACCCGCCGGATTCCAGCCGCACGGTTGGGGAGAACATGGCCTCCAGATGGCTTTCCACATGATAGTGGGAAAAGAGGTTCTGCCCCCGGTTCTGCCATAGGCGGATACGGTTGGTGTTATGCGGCATCAGAAGACGGGTGAATTCCCGTGTGTTCTTCCATGCTTCTTCACCATCGACCAGCACTGTCTCAATGTCACGGGTAAAGAGGTCACGGATGGCCCGCTTGATGAGGCTGGCTTCTTCGTAGATCAATGCCGGGGCGATGGAGGACAGCGCATGCGTGCGAATATTGTCCCAGAGCGTGAGGAGGTAGTCGCAGTCCCGGGTGATTTCCGCTTCCGGGCGGCTGGCACCGGCGGTGCGGATAATCATGGCCATCGTCCGGGGCAGGTCCAGCTTGCTGACGATGTCGCGCAGGCGGCGGCGGTCTGTCTCGGAGGTGATCTTGCGGGAGACACCACCGCCACGCAGGGCGTTGGGCATCAGCACGCCATAGCGGCCAGCAAGGGAGAGATAGGTTGTCAGGGCAGCGCCCTTATTGCCACGTTCTTCCTTGACGACCTGAACGAGGATTACCTGACGGCGGCGGATGACTTCCTGAATGCGGTAATTGCGGAGGAAGCGTGCCATGCGGCGGCTGGCGCTCTGTTCATCCCCTGTATCATGTTCGCCACTGACGATTTCCGGGCTGGGTTCGTCAGTATCGGGGGCTTCGTCCCCTTCGGCGTCTTCTTCTTCTGTTTCGCTGTCTCGGCTATTTTGCTCGGCAGCATATTCTTCTTCCTGCAGGGCGAGAAGCTTCTCACGGTCTGCAACAGGAATCTGGAAATAATCGGGATGAATCTCGCTGAAGGCCAGGAAGCCATGGCGGTTCCCGCCGTAATCCACGAAAGCAGCCTGAAGGCTGGGCTCTACACGGATGACTTTTGCAAGGTAAATATTGCCTTTGAGCTGACGGCGCGCTGATGTTTCAACATCATAATCTTCAATGCGCTTGCCGTTCATGACCACAACACGGGTTTCTTCTGCGTGTGTGGCGTCTATGAGCATCTGCTTTGTCATGAAGGACTGGACTCCGTGGCGCGCGGGTCATGGCCCTGCCTGCGCCGATTGTCTTGGTCAACAGAGGGCGAGCGGTCTGGTCTCTTGCGGGCGGATCCTCTTAACGGGTCGCCGGGTTGGGTAACACAGAACAGCATTGCGCCTCTGGTAAACACGCTGATGGCAGGTCCTGCCATCGGGGATGATTGCAGCCTGCCTTGAGGGACGAGCACGTCATCCGGGGCTGGCTGCCTGTGGGTTCTGATGCAGCCCCCCTGCCAGGGTGTGAGCACACCGGGCACATCGTCCCGGGCTATCTGCACCAAACGGCGCGGAGAAGTACTGCATGCGCTGGCCCTGCCGGATGCTGTTTTCCCGGCCGTTTCGAGGGGCGGGGATACATGCAGGCTATGGGCTTATGCGAGGCCAGAATGGCCCAAATCAGGCGCCATGGCAAGTAGGGAGTTTTGGGAGGGCAGAGAGGGCAGAATAAAGCCATTTTTTCCTGTTTTATCAGGGGGCTGGCCGGAGAAAATGGCCTGTCCGTTTCCATCATATTAAGGAGCGTTGGATGATGGTGGGGCAGGCCGGGCATGGCCGACCTGGAAAATCATGCTATCCATGATGGTCAAGCGCAGCGGACGTGAAAGAGAGGAGCCGAAAGGAAGCATGGCCATGGTGAAGCTGACACGCCGCTTTCTGTTGGGAGGAGCTGCCAGCGGGCTTCTGCTGCCTGTTGTGGGGGCTGATGGTGCCGTGCGGCATGAGGCTGCTCATGCCGCGTCCCCGCATCATGTAAGGAGGGCGGTACGGGCTCCGGCTGTCATTCGTCATGCGCCGCCACCTAAACCTGTCATCATGCTGGACCCCGGCCATGGGGGAAAAGATCCCGGTGCCATTGGTGTGTCTGGTACTTATGAGAAACATATCGCCGTGGCGGCTGCGACCGAGCTGCACGATTTGCTCATGGCTTCAGGTAAGTATGATGTGGTGCTGAGCCGCACGGATGACCGTTTCATTCCGTTGGCTGGACGTGTGGAGCTGGCCCATAAACACAGGGCAGACCTGTTTATCTCCATGCATGCTGATGCACTACATCAGGCCGATGTTCGTGGGGCGAGTGTCTATACGTTATCTGGCAATGCTTCTGATAAACAGACAGCCATGCTGGCGGAAACGGAGAATAGTGCGGATCGCTTTGCCGGACCAGAGCTGGAAGGCATACCGCCCGATGTGGGGGAAATCCTGAATAGTCTGGTGCATGAGGAAACACGGCGGGGGTCAGCCCATATGGCGGCTAATGTGATCCGCTCTTTTCAGAACCGCATCCAGCTTCTGCGGCACCCGTCCCGTCATGCGGCGTTTAAGGTTCTGAAATCGGGAGATATTCCTTCTATTCTGGTGGAGATGGGCTTCATGTCCAATCATCTGGATGAACAGGCCCTTCGGCGTGCAGCCCATAGAACGCAGATCACGCAGGCCATGAAACAGGCCATAGATGGCTACTTTCAGCGGCAGAGACGGGGAATGCTGTAACGACAGGTGTTTTTTGCTTGCGTTCGATCGGGGGGACCGTTACCCTGCACGCCGTAATGACATTTTTTCATGCCCTCCTTCTACGACTTATGAACCCCTGAACGCCATACTGGCGAGCAGGTGCTTTGCTGCGTTCAGGGGTTTTATCCTCCTTTCCCGTGTTTTTCGTAGAAGTTAGAGTAGAGCGTTATCATGTCTTTTCAGCATCCGTCCTTTGGTCATATTGCCGATAATCGCATCATCATTTTTGATACGACCCTGCGGGATGGTGAGCAGTCCCCCGGCTTCTCCATGAATCTGGGTGAGAAGCTGCGTATGGCTCATGCGCTGGCGGCTCTGGGCGTTGACGTCATCGAGGCAGGGTTCCCGGCTGCCTCGGAAGGTGACTTTGAGAGTGTGAAGCAGATTGCCGATCAGGTGGATGGTCCTGTCATCTGCGGTCTGGCTCGTAGCGCTGCAAAGGACATCGAGGCCGCCGGTAAGGCCATCAAGGGCGCACGGCGTGGGCGTATCCATAACTTTATCTCAACATCTCCGCTGCATATGAAATACAAGCTGCGGATGGAGCCGGAGAAGGTGCTGGAGCTGATCGCTTTCGGCAACAAGGAGTCCCGCCGTTATACGGATGACGTGGAATGGTCTGCTGAAGATGGTTCCCGCACGGAACCTGACTTCCTGTGCCGGTGTGTGGAAACGGCCATTGCCAATGGGGCAACGACCATCAACATTCCTGATACGGTCGGTTTTGCGACACCGGATGAGATGGAGCGCATCTTCACAATGCTGAGGGAGCGGGTGCCGGGAGCAGATCAGGTCATTTTCTCTACCCATAATCATAATGATCTGGGGCTGGCTGTTGGTAATACGCTGGCGGCTGTCGAAGGTGGTGCCCGTCAGATCGAATGCACGATCAACGGTATTGGTGAGCGTGCCGGTAATGCAGCGTTGGAAGAAGTGGTGATGGCTCTGCGGACCCGTCATGACCGCTACGGCATGGAGACGGGAATCGAAACACCCCGTTTGCTGGGCATGTCCCGCCTGCTGGCTACGATCACGGGCTTTGATGTCCAGCCAAACAAGGCTATCGTGGGGCGGAATGCCTTTGCGCATGAGAGTGGTATCCATCAGGATGGCATTCTGAAACATGCTGGCACCTATGAGATCATGACACCGGAAAGTGTGGGCTGGACGAGCACATCGCTGGTATTGGGCAAGCATTCCGGTCGTGCGGCCTTCCGCGACAAGCTGAAGGCTCTAGGGTATGATGATCTGACAGAAGAAACGATCAATGCGGCCTTCCAGCGCTTCAAAGCGCTGGCAGATCATAAGAAGATCGTTTTTGACGATGACGTGCGGGCTCTAGTTGATGATGAAAGCCGTGACCATGAGCGTGTTCGCCTGACCTCTCTGGAGCTGAAGGGCGGTACGAAACATGCCGCTCATGTCGAGCTGGATATTGAGGTGGATGGAGAGGCCCGTCACGTATCAGCCACAGGTAACGGGCCAGTGGATGCCGCCTTCCGGGCTATTGGGGAAGCTTTCCCGCATGAGGCCACGCTGGCGCTGTTCTCTGTTGCCAACGTGACAGAAGGAACAGATGCACAGGCCCGCACAACGGTGCGTTTGCAGGAAGGGGGCCGTCTGGTTGACGGGCAGGGCAGTGATGCCGATACGGTCGTGTCTGCCGCACGGGCCTATATCCATGCGCTGAACAAGTTGTTGGTCAAACGTCTGCGTGGCGAGCCTGAAGAACTGTCTGCCTGAGGATAACGATGAAGGCCGGGGTTGATATGCCGTGTATTAAGCCCCGGTTTCACGCTAATGCAGCGTGCTGTTCAGGACATTACAATCCGTTAATTGAGGCTTGGTTTTCTGCGAGAAATATCACTTTATACGGGAATATGGCCTTGCTGAACTGCCATGGAGCTTTATAATTTGGCACGAATGCTGTGGATGGTGTTCTGATTATTTCCATTGCCCCGTGAGCGCGGGGATATCCGGCCAGGAGTTTTGAATGTTCTCTCGTCTGTTGGGGCTCATTTCCGCTGATATGGCGATCGATCTTGGCACTGCTAACACCCTTGTTTATGTCAAAGGGCGTGGTGTGGTGCTGAGTGAGCCTTCCGTCGTCGCTGTAACAGAGGTGCGCGGGCGCAGACAGGTTCTGGCAGTCGGGAATGAGGCCAAGCTGATGGTTGGCCGTACACCGGGGAATATTCAGGCCATCCGCCCGCTCCGTGACGGTGTTATTGCCGATTTCGAGAGTGCGGAGGAGATGATCAAGCATTTCATCCGCAAGGTGCATAACCGCCGCTCCTTTTTCAGCTCCCAGATCGTTATCTGCGTGCCGTCCGGTTCCACGGCTGTGGAACGGCGTGCCATTCAGGAAAGTGCGGAAAGTGCCGGTGCCCGCAAGGTCTATCTGATTGAGGAGCCCATGGCAGCCGCCATCGGTGCCGGTCTTGCCGTGACGGAACCTTCCGGCAGCATGATCGTGGATATTGGTGGTGGCACGACTGAGGTTGCTGTGATCTCACTGGGCGGCATCGTCTATGCCCGTTCCGTCCGTGTGGGTGGTGACCAGATGGATGAGGCCATCATGGCCTATATTCGCCGCAACTATAATCTCATGATTGGTGAGAGCTCCGCCGAGCGGATCAAGATTGACCTTGGCGCAGCCTCTTTCGATCCGAACGTCCAGACGGAAGAACGGACCATGCCGCTCAAGGGGCGTGATCTGCTCAATGGTGTGCCCCGTGAAATCACTGTCAGCGAGGCACAGATTGCCGAGGCCCTTCAGGAGCCGGTTGGTCATATCATTGATGCCGTGGCGACTGTTCTGGAGCATACGCCGCCTGAACTGGCTGCCGACATCGTGGAAAAGGGCATTGTCCTTTCCGGTGGTGGTGCTCTGCTCCGCCGTCTGGATGATGTGCTGCGCTATGCAACGGGCCTGCCGGTTTTCGTGGCTGAAAATGCGCTGTCCTGCGTGGCTGTGGGCACGGGGCGTACGCTGGAGCAGATGCAGCAGCTCCGTAGCGTGCTGAGCAGCATGTACTGATCCTTTTCTGTCGGAAGGGCTCCAGCGTTCTTTTGACGTCAGAGGAGCCGAGGGAAAAGGAGTGGCCATTTCATGATCTCCATCCATACACGTCAGCTTTTGTCCGGGCTGGTTCTGCCGGTTATGGTCTTTCTGGCTGTGGGGGTCATGCTTGCCGGGCAGATATGGTCGGGTAAAGCCATACAGCTGCGTATGGCAGCGGCGAGGGAAGTCGGGTCTGTCTATCAGGCGCTGCTGTTCCCGCAGAAACAGTTTCAGAAATGGCAGTTGACATTGCAGGGGGTCGGGGACCTTCTGGCTGCCAATGCGCGCCTGCGTAAAGAGAATGGCCAGCTTGCCTACTGGTATGGCGAGGCGCAGACGCTCCGTCAGGAAAATGCCCGTCTGAAGGCCGTCCTGCATTGGGGGGCTGAGGACAGTCGGGATTATGTCAGTGGTTGGGTTGTCCGGGATGAAAGTGGCCCCTATCTGAGGGCTGTCCTTCTGGATGTTGGCGATCATCAGGTGCAGCAGGGTAGTCTCGCTGTGGATGCTGTCGGGCTTGTCGGGCGTGTCAGCGAGGTCGGTCCGCATGTCGTGCGGGTGCTGCTCATTGAGGATGCTGCCAGCCGTATTCCTGTCACGCTACAGAATAGTGGTGGGGATGCGATGATGATCGGTGACAATACGCCTTATCCCCGCCTCATGTATTACAGTCAGAGTCGTCTGCCTGAAGAAGGCGAACATATCGTCACACGGGGGCAGACGGGCCTTACGGGCGGGGTGTCGGTCGGGCATGTGCATTATCTCGCACCGGGGCAGCCTGTTGTTGTGCCCGATGCGGCTCTGGAACGTCTGGAACTCGTGCGGATTTTTGATGGTGCCTTCATGCTGGAAGCGCCACCGAGTGCGGGCCGTGTGCGTGAAAAACCGCCTTTGCTGCCAGACCATCATGATGGCGAAGCGCCTTCAAACTGGCAGAATCTACGGCGCTTTTTGCCATTTTCATCCTTGAGAAATGGCTGACAGAGTACTTCTGTCACAAATTAACCATATTATCGCCATCTGATTAAACGACCTGTTGCCATTAATGGCCTATAGGAATGTTGGTTTCCTCACGGACCGGGCCGGAAAGGGGCAGAAATTGTCCCCAAGGCACGGTCTGTTCCGTAAGGGGTTTGCTTTCTGGGGGAAAGGACATTATCCCCGGGGAAGACAAGCGGGGCGGTAAAAACAGCAACGGGTGCAGGGCATGGCATTACGGTTGGAACAGGGGCGGCTGGACCATGAAGCACTGGAAGGTGTGCGTCAGCGTAAGCTGATGGTCCGGGTGCGGCGTAAGCTGTCACCCTGTGTCGTTATGGTGTTTCTGGCCTTTGTTCTGTCAGCGCCTTTTGGTATTCTGGGTCAGACGGAACTTCAGACAGCCCTGACACTGGGTACGGTCTGGTTCTGGGCCCTGTATCGTCCTGCCTTCATGCCGCTGCTGGGTCTGTTCTGTAGTGGTCTGGTGATCGAGCTTTTCAGCGCTAATCCGCCCGGTGTCCTTCTGTTCTGGATGCTGGTGGCTTATGGGGTGGCGCATGGCTGCCGGGTCGGGCTGTCCCGCCGTGGTTTTCTTCTGTCATGGACACTGTACGGGCTGATCGTTCTGGGGGAGGCGCTGACGGACTGGGTCCTCATGGTGATCCGGGTTCGGGGGGCTCTTTCGGTCTATCCCATCGTGTTTCAGGAAGCGCTGGCCGTTGGGAGCTATCCCTTCCTTCATGTTCTTTACCTATGGGGGCTCTCCGTTATGGAAAAACATGACAGACTGTAATAGACTGCGCTCAAGAAGCCTTGAGATTTCTTTTTTAATCCTTCTTTAAGTGTATATTGAACAATGTTCTTCCGGCGTGATGAAACTCGTCCGCCATTTCGGAAACGGAGTGGTCCAGCAGCCGACCTGCCCTTCTCAGAGGAACAGGCCGTTGGCGGGGGTATGTTCACACGCCGTGCCCTGCTTCTTCTGGCCGCTCAGGCAGGCGTTATGGGGACGCTGGCACACCATCTTTATGAGATGCAGGTTGTTCATGGCGATGAGCTGAAAGAACAGGCCCGCCGCAACCGGACAAGCCGCCGTCAGATCGCCCCAGCCCGTGGGGAGATTTACGATCGCTGTGGTGTGCTTCTGGCTGGTAACAGGCCGAACTGGCGTGCGCTTGTCATGGCGGAGGAAACGACCGACCTTCAGGCTGTCGTGGATCGTTTCGCTACAATCGTGCCTCTGGATGACCGTGACCGGGCCCGGATTGAGCGGGACCGCAAACATATTCGCCGTTATGTGCCGCTCACCCTCAAAGAGTTTCTGACATGGGATGACGTGGCCCGTCTGGGGCTGAATGCGCCGACTCTTCCCGGTGTCCTGATTGATGTGGGTACGACCCGTGAATATCCTTTCAAGGAACTTCTGGCTCATATCATCGGCTATGTAGCACCGCCGAATGAGACGGACGTGCAGCGTGATGGCATCATGGCACTGCCGGGCATGAAGGTGGGCCGGGCCGGACTGGAGCAGACGCAGGAAGTTCACCTGCGTGGCATGCCCGGGACGGTGGAAATGGAAGTTAACGCCTATGGTCGGGTCATGGGCGAGCTGGAACGTGTGGAAGGCCAGCCGGGCGCTCGCCTTGAGCTGACACTCGATACTGCCTTGCAGAGCCGCATAAGGGAGCGCATTGGCGACCGTGTAGCCAGTGCCGTGGTGATGGATTGTCGGAATGGCGAGGTGATGGGGCTGGTCAGCACGCCTTCCTTCGATCCGACACTCTTTGATGGTGGAATCAGTCGTACTCAGTGGAATGCTCTGATTACGGATCAGGGCACGCCTCTGGTGGATAAGGCTGTCTCAGGTCTCTACCCGCCGGGATCGACCTTCAAGCCTGCCGTGGCACTTGCGGCGCTGAAGTCACATGCCATCACGGCGTCCGAGCGTTTTTCATGTCCGGGCTATTACGACATGGGGGGCGTGCGCTTCCATTGCTGGAGCCGTTATGGGCATGGGGCCATCAACCTGCATCAGGCCCTGAAATATTCGTGTGACGTCTATTTCTATCAGGTGGCCCGCCGCTGTGGCATGGAGGCCATTCACGAGGCCGCTGCCACGCTGGGGCTGGATGGCTCCCTGCCGATAGAGCTGCCGCATATGCGGGCAGGGTCCGTTCCCACGCCGGAAATGCGGCGGAAACATGGGCATCACTGGAATGGTGGTGACACGGTTAATGCCGGGATCGGGCAGGGGCTGGTGCAGACGACCCCTCTGGCTTTGGCGACCTATGCGTCTCGTTTGGCAACAGGGCGGCTTGTGCAGCCGCATCTTTTGCGGTCGGTGAGTAATCAGCCTGTCGCACAGGGGTTTGAGCCTCTGCCTTTTGCCAATGAGTTTCTGGCAGCCGCACGAAGCGGCATGTTTGCTGTGGTGAATGAACCGCAGGGGACAGCGCCCGCCGCACGTCTGAATCTGCCTGGCGTGCAGATGGCCGGGAAGACCGGGTCGGCACAGGTGCGGAATGTACCGAGGGCTTTGCGTGAGAGCGGACATTTCAACTCCATGAATCTGCCGTGGCAGTATCGGCCTCATGCGCTGTTCATCTGCTTTGCGCCCTATGACAATCCCCGCTATGCGGTATCTGTTGTGGTGGAACACGGCAATGCTGGTGCCACGGAGGCCGCTCCGCTGGCGGCGCAGATCATGACGGACACGCTCGTCAGAGACCCGGCAAGTCGTACGTCACTTTCCAGAGGTGTGGTCGCACGGGCTGACGGGCTGGATGAGTAAAAAGAAGGGGGTGCCATGTCGCTGAAGGACTTTACTGTCCCCCGCACGGCCCGCCGTCTGCTGCGGGCAGAACCAAACCTGCGTATGTTCTCCCGGCTCTGGCAGATCAACTGGTTCTTCGTGCTGCTCATCTGCTGTCTGGCGGGGGTGGGGTATGTTGCCCTTTATTCTGCCGGTGGTGGGCGGGCGGAGGCTTTTGCCCAGCCCCAGCTTATCCGCTTCTGTTTCGGGCTGCTCATGATGCTGGGTGTGGCTCTGGCCAGCCCACGGGTCCTGCGGATGCTCTCCGTGCCCATTTACGGGCTGTCCATCCTGCTTCTGGCTCTGGTGTTGAAGATGGGGCATGTGGGCAAGGGGGCAGAACGCTGGATTAATCTGGGGGGCTTTCAGTTCCAGCCTTCTGAGTTCTCCAAGATTGCACTGGTTCTTATGCTCTCGACATGGTTTTACCGTATCGGGCGGGACCGTATGGGTAATCCGTTACGGCTCATCATTCCCGCCCTTCTGACGCTGCTGCCGGTCGTGCTGGTGCTGAAAGAGCCCAATCTGGGGACGGCAACTATTGTAGGGGTGATCGGGGCCTCGCTGTTCTTTGCTGCTGGAATGCGTTGGTGGCAGATCATTCTATTGGTTTCTCCACTGCCGTTTCTGGGGCCATTTATTTACAATCATCTTCATGATTATCAGAAGGCCCGGATTGATACCTTCCTGCATCCCGAACATGACCCGTTAGGGGCGGGGTACAATATCCTTCAGTCCCGCATTGCTCTGGGGGCCGGGGGGCGTTGGGGGCAGGGCTATCTGCATGGCACGCAGGGTCAGCTGAGCTTCCTGCCTGAGAAGCAGACAGACTTCATCTTTACCATGATTGGGGAAGAATGGGGGTATGTGGGCGGTGTCGCCGTGATCGGGCTTCTGTTCCTCATCATGCTGAGCAGTATGTTGATCGCCTTGCGCTGTCGTAACCGTTTCGGGCGGTTGGTCGGGCTGGGCATTGCCATGGATTTCTTCCTCTATTGCGTGGTGAATCTTTCCATGGTCATGGGGGTCATTCCCGTTGGGGGTGTGCCGCTGCCGCTGATTTCCTACGGGGGGTCAGCCATGCTGACCATGATGTTCGGTTTCGGGCTGCTGCTGTCGAGCTGGGTGCATCGGGATGACCCGGATTGACCGCTATTGGCACTGATGGGGCGTAAGCCTATCTAGGGAGGGATCAGGTACGGTCTTTCCCGTGGCCTGTTTCTCTGTCAGGTAGCTGTTTCTTATGCATCAGTGGTTTCTTCCTCTGCTGGCCTTCACGACCGCAGCGGCGATCTTCACCGTCACGCCGGGGTTGGACTCCGTCATGGTTCTGCGGACGGCGGCGTCCGATGGGCGGCGGGCCGGTATTGGGGCGATTTTTGGCATTGCCGTAGGGCTGAGTGTCTGGGGGCTTGCCGCCGCTTTCGGGCTGACGGCCCTTCTGGCTGCTTCATCCACGGCGTTTCTGGTCGTGAAATGTGTTGGGGCTGTATATCTGGTCTGGATGGGCGCAAGCCAGCTCTTGCGGCCCCGTATGGCCCTGACGACCGAAGCCGGGCCGGAACAGGCCAGACTGGTGGATCATCGCAATGCGTTCTGGCCGGGTTTCCGCCGAGGTCTGCTGACGGACCTGCTCAACCCCAAGGCGGGTATTTTTGTCATCACCTTCTTTCCGCAGTTCATTCCGCCTGAGACCAATGTGGTGACGTTTACGCTGGTGCAGGTGGTCATTCAGGTGCTGTTGACCTTCATATGGTTGGGGCTGCTGGTGGCGCTGACGGTACCGCTGGCGCAGTTCTTCAACCGGCCCGTGGTGGTGCGCCGTCTGGACCGGCTGACCGGGCTGGTATTCATTGCTTTCGGGGCCAAGATATTCCTGACGGATAATCCGTCTCACTGAAGAAAAAAGGCCGACAGGATAATGCCCTGTCGGCCTTTTTCATGTTCTGGCAATGAGGCCAGTAATCAGCCTTCGATGCGGCCGAAATCAGCAATCAGCTGACCATTCCGGCTGAAGGCTGAAAGCAGACGCAGGCGGTTGAGACGCTGGCCTGCATCATCAGCATTAACCGTCACAGCCTCGAAGAAGCGGTCCATGATGGGGCGCAGGGCCGCAAGATGCTGCATGGCACTGGTGAAGTCATCCTCTGCCAGACTGGCCGTGATTTTCGGCCCGGCATCATTCAGGGCAGCGTCAAGCTTACGTTCTTCATCCTGCGCATAAAGGGCAGCGTCCGGTGCCTGATGATGAGGCCCGTCCTTCTTTTCCTCAATGCGGAGGATGTTGGTGGCACGGCGATAGGCTGCCAGAAGGTTCCGGCCATCCTCCGTGCCCATCATGTCAGACAGGGCTTCCACACGGCTGAGCAGGCGGACGAGGTCGCCATCCAGATGGTCGGTGAACAGGCTTCTGTCTTCCTGCACCTGTGTGACGGCCAGTGTGGCATCCAGCACGTCATGACGGCGGCCTTCATTGCGGAGCTGAACCCGGAGCCGGTCGGTGAAGAAGGCTTCCAGCTCATCAAGGGCAGAGTCCTTGCCTTCCTTGTCCGCATAGGCTTCCGCTGCTCTGGAGAGCAGGCTGCCGAGGTCGATGCGCAGGCCGTTATCCCGAATGGTGCGGATGACGCCAAGAGCGGCACGGCGCAGACCGTACGGGTCGCCGGAGCCGCTGGGTGTTTCGCCAATGGTAAAGAACCCGGCCAGCATATCCAGCCGGTCAGCCAGAGCCACGGCAACGGAGACGGGCGCACTTGCCGTGCCATCCTGCAACCCACGGGGCATATAATGTTCGGCTACGGCCTGAGCGACCTCTGGGGCCTCACCGTCATGAGCGGCATAATAACCGCCCATCACGCCCTGAAGCTCGGGGAACTCACCCACCATGCCGGTCGTCAGGTCGGCCTTGGCGAGCAGACCTGCCCGTTCGGCGTGTTTCACCTGTGCGTCATCCAGCCCCATGGCCTTGGCGATGATGCCTGCCAGAGTGCTGATGCGCTGTGTCCGTTCTTCCTGCGTGCCCAGCTTGGCATGGAAGGTCACGAGCTTCAGGGCTTCAACACGGTCGGCCAGTTTCGTCTTGCGGTCGAGGTCCCAGAAATGGCGGGCATCAGCGAAGCGGGCTCGCAGAACCCGTTCATTTCCGGCAATGCAGAGCGTGCCACCATCACTGAAAGTCTGGTTGGCCACGAAGGCGAAATAAGGGGCCGCTCTGCCGTCCTGCGTGCGCAGGGCGAAGTACCGCTGATTGACCCGCATGGAGACCTGCATGACTTCCGGCGGAAGGTCCATGAAGGCATCATCAATACGGCCCAGCAGGGGGACGGGATATTCCACCAGCCCGCTGACTTCCTGAACCAGCCCTTCATCCTCAACCAGCGTCAGGCCCTTGTCCTTGGCCAGCTTGCGGACGCCCTCACGGATGAGGTCAGCCCGTTTTGTCTCGTTGATGACAACATGGCGGGCTTCCAGCTCTTTCAGCCACTGCTCGGTACTGGTGACGGTGAAGGTACCGGGGGAAAGGATACGGTGGCCTTCGCTCACATTACCGCTTTTCAGTCCGTGGGCATCGTCATCCTGACGGGCCAGAGAGAAGGGAACAGTCTGTCCATCCAGCAGGCAGGCAATGTGATGGAGCGGGCGCACCCATGTGAACAGGGAGCCGTTACCCCAGCGCATCGCCTTGGGCCATGGGAATTTCCAGAGCAGGTCCGGCAGCTGCTCGGCAATCAGCTCGGCAGCCTTGACCGGCGGCAGGGTGCGGTTGAGCATCCAGAAGCCGTTTTCTTTCGTCAGCTCGTCAGGGCTGACGCCATGCTTGCGGGAGAACCCGGCCAGAGCCTTTTCAGGAGCGTTCTCCCGTGGGCCACGCTCGGAAATGGTGCGGGTCGGGATGCTCTCATCCACCTCAAGGCTGGCGGCGATGTGACGGGCACCGTAGAAGCTGCGGATGTTGCGGGGGTTCAGGTCGGCGAGGGCCTGTTCCAGCAGGCGGGCGAGGTCCTCGGCAGCACGGGCCTGCATCCCGGAGGGGATTTCTTCGCAGAACAGGTCAAGAAGCAGTTCAGCCATGGGTGGTTTCCTCCTCATCGCCAGCAAGCCACGCTTCGCAGGCGGCCTTGGCCAGTGTACGCACACGCCCGATATAGGAGGCACGTTCTGAAACAGAAATGACGCCCCGTGCATCCAGCAGATTGAACAGATGAGAGGCCTTCAGGCACTGGTCATAGGCGGGCTGGGCCACACCGGCCTCAGAGAGGCGGATGGACTCGGCTTCAGCAGCCTTGAACTGGGCAAGCAGCATGTCCGTATCGGCCAGCTCGAAATTATGCCGTGAATAATCCCGTTCGGCCCGGAGGAACACATCCCCATAGGTCAGGCCCCGGCCATTGAAGTCGAGGTCATAGACATTCTCAACCCCCTGCACATACATGGCCAGACGCTCCAGCCCGTAGGTCAGCTCGGTGGAGGGGACAACGGTGGGAATACCGCCAACCTGCTGGAAGTAGGTGAACTGCGTGACTTCCATCCCGTCACACCAGACTTCCCAGCCGAGACCCCATGCGCCGATTGTGGGGTTCTCCCAGTCATCTTCCACAAAGCGGATATCATGCTTTTCAGGGTCAATCCCGATGGCCCGATAGCTTTCCAGCAGCAGCTCCTGACTCTCCTGCGGCGTGGGTTTGAGCAGTACCTGATACTGGTAATAATGCTGAAGGCGGTTCGGGTTTTCACCATAACGGCCATCAGACGGGCGGCGGCAGGGCTGCACATAGGCGGCAGCCCACGGCTTGCGCCCCAGTGCCCGCAGGGTCGTGTGAGGGGAAAGTGTGCCTGCACCAAGCTCGGTATCGTAAGGCTGAAGAATGGCGCAGCCCTTCTGTGACCAGAACTGATGAAGACGCAGGATCAGGTCCTGAAAGCAGGGGGGCCGGGATGTGGACAATTCACTAGGCTCCATTAACGTAAAGATGCCTCCACATTACAGGATGACAGGTCTGATCACCAGCTTGCAGAGGCATAGGGGGCTAAAGAAGTTGGCTTTTCTGGCCGATGATGTCTTAAAATGCTCTTTATGGGGGCTCTGTTCACGGTAAAGGGGCCTTGCGGGTGACGTGGAGCTGTATCATATCTTGGGGGATAAGGAGCAGTACGTCCCGTGATGCTTCCGGCTGGTGCCGGAGGGGGAGAGCTGCGCAGCAGTTGTGAAGGACAGCACGCCCATGAACTCGGAAGAACGTGATCTCATAAGCCGCTTTGTCGCCCGTGTTGGTGGGGGGATCGGGCTGCCGAATGGTCAGGGGCCATCATCCCTGCCGCCTATCGACCCGGAGGCAGACCGTTTCATTGCCGATAATTTCCAGCGTTTCCCGGAAGCCCGTTATCGCATCACGCAGCTGGCTGTCGTGCAGGAGGCCGCCCTGTCGCAGGCACAGGCCCGTATCCGGGACCTTGAGTTTCAGCTTCAGCAGGCCAGAGGGCAGCTTGCTCAGCTTCAGCAGCAGTCCGGTGGTCAGCAGAGTAGCGGGCAGTCTGGGGGCTTTTTCTCCGGGTTGTTTGGCCGGGGGCAGACAGCTTCTGCACCGCCGCCGCGTGGGGCATCCCTGCCGCCGGGCTGGGGACCGGCCTCTGGTGCGGCTGCGCCTGAAATGGGGCGGAGCTATGCCCCGCCGCCGGGTTATCAGCCGGGTATGTTTGCACGTTCTGGCTCCGGCTTTCTCGGGTCGGCACTGTCCACAGCGGCAGGTGTGGCCGGTGGTATGATGGCCGCTCATGCTCTGGAGGGGCTGTTCTCCGGGGAGCATGGCCATGCCGCAGGTATGGGAGATGCTGGAGCCGGTGATGGGTTCAGTGAGACGACCATCATCAATAATTACGGCGATAACAACTATTCAGACCCGTTTGCCGGGCCGGGGCAGGATGCCAGCGGTTTCTCTCCGCAGGATTTTGGCCCGCAGGAAGCGCCCGTGGATAATGGCGGCGATTTCGGCAGTGACGGTGCCGACCGGGACGACTTCTTCTGAGCGTGACAGAGACCAGAGAAGGGACAGGACACCGCACCATGGAACAAGCTCCACGGCCCGTTCTTGGGCCTGATGCCAGTGATGCTGATACGACTTTGCCGGATCAGACCCTGTATGATGTCGCCGCTGTGGAGGATATTAAGGAAGGTGAAGTCCTGTCCGTTATCCTTAAGGAGCAGTCCATTGCGCTGGTGAAGGTCGGTGACGAGGTGCGTGCTCTTGGCGGGCGCTGCCCGCATAAGGGAGCACCTCTGCGAGGGCGGCTGCACTGCCAGAGCAAGGTTCATGGGGATGTGCTTGTCTGCCCATGGCATAAGGCTGTGCTTGGCGTGGAAGATGGGCGTGTGAAAGAGCCTGTCGCCTTTTCGGGCCTGCCTGTTTATCCCGTCCGTCTGGTGGAGGGGCGTGTGCTCGTGGGGAGCAGCCCTGTAAGGCAGGCACCCGTTGAAAAACGGCAGGAAGATGAGTCTGTTCTTGTTCTCGGTGGTGGTGCGGCGGGAGCCAGCGCCATCTATACCTTGCGTGAAGAAGGGTTTGCGGGCCGCATCATCCTGATTGGTGATGAGGGAACCCCACCTTATGACCGCCCGGCCTTGAGCAAAGGTATTTTTCTGGGAGGACCGGACAAGGTACAGCCTGCATTGCTGCTGAATGAGGAGTTCTATGCTCATCATGAGGTCATTCGTGTGCAGGGTACTGTAGCGGCTCTGGATTGTGATGCCCGCCGTGTTCAGTTGGATGATGGGCGGGACTATCAGGCGGATCATGTGCTTGTTGCGACCGGGGGACGTCCAGCACGCCCTGAGCTGCCGGGGATTGATCTGGAGGGTGTCCTGACCCTTCATGATGTTCGTGATGCACGGAAGATTTCGGAGAGCATTACGGGGGATCAGGCCGTCATCCTGATTGGTGGCGGGCTGACGGCGCTGGAGCTTGCTTCTGCCCTGCGGCAGAAGGGGGCAGGTGTGACCATCATTGCTCCAGAACATCCCGTACCGATGGAAGCCCAATGGGGGCGGGAAGTCGGGCAGATTCTGCTGCGTCTGCACGCTGATAATGGTGTGGCCTTTGTCAGCGATACCGCCGTTGTGGGCATCTATGGTGCGAAGCATGTGGAAGGGGTAGAGCTTGAAGATGGCATGAAGCTACCCTGCACACATGTGCTTGTTGCTGTTGGTAACCGGCCCTGTCGTGACTTCCTGCCTATGCCGCTGGGTGGAGGCGAAGAAGGGGCCATGCCCGGCATTGTGGTGGATGAGGAGATGCGGATACAGCCCGGCATCTATGCCGCAGGGGATGTGGCGACCTTCCGCCGTGAGAGTGGCCTGTGCCGGATCGAACATTGGCGTCAGGCGCAGATAGAAGGGCGTGCCGCGGCACGCAGTATTCTCGGTCTGCCCCGTCAGCCCATGCCGGTACCTTGGTACTGGACACAGCAGTTTGGCAAGAAGATTGAATATATTGGCTGGGGCGAGCCGTTTGACAGTGTCCTTATAGAAGGAGACCTCGGCAGCTTTGACTTTATGGCGGCATACATGCAGGGCCAGAAAGTTGTGGCACTTGTTTCTGCTGGTCGGGCTTCTGCCATGGCACGGGCTGCTGTGGATTTTGAAGGGTTCGTGGCACGGGAAGTCAAAACAAGCATTGTATGATGCGGTGGGGGAGGGCTCGGACCAGAGTCCTCTCCTGACTTCTGGCGTTATCTTTTACTGATACTAGATTGCAATAAGTAATGTTATAACGTTCTTTAGTTATAAGTTTGATGGATGCAGAACACTAAAATTATTATTAATACCTGTCTGTCAGCTTAGATGGTAGAGGGAGTCATCCACTTTCCATTTGGCTGGCTTCCATGACTGATAATGTATTTTCTACTGATAATAGACCTATTTTTCATCAGGATTGGTGGCTTTCCACAGCAAGTCGTGAGACATTTTCTTCCATAGACATAGAGATGGGTGGAAAGATTGTATCTCGTTTCCCATTCGTACAGAAAAACGTACTAGGCTCCCCCATTATCAGGATGCCGAAATATACACGGACACTTGGCCCTTACCTGACATTACCGCCCTCCAAGACATTCCGGTATGAGCAGAATATCCGGCATGTTGTGGAAAGGACGGTCGCCAGCCTCCCTAAACATCACGGCGTACATTTCTTTTTGGACCCGGATAATGATTCAGCCTTCGCCTTCCGGCTGGCAGGGTACAGGGTTGTTCAGGATTTCACGTTCCGTATCCTGCCTGAAAAATCTCTGGAAACGGTTTGGCAGGATTGTGACCAGAAAACACGTAATCTGATACGGACAGCCGATAAAAAACTGTCTGTCCAGCAATCTGGCAGTGCCGAGGCCTTTATTGCTCTGGCTAAACGGGAACAACCGCACAGCCATCATGATTATCCACTACTGAAAGCCCTGTTTGACGAAGCCCATAAGCGGGATCAGGCTATCGCTTTATATGCATACGATCAGGATGATCTTGTTTCGGCAGCACTGCTGATCTGGGATGGTAGAACATTATATTATTGGCAGTCTGTCCGGTCCCGCCGTTCCAGAGTGCCGGGCATGAACATGCTGCTGATCTGGAAGGCCATTGAATATGCTAAGGAACGAAATCTGATTTTTGATTTTGATGGGTTTGGTTCTGTTCGTACGGCGAAAATGCTGGCCAGTTTTGGGCAAAAACCCGTTACACGATCAGAAATCCGCTTCGGTACGCCTGTTTACAAGATGAAGCGCTATGCCATTGATCTGCTCAAGCGTTACATCCTCAGAAAATACAAAGGCTATGACCTGTATTGAACCCCAGAGGAACGCTGAATAGGATTGGCTTTTCCCCCATGATTGCGGTAGGGAACAGCCTTAGAGACGGGCTGCGTTCAGAGCGTGGCCGCATAAAGACATTGACGAGGTTTGAATCCATGCACCAGTACCGTACCCATTTCTGTAACGCCTTGCGTGCTGATGATGCAGGTAAGACCGTGCGGTTGTCTGGCTGGATTCACAGCAAGCGGGATCATGGCGGGCTGCTGTTTATCGACCTGCGTGACAGCCATGGCGTGACACAGATCGTCATTCCGTCCGAAGGGGCTTTGCTGGAGAAGGCCGAGCGCCTGCGTGTGGAAAGCGTCATCACCGTGACGGGTGAGGTCGTGGTGCGTGAAGACGGCCAGCGTAACCCGTCCCTGCCGACTGGTGACGTGGAAGTGCGTGCCAGTGAGATTGATGTGCAGTCCCGTGCTGAAGTTCTGCCGTTTCAGGTGGCAGGGCAGGAGAACTATCCTGAAGATCTGCGCCTGAAATACCGTTATATCGATCTGCGCCGTGAAAAGATGCACCGCAACATCCTGCTCCGCAGTCAGGTCATTACCAGCCTGCGCCGCCGCATGGTCGAGCAGGGTTTCACGGAGTTCCAGACCCCCATTCTGACGGCATCTTCACCGGAAGGGGCACGGGACTTTCTCGTTCCGGCCCGTCTGCATCCGGGCAAGTTCTATGCCCTGCCGCAGGCTCCGCAGCAGTTCAAACAGCTGGCCATGGTGGCCGGGTTTGACCGTTATTTCCAGATTGCTCCCTGCTTCCGTGACGAGGCCTCCCGTGCGGATCGCAGCCCCGGCGAGTTCTATCAGCTCGACTTTGAAATGTCCTTTGCCACGCAGGAAGACATCTTTGCTGTGCTGGAGCCGGTGCTGGCTGGCGTCTTCAATGAATTCACGCCGGAAGGCTGGAAGATCACGGAAGGAGCCTTTCCCCGTATCGCCTATGCCGATGCCATGCGTGATTACGGGTCCGACAAGCCGGACCTGCGTAACCCGCTCATCATCAAGGATGTGACGGAACAGTTTGCTGATTCCGGCTTTGGTCTGTTCGCCCGTATTGCGGCCTCTGGTGGTCGGGTGCGTGCCATTCCGGCTCCGGGTGCTGGTAGCCGTCCCCGTGCGTTCTTCGACAAGCTCAACAACTGGGCACGGGATCAGGGTGCCGGTGGTCTTGGCTACATCATTTTTGATGAGGAAGGCGGCAAAGGGCCGATCGCCAAGAATCTGGAAGCCGACCGGGTCGAGAAGATCCGTGAAATCTGTGGCCTGAAGGCTGGGGATGCGGTCTTCTTTGCTGCTGGCAAGGGTGATGAGGTCGTCAAGTTCTCCGGCGTGGTGCGGACGAAGATTGCGACTGATCTGGAGCTGATCGAGCAGAATGCCTTCCGCTTCTGCTGGGTCGTGGATTTCCCGATGTATGAGCGCAACGAGGAAACGGGCGAGATCGATTTCTCTCACAACCCGTTCTCCATGCCGCAGGGCGGTCTGGAAGCCCTGAATACGCAGGACCCGCTGACCATCAAGGCCTATCAGTATGATATCGTCTGTAACGGTGTGGAACTGTCTTCTGGTGCCGTGCGTAACCATCTGCCGGATGTGATGCTGCGGGCCTTCGAGATTGCCGGTTATGGCCCGGATGTGGTGGAGGCCCGCTTTGGTGGGATGCTCAATGCGTTCCGCTATGGTGCCCCACCGCATGGTGGTGCTGCGCCGGGTGTGGACCGTATCGTCATGCTGCTGGCCGATGAGCCGAACATCCGTGAGGTCATTCTGTTCCCGCTGAACCAGAGCGGTGAGGACCTGATGATGGAAGCTCCGGCTCCGGTCGAGCCTGCCCGTCTGAAGGAACTGTCCCTCAAGCTGGACCTGCCCAAGCCGAAGCCTTCCGCTGGTGGTAGCAAGGCTCAGGAAAAGCAGGGCTGATTCTGACCTGATATGAAATGGAAAGGCCGGAGCGGCATGGTTCGCTCCGGCCTTTTTCATATCTGCTGCCTTACAGGGCTATGCCAACACTGACCCGGATGGTGCGCCCCTGTCCCCATGAGACACGGGTATTCGCTCCTGAACTGGAGATGAAATAGGCCTTGTTGGCGATATTGTCGGCATTGAGCTGCACGCTGGCCGTATGGCCATAAATTTGCCGGATCTTCCATGCGGCAAAGAGGTCCACTGTGGCATAGCCGGGTAGCCAGAAGCTGTTACGGGCATCACCGGGCCGCCGCCCGACATAGCGTGCTCCTGCACCAAAGCGCAGGCTGGAGCGATGCCATGGCAGATTAGTCTGATATGTCAGATACCCGCCGCCTGTATGACGGGCCACGTTGGTGAGCAGCTTCCCTTGTGTGGCGGGAATATCCTTCATGGTGCGGGCGTAGGTGTAGGCGTAATTGGTGATGATGTTCCAGTGGCGGGTGAGGCGGCCATTGATTTCCGCTTCCACACCTTTGGAACCGGCCAGACCGGAGAGACGCTGCCGCAGGGCTCCGGTCTCGGTCTGCCCGTCAGTCTGCTGGATGTTCTTTTTGTGAATATTGTACAGGGCGACATCTGCTGTCAGGAAGCCCTTCTGGTACCGGGCACCGACTTCAAACTGCCGTCCGCTTGTGGGCTTGTACCCGCTGGTGAGCACTGTACCGGGGGATATCTGGTTGGGGTTGTAGGACTGGGAATAATCCCAGAAGAACGAGACATGTTTGGCGGGCTGATAGACAACCCCGATGAAAGGGAGCGGCTTGGCATAGGAGGAATCCGTAGCTTTAACGAACGGTTCCCCACCGCCATAGGAATAATGGAACCACTGGTACCGCACACCCGGTGAAATGGTGATGCCATGGCCGATATGGATATTGTCCTTGAAATAGAAGGACGCACTATTGATGCGGGTATGATAGTAGCCGAGGCTTTTATCATCCACGCCCGACATGGGGAGCAGGCCATAAACGGGGTCTGAGGGGCGGAACCCGCCATAGGTGCTGCCCGTCAGGAAGCTTCCCTGCGTGATGCGCCGGTTCTCGTAATCGCCCCCTATGGCGATTTTGTGCGTCATGCCGAGCAGCCTGTGTTCAGAAATGACATCCAGCGCCACATAGCTGTTTGCACGGGTCGTGCCCGTATTGCTGCGGAAGCGGCGGCGAAGGATACCCGTGGTTGGGTTATAGTCCCGTGGGTCTGCCTGTCGGTCGTGATATCTGTCCGCATTCCAGCCGCTGGTGAGGCGTATGCGGTCATGCTGTGTCAGCCGGTATTCTGCGGCACCTGCCAGAAGATGGCGTGTACCGTAATCAGCCGTCCAGTGTTCATCCAGCCGGTCCCTGCGGCCACTGATCGGCTTGCCGTTATAGAAGAAGGCCCCACGGTCCAGCACGTTGTGATAGTCCTCCCACTGGTAGGAGAGGTCCAGCTTGAGGCGCTGATGTTCATAACGCAGGCTCGGGGCTACGATCTTGTCCTTGTTGGCTCCGAAATTGCGCCAGTAATTTTCATTCTTGAGGTTTCCAATCAGGCGGAAGGTCAGCTCCTTGTTGGTTGTGAGAGGGCCGCCCACATCCAGCGTTCCGGAACCTCCGCCCAGTGAAGCCCATGAGCTGTTGAAGGAAGCTGCCCAGTCCTTGCGGGGCTGCTTGGTGATGATGTTGATGACGCCACCCGGTTCCTGCATTCCGTAGAACAGCGAGGCAGGGCCTTTCAGCACTTCGACCCGTTCGGTCGTGGCTGTGGTGAAGTTACGGCCAATGGGCATACGCACGCCATCCCGCAGAATGGACCCGTCATCAGGCCCGCCGAAGCCCCGTTTCAGCAGGCTGTCCTGCGTCCCGCCAAAGCTGTTGCCGATCGTGATGCCGGGAACATATTTGGCGATGTCCTCCATGGTCTGAGGGTCCATGTCCTTGATCGTCTGATGGGTGACGACATTGGCCGTCTGTGTCTGCTGGAGGAAAGCAACGCCCGTCTTGTCCCCGATACTGCTTTCTTCAGCGCCATAGCTGACCCGGCCATTGCCATAGACATGGATCAGCTCCTGCTTTGGTTTGTGGGGTGAAGGCTGTTTTTTCTTTGTTCTCTTTGTGTGTTTTCTGGTGTGTTTCTGGTCGTCAGGAGCGGGTGATGAGATGGCTGCCGTGGAGGGTATCGGGTCCGTTTCGGCCCAGCCGGGTGTGGAGGCGCAGAGGGCAAGAGTGGAGCAGGTGAGCAGGGGGCGGAGGGTTGTACGCATGAAGCCTATTTCTTGAGAGTGATTCTTAAAATCAATTTTAACATTAAAATAAGTTTTAAAATCAAGCTGTTTTCTCCCCAGCCGATCTGGCGCAGTCTTGGGGAAGGATCAGCAGGGGGCCGTTAGCGGATGAGTTTTGATGAAATCATGCCGGATTATGTACCGGCCATTGCGCCAGAGGTGCGGGATGAAGTGATGGCCAGCCTGCGTCAGATTGAGCAGGATCATGACGTGGACATTCTGTTCGCTGTGGAGAGCGGAAGCCGTGCGTGGGGCTTTCCATCACCAGACAGCGATTATGATGTCCGCTTTGTCTATCGCCACCGTCTGGACTGGTATCTCTCCCTGAAACCCGGCCGGGATGTGATTGAACTGCCCATCTCCGATGATCTGGACGTGAATGGCTGGGATGTGCGCAAGGCCCTGAATCTGCTGACCAAACCAAACCCCACCTTTCTGGAATGGCTGGTCAGCCCGGTGCGTTACTTATGGCGGCCCGAAGCTGACGAATTGGCCGCTTTCGCCCGTCAGATTGAGGCCGGATTAAGCTGCCAGCAGCATTATCTGAATCTGGGGCGGAACAGTTGGAAACGGGCCGTGAATGACGATGGCAGTACTCGGTACAAACGGCTGTTCTATGCGCTGCGCCCTGCCATGGCCCTGCGCTGGATGCGCCTGCATGAAAATGGTCAGCCCCCCATGAATTTTCAGGTCCTCTGTCAGGGCTGCGACCTTTCGGCTTCCGTGCTGGAACCCATCCGGGAGCTTCTGCATCTGAAATCCAGAAGCCGGGAACAGCAGAGCGGTCCCGCCATTCCCGCCGTGAATGACCTCATTGAAGCCGAGTTCGCCCGTGCCGAGGCCACTACATTGCCGAAACCGGATACGGGCGTGCATGAGCAGGCTGAAGCCTTGTTTCGGCAGATGGTAAAACGCAGTCTTAGGAAAGAGTGACCACCACCGGCACATGGTCAGACGGCCTTTCCCGGCCCCGCTCATCCTTGTCGATGATGAAGCTAGTCAGCCGATCAGCGAGGCGGGGGGAGAGTAGGGCGTGGTCAATTCGCAGGCCGGAATTGCGCTGATAGGCTCCTGCCTGATAGTCCCAGAAGGTGTAATGCTGCCCCGTAGGGTGCAGGCAACGCAACGCATCCGTCAGGCCGGACCAGAGAAGGCGGCGGAAGCCTGCACGGCTTTCCGGGCGGAGCAGCGCATCATCGGGAGAAAGCGCCTTGGGGGCGTAATCCTCATCAGTCGGGCAGACATTATAGTCCCCGATGAAGGCAAAGGACCGTTCTTCTTTCTGCAAATTCAGGGAGCGCTGATGCAGGGCGTCAAAGAAGTTCAGCTTTTTGGCAAACCCCGCTTCACCACCTGAATTGCCATTTGGCAGGTAGAGATTGCCAATGGTGACGCCTTCAATTTCGGCCTCAATGTAACGGGCCTCATCACTCTCAAAACCGGGAAGGTGATTGGCCGTGACGGTCAGGGGCACACGGCTGATGAGCGCCACGCCGTTATAGGTTTTCTGCCCTGCCACGGCGACATGAAACCCGGCTTCCTCAAAAAGATTCGGGAACTTTTCCGTCTCACATTTGATCTCCTGAAGGCACAGCAGGGTGCAGTTCGGGTTACGGTCGAGCCAGTCCTTTACCAGATGAGCACGGGTGCGGATGGAGTTGATGTTCCAGCTGGCAAAGGTCAGGGACATGGGGTGCAGGGTCTCCGGAAGAAAGAAAAGATCAGGCAAGTGAAAAGCTGCTGCCACACCCGCAGGATGAGGCGGCATTGGGATTGTTGACGGTAAAATGCGCCCCCATCAGCTTATCGACAAAATCCAGTTCTGCCCCTTCCAGTAGGTCAAAGCTCACAGGGTCGATGAAGACACGGGCACCGTCTTTTTCTATCAGATGGTCATCATCCTGCTTTTCCCGCACCAGTTTGAACTGATACTGGAACCCATTGCACCCTCCAGCGAGGACGGAGACACGCAGGGCCATGTTGCCCGGCTCATCCTGCTGGCTGATGATCTCTGCAATGCGGGTTGCTGCTGCCGCTGAAATGTCGAAATCGGCCATGGAAAACTCTCTCCATAATCATCATGAATTCGCCCACCATTGCGGCCGAAATGGTGAGGATGCTGTTGACACTATAAAGCTGGCCGCCAAGAATCAAAACCCGAAAGGCTGTATGCTTCATGCGGCCCACATGGATATGGGGACGGACGATGGAAATGGCCAGATACGCAGTACAGCGTCAGAATGCCCGTGGGCGGCAGTTCGTTGAGGAGGAAAGTCAGACCCGCACGCCGTGGCAGCGGGACCGGGACCGTGTGCTGCATTCTTCCGGGTTCCGGCAGTTGCAGTACAAGACGCAGGTCTTCCTCAATCATGAGGGTGATTTCTTCCGTACGCGTCTGACCCATTCGCTGGAAGTTGCCCAGATTTCCCGCTCCATCGCCCGGACGCTGGGCGTCAATGAGGACCTGACGGAAGTCATCGCTCTGGCGCATGATCTCGGTCACACGCCTTTCGGCCATGCGGGCGAGGACGCCATGCAGGAGGCCATGAAGGACTGGGGCGGCTTCGACCACAATATCCAGTCCCTGCGGCAGGTGACGGAGATTGAGGCCCGCTATCACGGCTTCAACGGCCTCAACCTGACATGGGAGACGCTGGAAGGGCTGGCCAAGCATCACGGGCCTGTCCGGCGTCCTGCACCGTGGCTGGCCAGTTTTGACCAGCGCTACCCGATGGAGCTGGACTGTCATGCCTCCGTTGAGGCCCAGATTGCCGCCATCTGCGATGATGTCGCCTATCACGGGCATGATCTTGATGATGGCCTTCGTGCTGGTCTGCTGCATTTTGAGGATATCGAGGCTGTTCCCCTTCTGAAAGCCTGTCTGGATGAAGCTCGATCTCTGGACTGGTCCGGACATGGCGCCTTTGATCGTGACCAGCGCATCCGGCATGAAACGGTGCGGCGGGTCATTAATCGGCTGGTGAGTGACCTGATCGCTCAGAGCCGCCGTAATCTGGAAGCCTTGAATCCGCAGAGCGTTGATGATGTGCGCCATGCAGGCCGTGCCATGGTGGAGTTTTCCCCGGAAATGGCAGAGCGGAACAAGGAAATTCGCAAGTTTCTCCATGCACGGATGTACCGTCACTGGCGTGTCCGGCGGATGACCCGCAAGGCCCGTATCGCTCTGGCTGAAATATGCGTCATTCTGGGGGACGAGCCAGAATTGCTGCCGACCCCATGGCAGGAAATGGCACTGGAACGGCGGCGGGCAGGCAATGAGCAGGCAGCCCGCCGTGTCGTGGCGGATTACATTGCTGGCATGACGGACCGTTTCGCCATGGAGGAACATCGCCGCCTGATGGACCTGTCCGTTCTGGGGTAAGAGGGCAGGGAGTGCCTTCTGGACTGTTTCAAAAAGAAGCGGCGGCTTTTATAGTGGGGCGCAGCAGGAGTGACAGGCAGCATAATGTGCGCCTGTTCCGCAGTCGATTATAGCCTTACAGGGCTTCTGACAGGTTTGAGAAGAAAGTTACAGAATATGGCAGGCATTGCCCCGACAGCATCATCCCCGGATTGTCTTTTCACCATTATGCGGGAGAAGGTGGTGACAGCCCTCAAGGCTGTTCTGCCTGACCTGCCTGATGATGTTGCAGGCCGGGTGGAAGTCACGCCGCCCCGTGATGCTGCCCATGGGGACATGGCCACCAACGCCGCCCTTCTGGCTGCCAAGCCTGCAAAGCGCAAGCCGTTCGAGATTGCCAAGGAGCTGGTCGCTGAGCTCGCTACCCTGCCGGAAATTGTCCATGTGGAAATGGCTGGTCCGGGCTTTGTGAATATGACGCTGAAGCCAGCCCTGTTCCATGATATCGCCAAAGCTGTGCTGAAGCGTGGTGCTGCCTATGGGCGGTCTACCCTTGGGGCAGGGCGGCGTGCCAATGTGGAATATGTGTCTGCCAACCCGACAGGCCCGATGCATGTCGGCCATTGCCGTGGGGCCGTTGTGGGTGATGCGCTGGCAAACCTGCTGGATGCCGCTGGTTTCAAGGTCACACGGGAATATTACGTCAATGATGCCGGGGCGCAGGTCATTGCGCTGACATGGGCGGCATATTGGCGGTATCTTCAGGCCATCGGCACGGACATTCCGGCTGAGGAATTCGGGGAGCTGGCACCGAGTGGCCTGCAATATCAGGGTGAGTATCTCATCGCTGTCGGGCAGGCGCTGGAGAAGAAGCATGGCCGCTCCCTTGCTTCTGCTGAGGGTGGCGTGGCCCCGGAAAGCACATGGTTCGAGACCGTCCGTGCCGAAGCCCTTGAGCATATGATGGGCATGATCCGTGATGACCTCGCCGCACTGGGCATTCATCATGAGATTTTCAGCAGCGAAGCCGAGGTGCTGAAAAGCGGTGAGGTGGATGCCGCCATCGCCAGCCTTGAGAAGCGTGGCCTGCTTTATGAAGGCGTGCTGGAGCCGCCTAAAGGCAAGAAGCTGGAAGACTGGGAAGCCCGCCCGCAGACGCTGTTCCGTTCCACCGAGTTCGGGGACGATCAGGACCGTGCGCTGCGGAAGTCCGATGGCTCCAACACTTACTTCGCCAATGATGTTGGCTATCACGCCCGCAAAGCCTCCCGGTCTGACCTGCTGATTGACGTTCTGGGGGCTGATCATGGCGGGTATGTCTCCCGTATGCGTGCCGCCGTTGCTGCCCTGACGGAAGGGAAGACGGATTTTGAAGCCGTCATGTGCCAGATCGTCCGTGTGGTGAAGGATGGCGAGCCGGTACGCATGTCCAAGCGGGCCGGAACCTTCGTCACGCTGCGGGACCTGATTGATGAAGTAGGCCGGGATGCTGTGCGCTTCACCATGCTGACCCGCAAGGCCGATGCGCAGATGGAGTTCGACCTGAATGCTGTCGTGGCGCAGACCCGTGATAATCCGGTCTTCTACGTCAATTATGCTCACGCCCGCTGCCGCTCTGTTCTGCGGCTTGGGGAGGAAACCTATGGTGCCGCCGCCGTGACGGAAGAAGCCCTCGCCGGACAGGACCTGTCCATCCTGACAGCCGATGAGGAGCTGGCTGTTCTGCGCCGCATTGCCAATCTGCCACGGCAGATTGAAGCCGCCGCCCTTGCACGGGAGCCGCATCGTATTGCCACATACTGTATTGATCTGGCCTCCGACTTCCATGCCCTCTGGAACCGTGGGCGTGAGGAAACCAGCCTGCGCTTCATTCAGGATGATGCACCGGAAGCCAGCAAGGCACGGCTTGCCCTTGTGGCCGCCATTGCCTCAACATTGCGGATCGGCCTTGGTATCCTCGGTGTCGAGGCCGTAGAGGAGCTGCGCTAAGCCATGTCCATGCCGGACGATTACCATGACAGCAACCTGTCGCCACCTCATGCTGATGAGCGTCTGGGCGGGGAAGGCCGCAGGCCCCTCGGCCGGATGGCAGAGCGTGAGGGAGACCGATATGGGGGGAGGGCGCATTTCCTCTCCTCGTTCATGGGATCGCAGTCCGGCACACGAGGGCTGATGCTGCTAGGGGTGGCAGGGGCTGCCCTGCTGCTCGTGGTGGGCGGTGTATGGAGCTGGATGGTGACACATCATCCATCCGGTATTCCTGTCATCGGGCCACCACCTTACCCCGTGAAGGACCGCCCGGCTGATCCGGGTGGCATGATGGTCATGGGGGATGACACGACCAAGAGTGACGTGACAGGCCGTGGATCGGTGCATCTGGCACCGCCGCCAGAACAGCCGGATGTCAGCCTTCTGGCAGGTAGAATGAAGCACGAGCCTTCAGCTTCCAGTAGTGGAACGGCAGCCGCACCTGCTGCCTCTCCCGCACCTCAGGCTGTTTCTGCTGGGTCTGAAGCTGCAGGCGCAGGGGAGGGCACTGCTGGAGCCAAACCTGCCGAAAGCAAACCAGAGAATGCAGTGCCGGATGGAACCAGTTCTGTACCCGCTGGAAGTGGCGTTGTTCTGCCTGACCAGAAAGCGGATGATGTCACCGAGACAGAGCTGCCTGATGAGTCCGGCAAGCGGCGTGATGCGAAGAAAGTACCCCCAGCGGATGATGACACTGCCGATGATGTGGATGAAAAGCCTGCCGCAAAGGCAGAGCCTGCCCGGAAAAAGGTGCAGCCAGAGGATGTAGAGGAGCAGCCCGCTCCAGCACGCAAGAGTCAGGATGAAGGGGATGACGAGCCGGGGAAGGTGAAGAAGGAAAAGAAAAGCCGTACCCACACGCTTCCGCCGCCTGCGGACCCGCATCTCAGTCCGCTTCCGCCCCCGGCTCCTGCCGTGGAAAGTCGCCGTGCTGAAGCGCGTAAGGCCGTAACGCCACCAGAGGAGCCGCATAAAAAGGCCAGCGAGACCGGGCGCTACGAGGTGCAGCTTGCTGCCCTTGCGAATGAAGAACAGGCTCGTCAGGAATGGGGGCGTCTGCGCCGCAAGCTGCCTGATCTTTTGGGCGGTTACGAGCCTGTCTATCGGAAGGTGGAGCGGGATGGGAAGACTTTCATCCGGCTGCGTGTTGGTGGCTTTGCGGATAGAGCAGCGGCCCGTCAGCTTTGTGTTCAGCTTCATGCGCAGGCGCAGGCCTGTGCGGTGGCGGCAAACTGACAGCGGATGACAGCAGCCTGTGAGTAACGCATTGCATCTCGTGCTGGAGGGGTTTGAAGGCCCACTCGACCTTCTGTTGGACCTTGCCCGGTCCCAGAAGGTGGACCTCCAGCAGATATCTATCCTTCAGCTGAGCGAGCAGTATTTGGAGGTCGTGGAGCGTGCCCGGCAGGGGGCGGAGGCTCTGCGGCTGGAGATTGCAGCGGACTGGCTGGTCATGGCAGCATGGTTGGCATGGCTGAAGTCTCGTCTTCTTCTCCCATCTGTTGATCAGGATGATGAAGCAGAAGATGCCGCAGGGCAGCTGCATGAACGGCTGATTGATCTGGAGCAGATGCATCGTGCCGCAGCATGGCTGGAGGAACAGCCACGGCTGGGCCGGGATGTGTTTGCCCGCCCTGAACCTGAAAATCATACACGCATTGAGATGGCCCCGTTGAAGGGTGATGTGCCTGCTCTGGTTCTGGCCTATTTGGCAGCAAGACGCCGGGAAGGGCGTAAACGAACTTATTCGCCCCGTGTCACACGCTATTGGAGTGCTCAGCAGGCCCGTTCGGCTCTGGCCCGTCTCTTGGGGCGCAGGCGTGTGGCAGGCTGGCAGTCCCTGAAAGACGTTCTGCCGGAGCTGACTGAAAGCAGCGTGATCGAGAGACGTGCGGCTTTGGCTGGCGCCTTGATGGCCGGACTGGAAATGGCTCGTGGTGGGCAGTTGGAACTGCGGCAGGAAAGTGCCTTCGGGGACATTGAGTGGCGGGAAAGGGAGGAAACCGGACATGAGTGAGACAGGGCCAACCTTGCAGGAAATCCCGCCTGATATGGTCGGAGAAGATGCGTTTGCCCGTGCTGTCAGCCTTGTGGAAGCCCTTCTTTTCGCCAGTGCCGGGCCTGTGACAGCCAGCAGCATCGTGGGGCTTCTGCGGGAGCAGGGGCTGGAGGCTCAGGCTGATGACCCGGGTGCGGTGCTGGATGGCGTGGCCGAGCGTTACAGAGGCCATGCGGTGGAGCTTCAGGCCATTTCCGGCGGCTGGCAGTTGCGGACGAGGGCCATGTTCGGTCCTGCACTGGCACGGGTGATCGAACGGCCCCGGCGTCTGAGCCAGGGCACGCTGGAGGCACTGGCTATTGTGGCCTATCATCAGCCCTGTACTCGTGTGGAGATTGAGACGATCCGTGGCGTCCGGCTGGGGCAGAGCATTCTTGATACATTGCTGGAAGAAGGGCTGATTACCCCCAAGGGGCGTAAGGAAGTTCCGGGCCGCCCTGTGCTTTGGGGGACGACATCGCAGTTTCTGCGTTTGTTTGGCCTTGCAAGCCTTGCGGACCTGCCCCGCAGAGAGGAATTGCTCTTTGAGTCTTCTTCCGATGATGAGGCAACTGGGCTAGAAGACACCATACAGCCTGCATGATGGGAGATGGCCGCCAATGTTCGACCTAAGCTGGACAGAAATTGCCCTTCTGGTGGTCGTTGCTCTTGTCTGCATCGGCCCCAAGGACCTGCCCGTGGCAATGCGGACGCTCTCCAAGGCTATAAAGGCCATTCGCCGGATGGGGGCAGAGTTTCAGCATCATCTTGATGAGATGGTCAAAGAGGCGGATCTCAGCGAGGCAAGGGACCATCTGCGGGAGATCAGGCAATTCAGCCCACGGGAGCAGCTCCGTAAGGCTATTGACCCGGATCGGTCGATGGAGAAGCAGATGGAGTTCGGGCGGCAGGAGGGTATGCCCGTGGCACCGCCACCACCTCCGCCACCACCACCACCCGCACCGGGGAGTGAGGAGCTGAACCGCCCTCGCTCCTATGCTCAGCCTCATAATGCCCGGATGCAGGCCCAAGCCGAGGCGCTGGAGCGGGCACCGGCTTTGCTTCCGCCTACGACAGCCTTGCGGCTGATTGAGGAAGCCCGTTATTGGCACCGTCCGGCATTTCTTCCGCCGGAAATTGCCCTGCATAATGGCCGTCGTGCTGCCATTCTATCAGCGGCCCCGTCTTCTGAGAGCATGAAAGGAGAACCGCAGCATGGTTCAGCCTGAAACATCCGGCGAGACGGCACGGACAGGAGAGGCCCCTGTGGCACCGATATTGCCTGAGGTGCCTTCTCATCAGACGGTGGGGGCGGAAGCAGCCCGGACGCAGGGGCAGAATGTGGCGGGCGATACGCCCATGCCGCTGCTGGATCATCTGATCGAATTGCGGAAGCGGATCATCTGGTCATTGGCCACGTTCGTGGTGGCGTTTCTGCTCTGCTATCATTTTTCGGGCGAGATATATCGCTTTCTGGCGGCCCCGCTGGCGAGCATCATGCGGCAGAAGGGCGAGCAGCCCCATCTGATTTACACGGCTTTGTATGAAGCCTTCTTCACCTATGTGCGGGTGGCCGTGTTCGGGGCGTTCTTTCTGTCCTTCCCCATGATGGCCATTCAGGCATGGATATTCATTGCGCCGGGCCTGTATCGGAATGAGAAGAAAGCCTTTGCGCCGTTTCTCATTGCCACGCCGCTTCTGTTTCTGGCCGGGGCGGCACTGGCCTATTATCTGGTCTTTCCTTTTGCATGGAAGTTCTTCCTGTCCTTCCAGCAGATGGGCGGGGAAAACCAGATGGGCATCGAGCTTCAGGCCCGTGTTTCGGAATATCTGAATCTCGTCACCAAGATGATCATGGCGTTTGGCATCTGTTTCGAGCTGCCCGTGGTGCTGACCCTTCTGGTGCGGGCGGGGCTTGTGGGTACGGCCCTGCTGCGGCGCATCCGCCGGTATGCCTATGTTGGGGCCTTTGCTGTTGCGGCTGTCATTGCACCGCCAGATGCCATCACCATGCTGGGTCTGGCCATTCCGCTGGTCGGTCTGTACGAGATTTCCATTCTCGCCGCCCGTATGGTCGAGCCGAAACCCATCACGGCAGATGACGATGACGAGACCCTGCCCGACCACGGAGATGCAGCCTGAAGCGGCCATTTCCCGGCGGCTAAAACTGGTATAGACAGACCTCAATAATTTCTGAGACCAAGCGGAGTATTCTGACCCATGCATGACCTCAAAGCCCTACGTGCAGACCCTGCCGCTTTTGATGCCGCTCTGGCACGCCGTCATCTGCCTGCCGTGGCTGAATCCCTCGTGAAAGAGGATGAGCAGCGCCGTGCGGCTCTGGCTGAATTGCAGGAGGCACAGGGGCAGAGGAAAGGGCTGGCCAAGGAGATTGGTCAGGCCAAGCGCAAGGGTGAGGACACGACCGAGATTGAGGCCCGTGGTGCTGCCCTGCGTGACCAGATCGCCACTTTGGAAGCACGTGCCAATGAGATTCAGAAGCGCATTGATGATGTGCTTCAGCGCCTGCCGAACCAGCTTGATGCCAGCGTGCCAGATGGCAAGGATGAGAACGACAATGTGGTCGTGCATCAGCGTGGTGAGGTGCCGTCTTTCTCTTTTGAGGCGAAACAGCATTTCGAGCTTGGTGAAGCGCTGGGGCTGATGGATTTTGCGTCTGCGGGCAAGATCGCAGGCTCCCGCTTTGTGATGCTGCGGGGTGTTCTGGCCCGTCTGGAGCGGGCGCTGGGCCAGTTCATGCTGGACACTCATACGGGCGAGTTCGGCTATGAGGAAGTGACCGTCCCGCTGCTGGTTAATGATGCCGCCATGTATGGTACGGACAAGCTGCCGAAATTTGCGGAGGATTCTTTCCATACGGATGATGACCGCTGGCTCATTCCCACTGGTGAAGTGCCGCTGACGGCCTCCGTAATGGGTGATATCCTGTCCGCTGAAAGCCTGCCCCGCCGCATGACGACTCTTTCCACCTGCTTCCGGTCCGAGGCCGGGTCGGCTGGGCGGGATGTGCGGGGGATGCTCCGTCAGCATCAGTTTACCAAATGCGAGCTTGTGTCTGTCGTGGCCCCGGAGGAAAGCGAAGCCGAGCATGAGCGCATGACCCGTGCGGCAGAGACGGTGCTGGAGCGGCTGGGTCTGCCTTTTCGCCGGGTGCTGCTCTGCGCTGGTGATACGGGTTTCGGTGCTGCGAAGACGTACGATCTGGAAGCATGGCTGCCGGGGCAGCAGGCATGGCGTGAAGTGTCTTCCTGCTCCAATACAAAGGATTTTCAGGCCCGCCGCATGAATGCACGGATGCGTAAGGAGAAGACGACTGTCTTCGTCCATACGCTTAACGGGTCTGGTTTGGCTGTCGGGCGTGTCATGATTGCGCTGATGGAAGTTTATCAGCAGGAAGACGGCAGCATCATCGTGCCAGAGGCTCTGCGTCCTTACATGGGGGGGCTGGAGGTCATCCGCCCTGCATGATGGAGGCTGACGGTCTTTCCTGAAGGAGCCCTTCGGGGCTCCATAAGGCAATGAGGCCGTTAATACGGCAATAGCCGGATTTTCTTTTGTGTGCTGCTCTGGTCAGACCGAGATGCGGCATGGTATTTCGAAGAAGATAACGTATGCATGATGGGCTTCAGAGGCTCGGTCGTGTTTCAGTCTTCAGGATATATCATGACATTGTTACGCTCTCTGGGGTGTGTATTTGCCATCGGCACGTTGGCACTGACCTCCTGTTCGTCATCGGTGGGGCCGCATAATATGCGGCGTGACCGGCTTGATTATGAAAAAGAAATGAGCCGGCAGCAGAATCAGGAGATGCTCTTTAATATTGTGCAGCTCCGTTACTCTCTGTCACCAACATTGATCGAGACGACACAGATCATCTCTGCTTATACAGCAGAGACCAGTACCAGCGCCAATATCAGCGGTACGCCGTGGATTCACGGGGCAGGTGGTACGCTTGGTGGCTCGTTGGGTTATTCTTACAGCGACAGCCCGACCGTGACCTATCAGCCTGTCTCTGGTGTGCAGTTCTCGGTCAACATCCTGCGGCCCATTTCTCCGCAGACGCTCCTGCCTCTGATCTCCAGCGGTCTGCCGGTTGATACGCTGTTGCAGATGACGATGCAGTCTATCGGTCCGGCCAGCAACACGACCAGTACGATTGCCGGGACGGAAGGCAAGCAGGCTTCCATCCGCTTTACCTATCTGCTGCGGGCCTTGCGTAAGCTACAGGCAGGTAATGCGCTGAGCATTCGCAGTATTGCGCCGACTCCTGCCACAAAGACCGCTCCAGCCCAGCCGGAACGGACATTCATCCTTTTGCCGCATAGTAGCTCGTCCGAGATTAATGAGTTGCAGGATCAGGTACGTCAGGCCTTGCAGCTTCCGGCGGGGAGTGAGCAGGCTGAAGTCATTTATGGTCGTACGCCGGATCACCCCGGCCAGGTGGCGATGGTGACACGGTCCATGCTGTCGATCTGGGAAGATGTTGCCAGCACGATGGAAGTGCCCAAGAAGATGGTGGATAAGGGGGTGACAGCGCCTTCCGTAGTGCGTGGCCCGAATGAGCCTCAGCCTGCCATCATCATTCATTGCACGCCGGACAAGCCGAGCAATGAGCAGGCTTATACCGCCGTTGAATATGAAGGTTCATGGTACTGGATCGCCAAGGACGATCTGGCCAGTAAGCTGGCTTTCTCCATGCTTCAGTTCATCCATGCCATTGCAGAAACGGCAACGGCTAAGGGTGCTATGGTTACCATTCCCAGCCGCTAAGGCTGACGGGCTGATCTGAGACAGAAACGGGCGTGCCTTTTGCAGGGCACGCCCGTTTTTCTATGCCGGGTTAGTCTTTTTTGCGCTTGCCGTGTGGCTTCTTCTTCCCGAAGCCACCGGCTTTTTTACCATGTGGTGCTTTGTGGCGGCTATGGCTTTCCGGCGGTCTGGAAGGGCCACTCCGGCGGCCTTGATGGCGACGGGAGGATTCACGCATCCGGCTCTGTGTGCGGAGAACTTGCTCGATCCATTCATCCAGAATGGCAGCGTTCCGTTCGGCAACGATGAGTTCCGGGTAGTTCTCCGGGAAGCGCATGGCCAGCCACCGCCATGTGACGAGGCGGCGATGGCGTTTCTCAGCCCGTTCCAGCTCCTCACGTCCGGCGGTGGCAGCGGCGGGGAGGCGGCCCGTACCGGGTGGGAAGATGCGCTGCCCACGGGCATGGAGGGCGGCCCACTCTACAAGGCGGGGGATGCCGTTGTCCCGTGTGTTGATCGGGCACATGGCGTAGGTCCAGCGGGTGGAGAGGTCCAGCCCATCCACACCTTCCAGTGCTGCGGCAATTTCCAGCGCCTGCTCCATGTCGGCCAGACGGTAATTCGGGTCATCCGGGCGGAGGACGGCCCGCTTGATGCGGGTCAGCACACCGTACAGGCTGTCTGATTCCATTTCCTGCGCCACGGCCTGCACGATGTCGGCATCCGGCTGGACGAGCGGGCGGAGCTCCAGCGTGGGTTCCGGCGGGGCATCCAGCATGTGGCGGATGAAGCTGGGACGGCCTGCGCCTTCCAGCACACAGACCAGCCCTTCCTCATGCTTGCCGAAGCGGCCCGCACGGCCACCGATCTGTTTGACTTCCTGTGAGACAAGATTGCGTGTCTGCCGTCCGTCATATTTGCGGAGCGTGCTGAACACCACCCGGCGGATGGAGAGGTTGAGGCCCATGCCGATGGCATCGGTGGCGATGAGGATATCCGCATCACCCCTATTGAAGCGGGCGGCTTCGGCACGGCGCACTTCCGGGCTGAGGGCACCGTAAATGACGGCAACACGGCGGTTATGGGCCATCAGCTCGGCCCGGAGGTCCAGCACATCCCGCCGGGAAAAGGCGATGAGGGCATCACCGGCCCGCAGGTCTGTCAGGGCCAGTGTTCCAGCGGGGCGGAGGGGACTTTTACGTTCCAGATGGATCTCATCCACCGGGTCATTGCAGAGTTCGGCAATGCGCTTGACGAGCGGGATGCAGTCCGCTGCCCCGAGGATGAAGACATGCCGTGCCGGAACGCCCATGATGGCGGCTGTCCATGCTGCTCCCCGGTCCGGGTCGCTGAGCATCTGGGCTTCATCAATGATGGCCACGTCAACAGGGTTGTTGAAGGGGCACATCTCCACCGTGGCGGCAAGATGGCGGGCCGTGGGGTCGATGATGCGTTCTTCCCCGGTTGTCAGGGAGGCTGGAACGCCCCGGCTGAGCATGGCTTCCCGAAACTCATGGGCCAGCAGGCGCAGCGGGGCGAGGGCTAGCCCGCTTTCTGCCTGAGCGAGGGCTTCCAGTGCTGTGTGGGACTTGCCGGAATTGGTCGGGCCGGTCACGAGCGTGATGCGGCGCTTCAGCGCACGGGCGGTACGGAAATGGGCGGCGAAGCGGTCCAGTGCGGCTACACGGGCAATAGCGGCATTGCCCTTGCGGGCCTGCGGGCTGTCATCATAGCCATCATCGCTTTTCTGCCCCGAGCCACGCCGCCAGCTATTGAGCAGGGGGCGGCATTTTTTCAGTTCGGCGGGGTCGAAATAGAAAATTTCCAGCCCGTCCGGCTGCGTGTCCCTTTTGGCGATGGGAAGGCGGTTTTCAGCAATCCAGCGCAGGGCTTCCCGGCGGGAACAGTGCAGCAGGGCCGGGACTTTCTCGAAGCCGACAAGGGTGGCTTCCCAGTCCTTGATCTTCTGAAGTTCCCGTGCTCGGCGGGCCTCGGCCTTGGCCCGGATGTCTTCCTGCTCCCGTGCCCGGCGTTCTTCCTCAAGGATCATTTCATCCTCGAAGCCAAGGTCAACGCCGCCAAAGGCTCGGGCGATGCTGTGGGAGAGCCGTTCAATCTGCGTGCCGGAGAGGAAGGTACCGACATCGGCCAGATCGGCCCGCATGTCATCCAGAACACGCAGGGGGGTATCGGCCATCTCCCGCCAGCGTTCTTCCAGCACACTTTCCAGCACGGCAGTCTGACCGGCTTCATCAATCAGAGGGTCGTTGATGCGTTCGGCAGCCAGTAGAACATCTGCCTTGCGGACCCACACATCGCCATTGCGGTGGGCATGGTTCATCATGCCATTGGCCCAGCCACGGCGGCGGACCTGACAGAGTGCATGAAGCAGTTCTGTCTCGTTGATCTCCGTCTTGTCGGCTCCAAGGCGGCGGGCGACCTGTCGCAGCAGGGCGGCGCGCTCCCGTGGGGTGATGGCAAGGTGAGCTCCAAAGGCGGCTTCAGCCTGCTCAAGCGCACGCTCGGCAGGGGAGGACGGGGTGAGAGAAGAAGGGTCGTGAGGCTGGGAACGGTCTGTCATGCAGGTGTTTTCAGGAGCGTAGGGTGGGGAAGTCAAGAGAAAAGGGGTGAGGGCGTCCCGTTTCTGGTGACAATCAGGTAAAAGAAAGGCATGTTGTCGGACATGCTGGTCGGCGTCCCCGGTCTCCGGGTGGTGCCGTACCCTGTTGACTGAACAAATGTGTTTTCTGGAGATGAAGACGGATCATGAGCACGCCTTACCCCGCTGAATCCGCCCCCACACCCGTGATTGATGAGCCGCTGACCGGCCTTGTCCCGTTTGAAGGGCATGAGGGCCAGTACCGCCTTGCTGAGCCGACAAAGGAGTATGGCCATCTGTACCCGGCCAAGGTCCAGCAGGTCCATCATTGGACGAACCGCCTTTTCAGCTTCACTACGACTCGTGACCCCGGCCTGCGTTTTTCCAACGGCCAGTTTGCGATGATCGGGATTGAAGTCGAAGGTAAGCCGCTGCTGCGTGCCTACTCTCTGGCTTCCGCCAACTATGAAGATCAGATGGAGTTTCTGTCCATCGCCGTGGAGAATGGTCCGCTGACCTCCCGTCTGCGTCACGTCAAGGTTGGTGATACGGTGCTGATCGGCCGCAAGCCGGTGGGAACCCTGCTGCTGGATAATCTGAAGCCGGGTCGTAACCTGTATTTCCTCTCCACCGGGACAGGTCTTGCTCCGTTCCTGAGCCTCATAAAGGACCCGGATGCTTATGACCGTTATGAGAATGTGATTCTCACTCATACGGTGCGTGAGCGTGGTGAGCTGGCTTATCGTGATTACATCACGAATATCCTGCCGAAGCATGAGTTCCTTGGTGAGGATGTGGCCGCCAAGCTGAAATACTACCCGGCTGTCACCCGTGAAGACTTCCCCGTGCAGGAGCGCATCACGGCTCTCATCAATAACGGGCGTATCTTCCGTGACCTGAACATTGATGAGCTGGACCCCGAGCATGACCGTGTCATGATCTGCGGTTCTCCGGAGATGCTGGCTGATACCCAGAAGCTCCTTGAAGAACGTGGCTTTGAGGAAGGCAATATGAGCCGTCAGGGCTCTTATGTGGTCGAGAAGGCTTTTGCCGAGCGGTAAGTCCGGGTCTTAAAATCAGAGGACTCTGAGGCGGGCAGGTTCGGGAGGTATGGACGGATGATGTGAGGGGGATGCTCTCCCTCACGCATCGTTGAAGCCTTCTGAACCTGCCCGTTCTGCTATCAGATGGAATAAGGATCAGGCTCTGCTGCTTCTGGTGGATGAGGTGGCAGGCAGGAAGGGACGTTATGCAGGATTATGATCTCTTTGTGATTGGTGCGGGTTCAGGCGGGGTACGCTGTGCCCGTATCGCTGCCCAGAATGGTGCCCGTGTGGGTATTGCCGAGCGCAGGCACTGGGGTGGAACCTGTGTCAATCTTGGCTGTGTTCCTAAAAAGTTGATGGTCTATGCAGCCGAGACGGGCCGGATGATTGAGGATGCGCCAGCATTTGGCTGGGACGTGCAGCGCCCGTCTTCTTTCGACTGGTACGGCTTCCTTGCTGCGAAGGACCGGGAAATCGAGCGGCTGAACGGCATTTATGTTTCCATGCTGGAGAAGGCCGGTATTGATCTCTATACGGGCGATGCCAGACTGCTGGATGCCAACACGCTGGAGATTGGCCCGTCTGTTCTGGCACCGGAGGCGCCGGTGCAGCGTATTCGGGCGAAGAAGATTGTGCTGGCAACGGGGTCCACGCCGGTGCGACTGGATATCCCGGGGGCAGAGCTGGCCATCACCTCTGACGAGTTGTTCCACCTGCCGGAACGGCCCCAGAAGGTCGCCATCATTGGCAGTGGCTATATTGGGGTGGAGTTTGCCGGGATTCTGGCGGGCATGGGGTCGCAGGTGGACCTGTTCTATCGCCAGCCCCTGCCACTGCGTGGGTTTGATGAAGAAGTCCGTGCCCATCTCAAGGAACTGATCGACCTGCACGGCATTACCCAGCATCCGGGGACAACGCCGGTTCGTCTGGAAGATATTGGTGGTGGCAAGGCTGTCCGTCTGGTGATGGATGATGGAGAGTCTTACGAGGTTGATGCCGTCATTATGGCCACGGGCCGCCGTGCCGCTGTGGATTCGCTGGGGCTTGAAGCTGTGGGCGTGACCATGGAGAAAGGGCACGTTGTGGCCGGGATAGATGGCAAGACCAATATACCCTCCATCTATGCCATTGGGGATATTCGGGACCAGTATAATCTGACCCCTACAGCCATTGCCGAAGGCCACATGCTGGCCGAGCAGCTTTTCAACCCACAGGGACGTACATGGTCTTTTGAAACCCTGCCGAAGGCGGTCTTCTTCTCATCCCCGGTAGGTGTTGTGGGGCTGAGTGAGGAAGAAGCCGCCAAGGATCATGATCTCGTCATTTATACCTCCCAGTTCACTCCCATGCGTCAGACATTGCCCAAACGGGCAGGTAAGGTCCTGATGAAGCTGGTTGTGGACCGTCATAGCGATGTGGTGCTGGGGGCCCATATGGTTGGGCCGGATGCACCGGAGATCATCCAGATGCTGGCCATTGCCGTGACGGCAAAGCTGACCAAAAAGCAGCTGGACCAGACCGTGGCCCTGCATCCCAGCACGGCGGAGGAGTTTGTTACCATGCGCTCCCCCACCCGTATGGTGGACCGTCACTGACATGAGGGAGGGGAACAGGGCGGAGCATGAGCGGGCTTAAATTACAGCCGAACACTCTGAGCGCCGTCCTGTTCTCCCTACGGACGACCATCGCCTCGCTTGTGGCATTAGCCATTGCGTTCTGGATGGAAATGGGTTCGCCTCAATGGGCCGCCATGACAGTCTGGATTGTGGCGCAGAACTCCCGTGGAATGAGTCTTTCCAAAGGGCGCTGGCGCATCGCTGGAACGCTACTGGGAATGGTGGGTGGGGTGAGTCTGATAGCCGTGGCTCCCCAGTATCCATGGATATTTTTCGTTCTGTTGGCGGGCTGGGTCGGCTGGTGTACGGGCATGGCCTGCCTGCTGGAGAACTTCCGGGGCTACGCCATGGTGCTGGCAGGCTATACCGGGGCCATTATCGCCGTTGGGGCGGCTGAACAGCCCGATCAGGTTTTTTACATTGCCATGTCGCGTGGGTCTTACATCCTGCTGGGTGTTGTCTGCGAGATGGTGGCGGGCATGGTAGCCGTGCCGGGAGCGGACCGTGCTGCTCGTGCGGACCTGCAGAAGCGTATGGCCGCCTTGCTCAGCCAGACGGCATCGGCCCTTGCGCTTGTCCTCCGCCGGGATGAGCAGGGCGTGGCCGATATGACACGGATTCTTGGCTCTCTCCAAGGGTTCAACGATCAGCTTGAATTCGTCCGTATTGATTCCCGCCATGCTGGCGAGGATGCAGACCGGGCCTATGTGACGCTGGAGCGTGTGTCTTTTGTTCTGGCCCGTGGCGTGGGGGTGCGGTCCCGGCTGGCCTCTGCGCCTCACATCCCGGAACGGCTGGCCGTGGGGCTGGAGCGGGTGGCGGGGGAGCTGGATGATATTGCAGCTCTGCTCAGGCAGGATATGGCGCAGGTTGTGGCCGGGTTAGGACAGCTTGAGGCCATGCTCCAGAAAAATCATGACGAGCTGGAGCGCTGCCTGCCTCGGAATGATGATGACGCCCTTCAGCAGAGTATTGTTGGGGTAGGGGTGGAGATCATGCTCATTGATTTCCGCTCGGCAGTGGAATCTCATTATGCGGGCTTACGCAAGATTCCGGCCCCGGAACGTCATCGCATCAAGCGCAGGGCAGATGGGCGATTGGCGGCTATCAATGGCGTACGGGCAGCGGTGGCCATACTGATTGGGGCGTTTGTGTGGGAGGTGACGGCGTGGTCCTATGGTGGGGCTTATATGAGCCTGCTGAGTGTGGTTTGCGCCCGTTTTGCCATTATGAACAACATGATCCTCATCAGTAAGTATTTCTTCTATGGGGCTGTCTGTTCGGTGCTGGCGAGCATCATTCCGGTTTTTCTGGTCATGCCCATGAGCTCGGAATATGCGGTTTTTGCCCTGCCTTTTTCCGTGTTGATGTTTCTGGGCGGGCTGGCTTTGCGGATGCCCGCTCTTTCAGGAATTGCGGCGTCTTACGTTAATTTCTTTCCGTGGATATTGGGGCTGGATAATCAGGGACGTGTGGATGAAGTCACATGGTTCAACCAGTCTCTTGTGTTGCTGCTGGCCTTATGGAGCGGGATTCAGGTATTCCGCACGGTATTGCCGTTTTCGGTCACGCAGGCATGGGCGCAGCTGCGGCGCCAGCTGGTGAAGGAAATCCAGCGCCTGAAGGAACCTCTGAAAGGCCGTGCCCAGACCCAACGCCTCTGGACGAATGAGACAACCTTGCGGATGGAGCAGGTCATCCGTTTTGCGGGTCAGATTCCGCAGGCGGAAGTTGATAGTATGATTCGTGGCACGCTGTCTGTCATGACGGTCGGGCGCAATCTGCTAACCGTGAAGGACCTTGTCACGCTGAGGCGTCTGCCTGCCTGTGCGTTGGCAACAGCAGAGCATATGGTTCGGGATATTATTCATCTGACGGAGCAGGGGCGGGAAGATGACCCGCTGACGCATCAGCAGTTCATGCAGGAACAGTCCCGTCTGGAGGATGCCTTTCATGCCTGTCACAATCTGTCCCGCAGGCGTGATCTGGCTGCCGGGATAGGCTCACTCAGGATCATTCATTTTGAGTATCAGACCAGCCGGGACTTTTTCCTTCGGGAACACAGGGCTGCTTCCCTCATGCGGCAGCTTGCCGAAGGGTGATGGGCCTCTTGGCCAGAAGAAAGGCCCCATTCTTCATTGAAAAATGAGGCCTCTCGAAAACATGAACCGTTCTTTATCAGCTTGGCTCAGAAACCATTGCCACGGGGGGCAACCCAGCCATTGCCGGTTGCATCACCCAGCTGGCCACCCTGAATCGGGTTGGTATCCTGATAGGAGCTACCAAACTTGCCAAGATTGCTTCCGGTAACAGCATCACGGTTGGATTTGAGGTGAGCCTCATGGTCCGGGTCCGGGCCGTTTTCAAACTCGGTAGAAGGAACATCCTGATAGCCGGGCGGCGGCGGGCGGTGCCCGGTGGCATGAAAGTGCTCCCCGCCCTTGGTGGTTGTGCTTTTCTGAGCCTGTCCAGAGGAGTGTTTGGATGGCGTGTTGTTGGTGGGGCTGTCCTGATAGGGCGTGCTGAAGCGAACGGTCTGGGCCATGGCGTGAGGGGCGATGGCCGGAACGGAGGCCACAAGGCCCAGAGCTGCCGTAAGTGCTGTCAGACGCTTGAGAGACAAAGAAAAGCGCGAAGCCATGTGCGATATGTTCCTGCATAGATTAAGGGTGCTTCATTCCCTCCATATACTCTTTTACAGGGAGAGATGATCAAGCTTTTTCAGTAAGAAAGATGGTGGAGCCGGGGATGCAGCCCCGACATGGGGGCATGGCTGGAAAGGGGAGAGATTGAATAATTTGCGGCTCACCCTACCATTTAAGAAGCATTTCAGTCATAAAATTGGTTACTGATTTTACAGATGTAACCACCTTCGGAGGGCCCTGAGCGAGACAGGGCTACTCCGCCGCCGCAGGGAGAACAAGATGCAGCAGTCAGACGGGCATAATACGGCCTCATGGTCACCGGCTAGCTGGCGTACACGGCCAATTCGTCAGGCGCCGAGCTATGAGGACAGTGCCGCACTGGCCGCCGTGGAGGAGCGTCTGCATCGTTATCCGCCGCTCGTTTTCGGGGGCGAGGCACGCCGCCTGAAAGAACGGCTGGCGGCAGCCTCCCGGGGTGAGGCTTTTGTGCTTCAGGGTGGCCCCTGTGCCGAGAGTTTTGGCGAGTTCACCGGGGACATCATCCGGGATACATTCCGGGTGCTGTTGCAGATGGCTGCCGTACTGACCTTCTCCGCCAAGGTTCCAGTCGTGAAGATCGGACGTATGGCGGGGCAGTATGCCAAGCCTCGTTCTTCCGATGTCGAGAAGCGGGATGGGGTGGTGCTGCCCTGCTATCGTGGTGATAACGTCAACAGCCCTGAGTTCACGGCGGAGGCTCGTAAACCTGACCCGGCCCGTATGGAAATGGGCTATTTTCAGGCTGCTGGTGTGCTGAACCTGCTGCGGGCCTATTCACGGGGTGGCTTTGCCAATCTGCATGAGGTCCATCGCTGGAATCTGGATTATGTCCGCAATTCCCCGCAGGGCGAGCGTTATGAGCAGCTGGCCTCTCAGGTGGAGGAGACGCTGGCCTTCATGAAGGCCTGTGGTCTGGAAGATAACGCTCCGCAATATGACGAAGTGGAGTTCTATACCTCTCATGAGGCTCTGCTGCTGCCGTATGAGCAGGCTCTGACCCGTGTGGATGAGTCTACGAGCCAGCATTATGGGCTGTCCGCTCATTTCCTCTGGATTGGTGACCGTACCCGCCAGCCGGAAGGGGCGCATGTGGAGTTCCTGCGTGGGGTGGATAACCCGATCGGGATCAAGGTTGGCCCGACCACGACTATTGAAGATCTTCAGAAGCTGCTGGAAATCCTCAACCCGCATGATGAGGCAGGGCGTATTACCCTGATCTCCCGTATGGGTCACAGCAAGGTGCGTGATCTCCTGCCGCCGTTGCTGGATGCCGTACGCAAGACAGGCCGGACCGTGACATGGATCTGCGACCCCATGCATGGCAATACCACGACCTCCTCCAACAAATATAAGACCCGTGCTTTTGAGCATGTTCTGGATGAGATCATGGGCTTCCTTGACGTATTCGAGCAGGCTGGTGTGATACCGGGTGGTATTCATCTGGAAATGACCGGCAGTGACGTGACGGAATGCACAGGTGGCCCCCGCTGCCTGACAGATGCGGACCTGCCTACCCGTTACACGACCTTCTGCGATCCCCGCCTGAATGCCGAGCAGTCCCTTGAGATTGCCTTCCAGCTTTCCGACAGGCTGAAGCGCATTTTCGGGAACCGCTGAGAGCATCCCGTCCCGGTCCTGCTAGAGGAGACATTATGATGCGCTGGAAAGACGTCATCGAGCAGGCCCGCACGCCAAAGGAGGCTCTGGATACGGCCCAGATTGAAGGCCGTACGGATGCCTATTTCCTACGGATGCGGGATATCGTCAGCCAGTTCGGTGACTGTCAGGTGACCTATGCTGTGTTCGTGCGTCGCCCGGTTGTGGCGGCGTATGGGCTGGCCCTGCAATGGGTGCAGAATGTTGCCCGTCATCAGGGGTTCTCTGTTGAGATCACGGAAGTGCACCCTGAAGGCACATGGGTCGGGGCGGGTGATCCGCTTTTCTATCTGACGGGCTCGCTGGTCAGTCTGGCACCGCTGGAGACATTGCTGCTTCAGAAGACGGGTGCGGCCTGTGTGGCGGCACATAATGCCTATCAGATGGCTCTTGCCCTGCCGAAAGTGCCGTTTCTGGCAATGGATGCCCGCCATTGTGCAGGGGGCGAGATGCAGGAGCTGATGGCCTATGCTGCGGCCGTGGGGTCACGGGCGGCGCAGAAGGAGGGGGCTGTGGGGTTCATTGGCAATGCCAATCATGCCACGGCTCGTTTCTTCGGGCAGGATCACGGGCTGGGGACCATGCCTCATGCCTTCATCGGTTATGCAGGCTCTACCTTAAGGGCGGCAGAAATGTATGTGGAACGCTTCCCAGATGAGCCTCTGACCGTTCTGGTGGATTATTTCGGGCGAGAAGTGACGGACATGCTGGAAGTCTGCCGCCGTTTCCCCGAACGGGCGGCTGCGGGAGAGCTGAGCGTCCGGCTGGACACGCATGGCGGGCGCTTCCTTGAAGGGCTGGACCCGCAGCGTTCCTACGAGGTGCTGGAACGGAACACGCCGGGTACCATCCGCCGTTACAGGTCGGAGAAGGAACTGCGCTATCTGGTCGGGACGGGTGTTTCGGCAGCCGCCATCTGGCGGATGCGGGAAGCGCTGGATGAAGCAGGCTTCCCGAAGGTGAAGATTGTCGTGTCTTCCGGTTTTGGCATTTCCAAATGCACGGCTATGCATGATGCTTCCGCTCCGATCGACATTGTGGGAACAGGGTCGTTCCTGCCAGATCGCTGGTCAGAAACGTATGCCACGGCTGATATTGTGTCTTATGATGGTGCCCCACGGGTGAAGATCGGGCGTGAATTTCTTCTTCAGAAGCTTCAGGAAAGGACCGGATGATGAATGATGAGGATAAAGCGGCCAGACGGGCTTTCATCAATGGCCTCCGGGGTGAAGGAAATGACCAGACCATTGAAGAAGCCGTGAAGGCAGAGGCCGATGCTGCCGTGAAGCAGGATGATAGAGGCTGGATTGTCCGTATTCTCGACCAATCCGGGGCCAGTGAAGGCGATGATGATGTGGTTGAGGAGGTCAAGGGCTTTTTAGATCTCGCTCATGCCAATGCGTTTGCCCGTGCCTATGTGCGGGATAGTATTGAGCGGTGCCGTGTCCCCGGTGCGGCAGACCGGGATGTGCTGGAAAGCTGGTTTGCCTTTGGTGAAAATGCCGAGGTTGTGGATGCGGGAGAAGAAGGCTGGAAGTCCAGCACGGAGCTGGATGATTTCGTCTCCAGCCCTGCGACCCCCATGGAACGGGACTGGCGTGCTCTGGACCCCCGCCGTCTTGTCAGTGATGAGGAGCTGGCTGGCCCGCCTGATGAAGACAATCAGGATGACGATGAAGATGATGAGGCTTTCGTGACGGAGATCATCCGCCGCCGTCAGCAGAAGCAGTAAGGGGCCTGCCCCTGTGAAAGAATGAGAACAGAATACGGTATGAAAGTACGTTTTGCGCCTTCACCAACGGGGCAGCTCCATGTTGGTAATGCCCGTCTTGCCGTGGCGAATTGGCTGTTCGCCCGGAAGCAGGGTGGTCAGTTTCTGTTGCGGATGGATGATACGGATACGCAGCGTGGCAACAAGGCTTATGAAGAAGCCATCCGCCGGGACCTGACATGGCTGGGGCTGGACTGGGACGAATACGCCCGTCAGTCCGAGCGTCTGGCCCGTTATGAGGAGGTGATTGAGCATCTCAAGGCTACGGGGCGGCTCTATCCTTGCTTCGAGAGTGAGCTGGAGCTGAAATACAAGCGGGAGCAGCGCCTGCGTGCGGGCAAGCCGCCGCTTTATGACCGTGCCATGCTGAAAATGACGGATGAGCAGCGTGCCCGTGCCGAGGCGAATGGCAAGGTGCCGTATTGGCGTTTCAAGCTGAGTGGTGCCACACGCCGCTGGCAGGACATCGTGATGGGGGACTGTCATGTGAAGCTGACAGCCGTTTCCGATCCCGTTCTGGTCCGGGCGGATGGCAGTATCCTCTACACGCTGGCTTCTGTCATTGATGATCTGGATATGGGCATCACCCACATTCTGCGGGGTGAGGACCATGTGACCAATACGGGCGTGCAGCTCGATATTGCCGAGGCGTTGGGAGCAAAGGAGGGACGCTTCACCTTCGGGCATCTGCCGCTTCTTCTGGGGCAGGATGGCGGGAAGCTCTCCAAGCGTCTTGGTGGTCTGGCTCTTTCCACTTTACGGAATGATGGGATCGAACCCCGTGCCCTTGTGGCTTATCTGGCCCGTCTGGGCAGTTCGGATGACCCGCAGGCGGCCTCCAGCATGGATGAGATCGTGAAGGGCTATGAGATCAGCCATGTCTCCCGGTCAGCGGCCCGGTTTGATGTGCCTCAGCTTCTGGGGCTGAACCGTCGTGTCCTGCATGGCATGTCCTATGACGAGATCCGCCCGCATCTGCCTGAAGGGGCTGATGAAGCCTTCTGGCTGGCTATTCGAGGGAATATTGATCTGGCTGTTGAGATTGCTCATTGGTGGTCTGTTGTAAAAGGCGACATCGTGGTTTCAGCGCAGCCGGATGATACCGACTTCCTGCGTGAAGCGGCTCGTCTTCTACCAGAAGGGGCGTGGGATGATACGGTCTGGAAGCGCTGGATCGATGCGTTGAAAAGCGAAACGGATCGTAAAGGGAAGAAGCTGTTTCTGCCGCTTCGTCTGGCCCTGACAGGTGAGGATGCAGGTCCGGAGCTGGCTGCCCTCTTGCCGCTCATGGGGCGGGAGCGGGTTGCGCAGCGCCTGAAGGATGCGGTGCAGCATTAAGATGTCTTTGACGGAGTGGCTTTTTAGTGGCGACTCCGTCAGGAAAAGACGGGTTTATTGCTGCGCTTCAGTATCGTCTTTGACTTCAATCGGCTCCTCATCCTTGACGGGTAGAGGGTCGGTTGATGTGGTATGAAAGAGGCTGAAATCGACTTCCAGCGAACCCTGTGTTGAGGGTTTAAGCAGGCTGACGAACCGTGCCCCGAAAAGCAGGTCCTGTGCTTTGTAAGCGTGGTGAGCAAAAACATCCTGTGCAGAGACGGGATCGGTTGCTGTCAGGATCAGGAAGATGGTGGCCTGTTGTTCCTCAAGCGCAGCAGTATCAAGATTGTAAAGCGGGCTGGTCTCCATAATATGATGGGCAAAAGAGAGACTGACCGGGAAAATTGGCACATGGTTGAAGGTGAGCGGCAGGATATCCAGCTGGAGGGTGCTGTTGCCGTGCTCGTCCTTCTTTGTGCGGGCTAGAATGGCCTCAATGCTGGCATTCATCAGAGGCGTATTACGCAGGTTCCCCAAACGGAAATTGAGCCGCAGGTGGTTCCCTTCCTGAAAAATGGTGGCCACGTTGCTGAAAAGTACCTGCGCATGGGGGCGGGCAAACCGTGCGAATATGATCCCCGTAATGATGGCTGTGAAGATCACACTTGCCAGCATTTCCACGGAGGCTATGGCGTTGGAGAGATAACCCTGCGGATAGATATAGCCATACCCAACCGTGGAGAGTGTCTGTGCACTGAAGAAAAAATCACCCCAGAACTCGCCCGTTTTCACATTGCTGAGGCCATGCGGCACCAGACAATAAGCGATGCTGAACAGGATGTTCAGAAGCAGATAGAAGCCCGTCACCATTGTGAAGAAGGCCAGCCATCTCATGGTCAGGCAGGTATGGTACAGGTCCGCAAGGAGACGGACCTGTGCCTTCTTCCGTGTGATGATGTTCAGCGTGTTGTCCTGAGAGAGGACGCTGGTTTTCCGTGAGGCGCTCTGCTGCTGCCTTACACGGTTGATGAGGGAATCAGGAATTTTCAGGTGCATAAGGAACCAGCAGCGGAAGAAGGGTGGAAAGGCGGATGATTCCAGCGGGCTATGGCCGTTCTGGGGCAGCGATCATTCTTTTGTATGACGGATTTTCCGGGCACGGGAGAGTTCGCTGACAACACCATGCAGTGTCCGCAGTTCCTGCTCGGTTACTTCGCCACGGGCGAAAAGATGACGCAGGTTGCGGATCATGCCCGGGCGCTTCTGTTCATGATGAAGAAAACCACATTCATCAAGGTCCCGCAGCAGATGGGTCATGAAGTTCTCAACCTCGCCCTTGGTGGCCACATGCGTCTCATTGGTCATGAGATACTGTTCCGGCACGGTATCTTCGGTCAGATACCATTCATAAGCCATAACAAGCACGGCCTGCGCCAGATTGAGCGACATGAAGCGGGGGTTGAGCGGATAACGGATGAGCGTGTCGGCTCGGGCCATATCCTCATTATCCAGCCCAGCCCGTTCTGGGCCGAACAGGATGCCGCTTTTCAGCTTCCGGCTGCTGGTGGCCCGTAGTTCGGCGGCTGCACCACGGGCTGTCATGACCGGCTTGATGACATGGCGGGGGCGGGGGCAGGTGGCAAAAACACGGTGAAGATCGGCGATGGCATCATCAACCGTTTCAAAGACCGTGGCTTCTTCCAGAATACGGTCCGCACCGGAAGACGCATACCAAGCACGGGGCTGAGGCCAGCCATCCCGTGGCGCTACCAGGCGGAGATGAAACAGCCCACCATTTGCCATAGCCCGGGCTGTGGTCCCGATATTTTCAGCCAGCTGGGGGCGGACAAGAATGACAACAGGGTCAAAAGGAGCGGGTGGGGCCAGATCAGCCCCGCCATTACGGCCTGTCATGAGTGGTGTTATCCTTTCCGCCATGTTGTGCCTGCTGGGCCATCTTCCAGCAGAATGCCTTTTTCGGCCAAATCATTGCGTATCTGGTCGGCTAGAGCAAAGTCACGGGCCTTGCGGGCGGCCAGACGTTTTTCAATCAGGGCTTCAATGGCGGCAGGGTCAAGTTCCGTTCCCCCTTGAAACCAGTCTGCCGGACTCATGCTGAACAGCCCCAGAAGCTGCCCCCCTGCCAGAAGCAGGTTCGCAGCCTCTTGCTGGCCTTCGAGGGCAGCATCGGCATGGCGGTGCAGAACGCTGAGAGCCAGCGGCGTGTTGAGATCGTCACAGAGGGCATCCAGCATATCAGCCGGGACGGTTTCCGCTCCGGTGGGTGGGGTTTTCTCCAGTGCCCGGTAGAAGCGGTCCATGATGCGGCGGGCTTCGTCCAGCTTCTCCCATGTGAAGTCCAGAGTGGAGCGGTAATGCGAGCCGAGGAAAAGTAGGCGCAGGGCCTCGGCGGGGGTGCGTTCCAGCACTTCATGGATGGTGTGAAAATTGCCCAGAGATTTGGACATTTTTTCACCGCCGGAAAGCAGCATCCCGGTATGAACCCAGTGGCGGGCAAAATGGCTGTGCGGATAGCAGCAGAGAGACTGTGCCCGCTCATTCTCATGGTGGGGGAACAGCAGGTCATTCCCGCCGCCGTGAATGTCGAAGCTTTCCCCAAGATAACGCTCGGCCATGGCGGAGCATTCAATATGCCAGCCGGGGCGGCCACGGCCATAGGGGCTATCCCAGCCCGGTTCATCCTCGTTGGAGGGCTTCCAGAGAACGAAATCGCCGGGATTGCGCTTATAACCGGCGACTTCCACACGGGCACCGGCCAGCATGTCTTCTAAAGACCGGCCAGACAGGGCTCCGTAGCCGGGGAAGGATGTGACATCAAAAAGCACATGCCCGTCTGCTTCATAAGCGTGGCCCTGTGCGATGAGGCGGCCAATCATCTCCAGCATGGCCGGGATATGCTGTGTGGCTTTGGGTTCGATGGTCGGGGGGAGGATGTTCAGAGCCGCAAGATCGTCATGGAAGTCCTGCGTGGTGCGTCCCGTCAGGTTGGCGATGTCTTCGCCATTTTCCTGTGCCCGCTGAATAATTTTGTCATCAATATCTGTGATGTTGCGAACATAGGTGACCCGTGGGTAGAGCGCACGGAGCAGCCGGACCAGTATGTCCGCACTCAGCATGGAGCGCAGATTACCGAGATGCACCCGGTCATACACGGTAGGCCCGCAGAAATAGATGCGGACATTGGCGGCGTCATCAGGGGTAAAGGGGACAGTCGTGCGCTGGTGGCTGTTATGAAGCCTCAGGCCGTGCTGGGCGGAAGAAAGGTCTGTAGTGCTCTGCTGCGTGCTCATGCCTGTTCAATGCGACAGAGATGCGTCTGGTGCAACAGGGAATTCATTCTTTAACACTTGCACTTTGCGTTATATGCGATAGAGACGAAACTTATGTCCACATCAAGAATGAAACACTCTGCCCCTGTCGTGGGTATGTCCGCTCACATCCGCACTCTGATTCAGGTTGGTTTGCCCCTTGCGCTCTCCCAACTTTCGGAGATGGCCATGGGGGTGACGGATACCATCCTGCTGGGCAGCCTTGGCGTGGATGCTGTGGCGATTGGAGGAATTTCCAACAATTTCTTCTTCACGACCATGATTTCCTTTCAGGCGGTACTGGGTGGAGTCGGTGTTCTGCTCTCCCATGCTCGTGGTGGCGTGGAACATGGCCATGAAGGCGGGCATGACCGGCGTAGCATCATCAGTGCGGGCACGGTTCTGGGGGTGCTGTTCTTCATCCCGTGTCTGATCCTGTTGCTCTGTTCCAGCCAGATTTTCGGTCTGATGGGGGAGCCGATCATGGTGATTGAGCAGGGCGGGCGGTTCATTGATGTCCTGCTTTATGCCCTGCTGCCCAATTTGGTGTTTCTGGGGCTCTGCCGTGTGGCTCTGCCATCTCTGGGGGCTGAATCCCTGCTGCTCTGGACCATGCCCATCATGGCCCTGTGCAATGGCGTGCTGAATGCGGCTTTGATTCATGGCTGGTTTGGCCTGCCAGCCTACGGGCTGTTCGGCTCGGCTCATGCCACGATGCTGACAGGCTGGGGCATGAGCTTTGTCCTGCTGCTTCTTATTCTCTGCCGTGCCAATCTGAGAGACCTGTTGAAGCCTGTGAAAGTGCACTGGCCTCTCCTGAAGGAACTGATGATCCTTGGCCTGCCCATGATGGTCACGGCGGCTTCTGAGTTGCTTTTATTTCAGATCACCACGCTCAATGCGGGTCGTTTGGGGACACGCAGCCTTGCGGCGCATCAGGTGGCGCTGAATACGATTTCCCTGCTTTTCATGGTCTGTCTGGCAATCGGGCAGGCGGCTAATGTGCGGGTGGCCTATTGGCGAGGGGCAAAGCGGCGGGAGGAAGCCTGCCGGGCCTCCAGCGGAGCACTGCTGCTTGTATTGGCATGGACGGTCCTGACAGGGCTGGTCCTGATGCTTCTGCCGGATTGGATCGCCCGACTGTACTATACCGGTACTCCACCAGATGCTGGAACATTCGGTACGACCGTTCTTCTGCTGAAGATTGCAGGGATTTTCCAGATTGTGGATGGTGTGCAGGCTGTGTGTAACGGTGCCTTGCGGGGCTGTGGTGATACGTTTGTGCCGATGATGATCAGCATCGTGAGCTATGGGCTGATCGGCATTGGTCTGGGGTACTGGCTGGCTTTCTGGCGGGGCTATGGTGTGGAAGGTCTGTGGATCGGGCTTGCGGCGGGATTGGGCGTGACGGCTCTGGCGCTTGGTGCACGGCTCTATCTGCTGCTTTATCGCCGGAAGGATGTGCGGTCTTAAAAAGGCCACGCATGATGACTATTTGCCTGTCGGGCCGCCGTGGAAGGCACTGTGGGAGAGGAGTTGGATGGTTTCAATTCATTTGAAAAATAGAATGCGATTTCGTATGATTGGGCATTCCAACTCATTAAAATACATATATGATCCGATCGTTCAGAAGCTTTGCGATGGCAGCATCGACCTCGTGCCATGTGGGAGCGTGCTCCGCAGGGTCATATATTCCCCAGTAGCCGGAACAGGAGCATGCATGAAACTGCTTAGGGCGATCTTTCTTCGGGGTGGCGGAACACCGTGGTGGGTCGTATCTCTGCTTCTTGGCCCTTCGGAATGTTGGGCTGGGATCGGTGCACCGAGCTTCCCATTGGCGGGGGCGTATTTTCCGGCGTGGCTCATCTGCCTTTTCATCGGTGGCATAGGGGCGGCGTTGTTTCGGACGCTCTTTCTGGTACTGCATATCGATAGTCTGCTGCGGTTTCATCTGGTGACCTATCTCTCTTTGGGGACACTGCTGGGGCTGGCAGGTTGGCTTATCCTTTTCGGGCAATAAGGGCGGTTTCATGAAAACAGAACGGATCAAAGGCCGCTTCCCGGTAGGGAGCGTCATGGCTATGGCAGCGCTGCTTTGTGCGTTGCTGGGTGTTCTCTATGTGGATCATGAGTCAGGGCAGCATCCTAATAGTGATAGTGCCGTCATCTATACGGAGAGTGTGCATGTGGCTGCCCTCGTTGGTGGGCGGTTGCAGACTCTGGCCGTTAAGGAAAACCAGCTGGTCCATAAGGGTGATCTTCTCTACCAGATTGACCCGGAGCCTTATGAAATTGCTTTGCATAGAGCCGAAGCGAGCCAGACTCAGGCACAGGCAGATCTGAATGATGCCCGTCGTGCTTTGGCTGTTCGTATGGCGAATGCCGCTACGAGTGAGCGCAGGCAGCATCAGGCTGAGGATGAGAAGGACTTGGCATGGCGTACGGTGGTGCGTCTCAAGCCGCTTGCCCAGCAGCATTATGTCTCATGGCAGGCTTACGATCAGGCCGTGACGAAGTTCAATTCTGCCGTTGATGCATTGGCAGAGGCCCAGCACGAGCAGCAGGCTAGTCAGGTCGCCGTTGGTGACGTGAAGCACGCCGAAGCTGTGCTGCAGGAAGCGTCCGTTGCGGTGGAACATGCCCGTTATGAGCTGAGACAGACGCGTGTTTCGGCAAATATTGACGGTTATGTGACCAGTCTGAGCGTGAAGGAAGGTGAGGTACTTGGGGCGAACCAGGAGCTGTTTACGCTGGTTTCCAGTGATGAATGGTACGCTTTGGCACCAATCCGTGAGATCAATCTGGCGCCTGTCCGTCCGGGTTCCTGTGCAACTGTGTATTCCATGATCGACCGCAGCCATCCTATTCACGGTGTTGTGGAAAGTGTGGGCTGGGGTGTGCTGACCGACTATATGAAGGAAAACTCCCGTGGCGTGCCTTATGTCGAGCGGCAGATGGACTGGGTGCATATTGCCCAGCGTTTCCCGGTGCGTATCAAGATCGATCACGCTCCTGATTATCTTCTGAGACTGGGGGCAACGGCCAACGTGGAAATTCTCCATGGTGCGGCCTGCCATGGTTAAACCCTATATAGACGCTTTCATGCGTATATGGTGGTTGGCTGTAAGGCCAACCCGTGGTCGTACGGCGCTGGCCTTGCGTACGGCCATTATCTCCATGGTGGCCGTGCTGATTGGTGAAATCTGGCAGCTGCCCATGGTCAGCCTGCTGACCTTGACACTGGCGGCCCTGTGGCAGGGGAACCGGGTTGCCAATATGAAAGTGTCGGTGCTGTTCGTTGTTTTCTTTACGATTGTGACAGCGGCGCTTTATCTTGGCCTCAAGACAACCATAAATAATTTTCTTGCCACGCTCATCTTCAATCTCTGTCTTAGTTTTATATTCTTTTTCTTAAGCACGACCAGTATTCTCGGCATGATTAGTGTCATTGGTGGGCTTGTTCTTTCCTACATGCTGGTCTCGTTGGATAACATGCAGGTAGGGGACAGCATCATGCGCATGGTCCTCTCTGCATGGCGTGTGTTCTTGACCGTGGCGGGTTTGCTGGCTTTTGTTGGCAGCTGGCTTGCCCCATCTCCAGAACATACGCTTGTCGATCAGATTGTTGAGAGGTTGAATCTGGCGGCAAAATGTCTGGCACGGCGTGGCAGTGGGCAGCCTATTCCACAGGCATGGCAGGATGCTGTCATGGATACTGTGGGTGAGGGTGTCAGCGGCATGTTCGGGGCTCTTGGGCTGGCAGGCATGGAGCATCGCTGGAATGCTGATGATCTTTCCGCTCTGCGCCGGGCCGCTCTGAATAGCTTTGGCATATTGCAGCTGGTGGAGCAGTGCCTGAAACCGAGTGGTCGCATTTCCGAAGAAGACTGCACTTATCTGGCCGGACGTCTGGAGGAAATGGCTGAATGCTTTGTCTCAGACAGACGGCCAACCTCCATTGAGGAAACGCATGTCTGTTCTGGTGCCATTTCGCAGGAGATGGAGCGTCTGCTATGCGATTTTGCTCAGCCCATGACGGCGGAGGAGGCACAGCTTCCTTCCAGCAAGCCAGCAGCCCCGGCTAAGAAGCCGGGTTTCTTTCTGCCGGGAGCGTTTACGGATAAGGAACATATCCGTTACGCCGTTAAGGGAACGGTTTCTGTCTGTCTGGCTATCATAACGTATAAGATGCTGAACTGGCAGGGTGTGCATACCTGCATCATCACCTGCTTCATCGTGTCATTGCCGACCATGGGGGCCGTGCTGGATAAGCAAAGGCTGCGTATTTGCGGTGCCTTGATTGGGTGTAGCATGGCCATGGGGATCATCACATGGATCATGCCGCATATGACAAATATTGCACAGCTTCTTCTGGCTGTTGGTATTGTCATCTTCTTTGGGGCGTGGGTGAAAGCCGGGGATCAGCGGATTTCCTATATGGGGCTTCAGATTATCGTGGCGTTCTCTCTGTCCGATCTGGCCAAGTTCGTACCGACAACGGACCTGACAGTGCCTCGTGACCGTATCATCGGTATTCTGATTGGTCTGGGGATTTCCTTTGTTGTGCATACGGTGTTCTGGCCACGGAGCGCGATGACAGGGGCCCTTCAGAAGTTGAAGGCGCTGGATGGGTTGCTGGCAGAGGATGTGACGGGCTGGAATCACGATCAGCGTATGCTTCAGGCGGCTAAGGTGCAGGAAGCTGCAAGCGGGGCTATGAGTCAGCTGCGGCAGGCCATGATCGAGCCAGCCTATATGAGGCCGACACAGCACAGGATGAGACAATATATTCTGTTTCTGCGGCGTGCGGCCATGAATGCGAGCTGCCTGTTTGGCACCGTGGCAGCAAGCCATCAGAAAAAGGTGATCCGGTTAGGGCATATTCTGAAGGGAGAAGAAACAGCCTCTCTCAAGGAAGGGGGAAGTCTCTGATGAATGGCCCGTTGGGAAAAGATGTCATGGCGCAGGTGAAAAGGCAGGTACAGGGCATGGAGACTGGTTTGTCCCGGAAAAATGGAAGTTCTTTTGCTGTGTGTCTGTCTGATGGAGAAAGAGGGGCATATGGGCCGAGATGGCGCAGAGTTGCTCTGGTTTGTGCCGTATTGCTTGGCAGCAGTGCTCTGAGTGGCTGCCAGACAACAGCCATGCGGAATATGCCGCCTGCACCAAACCAGCCATGGAATGCGCCGGTTGATGGAAATGGCCATATCATAGAAGGGCATGAAAAGGGCGCTCCGGGTCAGAAGGGCGGGCGTGTCCTGAAAATGCCCGCCGGGTACCGTCTTTCATCAGACCGTGTCCTGCCTCAGCCTGCTGCGCTGGGGAACGTGCAGGTGGATCATTCCTATAACCTGGCTGACCTGATTGATATGGCCCAGTCCATCAATCCCTCCACACGTCAGGCATGGGATGCTGCACGGGCGAGTGCCGCCGAGACAGGTATTGCCCGTTCAGCCTACCTTCCACATCTGACGGCAACAGCCATGGGTGGATACGGGATTCTGGAACCTCATAACCGTTTTCGGGGTGGGGGGCTGAGAGCTAACACGGATAGCCGTCTTCATGGCACGTTGGAACGGCAGCAGGTGGGGCTGGAATGGCTCCTGTTTGACTTCGGTAAGCGCCGGGCCACCATGGAGGAGGCCACCCAGAAAAGCATCGGGCAGAATATCCTGTTCACGGGTGAGCATCAGAAGGTCATCCATCAGGTGGCGCTGGCCTATTACCGCTATTCAGCAGCTCTGAATAACGTATCGCTCGTGCGGCAATCTCTTGAGAATGCTCATGCGATTGCACGGGCAGCTGCCGCTAACCTGAAGAATGGAGAGGGCACGGTCGTTGACACGTCACAGGCCGAACAGGCCGTTGCCGAGGCAGAGCTGGTTCTGGCCCGGACAGAAGGGGACGTAGAAACATACCGGCTGGAGCTGTTGACAGCCGTTGGTCTGAATCCCTCCCAGCCGCTGCATATTCAGATTGATAACGGGCGTAATATCCGTGTCGATGACATTCGCCTGAGTGATGAAATGGTACATGAGGCCGTAGCCCGCCGGCCGGATGTTCTGGCAGCCTATACGAGCCTGCGGGCTGCCCAGAGTGCCGTGGAAGGGGCACGGGCCAGCTACAGGCCGCAGGTCTTCATGAATGGTAATGTGGGTTATAATTTTGATGACCTTCATTTCCGCAATCTGCCGCTGGTCAATGTAAACTCGATCAATGACCGGGTTCATACATTTGGAAGCCTGATTACGGCGGGTATTTCTGTGCCGATTTATGATGGTGGGCTGCGCCGCAATCGTTTGCGTCAGGCGCATGAGCGGGAAGATAGTGCCCGTGCTGCCTTGCAGGACACGCAGAACAATGCCGTCCGTACGATCGTGACGGCAGAGGCTATGCTGCATACGGGTATCACAGCCTATCAGGCCGCACTGAGCCTTCAGAAGGCCAGTCAGACCGGCTTTGATGCTGCTCTGACAGCCTATCGTTCTGGCGATGGCACAATGACCCGCATGTTGGAGCTTCAGAATACCCTGCTCAATGCTCGCCTGTCCGTGTCAGATAGTTATTACGGCATGCTGAGTGCAGCGGCCTCTCTGGCCTATGCTGCCGGGACGCTGGGCAGCAGCAGCGTGCTCTCTGATATTGAAGGATCACTGGAGGAAGCCCCGGCTCCCGTGCCAGTGTCCAGCCGTCAGATTCCCTGACGGCCAGACTGTTTATGATGCCCGTCTCACTGTGGGTGACGGCGGGCAACGTGAAGTGTGACAAGATAGATCAGCAGGCCACCTGCGGATAGAATAGCCCCGCCCCAGCCTACTGCACTGATACCCAGCCCGTTTTCCACCAGCAGGGCCCCTATGGAGGCCCCCAGAGCATTGGCGATGTTGAAGGCTGAGTGATTCAGCGAGGCAGAGAGTGTCTGGGCATCGCCTGCTACATCCATGAGACGGGCCTGCATGGCTGGGCTGAGAATGACGGTTGCGGCAGGTAGGAAGAAACAGACGACCAGCATGGCCCCGCTGAAGGGCAGGAGCAGCCAGAAGGCGAGCATGAAGATGATGCTGGCGATCAGGCTGAAGATGGTGGTGCGGTCCAGACTTTTGTCAATCATGGCACCCCCGAAGGAATTACCGGCAACCATCCCGCATCCCCAGATCACCTGATAGGCTGTAACCATCCAGTGATTAAGATGCGTTACCTGTCCCAGCCCGGAGGTGAGGAAGGTATAGACGGCAAACATCCCGCCAAAGCCAATGGCTCCCGTCAGCAGGGTCAGTAGCACATGGGGGTTTTTGAACGCTGTCAGTTCCGAACGGGCATTGACGTTGTTTTGAGGACGGTCTGCCGGGATGAGAATCCCGACCCCGGCGACACAGATCAGCCCCAGAACAGATAGGGCTCCGTAGATCACTTCCCACGGCACATATTGGGAGAGGAATGTGCTGAGCGGTGCTCCAATGACGGTAGAAATCATGATGCCAGAGAGCACCATACTGATGGCCCGTCCTCTCCGGGCTCGTTCGACCATGGAGGCCCCGGTCAGGGCCGCAATACCGAAATAAGCCCCATGCGGCAGCCCCGTGATGAAACGCATGATCTCAATGGGCAGGAGGGAGGAGAACAGAACTGTGCCGGTATTACCGATGCAGAACAGGGTCAGCAGCAGGAGCAGGATGGTACGGCGGGGCAGATGGGCGCCAGCAATGGCCATGACGGGCGCACCAACCACAACACCCAGCGCATAGGCTGTGATGACGGAGCTGGCCTGCCCGACTGATATGCCCAGAGCGTGCGAGAAAGCGGGTAGGATACCCATCATGCCAAACTCCCCCGTGCCAATGGTGAAGGTGCCCAGCATGAGGGCCGCAATGGCGGGGGCAACACCATGAGGTGGGGTCAGGCGTGGGCCTGTAACCGTTTCGGTCTGCTCCATAAGGGGGAGTGCTCCAGTCTGATTGGGAATGCTGGCGGTATAGGGGATAATGGCTGTTTTTTCCAAGATGTTCTGAATGTAAAGCATGTGGCCTGTTTTGTCGTGGCGCTGCCTCGTTTTCTTGACAGAGGTGGAAGCCTCGTGTAACGGCAGTTCCATTGCCGGGAATGTCGGATGGTCTGGCCGGGATGGTGCGTGCTGTGGCGCAGTGTTCCATGAGGTTAGCAGGCTGTTCCGTTCTTTCAGCTCCGTCTGGGGCGGGGAGGGCCTACCGGCGCAACAAAGGGCTGTCGCACAGGGCCGGTAGCCTGAGAGAGAATGCGGGTTTAACCGATGTCAAAACGTCTTGAGAGCAAGTACAAGATTAACCGCCGCCTCGGCGTCAACCTGTGGGGCCGTGCCAAGTCCCCGGTGAACCGCCGTGAGTACGGCCCGGGTCAGCATGGTCAGCGTCGTCGCCAGAAGCCGTCTGACTACTCCATCCAGCTGATGGCTAAGCAGAAGCTGAAGGGTTACTATGGTAACATCAGCGAGAAGCAGTTCCGCCGCTACTACGATGAGGCTGTGCGCCGCAAGGGTGATACCTCCGAGAACCTGATCGGTCTGCTGGAGCGCCGTCTGGATGCCGTCATCTACCGTCTGAAATTCGCCATGACCCCGTTTGCTGCACGTCAGTTCGTCAGCCACGGTCATGTGCTCGTGAACGGCAAGCGCGTCAACATCCCGTCCTACCTCGTGAAGGAAGGCGATGTGATCGAGGTGCGTGAGAAGTCCAAGCAGCTCGCTATCGTTCTGGATGCTGTCCAGAGCGGCGAACGTGACGTGCCGGAATATATCGAAGTGGATCATCGCCAGATGAAGGGCACCTTCATCCGTGTTCCGCAGCTTTCCGATGTGCCTTATCCGGTGCAGATGGAACCGAATCTGGTGGTCGAGTTCTACTCCCGCTAAGATACGGCTCTTGGCTGTATATGGGGACGCCGGGCGGTTTTACCGTCCGGCGTTTGCCGTTTCTTACGCTCTCTTTGCAGGAAAGCTGATATGTCCGACCCTACCATTGCTGCGGAAATCCCCCGGCGGCGTACCTTTGCCATCATTTCTCACCCTGACGCCGGTAAGACCACACTGACAGAACGCATCCTGCGGGCTGGTGGGGCCATCCAGATGGCTGGGAATGTTCGTGCCAAAGGAGAGCGGCGGCGCACCCGGTCGGACTGGATGAGCATCGAGAAGGACCGTGGCATTTCGGTCGTCACCTCGGTGATGACCTTCAATTATGGTGGCTGTGTTTTCAACCTGCTGGACACGCCGGGCCATGAGGACTTCTCTGAAGATACCTACCGCACGCTGACCGCCGTGGACTGTGCCGTGATGGTGATTGATGCCGCCAAGGGCATCGAGGCCCGGACACGCAAGCTCTTTGAAATCTGCCGCCTGCGGGATATTCCCATCGTCACCTTCATCAATAAGATGGACCGTGAGGCGCAGGACTGTTTTGCCCTGCTGGATGAGATTTCCAATGCTCTGGCTCTGGATGTGTCTCCGGCAACATGGCCGGTCGGACGGGCGGCGAAATTTGCCGGTATCTATGACATCCGCACGAAATCCCTGCATCTCAAGGAGGAGCTGGCGGAAGACGATGAGCGTCTGGCTCTGATGCGAGAGGAGGTGGAGCTGGCCGAGATGGCTCTGCCACCTTTCGAGAAAGAATTTTTTGATGAAGGCCATCTGACACCTGTTTTCTTCGGTTCCGCCATGAAGGAAATTGGCGTGACGGATCTTCTGGATGCTCTGGCTGCCTATGGGCCGCCGCCCCGTGCCCAGTCTTCCGAAACACGGGAGGTTCAGGCGACAGAGGAGAATGTCACGGCTCTGATCTTCAAGATTCAGGCGAACATGGACCCCAACCATCGGGACCGTATGGCCTTTGCTCGTGTCTGCTCTGGCAAGCTCAGTCGTGGGATGCGCCTGAAACATGTACGGACAGGCAAGCAGTTTGCACTTCATACGCCACAGTTCTTCTTCGCACAGGACCGTCAGCTGGTAGAGGAAGCCTTTGCCGGGGATGTGGTGGGGATTCCCAATCACGGGACCCTGCGTATCGGTGATACGCTGACGGACGGTGAAGACCTGCGCTTTACAGGGGTGCCTCACTTTGCGCCGGAAATCCTGCGCCGTGTACGGCTGGATGATGCCATGAAGGCCAAGAAGCTGCGTCAGGCTCTTGTCGAGCTGGCAGAGGAAGGCGTGGTGCAGCTTTTCCGTCCGCAGGATGGTGCTCCGCCGATTGTTGGCGTGGTTGGTACCCTTCAGCTGGACGTGCTGCAATCCCGTCTTCAGGCTGAATATAACGTGCCGGTTGGGTTCGAGAGTACGCCCTTCACACTGGCTCGCTGGGTGACAGGGGACAAGGCGGCGCTGGAGCAGTTTGAGGCTCTCAACCGGAGTTCCATGGCGGATGATCTGGATGGTGACCCGGTCTTCCTCGCTGGTTCAGGTTTCATGATGAACCGGGCCATCGAAATGAATGAAGCTCTGAGCTTCCATGACATTAAACAGATCGGCATGGCAGGCACAGCCTGAGAGGTTCTGAAAGCAAGGCCCGGGCGGGAAACCGTTCCGGGCCTTCCTTGTTTATGGAAGCTGCATCTGAATGGAGACGGGGCAGTGATCCGACAGGGTCAGCCCTTTCTCGGCATCACGGAAGGTCATGACCCGCAGGCTCCCCGGAATGAACCAGTCTCGGGCACGGTTGCCGAGCAGTATATGGTCGATGAACAGTTCTCCGTGACGGCGGCAGGGGCTGGTGTAGCCTGCCGTGGTCAGGGTCAGACGGGCATCAGACTGTAGAGCCTGCATGAGAGGATCAGCCGGTGTCAGGCGGCGGTTGAAATCGCCCAGAATGGCAAAGGGGATGCCGTCATCAAGCCGGTCCAGAATCCAGTTTTCAATGACATGAAACTGCTCATAGAGCAGGGTGCAGGCCCGTTTTTTGGCCGTGAGCGGTTGTGCCCAGCATCCGGTCTTGAGATGGACAACCAGAAGCCTCAGGCTGGACGATCTCTTCTGCAAGGTGACATCCATCCCACCCCGGAGAGGATAGTGACGGCCATGCTGGGGGATATTGAGGGCCGTGACCTCCGGGTTGATGGTCACAGTCAGGCCAGCATCACGGCGGACAGCGAGACCAACCCGTTGGGTGATGTGGTCGGGCGTGATGTAGAGGTCATAATCCTCGGCTGGGAAGACCTGCTGTGCGGCTTCCAGACTGTCCACTTCCTCAAAAGCAAGGACATCGCTGTGTAGCTTGGCGGCATAGTGGCGCAGAGCGGCGAAGTCGGCTGCTGTGCGTGTGGGAGCATCGGCTGGCAGGGCGTGGTCATTAGCAGGGCGGAGTGTCAGCCAGTCCATGTTCCAACTTGTCAGCTTGAGGCTCTCCGATGCCTGAGCCGTGGAGACCAGAAGCATGAGGCTGAGGAATGACAGGCCAAGCCGTATGAATCCGTTGGCAGAGAGCAGATGGCACAAAAAACCGCCTGCCACGAAGGGCAGGCGGTCCTTAGAGGCCAGACATGATGGTCTGTTAGTCATTGCTGGGTGAGTTGTTCTTTCTGAGAATGGCAATGGCGTCCTTAACGGAATGCTCCGTCTTGGTTTCCTCGCTGAGGATATGAATACGACCCTTTTTGATGTCGTAATACCAGCCTTGTACGTTCAGCTCGTTGCGGGAGAGGGCTTTGGCGACAATGGGGTGTGTCTTCAGATGGGTGATCTGTAGGCGCACATTGGCTTCGGCAAGGTCACGAACATCTTTGGGGCCGACATCTTCGGCACGAAGATCGCCAATGGTGGCAGCGGCGGCTTCGGCATTATGCAGCCAGCGGCGGACGGTCGGCATATCGGCCAGCTTGTCCGGGTTCGTGGCCAGATTAATGAGGGCAGACATGGCCCCGCAGTTGGAATGACCACAGATGATGATGTTTTTCACACCCAGGCCACCAACGGCATACTCAATGGCAGAGGCTACGGCGCCCACCATGTTGCCATAGGCTGGAACGATATTGCCCACATTGCGAATGAGGAACAGCTCGCCCGGTTCTGTCTGGGTAATCAGGCTGGGGCTGATGCGGCTATCGGCGCAGGTGATGAACAGGGTTGGCGGGGTCTGATCGTAAGCCAGACTCTGGAACAGATCCTTTTTCTGCGGATACACTTTTTCTTCAAAAGTGTGGACGCCATCGAGGAGCTCCAGCAGAGTGTTACGGTGGAAGACCATAGCGTTATGTTTCCTGACTTAAAGACGCATCATATGGAGTGGTAAAAGAACTCCGAGAAACCACTATGGGCGAGACGGGATAGTCTGCCCATAAGCAGAACACTAAAAATTTTTTTAATAACCGTCCAGCTTAAAGGGACTTTTGATTTATGAAATGTCTTTCATGAAGCCAGCCTATAAGGCCAAAGCAGGCATACTCCATTAGTCATAACGCATGATAGACAGGAAAAAAGCGCCAGACCTGTGGAATGGGTCTGGCGCTTTTTACTAAGGCTATTCTGTCATAAAGGCAGATGCAGGAGGCTTAACCTTCTGCCAGTGTTTTGCGGATCATGGCGAAGACGGCATCAGCTGCCGGTTCGGAACCACCGGCCTGAGCCATGTCCGGGCGTCCGCCGCCACCTTTGCCGCCCATCAGGGCGGAAGCCTCACGGGCCAGTTTCACGGCATCGAAACGGTCTGTCAGGTCTTTGCTGACGGCGATGACGATACTGCCTCGGTCATTGGCACCGGAGATCAGAGCCACCACACCAGAGGAGATCTGCTTCAGCAGGCCATCGGCCAGCCCTTTGAGGTCTTTGGGGTTTACGTCCTCAAGGAACCGGGCAGCCAGCGTGACGCCGTTGACGGTTTCGCTGGAGGCGGCGCCTTCACCTGTGGCCAGCTTGTGCTGGAGGGAAGAAATCTGGGCATTGAGGGCCTTGCGTTCTTCCAGCAGGGCGGCCAGACGGGCAGGGGCCTCGGCAGGTGTTACCTTCAGCAGGGCGGCCATTTCGGCCAGACGGTCCTCGCTGGTCTGGATGGTCTGCTCAGCGGCAGCGCCACAGACGGCCTCAATACGGCGGACACCAGAAGACACGCCCGTCTCGGAAACGATGCGGAACAGGCCGATCTCACCAAGACGGTTTACATGTGTACCGCCACAGAGTTCGATGGAATAGGCCTGACGGTTCTTCTCATCCTCATTGCCCATAAAGACAACACGAACTTCATCGCCATATTTCTCACCAAAGAGAGCCATGGCACCGCTTTCAATGGCCTGTTCCTGCGTCATCAGACGGGTTTCGACCGGGCTGTTCTGGCGGATGCGGGCATTCACCTCGGTTTCAATGGCCTTCAGCTCCTCATCCGTCAGCGGGCGGGGCTGGCTGATGTCGAAGCGCAGACGGTCCGGCGTGTTCAGGCTGCCCTTCTGGGTGACATGCTCACCAATATGGCGGCGTAGAGCTTCATGCAGCAGATGGGTCGCAGAGTGATGGCCCCGCACGGCGGTGCGGCGGGCATGGTCGATCTCGGCATGAACATCCATACCCGGCTTGAGTGTCCCTTCCACGATGCGGCCATAATGGACGATCAGGGAGCCGTTCTTCTTTTGTGTATCGGTGATGTCAATACGCAGGCCGGGGCCTGTCAGCGTACCGTGATCGCCGACCTGACCACCGCTCTCCCCGTAGAAAGGAGACTGGTTGAGCAGGATGGCAACTTCATCGCCAGCCTTGGCTTCAGCTAGCTCGTCACTGCCCCGGAAGATGGCTTGAACCTGAGCATCGGCTGCTTCGCTGACATAGCCAAGGAACTCTGTCCCGCCGAAACGGTCACGGGCATCGAACCAGACGGTTTCCACGGCGCTGTCACCAGACCCGACCCATGCGGCACGGGCACGCTGACGCTGCTCGGCCATGGCGCTCTCGAAACCGGCTTCATCGACCTTATGGCCCCGTTCACGCAGCACATCCTGCGTCAGGTCCAGCGGGAAGCCGAACGTGTCATAGAGTTTGAAGGCCACATCACCGGGCAGATGCCCGTTGCTGGAGAGACGGCCCATTTCGTCTTCCAGCAGAGCCATGCCACGCCCCAGAAGGGCGGAGAAGCGTTCTTCCTCGCCTTTCATGGTCTCGGTGATGAGGGCTTTATGCTGGTTCAGTTCGGGATAGGCATGGCCCATCTGCTGGATGAGGGCAGGGAGCAGACGGTAGAAGACAGGCTCTTTCGCCCCCATCAGGTGAAGGTGACGCATGGCACGGCGCATAATGCGGCGCAGCACATAGCCCCGGCCCTCACGGGAAGGAAGCACACCATCGGAGATGAGGAAGGCTGTGGAGCGCAGATGATCGGCCACGACACGGTGGCTTGTCTTGAAGCGCCCATTAGCATCCTGCTTCAGCAGGTCGGCAGAGGCTTCGATCAGGGCACGGATTGTATCTGTGTCGTAATTGTCCTTCTTCCCCTGCATGACGGCAGCGAACCGTTCCAGCCCCATGCCGGTATCAATGGAAGGGTGAGGCAGGTTAGTCCGCTTGCCTTCGCCTTCTTCAAAGAACTGCATGAAGACGAGGTTCCAGATTTCAACAAAACGGTCACCATCTTCGTCCGGGCTGCCGGGAGGGCCACCGGCTACGGACGGGCCATGATCGTAGAAGATTTCGGAGGATGGACCACAGGGGCCCGTGTCGCCCATGCGCCAGAAATTGTCAGAGGTCGCAATGGGGATGATTTTGTCATCCGAAAGACCTGCAATCTTCTTCCAGAGGGAAGCGGCCTCGTGGTCGTCTGCATAAACGGTGACAAGCAGCTTCTCGGCAGGGATGTTGAAGCCCTTGGTGAGCAGGTTCCACGCAAATTCAATGACTTCAGCTTTGAAGTAATCGCCAAAGCTGAAATTACCCATCATTTCGAAGAAGGTATGATGACGGGCCGTATAGCCGACATTGTCCAGATCGTTATGTTTACCGCCAGCCCGGACAACCTTCTGCGCTGTCGTGGCCCGCTTGAAAGGCAGTGTCTCCTGCCCGGTAAAGACATTCTTGAAAGGCACCATCCCCGCATTGGTAAAGAGCAGGGACGGATCATTCTGCGGAACCAGAGAGGCTGACGGGAGAATACGGTGCCCGTGAGATTCAAAATATTGGAGGAATTGCGCGCGGATATCGTTAGTACTGATCATGAGCCTGTTAGTCCGGGTTCCGGAGAAAGAAAGGATAGTTCCTGCTTTCTAGCTGATTTTCCAGTCATTGGGAATGGAAGACGCCAGCAGGCTCTGCCCGGTCTCAGGGAAGGGGCTTCTTCTTATGGAAAACGAAATGGTGGCAGAGGGCAAAGTTGATGAACATGCCACCAGCCGTCCCAAAGAGGAGCGCAATGACAGTATAATGGCGTGTCAGTGGCCAAAGGCTGAACAGGGCAAGGACGATTCCACGGTTGATGACAAAGCCCGGCACATTGGCAAGGATGAAGCGCCCCCATTGATGATGAACCTTATGGCTCTGGCGGCAGCGGTCCCGGAATGTCCAGTATCTATTGAGAATCCAGTTATTGCTGGAGGCCATGACATAAGCCAGCAGGGCGGCAACCCGTAATCCTACGACATGTCGAAAAAGGGACAGGCTTGTCCAGTCCACCAGAAATCCCACAGCCCCTACTGCACCGAAGTAAAAAAAGCGCTGTAGAAGCGGAAAGAATTTCATGAGGTTCTGAGAGCAAATCTGTTTCATATGACCTGATGACTGTGGATCGATCACCGTTGTGCAGCGTCTAACACAGCTTTGTATTCATGGGGTAAGATTTTCATCAGGAAGTTGTTACCATGGAATGAATGGAACAAAAAAAGGGTGCCCGGAGGCACCCTTTTTTCCGTAACCTCAGAGGGTCCGGGTTGTAATCAGCACTGAAGATTACTTCAGGATGATTTCAACGCGGCGGTTCTGCGGCTCACGGGTGTTCTTAGCTGTTGCCACCAGCGGGTTGGCATCGCCGTAACCGTGGATGTCGATGGCAGTAGCCGGGACGCCCAGACGGACCAGCTCAGCCTTGACGCTGTTAGCACGCTTGATGGACAGACCCATGTTGTACTTCTCACCGCGCGGACCCGGATGAGCAGCGGAGTTATCGGTGTAACCGTTAACTTCGATGCGTGTTGTCTGTACGTGTGTGGAAGCCTGAGCAGCCTGAGCAACGATCTCGCGAGCGCGGCCTGTCAGAGTAGCCTTGTCCCAGTCGAAGAAGACGAGGTAGGTACGAGCAGCCTGAGCCGGCGGCGGAACGACAACATGCGGAGCCGGCGGCGGCGGCGGCGGAGCATTGTTGAAGGCATAACGCAGGCCAAGCAGGAACTGGTGCGTGTAACGCGTGTTGAAGCTGACGCGGTCACCCTTACCGTGGTTCTCGTTGTTGTTATGCAGGTACTGACGGCCACTGGTCACGCCGGACATGGAGCCCGTCTGGCCCATGAAGCGGTACTGTGTTGTCAGAGCCAGACCCGGAACGCCCGGGATGTCGTAAGCAGCACCAGCGATGAACTGTGCAGCGAAACCGCCCTGCGTGTTGTTGAAGTTCGGGTCCGGACGACCTGTGCTGCGGTTGTACACCTTGCGGTAACGCTGCCACATGTAACCAGCACCGATACCAACGAACGGTGTGATCGGCACATCGTTCAGGCCGAACATGCCGAGATCGATGTCATACAGCACGTTGGTGAAAGCGCCCCAGCCTTCGCTCTTGCCGTGAGCCTTACGGCTGTCACCGCCAGCAGCAAAAGCACCGCCCAGACGGGTGATGTGTGTCTGGTTGTATGTACCTTCGATCTCAACGCGCAGGCCGTTACCGAAGCCATAACCGGAGGAGAGGTAGCCATTGAAGCCGGTGCCGGAGTGGGCGTTACCACCGATGCCACGACCGTGGGAGGTGCCGGGGTTACCCTGACGGAACTGCTGATGCTGAACCAGGTTGTAACCGCCTGCCATGTCAACATACGGGCCGGTGATCGTGCTGGCCATGGCGAATGACGGCAGAGCCACCATTGATGTCATGGCGAGAAGTGCATTACGAATACGCATTTACTTCCTCAGTCCTTAATTCTGTATACTTACGGCCATTACGGTTGGCGGGCGTCGGAACGATCACCGTATGGAGCCAGCGCGGCCGATAGCTGAGATGTAGTAGAAAGCTGCTATGAAGTTAAGTGCTTTTGCGTCTCCTGCCTGCAAAGGGCAGAGCACTGTGACCAATAAAGCACATATGCCTATTCTGGCAGAGCGTGGAGATTTCTTCTTTTCAACCCTGACCAGCGGAATCAGCAGGGAGATTCCGCTGGTTGGGGGTATGGGGTAGCCTCAGGGGGCAAATCCTTCTACCAGAAGGAGGGCACGGACATCATCCATTGAAACATCACGGCAGGTGAAAGCCTTACCGATCCCTTTCAGGAGGACGAATGTGATCCGGCCATCACGCAGTTTCTTGTCCCGTCCCATATGAGCCAGAAGCGTTTCCGTGCTGAGCATATGGGGCAGGTCTGCAACGGTGGCGGGCATACCCAGCGCATGAAGATGAGCATCCAGCCGGGTGAGGTCTTCTGCTGGTGCGAGGCCCATTTTCACGGAAAGGGCCAACGCCATGTGAAGACCGATGGATACAGCCTCGCCATGTAAGAGGCGACCATCGTAATGGAACTCGGCTTCAAAGGCGTGGGCAAATGTATGGCCAAGGTTGAGCAGTGCCCGCCCGCCAGAACTGGCCTGTTCCCGTTCATCTTTCTGGACGACTCCGGCCTTGAAAGTACAGGCCTGTCTGACGGCTTCGCCCAGTGCGGAGGCGTCTCCATCCAGCACCGCCTTGCCGTTGGCTTCGCACCACGCAAAGAGTGCAGCATCGGCAATGAGCCCGGACTTCACGATTTCGGCATAGCCCGCTACGAGCTGGCGGCGGGGAAGCGTGCCCAATGCCGCCGTATCCGCCAGAACAAGGCGAGGCTGCCAGAAGGCGCCAATGAGGTTTTTCCCGGCCTTGGCATTAATACCCGTTTTCCCGCCGACAGAACTGTCCACCTGAGCCAGTAAGGTCGTTGGAATCTGGATGAACGGGACACCGCGCAGAGCCGTTGCGGCTACAAAGCCAGCGAGATCGCCAATCACACCACCACCGAGAGCGATGATGGTGGTTCCTCGTTCAATGCCATGGGCCAGAATATTTTCCATAACCTCGCCAAAGCGGGAGAGGGATTTGCTGCCCTCGCCAGCAGGGACGGTGATGGAATGAAAACGGATATCAGCCTGTCGGAGGCTGTCTTCCAGTGTTTTCAAGTGGAGTGCGGCGACAGCTTCGTCTGTCAGGATGATGGCCTGACCGTTCGGGAGGTGAGGTTTCACCCTTAGGCCCGCATCTTTCAGCAAGTCGCTGCCAATGAGCACTTCGTAGCTGTGCCCTGCAAGGGCGACCGGAACGTGATGGGGAAGAACTGTCTTTTCGAGTGTTTCGGTAATGTTCCGGGCGCCTTGTTCCACGCTTTCATCTCCGCAGTTGATGATGATGTCTGCTTCAGCATAGCGTGGATAACGCTCAGTAGCGAGACGGTGCAGGGTTGCTGCTGGATCGCCCTGTGCGAGCAAAGGGCGGCTGCCACGGTTACCGAGTAGCCTGCCCAGCAGAACAGGCATGGGAACATGCAACCAGATGGTGCAGATGTCGGTCCGTTTGTGGATGAGCGCCCGTGTCTGTGGATGCATCCATGCGCCGCCTCCCGTGGCCAGAATGCACGGCCCACCATTGAGCAGTCGGCGGATGACACGGTGCTCACCGGCCCGGAAATGGGCCTCTCCATGATTGGCAAAAATCTCAGGAATAGTCTGACGGCAGGCTTTCTCGATTTCCGTATCCGTATCGATGAAGGGCAGGCCATAATGTTGGGCGAGCTGCCGACCAAGTGTGGTCTTTCCGGCCCCCATGAGACCGATGAGAACGATGATGCGGAAAGGCGGCGTGACGGAAGATACCGTGGTGGATGAGGAACGGGACATGTCCCCTTTATTATCACGGGCAAGGGAGTGGGGGTAGGTCTTCTGTTGGCATGATTATACCGGATGATAAGAGGGCTTTCAAAACCGGATGATGTCTTTATAAGTGTGGCGTATCCTTTGGTATGGAGCCGTTTTATGAAAACCGTTGCCCGTCTGGTACTGGTCTTGCTGGTTCTTATTGTGCTGGCTGGCGGGGGGTATCTTCTGACTGCCCATGGTGAGCAGCCGCCAGCGCCGGTAATGGTGCATCATGACCTCACGCCGCAGGTGGCTCCTGCCGGACCGGCGCAGGGCGGTGGCGCAAGCCTGCCAGACCTGCCGCCTGTTGGGGGGCACTGAAAGGCCCGTCTGCCATGACTGAGCGTCCATCTCATATCCGTCCCCCCATTGATCCTGAGTCTGAGGGGCTGATTGATGCGTTCCTCGAGACATTGCTGGCAGAGCGTGGTGCAGCGCAAAGAACGAGGCTGGCCTACAGGGCTGATCTTGAGGATTTTGCCCGTTGGTGTTCGCCTACGGCGCTGGCGGATGTAGGGAGCAGCCGGGTTCATACCTATCTGGCCGATCTGGGGCGGGCGGGTATTACGCCCCGCACGCAGGCACGGCGTCTTTCATGCCTTAGGCAGTTTGCCCGCTTCATGCTCCAGATGGGCGTGCGGGATGATGAGATGACAGCCGGGCAGATCACACCTCATTATCAGAGTGGGTTGCCGCATCCCCTGAGTGAGGAGGAGGTTAAGCGCCTTCTGGAAAAAGGAACTTGTGGCCATCCCGATTTACGGCGGGACCTGCTTTCTCGTGTGGCGCTGGAGCTGCTCTACACGACAGGTCTGCGCATCAGCGAACTTCTCAGCCTGCCTGCCACCTGTGTGCGGCATCGGGGTGGGATGCTTCCTGTGAGGGGGAAAGGCGGGCGAGAGCGGCTCGTGCCTTTCTCCAGTACGGCACGGGAGGCCGCCGAAGCTCTGCTGGCCTATGATGCCGTGCTGGACAGCCCGTGGCTCTTTCCGGGGCGCAACCCCAAGAAGCCGCTGACACGTCAGGGTTTTGATAAGATACTCTATGCCTGTGCCCTCAAGGCGGGGCTGGACCCGCAGCGTGTGAGCCCGCATGTGCTGCGTCATTCTTTTGCAACGCATCTGCTGAACAGGGGGGCGGACCTGCGGGCGCTCCAGATGCTGCTGGGTCATGCCGACATCACCACGACACAGATTTACACGCAGGTGATGACAGAACGGTTGAAAGAGGCTGTTAAGCAGCATCATCCGCTAGGGCAGGAGGCGGATGCGTCAGAAAAGCAGAATGATGGTGAACAGCCGGATACAGATGAGGTTTTTCTGGCAGGAAGCCAAAAATAGGACTGTCTTGCACTCCGTTTGCATGCTATCGGGCAGACTATGCGCCAGTTCCTAGATTTCGAAAAATCGGTTGCCGAGCTTGAGACCAAGATCGGTGAACTTCGTCAGGTTGGTCGCCAGGATGATGGCGCTGGTCTGGATGGTCTGAACATTGATGACGAGATGGCCCGCCTCTCGGAGAAAGCGGACAAGCAGCTCCGCAGTCTCTACAGCAAGCTGACACCGTTGCAGAAGGTGCAGGTGGCCCGTCATGCCCAGCGGCCTCATGCCTTGGACTATATCGAGTCCCTGATGACGGATTACACGCCGCTTGCAGGTGACCGTGTGTTCGGTGACGATCAGGCCCTCATCGGGGGGCTGGCCCGTTTCCGTGGTCAGCCGGTGATGGTGATCGGGACGGAACGAGGGTCTGATACGGAGAGCCGTCTGCGTCATAATTTCGGTATGGCCCGTCCGGAAGGGTATCGTAAGGCGCAGCGTTTGATGCGTATGGCTGAGCGTTTCGGTCTGCCAATCCTGACATTCGTGGATACAGCCGGTGCGTGGCCGGGGATTGATGCCGAGGCCCGTGGGCAGGCAGAAGCGATTGCCAGAGCGATTGATACCTGCCTTCAGGTCAAGGTGCCTCTGATTGCCACAGTGATCGGTGAAGGTGGGTCCGGTGGGGCTATTGCCATTGCAGCCGGTGACCGTGTGCTGATGCTGGAACACGCCATCTATTCCGTCATTTCTCCAGAAGCAGCGGCCTCCATTCTCTGGCGTGACCCGAAAATGTCCCCCGCCTCTGCCGAAGCTCTGAAGCTGACGGCACAGGACCTGAAAAAACTGGGCCTGATTGACCGCATCATTGATGAGCCCGTGGGTGGTGCCCAGCGTATGCCTGCCGAGGCTATTAACCGTGTTGGTGAGGCTATTGCGGCAGAACTGGCCAGCGTACAGGCCTTGCCGAAAGATAGCCTCCTGCTGCGCCGCCGGGAGCGTTATCTGGAGATGACCCGTGCCAGCTGATGGCCTGCGGTAAAATCCGGAGTTTCTGAAAAAGGCCGTTCCTGTATGGGAGCGGCCTTTTTCTGTTGGGGGGTGTTCAGTCCCGGCTGTGATGTGGTGGGTCGCCTTCCAGCGGGGTGAATCCCAGATCATGAAGCAGGGCCTTCAGGGCAGAGCCAGCATAGGCAACGGCAGCAGCGTCATAGCCTTTGGCGACCAGCGCTACGCCCCGCTTTTTGCCATCTTCAAACGGGTATGAGCCGAGATCAAGCATGGGGAAATTCTGCTGGATGGCTGTGAGTTTTTCGGCAAGGTCCCCTTCATAGATGTCGTAGCTGTACCAGCTGGCACTTGTCAGAGGGGCACCGGCCTCCAGACGGGGCATCAGCCATGCAACCATGGCTTGGAAGATGCGGGGCACGCCAGCCATGACATGCACGTTCCCCAAGGAGAAGCCGGGGGCCGTGGAGACACTGTTTTCGATGGGCGTGGCACCTTCTGGCAGCCATGCCATGCGTTGACGGGCCTTGTTGAACTCTCCAGCCGGAAAGAGTGCCTCTAGCTGGCGGAAGCTGTCTTCATGGCATTTCAGCGGGACATTGAAGGCTTCTGCCACGCAGGCAGCGGTGATGTCATCATGTGTCGGGCCGATTCCGCCACTGGTAAAGAGCAGGTCGAACCGGGCCCGGCAGTCATTGACGGTGGATATGATGTGCTCCGCTATGTCGGGGATCACCCGGACCTCCATAAGCCGGATACCTCGGCCATTGAGCGCTTGGGCAAGCACGCGGATATTGGCATCCTGTGTACGTCCGGAAAGGATTTCGTTACCAATGACAAGAAAACATGCCGTGCGGGGAGCCATGAGCCTGTAATTACCTTATGATGGCCGCAGCGCTGTCCGATGCGGGCGGTGAAAACTGAATGTATCGTCCCTGTACTATAGGGGAGGGTGCGGTCTTTAATAAAGGGAGAGATGCCTGTGACGCTGGAGCACCATAAGCCTGTATGTCTGTCGGATTTCCGGGCTGTGCTTGGGGAAGGGCCCGTCTGGATTGCGGCAGAAAACTCCTTCTATTTCGTGGATATTGTTGGTCGTCATGTGCACCGTTACAGCCTGACGGATGGTAAGCTGTGCAGTTGGGCAGCCCCCAATCGTGCGGGGTTCCTGCTACCCGTGAGTGACGGTACGTTTCTTGCCGGTCTGCCGGATGGTCTGCACCGTTTTGATGTAAAGACAGGCTATTTTGAACATGCCTGCACGATTGAGCCGGAAGATGAGGGTAACCGCCTGAATGATGGCTGCGTGGATCATAAGGGCCGTATCTGGTTCGGCACGATGGATGACGGAGAAAGCCGGGATAGTGGCTCTCTCTACCGGGTCGAGCATAAGAAGGGGCAGCTCAGTGTCTCTCATTGGGACAGTGGCTATACGGTGTCCAACGGCCCGGCCATCTCTCCCTGTGGCAAAGTGCTTTACGCCTGCGATAGCCCGCAGCAGCGTATCTATGCGTTCGACATTGCCGATGATGGCAGTCTGACCAACAAGCGTATCTTTGCCACCCTGACCAAAGGTTATCCTGATGGTGTGGTGACGGATAGCGAGGGGAACCTCTGGTGTGGGACATGGGCCGGTGGGCAGATCACCCGTTTCCGCCCGGATGGGACCATGATGGAGCCGATTGCCCTGCCTGTTGCGAATGTCACGAAAGTGGCTTTCGGGGGGGATGATTATCGGACGGTATTCGTCACGACAGCCCGCAAGGGGCTGAGTGAGGAGGAACTGGCAGCACAGCCACAGGCAGGGGGCGTTTTCGCTTTCCGTACGGATGTGCCGGGTAATCCGCAGCACAGCTTTGTGCTGGAACCAGTCTGATCTGAAAATGAGGAAGGAGCCTTTTTCAGGGCCCCTTCCTGACGGGCTTATCAGCCCAGAAGTGCCTGAATGCGTGGTACGAGAGGCGCATCGGCTTTAGGCATGGGGTAATTGCCCAGTTCGGAGGCTGGAACCCATGCCAGTGTCTGGCCTTCCCGGCCAATCGGGTCATGCTCCCAGTCCCGCACAAGATAGAGTGCCATGAGCAGATGGAATGTGGCACAGTCCTCGCTGACGAATGTAAAAGGTTCCAGCTTTTCCGGCTGGACAGTGATGCCAAGCTCCTCATTCAGCTCCCGGACAAGCGCAGCCTCCGGTGATTCCGGTACCTCTACTTTCCCACCGGGGAATTCCCACAATCCGGCAAATGTCTTGCCTTCGGGGCGTTGTGCCAGCAGGACGGTATTGTCTTTCTTGATGAGAATAGCCGCCGTGACGAGCAGCGTATGGGGTCGGAATGGTGTGGTCATGAAATGCTCCGCACGATGGGCAGGATGTTTTGTAGGATATGGACCAGAGATGCGCTTTTTATGCCACAGGGAAAAGAGGAAAAGTTAAAAAACCCGTACAGACCTTTGCGACAGGCGATGCGCCCGGTAGGAAGTCTGGCATACCGTGAATGGATAGCTGCCCTGACAGGAACACATCCTGCCATGGGCTTTTTCTTGTGTGCCGAGATTCCATAGGAGTGCCAGACGCATTGCGCCGCCATCTTCTTCTGTCCTCCGCTGCCATTTTTTTGGGAATAGGTAGCGGGGCTGCTTTTGCTCAGACCAGATCATCAGATTCGACCGTAACCTCTACGTCGGTAGCCAGTAAATCTACCGCATCGCATGGCAGTACGGTGGCCAAGCATCGCCATGTTGCCCGTAAAGGAACAACGGGTAAGGCAGCCGGGGCAGCGGGCAGGAGCACCGGCACTACTGGTATGGCTGCGGCCAGTACGGGACAGGTGAAGAAGGTTAGCCATCACAGGCCGAAATATGTGTCTGCCCATGGTGTGCAGAGCCTGTCCGTTCATGCCTCCCATGTCAGCCGGTCTTCGGAACTGGTCGTGCCAAAAAGCGTGATGAAGGAATACGTGCCGGGTACCAGCCCTTATAAAGCGCTGGACCGGATGCCGGGCGTGAGCTTTACCTCCACAGACCCGTTTGGTGTGGATAGCTTCGGGGCTAATCTGTACGTCCGTGGTTTCTTCATGAACCAGTTGGGCGTAACATTGGATGGCATTCCGCTGAATGACCAGACCTATCAGTCCGTCAATGGTCTGAGCCTCGCTTCAGCCATCATCCCCGATGATATTGGCAGCATGACCATGTCGCAGGGTGGGGGTGGCGTGGATGTGCCTTCTACCAACACGCTAGGCGGAACCATCCGGGTTACATCCAGCGATCCTTCCGACAGGATGGGCGGCAAGGTCAGTCAGGCCTTTGGCAGTTATGGCTCATATCGCACCTATGCCCGTCTTGATTCCGGCCGCCTGAATGAATCCGGCACGAAGTTTTACACCTCCTATGCCCGGACGGATGAAGGCATGTGGGAAGGTAAGGGGGACCAGTTCCTTCAGCAGGTGAATGCCAAGCTGGTGCAGCCTGTCGGGGAGCGTAGCAAGATTTCAGCCTTCTTTGACTGGACGGACCTTCAGCAGCAGAATTATCCGGACCTTTCACTGGGGATGATTAATAATCTGGGGTGGCGTGTGCCGCATCTCTACCCGGATTATAAGAAGGCTTATCAGTGGGCGCAGCAATGTAACAGCAGCCCGAATAATTTCATGGCCTATCCGGGGTCCAACGGGCAGGTGAATGCCTGCCAGATGCCCTATTATGATGGTGGCCAGCATGAGACCAACTTCCTCGGTGGGTTGAATCTTGATTTCGCCCTTACGGATCGTCTGACATGGCATACGACTGCCTACGGCCATGCGCAGTCTGGTAATTACAGCTATACAGCCGCGGCCTCTGCGGCTTCGACCGACCCTGACCTTCAGGTAGCTACGCCGAATGGTGTGCCGCTTTATCAGGAAGTCTGGAAGAACAGTCAGCAGCGCTTCGGTATCAATAGCAGCCTGAATTATCGCTGGGGGCACCATAAGATTGATACAGGCGTCTGGTACGAGAACAACAATCAGACCGCCGGACTGTATAATTATCTGGAGCCGGAGCTGGGTGCAGGCGCTCCCGTCAAGGCTGTTGGACCTTATGATGTCTATGGGCCAGCAGACCGGGTCTATAATTTCAGGTGGCGCACCAATGTGGTGCAGACCCATCTTCAGGACATCTACACCATTGTGAGGGGGCTGACCCTCACGGCGGGTTTCCGGTCCCTGATTTCCCAGACATCCGGTGGCGGTCATGAAAATGACAATTCATGGGCGGCTCTGGATGCTGGTGGGCTGCCTTCCGGGTCGTTGCACGCTACTGGTGCTTTCCTGCCTCATTTCAATCTGGACTGGCGCCTGAACCGGCAGCATGAGTTCTATATTGATATTTCCAAGAACATGCGGGCTTATGAGGTCTCTGGCACGGGTGTGGCCAACTCGCTGTTCTCTGTGCCCAATCAGCAGGAGTTCCTGCGGCAGAAGGCTCAGTCCAAGCCGGCCCGTGCATGGACCTATATGGGCGGGTACCGCTTTACGTCTTCCATCGTGCAGCTGGATGCCACGGTCTATCACTCCACCCTGATGCATGAGCTTCTGGCTGGGGCACGGGGAACGATGTTCAACCCGATCTCCGAGGAGTTTGATTTTGGGCGTATTTCCATGACAGGGGCTAATGGCAGCGTGTCTGTTCGTCCGCTGCCGGGATTGGTCATTACCAATACGCTCAGCTACAATAAGGGGACGTATGACCGTGATGTGACCTCCAGTGCCGGGAATTATTACCCGCTGAAGGGCAAGCACATCGTCAACTATCCATCATGGATGTATAAGACATCCATTGCTTATACATGGCATGGGATTAATGCGCATTTTGATGCCAATTACTTTGGCAAGCGTTATTACAGCTTCATGAATGATACATCCGTGGGCAGTTATTGGCTGGCCAATACGGGAGTGAATTATACCTTCAAGAAGCTGGCCGGTGTGCGGGACCTGACGGTCAGCTTCAATGTCTATAACCTGTTCAACAACAAATATATCGCCATGATGGGCGAGAACAACAACCCGCCCGTGGGGGATTATCAGTCTCTGGAACGGGGGGCGACACGGGAATATTTCGGGACGGTCAGTGCAGCGTTTTGATGGTCTGACAGGATGAGAAGACGGCCCGCTCTGGTTTCAGGCGGGCCGTTTTTTGTTTCAGCGAGCTTCTTCGGCCAGTTCAGCGCTGAGGGCGGTGATGAACTGGGCGGCGACCCGGCCGGAGCGGCTGCCCCGCTGGATAGACCATTGCAGCGCACGGCGGTGCAGCTCATCCTTGGCGATGGGCAGTTTTCTGTCTGCCGCATAGGCATCAATGATGCTCAGATAATGAGGCTGGGAGGCCCCATAAAGGCCGATCCATAGGCCGAAACGGTCGGAGAGGGAGACTTTTTCTTCAATGGCCTCACCCGGATTGATGGCATCTCCCGCTTCATTCTCAATCATGTTCTGGGGCATGAGATGACGGCGGTTGGAGGTGGCATAGACCAGAACATTATCCGGTCGCCCGGCAATGCCGCCATCAAGGACGGATTTCAGCGATTTGTAATCGGCATCCTGTGTTTCGAAAGAAAGATCATCACAGAACAGGATGACCCGGCGGGTGCTACGGCGCAGCAGGGCCAGAAGCTGCGGCAGAGTGCTGAGATCATCCCGTGGAATCTCGATCAATGCCAGAGGAGGCTGGCCGTTCCTGCGCTGTTCTTCATTGACAGCCAGCAGGCAGGCTTTGACCAGTGAAGACTTGCCCATACCTCTGGCGCCCCAGAGCATGACATTATTGGCTGTCAGCCCGTGGGCAAAGAAGCGTGTATTGCCCATGACCTGCCTTATCTGCCGGTCAATGCCTTTCAGCAGTTCCAGCGGGACAGCCTGCATCTGGGGAATGGGCAGCAAATGGCCATTACTCCCCTGCCAGAGGAAGGTATCCTGCGTGAGGTCATCCAGTATGGCGGGGTCTGCGGGAGGAGGCGCCATGCGCTCCAGACTTTCGGCAATGCGGGTCAGGAGGGGAAGAAGGGCAGTTGTGGGCATGGGCTTCCTGTATAATGAGCTTGACGTGACACCCCGGCACGATATGGTCCGGGAGTATCCCATAAAGATGGAACCAAAATCACCTATGAACAATATTCTTTTCTCTACAGCTTATGCTGCTGATGCCGGTGCCGCTGGTGGTGCTTTCAACTCGGCAGCGCTGATGCAGTATGCGCCGATCGTTCTGGTTTTTATCGTATTCTACTTTCTGCTCATCCGTCCGCAGCAGAAGCGTCAGCGTGAACTGCGTGAGCAGCAGGGTAATCTGCGCCGCGGCGACCGGATCCTGACGGCTGGTGGCATTCTGGGCACCGTGCAGAATACCCGTGAGGATTCGCAGGAAGTGGATGTGGAGATTGCACCGGGCGTGAAGGTGAAGGTTATTCGCAGCACCATCACGAACGTGCTGTCCCGTGAAGGCAAGGCTGCCAACGATTCATGAGGTAATGGTGGGGCAGGCCCTGTGTCTGCCTTTCCTGTTGAAAAAGAAAAACCCTGCCACGGTCTCACATGGCAGGGTTTTTTCATGAAAGGATGATCGGAAAGATCAGGCGCCCTTCAGGCAGCTCTCGGCATACTCATAGTTGGCAAGCCGGTCGAGGAAGTTGGTGACATAATCCGGACGGCGGTTGCGGAAGTCCAGATAGTAGGAGTGTTCCCACACATCCAGACCCAGAAGGGCACGGCCTTCATCTTCGGAGAGCGGGTTGGCGGCGTTGGCGGTCTTGGTGACCTTCAGCTTGCCGTCAGAACCCAGAACCAGCCATGCCCAGCCAGAACCGAACTGTGTCGTGGCAGCCTGCTTGAAAGCGGCCTTGAAGGCATCCACGGAACCGAAATCTTCAATCAGTTTCTTTTCCAGCGTGCCGGGGATGTTGCCACCCTTGGGGGAGAGGCAGTTCCAGAAAATGCAGTGGTTCCAGTGCTGGCCTGCATTATTGAAAACTGGCGCCATGGAAGACACGGCATGAGAATGGGCAATGATTTCTTCGAGAGACTTGCCTGCCAGCTCCGGCTTGCTTTCCACGAAGCCATTCAGAGCCGTGACATAAGCCTGATGGTGCTTACCGTGGTGAAGCTCCAGCGTTTCCTGGCACATGCCTGCATCGGCCAGTGCGCTCTCGGCATAGGGGAGTTTTGGGAGTTCAAAAGCCATGTGAATCTTCCTTGACATATGAGGGAAGGGCAGAAGCAGAAAGTACCCTTCTGCCCCTTCATGACACCCCTTTAGCTATGGTTGCGGAGCGGCAACGTCAAGGTGCCTGAAGGGCAGGGGCTTAAAAAAAGAGTAGGGCAGTCCTCTTACCGGTTGGCGATATTCTTTTCCATCTGGGCGATCAGGGCGGAGTAGTCATCATCAGCGTGATGGCGATTGGAGAAAGCCAGATTCTGGGAGGCTGCTGCCATGCCATGCAGTGGGACACCACAACGGCGGCCAGCATCCAACAGAAGGCCCATATCCTTGCTCATCAGGCGGGTAGGGAACTGGGACGGGAAATCACCGGCTTTGCCCATGCCAATCTTGCGCTTGTGATGGGGGCTGATGACAGCCAGCTCCTGCAAGGCATCAAAAAGGACGTTCCGTTCCACGCCAGAGGCCAGACCGTAGGCGATGCCCTCGGCAATGATGTTCAGTGTGCCGCCCATAATGCCATTGACGACCAGCTTCAGTCGGGCCGCACTGCCAGCCGGGCCAGCATGAATGGTGATACGGCCGATGCAGTCCAGTATAGGGCGGGCCCGTTCCAGAGTGGTTTCAGGGCCGCCTGCCAGCATGATGAGAGCACCTTTTTCGGCCTCCGGTGTGCTGCCTGACATGGGGGCGTCCATGACATCAACATTGCGTGCTTTTAGGAGAGAGGCGAGATGATCGGCCTGTTCCGGGGAAACGGTGGACGTATCCAGTACAAGCTGTCCGGCCCGTACTCCAGCTAGTAGGCCATCCGGGCCATGTAGCGCCTTGTTCTCGGCCTCATCATTCGGGACGCAAAGAATGATGGCGTCACTTTTCTCCGCCACAAGACGGGGCGAGGCAAGCATGGGCACATCTGCCTGTGCTCCATTGCTTTTGCCAGAAGGCGTATAGGCCACGATGCTGAAACCGGCTTGTGACAGGTTCTTTCCCATGAGGGAGGCCATGGCCCCGTAACCGATAAAACCGATGGTCTTGATGGACATGGGCAGATTCCTTTTGCAGTTCAGTGTGCTCTGTCAGGGAGATGGGCCAGCATGGCTTAGGATTAAAGAGACATGGCAGAACTGTGATGAGGCTCAGATAATAAAAAACCCCGCCGGAGCGGGGTTGAAAAGTGGAGACGATTATTCTTCGTCATCATAGTCATCGGCATCAGCCGGGTGACGGATGGGCGGCCGAGAACGGTTATCTGCATTGCGGCGGGTGAAGTGATGGGCAATGTCAGCCAGTTCCACAAAGTGATCCGTCTGGCGGCGCAGGTCATCACCAATCATTGGCGGGGTTGTCTTGACGGATGAGATCACCGTTACACGGACACCACGGGACTGGACAGCTTCCACCGCACGGCGCAGGTCTGAATCCCCGCTGATGATGACGATGTGGTCCAGCCGGGGGGCCTGTTCAATCAGATCAACAGCCAGCTCGACATTCATGTTGCCTTTTACGCGTCGCTGACCAGACTGGTTGGTGAACTCCCGTGCCGTCTTGGTGACCAGATGGTACCCGTTATAGGCCAGCCAGTCCGTCAGCGGGCGCAGCGGGGAGTAATCTTCTGTCTCCGGCATGGCCGCATAATAGAAGGCACGCTGGAAAGAGCATTGCTGCTCGAAAAGATCCCGGAGGGCGAGGAAGTCCACCTCGAACCCTAGATTGCGTGCGGCGTGATGGAGGCTGGCACCATTGATGAAAAGTGACGTACGATCGTTTTTGCGTAGAAGAAGATTGGACATATAACTCACATTATATTCTTGGATGCTGGGGTCGAGAACGTCCTGTTATGTTCCTGTTCCGTATAAAGTGGTAAGCGCTTACCAGATTTGAGGATGGAAGGCGTGTCAGGTAGAGAAGACAGGACAGCCTCTTTACAGTTCTTCTTACAGCTTTGCGTTGCGTCAATAAAGAGCTTTGTGATAGTTATCAGGAAGATTGTGCGATATGAGGGGATGGGCCTTTCCTACCTGTGTAGGGGCCAGTTCCCGCCCGATGGTGACGGGTATTACAGTATTGAAGTGGGGAGAGCCGGTTTTATGGCACGTGTGACCGTAGAGGACTGCATCGAGAAGGTTCCGAACCGTTTTGACCTGGTGCTGCTGGCTGCCCAGCGTGCCCGTGGTCTGTCTCGCGGGGAGGAGATGCAGGTTCCGCGGGATAACGACAAGAACACGGTTGTCGCCCTGCGTGAGATCGCCGAGGAGCATGTCAGCCTCGAAGGGCTGAAGAATGGCATTGTCCGTTCCATGGGGCATCAGCCTGAGGTTGAGCCTTCCGATGAGGAAGTCATGGACCTGATCCCGACAGACCAGAATATTTTCGGTCTTCAGGATGTCTCCGCTGAGGAAGAAGCTGCCAACATGGCCGCTGATGAAGCCGGCTCCGGCCGGGGACGCCGCTAAGCCTTACGAGGCATACGCCCTGAGGAAGGGCCGGATAATCTGTCAGTCCCGGCTGGCAGGGCAGGCCCTTCCATCAGAAGAATGGGGGGCATAGCCATGGCCGATGAAATGCTGCTTTCCACCACTCCCTCCGGGGATGTGGTGGCGCCTGTCGTGGAGGCATCCGGTCAGGATTTCCATCCCTCCATCAGCGGGTTGCTGGAGCGGATCAGACGATACGATTCCCACGCCGATCTGGCCAAGATAGAGGAAGCCTACGATCTGGCAGCCAAGGCCCATGAAGGCCAATGCCGTGACAATGGCGACCCTTACATTACCCACCCGATTGCCGTTGCCAATATTCTGGCAGGGTTCCGTATGGACCCGGTATCCATCATGGTGGGGTTTCTGCATGATACCGTAGAAGATACCAGTATCTCGCTGGAGATGCTGGGGCAGCGTTTCGGCAAAGATGTGGCTGCCATTGTGGATGGCGTCACCAAGCTGACCCGGCTGGAGCTTCAGTCGGACAGAACCAAACAGGCTGAAAACTTCCGCAAGCTAGTGTTGGCAATGTCACGGGACATCCGTGTGCTGATCGTCAAGCTGGCGGACCGTCTCCATAATATGAGGACGCTTCATTACGTTCAGCGGACAGATCGCCGTCAGCGTATTGCACGAGAAACACTGGATATTTACGCTCCGCTGGCCGAGCGTATCGGTATGGACCGGGTGAAGACGGAGTTGCAGGATATTGCCTTCGTCAATCTCGAGCCCGATGCCGATGCCACCATCCGAGCCCGCCTGAACTATCTGCGTGGTCAGGGTGCGGATATGATCGAGCAGATACGCTGCGAGCTGACCACACTCTGCAAGGAAGCCGGGCTGGAAGGTGTAACCGTCATCGGGCGGGAGAAGTCGCCTTACTCCATCTGGGAAAAGATGAAGCGGCGTAATGTCGCTTTCGAGCAGCTTTCAGACATCATGGCATTCCGCATTCTCGTGCCAACACGGGAGGCCTGCTATGCGGCGCTGGGGGCAGTGCATGGGGCTTACCCCATGATTGCCGGGCGCTTTAAGGATTACATTTCTACCCCCAAAACAAACGGTTATCAGTCCCTGCATACAGGGGTGACGCTTTATCGCCCGCATAGTCAGAAGATTGAGGTGCAGATACGCACGCCGGAAATGCACGATCTGGCCGAGAATGGCGTGGCCTCGCACTGGAGCTACAAGGACGGCACGAGCCCCAGCGAGCAGGAAACGGCTGTTCTTTCCGAAACATTCGGGGCCTATACGCGTAAGCTGCGCTGGGTACAGGACCTGCTGGATATTCTGGAAGACAGTCAGGGGCCGGACGAGTTCCTTGAGAACACCAAGCTGGAGCTCTATCAGGATCAGGTCTTCTGCTTCACGCCGAAGGGGCAGCTTATCTCCCTGCCTCGTGGCGCTACGCCGGTGGATTTTGCCTATGCCGTGCATAGTCAGGTCGGTGACCGTTGCGTGGGGGCCAAGGTCAATGGCCGTCTCGTTCCCCTGAAGCACGTTCTGGAAAATGGCGACCAGATCGACATCATGACGTCACGGGGCGGCACGCCGTCCCCCTCATGGGAGCGGTTTGTCGTCACCGGCAAGGCCCGCGCTCGTGTGCGGCGCTTCGTGGCCCTTCAACAGCGTCAGAACAATGTCGAGAATGGCCGTGGAGCCGTGGCTCGTGCCTTCCGCCAGAAAGGCGTGGATGGTTCGGAGAAGGTGCTGGAATCCATTCTTGGCACGCTGAAGCAGAACAGTCTTGATGATCTGTATGGCAGTGTCGGGGCTGGGCAGCTGGACCCACGGGATGTTGTGGGTGCCGCCTATCCTGAACTGTCCCGGCAGGGGCAGGTGCCTCGGATCGTCCCCGGCCTTTCGCCCCGGTTGGAGGAACGCCTTGACCAGAAGCCCCAGCCGGCCAAGCGGACCCTCAGCTATGAGGGGTCACTGGTCAATGGTGTTGGCCGGGGTATTGAACTGCATTTTGCTGGCTGCTGCCGCCCACTTCCGGGGGATCGGATTGTGGGGATCATTGCTCAGGGCAAGGGTGTGACCGTGCACCGGCGCAAGTGCCACAATCTCAGCATGTTTGCGGATATGCCCGAACGGTTCCTTGAAATCTCATGGACTGAGGAAGCCATGGGACGGACAGGCCGTGATGCTCCCCGTTATACGGCCCGTCTCTCTGTCGTGGCAGGGAATGACCCTGCTGTGCTGGCATCCCTGACCAACCTTGCGACACGGCATGAGGCATGTGTGGTCAATCTGCGTATTGTTAACCGCCAACTGGATTTCATGGAGATTCTGGTGGATATGGAGGTACGCAGTAAGGGCCATCTGGCAACGGTTCTCGCTGGGTTCCGGGCGGAGAAGGGTGTGCTTCAGGCGGAGCGGACAAAAGGGTGACCTGCATGATTCTGGGGATCGGGGTTGATCTCTGTTCCATAGAGCGGATCGGGCGGGCACTTTCCCGGCATGGGGATGCGTTTCTGGAACGGGTTTTCACGCCAGAAGAACAGGATTATGTGCAGAGCCTCCGAGGGGCTGTCCGTGTGGGGGCGTGCGCTAAACGGTGGGCCGCAAAGGAGGCCTGTGCCAAAGCTTTGGGGACCGGCTTTGCCCATGGGGTGCAGCTTCGGGATATTTCCGTGGGGCGTAATCCTTTGGGGGCGCCGGTGCTTAGCCTGTCTGGTGAAGCAGCCTCCGTTCTGGCAAGGCGCCTGCCAGAAGGATACAGGGCGGAGCTGCTGCTGAGCATGAGCGATGACCCGCCTCTTGCCATGGCACAGGTGTTGATACAGGCCATTTCTCTTTAAGAGAGTGTTCTAAAATCTCATCCGAAACAGAATTAACGCATGACCCGGCGGGCTAGGCAGGCTATGGCAGGGGCGATAGACAGGTGCTTCCTCCAGAGAGGTGCCAGAACAGGATTACAGGGATCATGAGCGAAGACAGACAGCCAGAACAGACAGATAAACAGGAAAGTCTTGGAGCATCCATACGGCAGATTCTTCTGTGGCTCATTCTGGTTGTTGCCGTGCGCTCACTGCTTGTTGAGCCGTTCAACATTCCTTCGGCATCCATGATCCCGACCCTGCAGGTTGGGGATTTCGTGGCTGTTTCCAAAATGAGCTACGGCTATTCCCGCTATTCTTTCCCGTTTTCTCCTTCTTTCATGTCGGGGCGTGTTTTTGCCACCATGCCGCACCGTGGTGATGTGGCGGTGTTCCGTTTCACTAAGGATACATCAGTCGATTACATCAAGCGGATTGTCGGTCTGCCGGGCGATCGCATCCGCATGGAGCAGGGGCGTCTGTTCATTAATGGTAAGGAAGTACCACGGGAGGATAAGGGTCATTACAGTGTGGTCGATGAGCGTGGTTATACGCTTTCCGGCACACGGTACCGTGAGATGCTGCCTCGTGAGGATGGCCAGACTGTTGCCCACGATATTCTGAAAATGCGGGATGATGATCTGGCCAACAACACGCCTGAATATACCGTGCCAGAGGGCTGTCTGTTTGCCATGGGTGATGACCGTGACGACAGTTCGGACAGCCGGTTTCAGGGAGGGCATGAGAGCGGAAGCTGTGCCGTACCTGCCGGTAATGATTATCTGACAGATAGCAGCGGGCATGATCTCGGGTTTGTGCCGGTTAATAATCTGGTGGGGCGGGCGAAGATCGTCCTGTTCTCTGTCGACATGCGCCATCCGACATGGCAGTTCTGGTACTGGCCGGCAGAAATCCGCTGGGGCCGTTTCCTGCATGGTATCGACTGATGATGACACGTGATGAAGCCGTTCGCCATGTTGAGGCGAAGCTGGAACACCGCTTTTCCGACCCCGCACTGCTCCATGAGGCACTGACGCACCGTTCCGCTGTCCCCAGACGACAGGGAGGGCGCAGCCGTGGCAAGCAGAAGGGGCGCCCGGCAACGAAGACGCCACGAGGGCAGGGGTCCAACGAGCGTCTGGAGTTCGTGGGGGACCGTGTGCTTGGTCTGCTGATGGCAGAATGGCTTTTCGAGCGTTACCCGGAGGAACAGGAAGGCGCCCTTGGTGCTCGTCATGCTCATCTGGTGTCCCGCCCCGTGCTGGCCCGCATTGCGGAAGGCATAGACCTTTCCGAGGCAATACAGATTGCCCAGCATGAGGAGAGTGCAGGCATCCGGGCATTGGCCAGTGTCATGGCGGATGCGATGGAGGCTCTGCTTGGGGCGCTCTATCTGGATGCCGGGCTGGACCCTGCCCGGCATGTGGTTCGCCGCCTCTGGGATCAGGACATCGAAAAGAGTGGACAGCCTCACAAGGAACCGAAAACGCTGCTTCAGGAGTTTCTGCTGGGGCGGGGTGAAGCACTTCCCCAATATGAGCTGACATCTGCTGATGGTCCATCGCATGCGCCGGTCTTCTGTGTGGAGGTCCGGGCGCTGGGTGAGACGGGCATTGGCCGTGCAGGCAGCAAGCGGCTTGCTGAGAGCGCTGCCGCCACGGATTTATTGAAGAAGATAGGGCAGGAGAAGACAGAACGTGCCTGAGGATACAGAGAAGACCGCCACAGGCGGCGAGACACGCTGCGGCTTTGTTGCTCTTGTCGGTGCGCCCAATGCGGGTAAGTCCACCCTGCTGAATCGTATGGCTGGGGCCAAGCTTTCCATCGTCAGCCCCAAGGCGCAGACGACCCGTTTTCGCACGCTCGGCATTGTCATGCGGGATACGGCACAACTTGTCTTCGTGGACTTGCCGGGTATCTTCAAGCCACGCCGCCGTCTGGATCGGGCGATGGTCAATGCGGCATGGAGTGGCTCACAGGATGCCGACCTGACCCTTCTTCTGGTCGATAGCCGCATCGGCCTGACGGATGAGATTAAGGAAATCATCGAGAAGCTGAAGGAAGGGAAGCGTCCCGTCTGGCTGGTGCTGAACAAGACGGACCTCATCCAGCGGGATCAGCTTCTTCCCCTGACAAAGGCCATCACAGACCTTCTCCCCGTGGAGGAAGTCTATATGGTCAGCGCTCGTTCTGGTGAAGGAGTGGATGGTCTGCTGGACGGGCTGGCCAAGGCTGTGCCTGTTGGGCCGTATCACTACCCTGAGGATGATCTTACGGACCTGCCGGACCGGCTTCTGGCGGCGGAAATCGTGCGGGAGCAGGTCTTCCTGCAAACGCATGAGGAAATTCCTTACCATGCCACGGTGGAGACGGAATCTTTCAAGACCCGCAAGGATGGTTCCATCCGCATTGATGTGACGATTTATGTGTCCAGAGCAGGGCATAAGGCCATTCTCATCGGGGAGCGGGGCCAGCGCATCCGGGAAATCGGGATGCGGGCACGGAAGCAGCTTGAAGACCTTTTGGATGCTCCCTGCCATCTTTTCCTGAATGTGAAAGAGCGGGCCGCGTGGGACAAGGAAACGGCCCGGCTGCGTGCCCTTGGCCTTGCGGATTATGGCTGAGGCACACGAGTTTCGCTTGTTCATGCAGGGCTGGCTCTGTATGAGAGAGCAGACAGATTTCAGGACATCATTAACCAGAGAGCCGGTACGACCATGAGCACCGCCCCCCAAGAACCAAACTTCCCTTATAAACGGGTCCTCCTCAAAGTGTCCGGTGAGGCACTGATGGGCAAGGGAACGGCGGGTGTCGACCCGGAGATGGTAGATATGGTGGCGGCTGATATTGCAGACGTAGCCTCCATGGGGGGGCAGGTCTGCCTTGTCGTGGGTGGCGGCAATATCTTCCGTGGTCTGGCAGCGGCTGCCAAGGGCATGGACCGTGTGCAGGGTGACTATGCCGGGATGCTGGCCACGGTCATCAATGCGTTGATGCTTCAGAATGCGCTGGAGAAGCGCAATGTGGAAACCCGTGTGATGACGGCCATCCATATGGCATCCATCGCCGAGCCCTACATTCGCCGCCGTGCTGTCCGGCATATGGAGAAGGGGCGTGTGGTCATTTTCGCTGCCGGTACGGGCAATCCTTTCTTCACGACCGATACAGCAGCCGCCCTACGGGCCAATGAGATGGAATGTGATGCGCTCTTTAAGGGCACGCAGGTTGATGGTGTCTATTCTGATGACCCACGCCTGAATCCCAATGCCGAGCGTTATGAACAGTTGACCTACATGGATGCGCTCGCCCGTAACCTGAAGGTTATGGATGCGGCGGCTGTCAGCCTTGCACGGGAAAATGCATTGCCGATCATCGTGTTCAACATGCATGCGCCGGGTGCTTTTGCCGCAGCGATGAAGGGTGAGGGACGTTTCACCCGGATTGTTGAGGACTGAGGATCACCGGATTATCATACCAGACCATAAGGGCTGGTAAGCAGAACTGATTATCGAGGAAATGACTTGTCATGAGCACAGAACTGAACGAACTGCTTGATGATCTCAAACGCCGCATGGAAGGCGCTCTGGAGAGCCTGCGCCGTGACCTTTCCGGTCTGCGCTCTGGCCGTGCCAGCCCGAACCTGCTGGAGCCGGTGCGTGTGGAGGCCTATGGCTCCGTTGTGCCGCTGTCTCAGGTTGGCTCCGTGGCCGTGCCAGAGGCCCGGATGCTGACAGTGTCCGTTTGGGATGCCAGTGTTGTTTCCTCCGTGGAGAAAGCCATCCGTGAGAGTGGGCTGGGCCTGAACCCGGCGACCGAAGGGCAGACCATTCGTGTGCCCATTCCGCAGCTGACGGAGGAACGCCGTAACGAGATGGCCAAGGCAGCCGCCCGTTATGCCGAAGGTGGTCGTGTGGCCGTGCGTGGTGTCCGCCGTGACGGTATGGACAAGACCAAGGCGCTGGAAAAGAGCAGCGATATCAGTCAGGACGACATGAAGGTCTGGACAGCTGCCATCCAGAAGCTGACGGATGACTATATTGGCCGGGTGGATACGATGCTGGCTGATAAAGAACGCGACATCAAACAGGTCTGATAGCAAGAACGTTGTCGGATTTTTCTTCTTCCACCATCCCGGCGGGGGAGATGCCGCCCGAGGCTCTCCCCCGGCATGTGGCTGTCATTATGGATGGTAACGGACGCTGGGCGCAGGCCCGTGGCGTTCCGGTCGTGCAGGGGCATCGTGAGGGTGGTGAGGCCGTGCAGCGCTGTGTTCGGGCAGCGATAGAGCACGGGATAACCTATCTGACACTCTATGCGTTTTCTTCGGAGAATTGGCGGCGCTCTGGCGAGGAGATCAGTGACCTGACGGGGCTGATGCAGTTCTATCTTCGTCATCGCCTCAAGGAGCTGGACGAGCAGGGCGTCCGGTTGCGGATCATTGGTGAGCCGGAGCGTTTTGGCGCTTCCTTCTGTCGTGAGCTGCGCCGTGCGGAGGAAAAGACGCGTGGAAACACGCGGCTGGTCCTCTCTCTGGCGCTTTCTTATGGGAGCCGTGCAGAAATTGCCGGTAGTGCCCGTATATTGGCAGAGCGGGTGCGGGCCGGCACACTGGCCCCGCAGGACATTGATGAAGACATGTTTGCCAGTGCTCTCCAGACGCATGATGTGCCGGACCCTGATCTTGTCATGCGGACAAGCGGGGAGAGCCGCCTGTCTAATTTCCTGCTCTGGCAGTCCGCCTATGCGGAGCTGATTTTTCTGGATGTACTCTGGCCGGATTTCAGTGAAAAAGATTTTGCCGAGGCCATTCAGCGTTACATGCGCCGTCAGCGGCGTTTTGGAGGGCGGCCCGAATGACAGAGTTACAGAAGCGCATTCTTTCCAGTCTTGTGATCGTACCAGTGGTTGTCCTCTGCCTCTGGTATGGAGGCTGGGCCTATAGGGCGCTTGTGCTTCTTGTCATGGTCGGGATTGTCTGGGAAGGGGAGACCCTGCTGGGTCAGCCTATGAAAGGCTTGCGGGGGCTTCTGCTTCTGCTCTGGCCTCTCTGTGGTGGACTGATTGCCATTAAGGGGCAGTGGTATGCTGCCTTTTACTTGCTCTCCACCAGTGTCTTGTTTGGCAAACGGGCTTTTGGCCCGGTTATGGTTGCCATGTTTGGCGGTTTTTCCCTTCTCTGGTTGCGGGAGCGGCCGGAAGGGTTTTATGAAACCTTCTTTGTTATTTTTGCCGTCATTGCGAGTGATAGCTGTGCCTATGCAACGGGGCGCCTGATTGGTGGACCAAAGCTGGCCCCGGCCATTTCTCCGGGTAAGACCATTTCCGGCTCAGTGGGCGGTATTGTAGGAGCGGTGATCCTCGGCGGTCTTGTCGGTCATTGGGCGGGGCAGGGCTGGTCTGTGTCTGCCTGCGTGACAGGGGGGCTCATTGCGGTGGCGGCCCAGATTGGCGACCTGCTGGAAAGTGCCTTCAAGCGGCAGCTTGGTGTGAAGGATTCCGGGCGTCTCATTCCCGGCCATGGCGGGCTTCTGGATAGGTTGGATGCGCTTCTTCTGGCGGCACCTGTTGCTGCCATTCTGGCTTTGATGGCTGGAAACGAGCCGTTCTGGCAGCTCTTTCGTTAATCGTTATTCTGGAGCAGCAGTCTCTGCTATAGGTCTGTCATGAGGCAGACCTGCCATTTCGTATCATGTTGAAATCATCAGGGAGAGGTAGTTCATGGGAGGAGGTTCTGAGCGGCGGCGTATCAGTGTGCTCGGCAGTACGGGCAGTATCGGTGTTTCGACAGTCGATCTTCTGAAAGAGCAGGCAGACTCCATCCAGGTGCGGGCCCTTGTGGGGGGAAAGAATGCCGCCCTGCTGGCAGAGCAGGCTCGTGAGCTGAATGCTGAACTGGCTGTTCTGAATGATGAAGATCAGTATGCGGAGCTGAAAGAACGTCTGGCCGGAACGAACGTGAAGGTTGCTGCTGGTCGGCAGGCTGTCATCGAGGCCGGTGCGCTGGAGGCTGACTGGACAATGGCGGCCATTACCGGGGCTGCCGGTCTGGCGCCTACGCTGGAGGCTGTCCGCAACGGGCATCAGGTGGCACTGGCTAACAAGGAAGCGCTTGTCTGTGCTGGTAACGTGATGCTGGAAGCCGTGCGTGACGCTGGGGCTGAACTTCTTCCCGTGGATTCCGAGCATAATGCGATCGTGCAGTCCCTTGGCGGGGCGGATATGTCTCTCGTGGAGAAGATCGTGCTGACGGCTTCCGGTGGGCCGTTCCGCTGCTCTACGAAGGAAGAGATGGCGAAAGCCACCCCGGAGCAGGCGCTGAAGCATCCTACGTGGTCCATGGGGGCCAAGATCACGATTGATTCAGCTTCCATGGCGAATAAGGGGCTGGAAGTCATCGAGGCAGCCCGTTTGTTCGACCTGCCGGAACATCAGATAGACGTGTTGGTGCATCCGCAGTCTGTCGTGCATGGGATGGTCTGTTTCCGGGATGGTAGCTTCGTGGCCCAGATGGGGACGGCGGATATGCGGATTCCCATCGCTCATACGCTGGCTTCTCCGACCCGGATGCAGACGAAATGTGAGCGTCTGGACTTCGTGAAGCTGGGGCAGATGAGCTTTGAAGCCGTGGATGAGGAACGCTTTGTTCCGCTGCGTCTGGCCCGTCAGGTTTTGCGGGCTGGCGGCGTGGCACCGACCGTGTTTTCTGCGGCTAATGAGATTGCTGTGGAGGCTTTCCTTGCCGGAAAGATCCGCTTCCTTGGCATTGGTGAACTGATTGATGCCAGCCTTCAGGCCATGCCGGAAAATCCGGTACCGACCTCTCTGGAGGATGTCTATCACTGGGATGAAATGGGCCGTGAACTGGCCCGGGCTCAGATAAAGCGGATGGCTGGCCATGCATAGTCTTCAGAGTATCATCGCCGGTCTGGTCGTTTTCGGGATTGTCGTTTTCATTCACGAGCTGGGGCACTATCTGGCTGCCCGCTGGCGTGGCGTGCAGGTCACGGTCTTTTCCATCGGGTTTGGACCAGCCCTGACATCATGGAAGGACAAGGCCGGGACACGGTGGCAGATCAGCCTTCTGCCGCTGGGTGGGTATGTCAAACTTCACGGGTTTGAAAATCGCCCCGATGCTCCACGAGAAGAAGGTGATGAGAATGCCTTCAATCGTAAATCTGTCCTGTCCCGGGCGATCGTGACAGTGGCGGGGCCTGTCTTCAATTTTCTGCTGACTATTCTGCTGTTCGTGGTGCTGCTTTCCTGTTTTGGGAAGCCGGAGGCACGGCCTGATATCGGCACGCTGGCCCCGGATGGCGCTGCCATGAAGGCCGGTTTGCAGGTGGGTGATGAAATCCAGCGTCTGAATGGCCATCATATTCTCAGTATCGGCGATATTCAGGCACAGATTGCCGCTCATCCGGGCGAGGTCATTAAGGTCGGTTTCCTGCGGAAGGGGCAGGCTCAGGAAGTGCCGGTTACGCTGGATCGCATTCAGCAGGGCGGGCATGATGTGGGTCGTCTGGGTGTCGGGTTTGCTGTCAGCCATACTGCGCCGCTGCCTGTCTATAAGGCTGTTCCGGCTGCCATCGGGCAGACATGGGACATGTGCGGCAATATGCTGGAAGGCATCTGGCAGATCATCAGCGGGCAGCGGAGTGCCCGTCAGCTTTCCGGGACCATTGGTATCATTCATATGTCCGGTCAGGCTGTGGATTATGGCGTGGCCAGTGCGCTGGGATTTGTAGCCCTGCTGTCACTCAATCTTGGCCTGCTGAATCTGTTCCCTGTGCCTATGCTGGATGGTGGGCATCTTCTTTTCTATGCCTGTGAGGCCATTCGAGGGAAGCCGCTTTCGGAGCGGACGCAGGGTTATGCGCTTCAGGTTGGGCTGTTTCTGGTAGCGGCGCTTTTCATCTTTTCAACAGTGAACGATCTCAGAGGGTTGGGAGTTTTTCACTGGTTGTTTGCACATGGGGGTTGATCTTTCCCCCTGCAATGATGGAAAAGACCTTCTAGGGTAGAGTATATGACTGAGACAGGTAGCTTCTTTGATTGTGACATTACAATCGGGAGCTGCCTGATGCGCTTGTGCGTATGGGACTGTCTGGGTGTCCCGCACGGGGTACGGCGTGATGGTTGTTCGTGGAATTTTGGGACGAGGAATACCGGTTTTGTCAGGATTGCGTACGAAAAGGTTCCGGCCTATGGCCGTTCGACTGGCTCTGCTGGCTTCTGTCTGTACGGCACCGGCCCTGCTCTGTGCGGCGGAGGCAGCATCACAGCAGGGGCAGGGCCGGTCTCGTCTTCAGCATGCTCATCCTGCGGGTGAGGGAGCGTATGCGCCAGCGGGCGGGGTGATCCAGTCCATTGAGGTGCAGGGTAATACAAGAATCGAAACTAGCACCGTTCTTTCCTATATGGTGGTGCAGCCTGGCGACAGTTTCAACCGTGACGCCCTGAATCGTTCACTGAAAACGCTTTATGCTACGGGTCTTTTCCGGGACGTGACGCTGAAACGTGAAGGTGGCACGCTGCTGGTGAACCTGACGGAAAATCCGGTAGTGAACCGTATTGTCTTTGAGGGCAATCATGCTCTTAAAGACAAGGACCTGATGAAGGAAATCAGCCTGCGGACCCGTGCTGTGTTCTCGGCTCAGACCGTGGCTGTGGACCGGCAGAAAATCCTGAACATGTATGCTGCCCGTGCCCGTTATGGGGCGACTGTGGTGCCGCAGGTGATCCGCCTTTCCCATAACCGTGTGGATGTGATCTTCAATATTAATGAATCACAGCAGACGCTGGTGCGGAAGATTGCATTCGTTGGTAATGAGAGTTTCAGCGAGGCGGCTCTGTCTCATGTGGTGTCCTCTAAGGAACATGCATGGTACCGTTTCTTCTCCTCATCGGATGAGTATAATCCGGAACGTATCCGGTATGATGCGGAGCTGCTGAGACGTTTCTATCTGCATAGCGGCTTTGTGGATTTCCACATGGTCGATGCAACGGGTGAGCTGTCTCCTGACCATAAGAGTTTCTACATCACCTATACCCTTCATGAGGGGCCACGCTATCGTCTGGGTAAGATTGGCGTGCGCTCCAATGTTCATCATGTCACGGCGGATATGATGAAGAAGCATCTGGAAGTGTATAAGGGCCAGTATTACGATGGTACGGCCATTCAGGATAACGCTACGGACATGCAGGAGTGGTTGCAGGCCAATGGGCACCCCTTCGCTATGGTGCGCCCTGAGATCGCCCGTAATCCTGAAAAGAAGGTCGTTGACCTTCTGTTCGATATTGTCGAAGGCCCACATGTCTATGTGGAGCGCATCGATATTAATGGCAACACGATCACACGTGACCATGTGATCCGCCGTAACCTGCCGATGGTTGAAGGGGACGCTTATACGCCTTTCAATCGTAAATATTCCAAGCTGGCCCTTCAGGATATGGGGTATTTCAGCAGCACGAATGTGGATCAGACGCAGGGGTCTGCGCCGGATAAGGTTAATGTCAGCGCCAACGTGGTGGAGAAGCCAACTGGTGAGTTCTCCCTCGGTGGTGGTTACTCGACTGACGCCGGTATCATGGGTAACGTGGGTCTGAAACAGCATAACCTGCTTGGTACGGGGATTGATGCCGGGTTCTCCGGTACGGTTGCTTACTATGAGAAGCAGGCCGATCTGTCCGTGACGGACCCGTACTTCCTTGGCCGTAACTTCGTGGCCGGGTTCGATATCTATACGATCCAGAACAATTATCAGACCTACCAGAGCTATAATGAAGGCCAGTACGGTGCGTCTGTCCGTCTGGGTTATGCCTATAACCGCTATCTGTCGCAGTCATGGACTTACACGGTTGTGGACCGCCACGTTGGTAACGGTGTGCCGGGAACGCAGTATCCGGGCTGGGAAGATGATACGCCGTCTGTCTATGTGCGTGATGCAGCTGGTTGGTCTCTGCTGTCGCAGATCGGCACGAATATCACCTATGACCGCCGAGATAACCGCATGAACCCACGTTCTGGTTATGTTCTCAGCGCTGGGGGTGATTTTGCCGGTCTGGGCGGTAATGAGAAATATTATCGTGTTAAAGCCAATGGTAGCTATTACCTTCCGCTGGATGATCTGACGGGTAACCATAGCTGGGGATTCCAGTTCAAGGGCGGCGTGGGCTACATGCATGACTGGAGTTCCAGCGGCGACCGCAACATCGTGGATAACTTCTATCTCGGTGGGCAGAATCTGCGAGGCTTCCTTCAGGGTGGTGTTGGGCCACGCAGCAGCCACTACAAAGCCCCCTGTCATAGTGGCGCTGCCAATACACCGCTGGGTCAGGCTCGTAACGGGTACTGTCCGGGGGCCGGTCAGGAAGACTTGCTGGGTGGTACCTTCATGTATACGGCATCCATCCAGCTGAATTTCCCGCTGCCCATGGGGGATAGTCTGGGTATTTCTGGGCGTGGCTTCATCGATGCCGGTAGCCTTTCCGGCAAGCGTGTGAAGGATCGTAACCACTACCGTAACTGGAACGACCCGTACTATACGCCGATTGGGGGAAGCACCATGACGCCGCGTGTCTCTGGTGGTCTTGGTATTTCGTGGAAGAGCCCGTTCGGTCTGGTTAATATTGATGGTGCTGTGCCGATCCATCGTGAGCATGGTGACCGTCTGTATCCGGTTCGCTTCGGGTTTGGTCAGCAGTTCTAAGAGAGTTTTGGGTCATCATCCGCCGGTCCTTTGGGCCGGCCTGCATGAGCCGGTTTCATTTTCATAAAGAGGTTTTCATGTCACGCTTTTCACTGCCTTTGACCCTGATGGCTGTAAGTGCTCTGGCATTCATGCCGGTGAGCCACTCTTTTGCCGCAGATAGCAACGATGGTAACGGGGCGTGGTTTGTGCCCAAGACGGCCCAGCCATCGGCTCCAGCTGCATCGCATCATCGTGCGGCACCCGTGGCGGCTCCTGCTCCGGCGGCTATGCCCGATATGGGAGGCATGGATGATGGTGATGGTGCTCCTGAAGGGGAAGGGCAGCTGGTTCCGCCTGTCCTGCCTCTGCCGCCTGTTCCGGCGTCTCCTGCCGTGCCGAAGGGCAATGCGCCGCCGCCTGTGACGGTTGGGCTGATTAGTGTGCAGGGTGTGATGCAGCTTTCCACCGCTGCACAGGAGATGCAGCAGGTTCTCGGTGAGCGGCGTGATCGTCTGGCCCATGCTGTGCAGAAGGAAGAAGCTGACTGGCGTGCTGAACAGCAGAAGCTTCAGGTACAGGCTCGGACTCTGACATCCGATCAGCTTCAGCTGCGTGTTCGTCATCTTCAGGAGAGACGGGCTAAGGATCAGCGTGATTTCAGCAATCAGGCCCGGATCATTCAGGAAGCCTATCAGGTGGCTTTCCATCAGATCGAGCGTGTGCTGGAGCAGCGTGATGGTATTATTGCCAAGGTTGCGGCTGCACATGGCATGAATCTCGTTCTTCATGCCGAGCAGGCTGTTCTGCATGTGGATGGACAGGACATCACGGAAGAAGTGGCAGATCTGCTTAATAAGGCTCTCCCGCATGTGTTCATTCCCGGTGATGGTGTGGACCCTGAAGTGCTGGCAAAGTCCGGCAAGATGCCGACAACAGCTGATGAGGAACGCCTGATGAATCAGGCAGCCGGGGCCCAGCCTGCGGCAGCTGCACCGGCTCCGGAGAAGGGGTCAATTCTGCGGCGCCAGCAGTAAGGGCGCCGGAGCATGTCGGCAGATCAGCAGCAGGACCAGCTTCCCGGAGATTCCCGCTTCTTTAAGCGTTCAGGGCCATTTGCTCTGAAGCGGCTTCTGGAGGCAACGGGTGCGGAGGCGGTCGGGAATGCGGATGCAGAGACCCTGTTTGAGGGTGTCGCTCCGCTCCACGCTGCTGGTCCCCGGCATGTGTCTTTTCTGGATAACCGCCGCTACCTGTCGTTGTTGCAGGAAACGGGAGCAGGGGCGGTCATTCTAGGGCCTGCCTTTGCGGATAAGGTGCCGGAAGGATGTACGGCACTGGTGAGCCGGGAGCCTTATCTGGCGTGGTCCCGTGTGGCTCGTCTTTTCCATCCGCTTTCACCGGCGCAGGAAAAACGCCACCCGACAGCCGTTATTGGTGAGAATGTCACAATTGGCCGTCAGGTGGAGATCGGGCCGTTTGCCGTCATTGGTGATGGAGCTCAGATTGGCGATGGCTGCGTGATTGGCGCTCACGCCATGCTGGGCGATCATGTTGTGCTGGGCGCCGGGTGCCGGATTGGTGCGCATGTAACCTTGAGCCATGCGCTGCTGGGGGAACGTGTCGTCCTGTATCCGGGGGCCCGGATCGGGCAGGATGGTTTCGGTTTTGCCGTTGGCTCAGAAGGATTTGAAACGGTTCCTCAACTTGGGCGTGTCATTCTGGAAGATGGCGTGGAGATCGGTGCCAATTCGACAATTGATCGTGGTTCCATGCGGGATACGGTGATCGGGGCCGGGACACGCATCGATAATCTGGTGCAGATTGGTCACAATGCCCGTTTGGGGCGGTGCTGTATCGTGGTGTCTCAGGCCGGAGTTTCTGGCTCCACGGAGATTGAGGATTTCGTGACGATCGCTGCTCAGGCAGGGTTGATCGGCCATATTCATATCGGCAGAAAGGCCCGCATCGGGGCTCAATGTGGTGTGATGAATGATGTGGAGGCTGGGGCGGATGTGATTGGCAGCCCGGCCATGCCGTTCCGTGAATTTTTCAGGAATGTGGCGACATTGAGAAAGCTTTCTCGCAAATAAGACTATGAGATTGGTCTTTCGGGATTTTTTTTGGTAATAAGGTGCGAACATTGACCGCTTTTCCTACCGGGATAGGCGGACGGTTGCATTTTGTCTAAAAAAGCCGGGAGATGAGATAAGTGGGAGATGCTGCTGAGCAGACACATCAGGTGCCTGAGAGCGTAGATGTGATGCAGATTATGAAGGCGATTCCGCATCGCTATCCTTTCCTTCTGCTGGACCGGATGGAAGAAATCAAGGCAGCGGAATCCGCTGTCGGCATCAAGAATGTCACGGTCAATGAGCCATTCTTTCAGGGCCATTTTCCGGCACGGCCTGTCATGCCGGGGGTTCTCATTGTCGAGGCCATGGCGCAGACAGCCGCAACGCTGGTTGTGCTGACGCTGGGTAAGGCGTTTGAGGGCAAGCTGGTCTATTTCATGACGGTAGAAAATGCCAAGTTCCGCCGCCCTGTCGGACCGGGTGACCAGCTGCGCATTCATGTGAGCAAGGAGCGTGCCCGTGGGACGGTCTGGCGCTTCCGTGGTGTTGCCAAGGTGGATGGTACGACAGTGGCCGAGGCTTCTTTCAGCGCCATGATCGTGGACTGATCCTGATGCCAGAACCGGGACAGCCCCCTGGAAAAACCGAGATTCATCCAACGGCTCTTGTGGACCCACGGGCGTCTCTTGGTGAGGGTGTGCGTATTGGCCCATGGTGCATGGTGGGGCCGGATGTTCAGCTGGGCAGAGATGTCCAGCTGCATGCGTCTGTCATGATTGAGGGGCATACGGTCCTTGAAGATGGCGTGGAAATCTACCCTTTTTCGACCGTAGGCTATCCACCGCAGGACCTTAAATATGCAGGGGAACCGACCCGGTGCCGCATTGGTGCCGGTACGGTTGTACGGGAGAATGTCACCATCCATCGGGGCACGGCTCAGGGTGCGGGGGAAACCCGCATCGGGCGGGATTGTCTCATCATGGCAAATGCTCATGTTGCTCATGACTGCGTGTTGGGGGATGGTGTTATCATCGTCAATAATGTGGTGATGGGCGGCCATGTGTTGATTGGTGATCATGCAAGGATCATGGGGTCGGCAGCGCTGCATCAGTTTGTCCGCATTGGTCATGGGGCCGTTGTGGGCGGTCTCTGTGGCGTGGAGATGGATGTCATTCCTTATGGCAGTGTTCTGGGGAACAGGGCCCGACTGGTCGGGCTGAATTGGATTGGCCTCAGGCGTGCCGGTGTGGATGCTGGTGAAATGCAGCAGATGCGTCTCGCCTTTCGGGAGCTCTATCCTCGCTCTGGTGGCGGTGGCCCATTGCTTGGGGAGCGTATGGAAAAAGTCCGTCAGCGTTACGGGCATATTGGCCGTGTGGTGGAGATGCTCCGTTTTATGGAAGAACCCAGCCGCCGTGGCCTGACCCGGCCGGGGAAAGGCGGTGCCTCCAGCAAGGATATGGAGGGGTGAGCCTGCCAGCACGGGTTGGGATTCTGGCGGGTGGTGGCCCGCTGCCTGCCCAGTTGGCTGAGACGCTTCGGCAGAAGGGGCAGGAGCCCTTTCTTGTGGGGTTCGAAGGGTTTGCTGATGAAACCCGTCTGGCCCCTTATCCTCATGAAATCATTCGTCTGGCGGCAGCAGGGGCCATACTCAAGGCGCTGCGAGCACATGGATGTCGTGAGCTTGTGCTCATCGGCCCTGTCCGGCGCCCGTCATGGCGGGCCCTGAGGCCGGATGCTGAGGGCGTGCGCCTGCTTGCTCGTCTTGGTCGTGCCATTTTTGCCGGGGATGATGGCCTTCTTGCTGCTATTGTGCGCCTTCTGGAGGAAGAAGGTTTTCGTGTTCGAGGGGCGCATGAGTTTCTCTTGGCAGATGAAAACCGTTATGGCCCATGGGGCCGGGTAAGGCCGGACAGGCAAGCTCTGGCGGATATTCAGAGGGCCGTGCATATTCTCTCGGTTATGGGGCCGCTGGATATAGGGCAGGGCTGTGTCGTGCAAAATGGCCTGACACTGGCCGTTGAAGCGTTGGAAGGCACAGATGCCATGCTGCGGCGTTGTGGTGACCTGAAGCAGGAAGGGGCGGGCGGTGTGCTCGTCAAGATGCCCAAGGCAGGGCAGGAGCTGAGGGCCGACATGCCGGCCATTGGCCCGGTCACGGTGTTGAAGGCGGCGGAAGCTGGTGTGAGAGGTATAGCCTTTCCATCACAGCTCACCTTGGTCATGGATGCGGATCGCTGTATAAAAGAGGCGGACCGTCTGGGGCTGTTTCTCTATGGGCTGAAGCCGGATTCCATTTCTGATAAAAGGAAGAAAGACATATGAGCATCTATCTTCATACGATGGTTCGTGTGCGGGACCTTGATCGTAGCCTGACATTTTATCGTCTGCTGGGAATGCGTGAGCTGCGCCGTCTGGAAGTGCCGGAAGGGCGTTTCACGCTGGTTTATATTGGCTATGAAGGCAATGCCCGGGGTGAGGGTGAGATCGAACTCACCTATAACTGGGACCAGACCGAGGATTACACGCACGGGACAGGCTTTGGCCATTTTGCCGTGGGTGTGCGGGACGTTGCCGCTGCGGTTGATACGGTCCGTCAGGGTGGCGGGCGTGTCACGCGTGAGGCCGGGCCGATGGGCAATACGGGGATTGTCATTGCCTTCGTACAGGACCCTGATGGCTATAAGATTGAGTTGATTGAAAAGAAAGACGCCTGAACGGTACGCAGGCGGAACCCCCATGTCCTGCGCCATTCGGATGGAATTGCAGGATTGACAGGACAGGGCCATCCCCTTAAAAGCCACTCCCTAAGTGGAGGGGCGTTACTGGGTGCGTCCTGTTCTGATACATGCTCTGCGGGGCGTGTTGTTAAGATTAGAGGATTGAAAAGATGAAGCGCACATATCAGCCTTCCCGTCTGGTTCGTAAGCGTCGCCACGGCTTCCGCACACGTTCCGCTACTGTTGGTGGCCGCCGCGTGCTGGCAAACCGCCGTGCCAAGGGCCGTAAGAAGCTCTCCGCCTGAGCATGAAACAGCCTGACCGCCTGCAGAAGCGGTCGCAGTTTCTGCGTGTGGCCCGCAAGGGCCATAAGGTTGTGTCTCCCGGGCTGATCGGTCAGGTATTGCTGGAGCAGGGGGACATGACAGTACGGGCCGGTTTTACCGTGACCAAAAAGGTTGGTAATTCCGTCATACGCAACCGTACACGCCGCCGCCTGCGGGAAGCCCTCCGGCTGGTGGTGAAGGAGGAAGGATGCCCTTCCTCGGGTGATCTCGTCCTGATAGGACGTGCCGCGACCAGAAAGCGGCCTTTCCCCCTTCTGAAAAATGACGTGCGCAAAGTTTTGCATGCCCTTGAGAAGGGGGCAGAGTGAAAGCGGCAGAAGCGCTGCTTTCCTTATGTCTGCTGGGGCTCATCAAGCTCTATCGTCTATGTCTCAGTCCACTCATGGGGCGGCAGTGCCGGTTTCATCCTAGCTGTAGTGCCTATGGTGAGGAAGCGATCCGCCGACATGGCCCGTTTCGGGGAGGGTGGCTGACGCTTTGCCGGATTTGCAGATGCCATCCTTTTAACCCGGGAGGGGTGGATTATCCCCCCTGATCTCCGCCTGATTCATCGGGTGAAACGTAAAAAAAATGGCGTGGCTATTGTTTTGGGAATGATTTTACGCCACTGAAGGGGCAAACTACCCTTCCAGAATGAAGAAAGAGCGGCTCCAGCCCGATGGAAAGTAGCAAACGTATTATTCTGGCCGTCGCCCTGTCGGCCCTGATCCTGATCGGCTTCAATTTCTTTCTGCCTCCCGACAGGCACAAACCTGTAGAGGCGCAGAATCCAGCTCCAGCGGCTGTTACGCAGGCGGCTCCGGCTGCTGCGCCTGTTTCTGCGGGGGCTGCTGAGGAAGCTGACGATCATGCGGAGCATCGACTGAAGGTTGCATCTGCTGATGTTCAGGGCTCTTTCAATCTTCGTGGGGCACGGCTGGATGATCTGGAGCTGACCCGCTACCGTGAGACCATCGCCAAGGATAGTCCGTTAGTCCGTCTGCTGGACAAAGCTGGCAGTGAAAAGCCGAACTATCTGGTTCTGGGCTGGGAAAATGCATCCGGTTTCACGACCCGCCTGCCGAATGAACGCTCACTTTGGCAGGTGGAAGGCGATCAGGCCGGCCTGACACCGGAAACACCCGTGACCCTGCATTGGGATAACGGGGCCGGTGTCCGCTTCATCATCCATCTGGCGCAGGATCACCATTATATGGTGACGGTGCGGCAGGAGGTGGAAAACCATTCTGGCCAGCCTGTGTCTCTCTATCCATTCCAGCGTGTGCAGCGTGATTACCTGCCGGAGGATACCGGGTCTTTCACGGCGTATGAGGGGCCGATTGGTGTCATCAACGGCAAGCTGGCGGACAAGGGGTACAAGTCCCTGCGGACGGACGGCAACGGGCCGGATCATGTATCATGGACCGACAGCGGCAAAGGCGGCTGGGGCGGTATTACGGACAAATACTGGCTTACAGCCGTTGGCGCTGATGCTGCTTCTGATGTCCGTATCCGTTACAGCTATGTGCCAGAGGGTGGCGGGTCTTACCGTGTGACCTTCACATCGCAGGAGCCGCAGGTCATTCAGGATGGCGCTCGTCTAGGACAGGGGAGCTACCTGTTTGCTGGGGCCAAGGAGCCGGGTCTGCTGCGTTATTATGGCCGCAAGCTGGGTCTGCCCCGTTTTGATGATAGCATTGACTTCGGTTGGTTCAGCTTCCTGACGAAGCCGATCCTGTTCCTGCTGCACTGGCTCTATGCGCATATCGGCAATTTCGGCCTTGGGCTGATGGCCATGACGCTGATCGTCAAGATTCTTCTGTTTCCGCTGGCTTCCAAGGCGGCGCAGTCTGCGGCTCGTATGCGCATGATCGCCCCGAAAGTGACGGAGATTCGGGAGCGGTTCAAAGATGATCCGATGACCATGAACCAGAAGGTCATGGCTCTTTATAAGGAAGAACAGATCAACCCGGCAGGGGGATGCCTGCCGATGCTCATTCAGGCACCGATCTTCTTCTGCCTGTATAAGATGCTCAATCTCAGCATTGATGAGCGTCATGCGCCTTTCTTCGGCTGGATCAGGGACCTGTCCGTGCCGGACCCGACAAACCTGTTTAACCTGTTCGGGCTGCTGCCGTTTGACCCCACGCATATCTTCTCCTTCCTGCATCTCAGCATCTGGGGGGCGGCGCTGGGTATCACCTTCTGGCTGCTTCAGAAGCACAGCATGGTCAACATGGACCCGGCTCAGGCCCGCATCATGCAGTTCATGCCAATCGTGTATGTCTTCGTGATGTCCAGCTTCCCGGCCGGTCTGCTGGTTTATTACACATGGAACAACGTGCTGACCTTCCTTCAGCAGCATTACATTGAGCGCCGTACCAGCCTGCCCGTGCCGCTGATGGGCCGTAAGGGTAAGTCCCCTCGCAAGACGGCCCCCAAGAAGAAAGGTTCATGATGCAGCTGATGCAGACAGTCCTCCCCAGTGAGGATGAGCTGGAGGAAGGCCGTAAGCTTTTTGCTGGCCCCTGTGACTTCTTTTTCGGGGCGCAGGCCATCGAGCAGCTTCCACCGCCGGATCGGGCAGAGATTGCGTTTGCAGGGCGCTCTAATGTGGGCAAGTCCAGCATCATCAATGCGCTGACGGGCCGTAAGGCACTGGCCCGTGCGTCTTCCGAGCCGGGGCGGACCAAGCAGCTCAATTTCTTCAATCTGGGCGGGCGGCTCTCCCTTGTGGATATGCCGGGTTATGGCTTCGCCAAAGCCTCTAAGGCCGTGAAGGAAGACTGGCAGCGGACAATGTTCGCCTATCTGCGGGGGCGTCCCAATCTGGCCCGTGTGATCTTGCTGATTGATGGGCGGGTTGGTCTCAAAGCATCTGATAAGGAAGTCTGCGACCTGCTGGATAAAGCAGCCGTTGTGTTCCAGATCGTGCTGACAAAATGTGATGCCCTGTCGGCGTCCGCTCTGGGCGGTCGTCAGAAGGAAGTGGAAGCGCTGGCGAGGACCCATGCGGCCGCTTTCCCGCACATTGTGGCAACAAGTAGCACGACCTCATTGGGTATTGCCGAGCTGCGTGGCATAATGGCGCGCTTCGCTGAGCCTGCCAGTGATCGGTCCTGAAAAGTTTTTCTGTAGAGTGAATGGCCATGTCTTCTCCTAAGTCTCCCTCCATGCCCCTTCCAGAAGACTTTCTGGCCCCTGACAGTCTGAGCGATCAGCAGCAGGCCGCTGTTCTGGCGGGTGCACTGCCTTATCTGCGCCGCTATGCCGGTGATACCATCGTGGTGAAGTACGGTGGTCATGCGATGGTCGAGAACAGCCTTGCTGCGACATTCGGTCGTGACATTGCTCTGCTCAAACTGGTGGGCATCAACCCGATCGTGGTGCATGGTGGTGGCCCGCAGATCAACAGCATGATGAAGCGGCTGGGTGTTGAATCCCGTTTCATTGACGGGCTGCGTGTCACGGACCGTGAAATGATCGATGTGATCGAGATGGTCCTGTCCGGTACGGTCAACAAGCAGGTAGCGGACCTCATCAGTCATGCTGGTGCTCTGGCTGTGGGGATTTCCGGCCGTGACGGGCGTCTGATTCAGGCGAGCCGTCTCGTTCATTACCATCGGACAGATGAGAATGAGAGCGAAGCGGTTGATCTCGGCTTTGTCGGCAAGCCGGAGCGGGTTGATCCCCGTGTGCTCTATGCGCTTCTTGGGGCTGGCCTGATCCCGGTCGTGGCACCGCTGGGTGCCGGGGATGAAGGCGAGATTTACAACATCAATGCTGATACCGCTGCCGGTGCCGTTGCCGGGGCCGTGCGGGCCTCCCGCCTGCTGATGCTGACGGATGTTCCCGGTGTGCTGGACGAGAACGGCCAGCGCATTGAGGAACTGACGGCAGAAGAAGCCCGCCGTCTCATCCGGGAAGGACACATCACGGGCGGTATGATCCCCAAGGTGGAAACATGCCTCAAGGCCGTGCAGGCCGGAGCCAAGGCGGCCGTCATTCTGGATGGCCGGGTGCCTCATACTTGCCTGCTGGAGCTGTTTACCAAGGCAGGGCAGGGTACGCTCATCAAAGCGGACTGAGTTGTAGGGCAGGCTCGCCTGCCCAGATTGTGGTTTAAGAATTAAGGAGCGTTTTATGGATCACGCAGAGCTTCGCAAGCAGATTGAAACCCTTTGGGAAGATCGTGCCAGCCTTTCCCCGCAGACGCAGGGTCAGGCTCGTGATGTTGTGGAAGCGGCTCTGGCTGGGCTGGATAACGGGACATTCCGTGTTGCCGAGCAGAAGGAAGATGGCCGTGTGGTATATGAATGGCTGAAGAAGGCCGTTCTGATGTCCTTCCGTCTGTATGAGTCTGAGCCAATGGCCAATGGCTGCGGTGGGGCTCCGGGCTTTGATAAGGTGCCGCTGAAATTTGCTGGCTGGGGCAAGGCCGAGTTCGACAAGGCTGGTTTCCGGGCCGTTCCGGGGGCTGTTGTCCGCCGTTCCGCTTACATCGCACCGGGTGTTGTGCTGATGCCGAGCTTCGTCAATTTGGGTGCCCGTGTCGAAAGCGGTACCATGATTGATACATGGGCCACGGTTGGCTCCTGTGCGCAGATCGGCAAGAACTGCCATATCAGCGGTGGCGCCGGGATTGGTGGCGTGCTGGAGCCGCTTCAGGCTGCTCCTGTCATCATCGGGGATGACTGCTTCATCGGTGCTCGTTCTGAAGTGGCTGAAGGCGTGGTCGTGGAGCGTGGTTCTGTCCTTTCCATGGGTGTGTTCCTTGGGGCTTCCACCAAGATCGTGGATCGCACGACGGGTGAAATCCATATGGGCCGTGTGCCGGCCTATTCCGTGGTTGTGCCGGGTACTCTGCCGCCGAAGACACCGGGCGGGCCGTCTCTGGCCTGCGCTGTGATCGTCAAGCGTGTTGATGAGCGTACACGCTCCAAGACGTCCATTAACGAGCTGCTGCGTGACTGAGTGACCTCATGACCAATCCATCATTTCCATCTGATCCGGTTGCCCTGTTGCAGGACCTTCTGCGGTGCCGTTCCGTTACCCCAGCGGATGATGGGGCCCTGAGCGTTGTGGCCCGGTCGCTGGAAATGATGGGTTTTGAGGTGACACGCCTTGCCTTTGGCCCGGAGGGTGAACAGACGCCCAATCTGTACGCCCGTCTGGGGCAGGGCAGTCCCTGTCTCTGTTTTGCAGGTCATACGGACGTTGTCCCCCCCGGTGAGGGCTGGAGCTGCGACCCGTTTGCCGGTGAAATTCGGGATGGGCATATTTACGGGCGTGGTACGGCAGATATGAAGGGCGGTGTCGCCGCTGCTCTGGCTGCCGTAGCCCGCCGACTGGAGGCCGGACCGCTGAAGGGCAGTCTGGCCTTTCTCATCACGGGTGATGAAGAAGGTCCAGCCCGTTACGGCACGAAGTCCGTGCTGGAATGGATGAAGGAACGGGGTGAAGCCCCTGATTTCTGCCTTTTGGGCGAGCCGACAAACCCGGCCGAAATGGGCGATGTCATCAAGATTGGCCGCCGGGGCAGCATGAATGTGGTGATTACCGTCAAAGGGGTACAGGGGCATGTGGCCTATCCCCATCTGGCAGATAATCCCATCCATCGCCTTGTACCAATCCTGCATGACCTGACAGCCCGCACGCTGGATCAGGGCAGCGAGTGGTTTGCGCCATCATCCCTACAGATCACAAGTGTGGATGTCGGGAATCCGGCCACCAACGTGATTCCGGCAACGGCACAGGCACGGGTGAATATCCGTTTCAATGATCTCCATACAAGCGACAGCCTGCGTAACTGGATTGAAGATGTCGTGGCCTGCCACGCACCTGATGCCGACATGGATGTTGCCGTCAGTGGGGAATCTTTCCTGACAGAACCGGGCACTGAGGTGGAGCAGCTGTCTCAGGCCGTGGAGGCTGTGACAGGACGGAAGCCGAAGCTGGATACAGGCGGCGGTACGTCTGATGCCCGCTTTATCACTCATTGCTGCCCTGTGGCTGAGTTCGGGCTTGTGGGGGCTACCATGCACAAGCGTGATGAGCATGTTTCCCTGACCTCCGTGGAACAGCTGACGCAGGTCTATCAGGATTTCATGCAGCGTTTTGGTGTCTGAGCCATCGGCTTGAGAGACACGTTTTCCGAGACAAAACGAACAACATGGCTCGCACCTTCAGGGTTGCGGGCTTTTGTCCGCCGTGATGGGCTGGGGCTGTTCCTTCTGGCTCTTGTGACGGGAGGGCTGGCAGGGTGCTGCGTCCTTCTGATCAATACCGTTACCCTTGCCCTGCATGTCTTGTTCTATGGCCTGTATAATGGCGGACACCTGTCGGAACTGCCTGCCTTGCCGCTATGGCGGTGCCTGCTGGTGCTGGGTGGTGGTGGTCTGGCTGTGGGGCTGCTGGGAGCCTTTCTGCGGCGCTGGATGAAACGCCGCCCGGTAGACCCGGTGGAGGCTAACGCCCTGCATGGGGGCCGCATGTCTGTGCGGGATAGTATTAGCCTTGCCTTACAGACGGTTCTTTCCAACGGGGTAGGGGCTTCCATCGGGTTGGAGGCAGGCTATGTGCAGATATCTGCGGCGTTCGGCTCATGGCTGGGGAGGGTCTTCCATGTCCGGCGGGAGGATATGCGGATTCTGGTGGGAGCCGGAGCCGCAGGGGCTGTCAGTGCCGGGTTTGATGCGCCCATAGCTGGGGCGTTCTATGCGTTTGAGCTGGTGTTGGGAACGTACAGCCTCGCCAATCTGTTTCCCATTGCTCTGGCGGCCATGGCGGGGCTGGGGGTGCGGCATCTTACGCAGATGGATGGCGGTCTGCCATCCCTGATGACGGGCTGGCATATGGGTTGGAGTGCTGTGCCGGGTGTTGGTTTACTGGCTATTCTGTGCGCTCTTACGGCCATCGTCATCATGTATTGTGTGACGCAGACGCAGGCTGTGTTTCAGAAGCTGCCTGTGCCTGTCTGGTTGCGGCCTGTTCTGGGAGGCTTGCTCGTGGCCTGTCTGGCGGCGTCCTTCCCTTCAGTGCTGTCGGCGGGGCATGGTGGGGTTGGGTTGGTGCTGACGGGGCAGGTTGTGCCTTCTGTGGCTCTGCTGCTCCTTTTGCTCAAGGCTGTGGCTTCCTGCCTTTCCATCGGGTCGGGATTCCGAGGAGGTCTGTTTTTTGCCTCGTTGTTTCTGGGTGTTCTGGCGGGTGAGGGCTTCGGGGCTTTGCTGGCTCCTTATGGGCTGGCCCCGGCAGACCTGTATATCTGTTCGATATTGGGCATGGTGGCGATGGCAACGGCCATCATTGGCGGTCCCATGACCATGATCTGCATGGTGTTGGAAATGACGGGCATTATGACACTGAGTAGTGCCGTGGTGTTGTCCGCTACTCTATCTTTGCTGACGGTCAGGCGACTGTTTGGCTATAATTTTGCGACATGGCGTTTCCACTTGCGGGGTGAGACGATCCGGTCCGCAGTGGATGTGGGTGGCCTCCGTGCTCTGACCGTGCAGAAATTGATGCGGGCGCAGGTACGCAGTTTCCCGGCAGACATGACCATTCGGCAGGCCCAAGGGCAGCTCACGCTAGGTATTGAGGAACGCCTCGTACTGGTGGATGAGGAAGGCCGCTATCAGGGGATTGCTCTGGTTTCCGAGATCACGGCAGCCTCTGCGAGTGACCGGCCTGTCTCCAGTCTGGCCTGTTATCGGGATGTCATGCTGGAGCCACAGATGACCATTCGTGAAGCAGCCGATTTGTTCGCCGAGGCAGAGGCTGATGTGTTGGCCGTGGTGGAAGATCGACAGTCCCGGCAGCTCGTTGGGCAGTTGAGCGAGCGGCACACGCTGCGCTGCTATGCTGTGGAGCTGGAGCGCAGTCGCCGGGACCTCGCCGGGGATGGCCGCTTTTCTGTGTGATGGTAGAACGCCTTATGAGGGCGCTCCCAGAATGACCTGTCCAGCACTATAGATGTGATAGAGGCTGCTGGCGGGCATGTGGTCCGTAGCTGTTTTTCCCTGATCGTCCAGCCGGTCGATCCAGCCGCCCTTGAGCGAGGTTGGGGTGTAATGGGTGAAGAAAAGCTGGCTCATCGTTGCAAGCTGTTCCTGTCGGGGCTGATGATTGGCCGGGGCGTGTTGGGCAAGCAGGCGCATCATTTCTGTCTGGGGCCAGATGCGTGTTGAGGCTTCCAGTATTGACCCATCATCCAGCAGGGCATCAGGCAGGAGCGGGTAGGGAGCGGTGGTTTCCTGAAGGCGGGCATAAAGGTCGCTTTGTGCTTTGCGAGCAGCGGTAGCGTGTTGTCCCTCTGGTGCCAGACGGAGATATTCGCCCAGAAGCCAGCACCATTCCGCCTGATGGCCGGGTTCGACACGATTCTGCCCCGCAGGCTGTTCCGGTTGCCAGTCTGGCGTGAAGAATTCTAGCAGGGCATTTGTTCCGGCTGGGATGAATGAATGCAGGGCCAGATTCAGGATAGAGTCCGCATGGCTGAGAAAAACCTCCCGGCCAGAAACTTCAAAAAGTGTCAGGCAGGCTTCCAGCAGATGCATGTGTGGGTTCTGGGAATGCCGGTCTGACGTGGTCGGGATGGCATCCCGGTATCCGCCATGGGTGGAGGGGAAGATGGTGTCAATTTCGGCCAGTGTTTCTTCAGCCTTATGGAGCAGGTCCGGATTGCTGGAAAGCCGATAGGCCCATCCATGAGCAAAGAGGATGAAAGCGTGGCCATACAGGTCCCGCTTTGTGTCGGAAGGCTTCTGGTCTGGCCCAAGGGCAAAAACCCAGCCCGGACTGTCATCAGCCTGATGATAGAACCGTGTGACATGGTCCAGCACCGTCAGGGCCTGTTCCCCAGCATCATAATGGCCGTTCAGAGCTGCCTGACAGTATGTGGCAATCTGCCGGGCCTGCACCATCAGGCGGCGGTGTGGCAGGGCGATGGGAGTGGCTTCAAAGGTCAGTCGTTCGTGATAGAGACCAGCCTCTTTATCAAACCCGGCCTGAGCCCAGAGGGGGAGAGCCCTCTGGAGAAGCCAGTCCTGCCATGTTTGTCTGTATGTCATTGCGAGGCGTCCTTTTCGGGGTGGCTGTCATCCATGGTCTGCACGATGCGGCTCGTGGAATGCCCGTTCAGTAGAGGCGCAAGGCAGACCCGCCCGCCATGCTCCCTGACGATGTCCCCACCAACTACTTCATCCTCTCGGTAATCGGCTCCTTTGACGAGAACATGCGGTTTCAGAGCGGAAATGATGTTCAGTGGCGTGTCTTCATCGAATAAGACAACCAGATCAACATGGCGCAGGGCACGGATGACCGTGGCACGGGCCTGTTCACTCTGGAGAGGGCGGCGTGGACCTTTCAGGCGTTTGATGGAAGCATCGGTATTGAGGGCTACGATCAACTTGTCTCCCTGACTGGCCGCAAACTGGATGAGCGAGACATGGCCGGGATGGAGCAGGTCGAAGCAGCCATTGGTCAGCACGACAGAGGCTCCATGCCGTTTCCAGTTCTCCACAATGGCGCAGGCATCGGGCAGGGGAAGGCAGGCTCCATTATCGGCAATTTCTTCCAATAACTTCTGGTGCAGTTCGTCACGAGTGACAAAGGCTGTACCCAGCTTGCTGACAGCAATGGCGGCGGCTGTGGTGGCCATGGTTACGGCGCTGGCCAGTGAGCGGCCACTGGCCAACGCACAGGCGATCGTGGCGATGACGGTATCGCCTGCCCCAGACACGTCATAAACCTCGGAAGGATGAGCCCGGCAATGCAGTGGGGCGGCTTTCTGCTGCCAGAGGGTCATTCCTTTTTCAGAGCGGGTCAGAAGAATATCGCTGCCAGTGAGGGGAGCGATGGCTGTGCAGGCCTGTTCCACTTCGGCATCATCCGTCAGGGTCCATGAAGTGCCAGTGGGATTGGCAAGGCCGGCAGCGGTAAGGGCCTTGCTGAGCTCCTGCCGGTTGGGCGTCAGCAGGCTGGCTCCCCGATAGGCGGAAAGGTCAGCCCGTTTAGGGTCCACCAGAACGGGAATGTTACGGGCACGGGCGGCCTTAATGACGGTTTTCAGCACCCGGTCAGACAGGACACCTTTGGCATAGTCGGAACAGATGAGGATGTGGCTCGTTTCCAGCGCCCTGATGGTGGAAGCGATGAGGGCGTCTTCAGTGATCTGGGAGAAGGGGGTGAGTTTCTCATTATCCAGCCGGACAATCTGCTGCCGCCCGCTGAGGACACGGGTTTTTGTGATGGTCGTCCAACCAGAGTCTTCGACCAGACCATCAAGCCGGATGTCCTTCCAGATGGACAGAGTTTGCCGGAGTGTATCGGCGGCCTGATCGGCGCCGACCACACCAATCAGATGGACTGGATGACCGAGGGCGGCGACATTCACGGCGACATTGGCGGCTCCGCCGGGCGTGGAACGCTGATGGCTGCTCAACAGGACAGGAACGGGAGCTTCCGGCGAGATACGGGTGACGTCTCCGGTGATGTACTGGTCCAGCAGCAGATCACCCAGAATCGTGATGGCACCGTCATTCAGCGTGTCAGTCAAAAAACGTCCCTCCCTCTAGGAGACAGCATGGCCCGAGGGGAAAGTTTAGGATGTTTTTACTGCTCTGTCGTCAGGGAAAGGGCATGTTCCGGGCGAGAAGGGGAATGAGGAGATAATAAATAATTTTTTACAATCTTTTTAAGTTGACAGTGGCAATAATGACACATACTCATGAAATTCAAATTGAAATCTCTGAATAGGGTCGGGAAGCGTGTAAATGTCTCGAAATTTTCATTTCATATCCGGCCTGCCTCGATCAGGAAGCACCCTTCTTAGTGTCTTGTTAGGGCAACATCCTGATATTTACTGCGATCCATATTCGACACCCGTCTGTTCTCTTATGACAAAGATGCTTTCTGTTATTTCAGAGGGTGAGTATAAAACAGAATTTACTGATGATAAGGTTGTCAATCTTCTTAAAAAGACGATGGATACTTATCATGACATATCATCAAGGCCGAATCTGATTATTGACAATAACCGGGCATGGTGCAGCAAACTTCAGTTGCTGGATTATCTCTATCCTGATGCAAAAGTGATCTGCTGCGTGCGTGACCCTGTCTGGGTCATTAATTCCTTTGAACGCATCATTGGCCGTGACCCGACCCTGTCTTCCTATCTCGTGCCCATAGAACATCGGGCTACGCTCCATCTGCGGGTGAATTACCTGCTCTCTCCTGCCGGGGCTTTCGGTTTTGCGTATCAGGCGTTGCAGGAGGCGTTTTTTGGGCAGTTTTCATCCAAGCTCGTGCTGGTTGATTATGACAGTCTGGTGACCAGGCCTTTGTCCGTCATGCGTCTGCTGGAGAAAGAGCTGAATGTTCCGTCCGCTACCTATGATATGGATAATGTCCGTTATGAGCCGCCAACCGCTTATGACGGGGCATTGGAAACGCCGGGATTGCACGAGATCGCCCCGAAAGTGGAGCCCCAGAGGCACCCGCTCATTTTGCCCCCTGACATCGTGAACCGTCTGGCGGGCTGTGCGTTCTGGAAAAACAGTAACATGAATCCGAAGTCAGTCCGGATCATATAATTTCAGTGGCGATTATGACCGGAAAGGATCATCCGGGTAGCCGACATCCATCAGGCATAGTCCATCGGGGGGAGCAGTGGGGCCAGCTTTGCAGCGGTCACGGGCTTCCAGTGCGTCTTTCACACGGTCGGGGTGCCATTGGTGATGGCCGACCAGTGCCAGCGTCCCGACCATGTTGCGGACCTGATGATGCAGGAAAGACCGGGCCTGCACATCCACATACACATACTCACCGGAGCGGGTGATGGTGAGTTCATCCAGTGTCCGCAGGGCATCACGGGCCTGACAGGCTGCCGCCCGGAAGGAGGTGAAGTCATGCCCGCCCAGCAGATGGTTGGCGCCTTTTTGCATGGCCTCAATATCCAGTGGGGCACGGATATGCCAGACGAACCCTTCCTGCATGGCCGGACGGGCCGGGCGGTTGAGGATGGTATAGCGGTAGCGCCGCCATGTGGCGGAGAAGCGGGCATTCCAGCCTTCAGGAGCCGGGGCGGCTTCCAGAATGGAAATGGGATGGGGCTTCAGGTGATAGCCGATGGCATCCCGCACGGCCTTGCGGGTCAGAGGGGCATCGTCCGGGAAGTCCAGATGGGCCACCAGCCCGGCAGCATGAACGCCTGAATCGGTCCGCCCCGCTGTCACGCTGCTGACCTTGCGCCCCTGCGTGAGATGTTCAGCGGCTTCTTCAATAAGCTGCTGGACGGAGAGGCCACTTTTCTGGCGTTGCCAGCCGACATAAGGACGCCCGTCAAACTCGATGCGAATGGCCCAGCGGCTGATTCCGGGTGGGGCGGCGTCAGTCAAGGCGCATCCCTTCGGTCAGTTTCGTCCCACGGAGGAAGGCATCCCGTTCCATCATGGCCCGGCCCGGTTTCTGGATGTACTCAATCCGCAGGCAGCCCGTGCCGCAGGCAATGGTCAGCCTGTCATCCAGCACGGTACCCGGAGCCGGTGACTCTGCCATGAGGGCGGTGGTGTTTGCGTCATCAGGAAGGCTGACAGCACCGATGCGGTAGGTCTGTCCATCCAGCAGGGTGTAACTTCCCGGCCATGGAATGAAGGCCCGTATCTGACGTTCGATCTCCACGGCAGAACGGGTCCAGTCGATTTGCCCATCCTTGCGCTCCAGCCGAGGGGCGTAGCAGCTTTGGGAATCATCCTGTGGCACGGGAGTGGGTTGTTCTTTCAGGGCACGGGCGACCAGACGGGCACCGATCTCTGCGAGCCTGTCATGCAGGCTGCCTGCCGTGTCGGAGGGTGTGATGGGCGTAGCCTCGGAGAGGATGACGGCACCCGTATCAAGCCCCTTATCCATCTGCATGATGCAGACGCCACTTTCCGCATCGCCCGCCCGGATGGCGGACTGGATGGGGGAGGCGCCCCGCCAGCGGGGGAGGAGGCTGGCATGAATGTTCAGGCAGCCAAGCCGTGGGGCTTTCAAAATGGTTTCGGGCAGGATGAGGCCATAAGCGGCGACAACGGCAGCATCGGCCTGCAAGCCCTGAAAGAATGCCAGTTCTTCGTCATTATGACGGAGTTTTTCCGGTGTTCGCACGGGGATGCCAAGCGCATCAGCGGCCTCATGCACGGGCTGCCGCCGCAGGGCCTTGCCCCGGCCTGCCGGGCGGGGAGGCTGGGTATAAACGGCAACAACTTCATGACCGGCTTCAATCAGGCCATGAAGGGCCGGAACGGAAAAGTCCGGCGAACCCATGAAAATGAGGCGCATGTACTTACCGTCTCCGCTTCTGTTCCTTGGCAAGACGCCGCATGATCATGTTGCGCTTCAGGGATGAGAGATGATCAACAAACAGGATGCCATCAAGATGGTCGATCTCATGCTGAATGCAGGTTGCCAGAAGGTCGGAGGCTTCCTGCTCAATGGTTTGGCCATCCAGATCACGATAGCGAACACGGATGGATTCTGGTCGGATAACCTCGGCGTACTGGTTGGGCAGGGAGAGACAGCCTTCCTCCCGCGCGGCCAGTGTCTCGGAGGAATCGATGATCTCCGGGTTGATGAGCACCATCGGGTTGCGGGGCTCATCCTCACGAGCAACATCGACCAGTACGAAACGCTGGCTGAGCCCTACCTGCGGGGCGGCCAGCCCAATGCCAGGGGCCTTGTACATGGCGGAGAACATGCCCGGTAGGGCCTCACGGATGGCGGCCATGTCTTCCGGGCGGACTTCGTGAGCCACCTGGCTCAGTACGGGCTGGGGAGCGACAAGGATTGATGTCGGGGCGATGTCATCAAGCCGGTCGAGAAACTCTAAATTTTTCATGGCAGACATGTTAGCGGCTGGTGATGGGTAATTCCAGCCCCTTGTATCGGGGGGATGGTGCCCTCATATCTCCCGGTGCGGGCGATGCCTTATGAGGGTCGCCTGCCTGTATTCACGTCTCGCTCCCGGAGGAGGCATTGTAACGTCATGTCGTCATCTGGACGCCTTTTTACATCCCCTATGTTTCTGGGGTTCGATCATCTGGAACAAATGCTTGAACGGGCATCAAAAACAGCATCAGACGGGTACCCACCCTACAATATTGAACAGCTGAGCCGCACGGCTCTGCGCATCACGCTGGCCGTGGCCGGGTTTGTCATGGATGACCTCCAGATCACGCAGGAGGACAACCAGCTTGTGATCCGTGGTCGGCAGGCGGACGATACGCAGGGGCGTGTCTTCCTGCATCGTGGGATTGCTGCACGGCAGTTTCATAAGGCTTTCGTGCTGGCGGAAGGGATCGAGATTGCCGGAGCATGGCTGGATAATGGCCTGCTGCATATTGACCTCCATCGCCCGGAACCGGAGGTGCGTGTGAAGCATATCGCCATCCAGCAGGGCAGCTCTGGCGGTGCCATGCGGCCACCCGCTCCACCAGCTCGTGATGTGGAACTGGCCCGTGATCTTTCTCCCGTTACCGAGGAGGAGCCTTTTGGCCGGGAATAATGAACGCAACCTCTCTGCCCGTCATGAGCGGGCAGAGGACGTGCAGAGCCGTGCCCGCTCCATGACAGGGGCGGAGCTGCGGGACTGGGGCATGAAGGAAGTGGCCTATTTCCGGACCATCACGCATGAGGGGGCTACGCTGGTGGCCATTCATGCGGCGGATGGGACTCCTGTTGGCATTGCCGAGGATGAGGATAGTGCCGTGGATGCCATCCTTGAGCAGGATATGGTGCCGACTTTCCTGCAATAAGCGGGGCCTCTCCTGTTATGAAGGGTTTTGCAGACTGGCGGGAGTGCGTGACCGGTGGTTCCGTCCGTAGCATCTGTCAATCCAGACCACAGGTATCAGCAGAAAACCGACAACCACGCCCACGCAGAGGGATTCGGGTAGGCTACTGAGCTGGATGCTGAAACAGTTTTCCAGTTCATTGACGATAGGCCGTGCGGGCAGAACCGAGGTGAAATACAGGCAGAACCGGGAGAGCTGATACAGCACCTTTTTCACGCAGTTCCTCCCATCCTTCAGTTCTTCATGAAGGATGGATAGCTGTAGATTGTGGCGAATGTTCTCCCGTTACAGGGAGAAGTTTTCTCCCAGATAGACCCGGCGTACGTCCTCATTGGCCACAATCGCTTCTGGCGTGCCTTCCATGAGGACACGACCACTATGAAGGATGTAGGCCCGGTCGATGACTTCCAGCGTTTCACGGACATTATGGTCCGTAATCAGCACACCGATGCCACGATCTTTCAGATGGGAGACGAGGTCACGAATTTCGCTGACGGCGATGGGGTCGATACCGGCTAGAGGTTCATCAAGCAGGATGTAGTTTGGCTGGCTTGCCAGAGCACGGGCAATTTCAAGACGGCGCCGTTCACCGCCTGAAAGAGCCAGAGCCGGGGAATGGCGCAGGCGGGTGATGCCAAACTCGGCAAGCAGGCCATCCAGCATGGCCTGACGTTTATCCCGGTTCTTCTCGACTGCTTCCAGCGCTACGAGGATATTCTGCTCAACATTCAGCCCACGGAAGATGCTGGCCTCCTGCGGCAGATAGCCAACTCCCAGCCGTGCCCGGCGATACATGGGCAGGGGAGTGATGTCGGCACCATCCAGTGTAATGCTGCCCATGTCGGCCTGTACGAGACCGACAATCATATAGAAGCTTGTCGTTTTCCCTGCACCGTTTGGCCCCAGAAGGCCAACAGCTTCCCCACGCTGCACATGCAGGGACACATCATGAACGACCGTCCGCTTTTTGTAGCTTTTTGCAATGCCATGGGCTGCCAGCCCTTGCGTGACCTGACTGTCTGCCATGATTATTTGCCTGTCTCGTTGGGAACGATCAGCCCCTGCACAGGGTCGCTTGAACCTGAAAGCATATGAGACACGCCGGTCTTCATATTTACGATGGCCTGAGACCCATTATTCTGGTTCTGCCCCTGTGTGACACGCACATGGCCGATCAGCCGTGCCAGCTCTGGCCCGGCCAGATAGACGCCACGGTCGCCTGTCGCAGTCTGCCGTTCCGTACGGATGACGAGGTGTCCCCACCCATAGGCACGGTCCAGATTGCCGCTTTTGGATTTTCCGGCCTCTGCCGTCTGGCTGGCCCTGTTAGCGGCCTTCTGAGCATCGGAGAGCTCAATGGCCTGAAGAATGTCAGCCGTGATGCGCTTGCCGTCACTGGTATTGACGGTGGCATCGCCCCAGCCAACAGAGACCCGTGTGTGCGGGTGATATTCCACAAGATCACGGGCTGTCATGAGCTGACGGGGGGTGGTGAATTTCATGGCCTTGCCAGTCATGAGTACAACGTCCTTATCAACGTCATACAGACCGTGATCGCCCCAGCCCTGATTTTGAAGATTGTAGATATGGACATGGCCGAAGGCCTCGACCCGGTAGAGCTCCATATCATCACCACCGCCAGTGGCTCCGCCGTCATCTGTGGTGGTGGCACCGGCTGGTTTCTTTTTGGGACGTAGATAGCCGACCAGCCTGTCCGCATCGACCGTCATGTCGCCCCGCTGGGCACGGGCGCCGCCTGTCAGAGTGACTGTCTGGCGGTTATGATCGTAAATTTCCTCTTTCTTCCAGAACAGACGGACGACCTGCCCGTGGGACTGGTCCAGAGTCGTGCTTTCAGCAGAAACAGCCTCTGAGGACGGTGTCAGGGCACTGGCCAGCAGACATCCGGTAGCAACGAGGAGAGCATGAGGGCGGAAAGAAACAGGGAGACGCATCATGCTTCCTTTATGGGCTTTTCGGCGCCGTGGGAGAAGAGGGGGAGGGTGATAAATCCTCAAAATGATTCGTTCGGCCTGCACCGACAAACTGGAGCGTGTTTGTCTGCTGGTCCATGAAGGCCCCTTCGGCATCCTGTGTTCCGAATGGTCCTTCAGCATGCACCCAGTCATGCGTGGCTATGACCTGTTGGGGGAGATCAATATCAGCGGAAGGGCTGTTCAGAAGGACGCCGTCACTGCGATAGATTACGACATGGCCATTCAGTGTCAGCGTTTGCTCATGCTGGAGATACATGCCGTTATCGGCTCTGGCATGAACCCATTGGTGGTTATGCAGCATGATGTCCGCTTCCGGCTCGATCATGTCGATGCGATTGTGCTCATTCTGTTGGGCGATGCGGGCCGTGATGGTGTAGGGGCGGTCATGGGCATCAATGTCGTGATAGGCGGCATGTTCCATCATGCCGCTATCGGTATGGGCACGCCGCATGATGGCCAGAATAGCACTGTTCTGATGGATGAGATGATTAATCTCCGGCCATGCTGCCACGGAGACCAGCAGGAGGGCTGCAAAACCGGGCAGAGCCCATTTGGCGCGTTTGAGGAGACGCCGCCGCCGGGCCATGGCCTCGGCAGAAGGAGGTGTCCGCCGCCGTGACATGGCTTCCTGCCGCATGGCGTCCAGCTGGCGGGTTTTCTCCAGACGGTCGGAATCGAAATCATCCCGTTTGGGCTGGGAGCCGTTCATGAAAGACCCGCCCGCAGAAGATCATGAAGATGGAGAATACCGACCGGATGCCGTGCTTCATCAATGATGAACAGGCTGGTCACAGGGACGGGACGGTCATTCATGAGATGCCGGACATCCTGTGCCCGCATGTCTGCTGTGCCTGTCAGCGGCGTGCGGTTCATGATTTCCACGGCTGTGGTGTTGTCGAGATCACGATCCAGAGCTGGACGGAGATCGCCATCGCTGATGAGCCCTGCGAGACGGCCTTCATCATCAAGAATACCGATACAGCCGAAGCTCTTGCGGGTGATTTCCAGAATTACAGCCCGTAGGGACATGTCTTCACGCCCGAGTGGCATGTCGGTGCCTGTATGCATGAAGTTGCTGACAGGGCGCAGCTGTGCCCCTAATGTCCCCGCCGGATGTAACAAGCCGAAATCATGGGCATTGAAGCCCCGCCGCTCCAGCAGAGCGATGGCTAGTGCATCTCCCAGTGCAAGCTGGAGCAGACAGGATGTTGTCGGTGCCAGTCCCATCGGGCACGCCTCTGGCGCAGCCGGAATGATGAGTGGAATCTGAACAGACTGCGCGAGGGTGGAGGTCGCCTTGGTTGTGAAGGCGATCTGCATCAGGTTCAGGCGGGCAGCGTGAAGCAGGACCGGCGCCAGTTCGTTCGTCTCGCCGGAATTGGAGAGGTAGAGGATGACGTCATCTGCCTCCACCATGCCGAGATCGCCATGGGCTGCTTCGGCAGGATGCAGAAAGAGGGATGGCGTACCCGTGGACGCCAGTGTCGCATTGATCTTGCGCCCGATATGACCGGACTTTCCCATTCCAGTCAGGATGAGGCGGCCTTTCATGCCCAATATGGCATTCAGTGCGGCTTCAAACCCTTGTTGCATGGGGCCACGCAGGGCGTCCTCAAGCTGCTCAAGCCCCTGCCGTTCTGTCTGGAGGGCACGGCAGGCGATTGAAAGGGATTGTGAGGTCATGGAGCGACTTTATCAGGCACGATGGGCGAAGATATCCGACACATCATAGCCGAGAAGGTCCAGCTTTGCACGGGCTGGGAGGAAATCATAGCAGCTCTGGGCGAGGTCACGCCGTCCTTCCCGGATGAGCATGGCTTCCAGCTTGTTCCAGAGAGCATGAAGATGCAGCACGTCAGACGCAGCATACTGAAGCTGGTCCTCTGTCAGGGTCGGACTGCCCCAGTCGGAGCTCTGCTGCTGCTTGGACATGTCAATTCCCAGCAGCTCCCGGCTGAGATAGGCAAGGCCGTGCTTGTCTGTAAATGTATAGACAAGACGGGCTGCAATTTTCGTGCAGATGATGGAATTGAGCGTGATGCCCAGATAATGCTGGAGCACGGCGACATCAAAGCGTGCAAAATGCATCAGTTTGGTGACGGAACTATCCTGAAGCAGGGCCTTGAGGTTGGGGCAGTGGCCATAGCCACGACCACCTAGATGTTCCGGCACAAACTGCACAAGATGAGCCTGACCATCCCCGGAAGAAATCTGCACGAGGCAGAGTCGGTCCCGGTGCGGGTTGAGACCCATGGTCTCGGTATCAATGGCGATGGTGGAGCCCAGCTCAAGATTGTCCGGGAGGTCGCCCTCATAAAGATGAATGGCGTTGCGCGGAGTGCTCATAATTTCACCGGATTTTCTGAGGGGGACACTTCTCCTTAACCTCGTAAGGAGAAAGCCTTGGTGCCCAGAAGAAGACTCGAACTTCCACGTCCTTGCGGACACAGGCACCTGAAGCCTGCGCGTCTACCAATTCCGCCATCTGGGCATAAAGCTATGAGAGGAAGCTGTTTTCCGTTTCGGAAGGCCGCCTCAGCTCTGTGAGGATGCTTCTACGGTGTAGGGGGCTCCCCGTCAACAGAGAAAATGCATTTTTCTTAAAAAACACAGAGAAGAAGGATATTTCTCATAAATGGTCCGTTTCGGTCTTAATTATACAGTTGTGACTGATAATCAGTCGCAATTTTGGAATGATTGGTGAGATATTTGGTAAATGATGCTGTCTATTTTTTTATAGGCAAGCTGGTATCTGTAATAAGGATTATCAGAGCGATCCAGCCACAGAGCTGCGGCTTCTGCCCATTATTCAGGGCAGGTGCATGTATATGGTGTGGGCAATTCAAGGATATATTTCGTAATGGCTGAACAGATGTTGCGGTTCGTAAACTGCTCTCAGAAACTTCCAGACAAACGCACGGCTGCCGAGAGACGGGAAGATTTTGGGGAGATTTACGCCGGGTTCAGTCCACAGCGAGCGCAGGAGCAGTCATCACGCTGCTCCCAGTGCGGCATCCCATATTGTACGGTTCATTGTCCGCTGGGTAATGTCATCCCCGAATGGCTGCGCCTGACAACGGAAGGACGGCTGAAGGAAGCCTATGAACTGTCCTCCAGCACCAACAGCTTTCCTGAAATCTGTGGCCGCATCTGCCCGCAGGACCGTCTCTGCGAAGGAAACTGCGTCATCCGTCCGGGCTTCAAGAGTGTGACCATCGGGGCGGTGGAACGCTACATCACCGAGACGGCCTTTTCGGAAGGCTGGGTGCTGCCCCGTCTGCCTGCCGAGGAAACGGGGCAGAGCGTGGGGATTGTCGGGTCTGGTCCGGCTGGTTTGGCTTGTGCCGAACGGCTGCGGGCCGCAGGGCATGAAGTGCATGTCTATGAGCGGCAGGAGAAGCCCGGTGGGCTGCTGATGTACGGTATTCCGGGTTTCAAGCTGGATAAGAGTGTCGTGGAACGCCGCTGGAAGCTGCTGGAAGAACAGGGGATCATCTTCCATCTGGGGCAGTCTGTCGGTCATGGTGAGGGTGCCCTGTCTCTGGAGGCACTGCGCCAGAAGCATGATGCTGTTTTTCTGGCTACGGGTGTCTATCGGGCCAGACAGGTGAAGGGACCGGGGGCCGGGCTGGCCAATGTTGTGGAGGCCTTGCCTTACCTCAAATCTTCCCAGACGGAAGAAGACGCCGGGGCCCTGACGGCGAAAGGCAAGCGTGTCGTGGTGCTGGGAGGTGGTGATACCGCCATGGACTGCGTCCGTACGGCCATCCGGCAGGGGGCGAAGGATGTCGTCTGTGCGTATCGGCGTGACCGTGACAACATGCCCGGTTCCCGTCAGGAAGTCCTCAATGCCGAGGAGGAAGGGGCCCGTTTTGAGTGGATGGTCACGCCGGAAGCCTTTCTGGGGGATGATAGTGTGAAATCTGTCCGTCTGCGGGAGATGCGTCTCGGTGCCGTTGATGCGGAAGGCCGCCGTGCCGTGGAGCAGACAGACACCGTACGGGAGCTGAAAGCCGATCTGGTCATCTGCGCACTGGGTTTTGAACCGGAAAACCTGCCGGAACTCTGGCAGCAGCCAGACCTTGCCGTGACACGGTGGGGGACGCTGGATGTGTCCAGCAACGGCTATGAAACCAGCCTGCCGGGCGTGTTTGCCGGTGGGGATATTGTCCGGGGGGCGAGCCTTGTCGTCTGGGCCATCCGTGATGGGCGTGAAGCGGCCGATGCCATCATGAATCATCTGTCTGCCGGGGCTGCCCGGTCTGCAACATCCGCTGAGGAGCGTGTCTGATGTCCACCATGAATGAAACTACGAACATGACATCCGCTCCGGAGACGGCACAGGACTTCGTGAAAAACTATCAGGCCAATGTTGAGCGGCTGGAAGGGCTGTATGACCCAACGCAGGAGCATGATGCCTGCGGTGTGGGGCTTGTGGCGGCGATGGATGGCAAACCCAGCCGTGCGGTTGTGCAGGCGGGTATCGAGGCTCTGGGGAATATCTGGCACCGTGGTGCCGTTGATGCCGATGGCAAGACGGGTGACGGGGCAGGTATCCATGTCGAAATCCCGCAGAACTTCTTTGAGGATGCGATCCATAATGCGGGTGATTTGAGGATTGAGGGGCGCATCTCTGTCGGGATGGTCTTCCTGCCCCGCACGGACCTTGCCGCACAGGAACGCTGCCGCCAGATCATTGAGACGGAAATCCTGCGCTTTGGCTATGGCATTTATGGCTGGCGTCAGGTGCCGATCGATACGGCCTGCATTGGCGAGAAGGCCAATGAGACCCGCCCCGAGATCGAACAGATCATGATCCGCAACACGCTGGGGAGTGACGAGGAAACGCTGGAGCGTGACTTGTATGTCATCCGTCGGCGTATCGAACAGGAAGCCACACGGGCGCAGGTGGAGCTGTATATTTGCTCCCTGTCCTGCCGGTCCCTCATTTATAAGGGCATGTTTCTGGCCGAGAACCTGACGGATTTCTATCCTGATTTGCTGGATGAGCGGTTTGTTTCCCGCTTTGCCATCTATCACCAGCGTTATTCCACCAACACCTTCCCGAAATGGAAGCTTGCCCAGCCTTTCCGCAAGATCGCCCATAACGGGGAGATCAACACGCTTTCCGGTAACGTCAACTGGATGCGGGCGCATGAGACACGGCTGAGCAGCCCGGCTCTGGATGCGCATATGGAGTCTCTCAAGCCTGTCGTGCAGGTGGCGGGGTCCGATACGGCGGCACTGGATAATGTGTTCGAGCTTCTGACCTTCGCCGGGCGGAATGCTCCCTTCGCCAAGGCTCTCCTGATTCCCGCAGCGGCGGGGGCGAATTCCTCTCTGTCTGACCGGGCCAAGGCGTTTTATCGTTACTGCAATGCCGTCATTGAGCCGTGGGATGGTCCGGCAGCCCTCTGCGGGACGGATGGGCGCTGGGTCATTGCCGGTCTGGACCGTGCCGGTCTGCGCCCCCTGCGCTACAGCATCACGAAGGACGGGCTGCTGATTGTGGGGTCCGAGACAGGCATGGTGCGTGTGCCCGATGAAGCCATTGCCCTGCGTGGGCGGCTCGGGCCGGGGCAGACCCTTGCGCTGGACCTTGATGAAGGCCGTTTCTACACGCCTCATGACGTGCTGGACATGCTGATCAATCGGCAGGATTACGAAGGCTGGATCAATGACGGCATTGAGGATGTCGGGCCCATGATGGCGCAGGTGACGGAACCGGAAGGGATTGACCCGGAATCCCTGCGCCGCCGTCAGTTGGCTGTCAATCTGACCTATGAGGATATGGAAGCCACCCTTCAGCCGATGGTGCAGAATGGCAGTGAGGCTCTGGCTTCCATGGGGGATGATACGCCCCTACAGGTGCTGTCACGCCATTACCGGGGGCTGTCCCATTATTTCCGGCAGGGTTTCAGTCAGGTGACCAACCCGCCGATTGACAGCCTGCGGGAAACACGGGCCATGAGCCTCGTGACGAGGCTGGGCAATCTGGGCAATATCCTTGCCGAGGAGGCCAGCCAGTGCCAGCTTCTCCAGCTTGCCAGCCCCATCCTGACTAATGGTGAGTTCAACCGTCTTCAGGAGATGTGTGGTCGGCAGGGTGAAACCATCGACTGCACCTTCCCGGTTGAAGCCGGAGAAGAAGGGATGCGGGCGGCCCTGACACAGCTCTGCCAGAAGGCGGAAGACGCCGTGCGGGGTGGCTGTACCCATCTTTTCCTGACGGATGAGCGGAGTACGGTTGACCGTGCTGCCGTGCCGATGGTTCTGGCCGTGGCAGCGGTGCATGTCCATCTCATCAACCACAGCCTGCGGACCTTCACCTCCGTGAATGTCCGGGCTTCGGATGTGCTGGATGTGCACAGTCTGGCCGTGATGGTCGGTGTGGGAGCGTCCACGGTCAATCCGTGGCTGGCCCAGCAGAGCATTGCAGACCGTCTCCATCGGGGGCTGTTCGGTAAAATGACGCTGCGTCAGGCCATGGAACAGTATCGTAAGGCCGTGGATAAGGGCCTGCTCAAGATCATGTCCAAGGCTGGCATTTCGGTCGTTTCGGCCTATCGTGGTGGTTATAATTTCGAGGCGATTGGTCTGTCCCGCGCACTTGTGGCGGAGTTTTTCCCTGGCATGGCCTCCCGTATTTCCGGTATCGGCCTGCCCGGTATCGCCCGGAATGTCATCAAGGCGCATAAGCGGGCATGGCAGCCGGCCAATGTGTCCCCGCTGCCCATCGGGGGGCGGTACAAGATTCGTCCGGGTGGGGAAGCGCACTCTTTCTCGGCCAGTGCGGTGCATATGTTGCAGACGGCCGTACAGGCCAACAGCTACAAACTGTTCCGCCGTTATGCGGACGCTCTGGAAGCACAGGAGCCGGTTGCCTTGCGTGACCTGCTGGATTTCCGCTCCAGCGCACGGTCAATCGATGTGGATGATGTGGAAGGCATCACCCAGATTCGCCGCAGGCTGGTCGCTCCGGGCATTTCTCTCGGTGCATTGAGCCCGGAAGCACATGAGACGCTGGCCATCGCCATGAACCGTATCGGGGCAAAGTCCGATTCCGGTGAGGGCGGTGAAGACCCGGCCCGTGCCACGCCACGGCCTAACGGGGATAATGCGTCTTCGGCCATCAAGCAGGTGGCGTCTGGCCGCTTCGGTGTGACGGCGGAATATCTGAATAACTGTCGTGAGCTGGAGATCAAGGTCGCACAGGGGGCCAAGCCGGGTGAGGGTGGCCAGCTTCCGGGCTTCAAGGTCACGGAGCTGATTGCTCGTCTGCGTCACGCCACACCGGGCGTTACACTGATCTCGCCGCCGCCGCATCATGACATCTACTCCATCGAAGACCTTGCCCAGTTGATCTACGACCTCAAGCAGATCAACCCGGATGCGACCGTGACGGTGAAGCTCGTGGCCCGGACGGGCATCGGCACCATTGCCGCCGGTGTGGCCAAGGCCAAGGCCGATGCCATCCTGATCTCCGGTCATTCCGGCGGGACGGGGGCCAGTGCCCAGTCCTCCATCTATTATGCCGGTCTGCCGTGGGAAATGGGGCTGAGCGAGACCCATCAGGTGCTGATGCTCAACCGTCTGCGTCACCGGCTGAAGCTGCGTGTTGATGGTGGAATCAAGACCGGGCGTGATGTGGTGATCGCCGCCATGCTGGGGGCCGAGGAGTTTGGCATCGGAACGGCGGCCCTCGTGGCGATGGGCTGCATCATGGTGCGGCAGTGCCATACCAATACCTGCCCTGTTGGTGTCTGCGTGCAGGATGAGGAACTGCGGAAGAAGTTTGATGGCACGCCAGAGAAGGTCATCAACCTCTTTACGCTGATCGCCGAGGATGTCCGCAACATTCTGGCCCGTCTGGGGTACCGCTCCCTTGAAGAAATCATCGGGCGGACGGACCTGCTTCATCAGGTCTATCGTGGCTCGGACTATCTGGATGATCTGGACCTCAATGCGCTGCTGGTGCAGGCCGATACGGGCGGTTTTGCCCGTCACTGCACGCTGGAAGGTCGCAATGAGGTGCCGGACACGCTGGATGCGCAGATCATCGCTGATGCCCAGCCGCTGTTTGAACGGCGGGAGAAGCTGCATCTGCATTATATCGTTCGCAATACGCACCGTGCCGTAGGGACGAGGCTGTCTTCGCTCATCACACGCCGCTTTGGCATGGCCAGCCTGCCGGAAGGGCATCTGACGCTCTCCCTGCGTGGGTCTGCCGGTCAGTCTCTTGGAGCCTTTGCCGTGCAGGGGCTGCGCATCGAGGTGGAAGGCGATGCCAACGATTATGTTGGTAAGGGGCTTTCCGGCGCTACGCTGGTATTGCGGCCCAGTAGTGCGACACCCTGTGCGACAGAAAAGAACTCCATCATCGGCAATACGGTGCTCTATGGGGCTACGGCAGGTGCCCTGTTCGCTGCGGGGCAGGCCGGAGAACGGTTTGCCGTGCGCAACTCTGGTGCCGTGGCGGTGGTGGAAGGCTGTGGCTCCAATGGCTGTGAATATATGACAGGCGGCACGGTTGTCGTTCTGGGTAAGGCTGGGGACAATTTCGGGGCAGGCTTTACGGGCGGCACGGCCTATGTGCTGGATCGTGACGGTGATTTCCCGAAACGGGTGAATCACGACACGGTCATGTGCCAGCCTGTTACGGCCCAGCGGTGGAAGGATGAGCTGCGTGGCCTTGTGGAGCGTCATGAACGTGAGACAGGCAGTGCCTATGCGGCTGACCTTCTGCATCACTGGGATGATGTCCTGCCGAAGTTCTGGCATGTCGTGCCCAAGGATTATGCCCGCATCATTGGCTATGAGGAGGCTGACCTTCGGAGCCTCTCTGCCTGAGCCTGCCGGAACGGATGATAAGGCTGTGAAAGAAAAGAGAGTTTTCACAGCCTTCCGGCTTGGCTAGTCTGAAGGGATGATGACATCTTTTCTCAAGACACAGTCCTATGCCCGCCTGCCAGAAGGCGGGCCGGTTTTTGCTCCAGAAGGTGAGGCCGCTGCGCCAGTAGCGGCGCCCCGCTGGGACCTTTCCGATCTCTATGCTTCCCCGGAAGACCCGGCCATTGAGTCGGACTTCATCCGGCTGGAAGATGAGGCCAAGACGTTTGAAGCCCGCTGGAAAGGTAAACTGGGCAAGGCGTCTCCGGCTGATCTGGCTCATGCACTTCAGGGGTATGAGGTTATCGAGGAGGGGCTGGGCAAGATCGGCTCTTACTCCCAGCTTCTGTTTGCCGCTCATACGACTGACCCTGCCTGTGGCCGCTTTGCCCAGAGTGTACGGGAGCGTCTGACAGCCATTTCCGCCTATCTGCTGTTCTTCCCGCTGGAACTGAACCGGCTGGATGATGCAGCCCTTGAAAAAGGTTTCAGCGAGAATGAAGCTCTGGCTGCATGGCGGCCTTATCTGCGTGACCTGCGGGTGTTCCGTCCTTATCAGCTCTCCGATGAGGTCGAGCGTGTCCTGATGGACATGGCTGTTTCTGGTCGGAATGCGTGGGTCCGTCTGTTTGATGAAACCATGGCCGGGTTGATGGTCTCTTTCGAGGGGAAAGAGCAGCCACTGGGCGATGTCTTCAATTACATGACAGACAGTGACCGGACGAAGCGGGAAGATGCTGCCAAGGCCATCAGCGCCACTCTGGCAGCGAGCAACAAGCTGCTCGTAGGTATCACCAACACGCTGGCCAAGGACAAGGCCACGGTTGATGCCATGCGGGGCTATCCTCGCCCTGTGAGTAGCCGCAACCGGGCCAATATGGTGGAAGATGAGGTGGTGGATGCACTGGTGGATGCCGTGCAGTCATCTTTCTCCCGCCTGTCTCATCGTTATTACAGCCTGAAGGCCCGCTGGCTGGGGCTGGAAAAGCTGGAACACTGGGACCGTAACGCTCCGCTGCCGGATGTGCAGGACAAGCGGCTGAGCTGGGATGAGGGCAAGGCCATCGTCCAGCGGGCCTATCAGAACTTTGATGAGGAAATGGGGCGTCATGCCAGCACCTTCCTCAATAATCCGTGGATTGATGCGGCTGCCGTACCGGGCAAGTCTTCCGGGGCCTTTGCGCATCCGGTCGTGCCGTCCGCACATCCTTACCTGCTGATGAATTATCATGGCCGTCCCCGTGACGTCATGACGCTGGCGCACGAAATGGGGCATGGTATTCATCAGATGCTGGCCGGGAAGAAGCAGGGCTATCTCCGCTCCGATACACCGCTGACACTGGCTGAAACAGCCTCTGTCTTCGGTGAGATGCTGACCTTCCAGTCCCTGCTGGATGCGGAGAGCGATGCAAAGCGCCGTCACCATCTGCTGGCCTCCAAGGTGGAGGACATGCTGAACACGGTCGTGCGGCAGATCGCCTTCTATCAGTTCGAGGTGCAGGTGCATGATGAACGCCGCAGCGGCGAAATCTCTGCCGAACGTCTCGGTGAAATCTGGCGGGATGTGCAGACACGCAGCCTTGGCCCGGCCTTCAATTTCACTCCGGATTATGACCTGTACTGGTCATATATTCCGCATTTCATCCATTCGCCCTTCTATGTGTATGCCTATGCCTTTGGTGACTGTCTGGTGAATGCGCTTTATGGTGTGTATCAGGACAGCCCGGCAGGTTTTGCCGGTAAATACAAGGAGATGCTTGCTGCTGGTGGCACATTGCGCCATCAGGAGCTGCTGGCTCCGTTCGGGCTGAATGCCGGTGATCCGTCCTTCTGGAACCGTGGTCTGGATGTCATTTCCGGGCTGATCGACCAGCTTGAGGCTGAACCGGCAGCGTGAGGATGAAAGCCAGCCTGCACTCCGTGGGCTGGCACACTGCCTGACAGGGCAACAGGTAAGGGTTGAGACTATGGCACGTGAACGTGACATCGACAGGACGGGTTTTGTCGATAACATGCAGCGTATGTTCCGGGCCTCCAGCATGGTTGGGGGCGTGGCGGCACGTATGGCGGGCCATAAGCTGGGGCTGCGCAGCAATGCGAACAGCCACGCCGAGGAGCTGCGCCACGTTCTGGGGTCCCTGAAAGGCCCGATGATGAAGGCGGCTCAGCTTCTTTCAACCATTCCCGGCGCCCTGCCGGATGAATACGCCGAGGAACTGGCCCATCTTCAGGCCAATGCGCCGCCCATGGGCTGGAGTTTCGTCCAGCGGCGCATGAGGGCTGAACTGGGGGCGGGCTGGGAATCCCGTTTCCGGTCATTCAGTCACGAGGCTGTGGCGGCGGCGTCACTGGGGCAGGTGCATCGTGCCGCTCTGGCTGATGGGCGGGAGGTGGCCTGCAAGCTGCAATATCCCGGCATGGCCGGGGCCATGGAGCAGGACCTCCGGCAGCTGAAGCGGGGTCTGGGCGTGTTCAGTCTCGTAGGCAATGCTATCAGGCAGGATGAGGTCTATACCGAGCTTGCCGAGCGGATGCGGGAGGAGCTGGATTACACACGGGAAGCCAGCCATCTGCGGCTCTACAGGCTCATGCTGGCAGACGTGCCGGAAGTGACGGTGCCTGCTCCGGTCACGGAGCTGGTCACGGGCCGCCTGCTGACGATGGACTGGGTGGGCGGTCGCTCCATGAAGTCCGTTCTGGAAGAACAGCTGCCGCAGGAGGAACGCAATGCCATCGCGATTGCGTTGTTTAAGGCATGGTACAAGCCTGTCTATCATTATGGTGTCGTGCATGGTGACCCGCATATGGGCAATTTCACCGTGCGACCGGATGGTGGGCTGAACCTGCTTGATTTTGGTGCGGTGCGTATTTTCTCGCCTCGTTTTGTAGGAGGTGTTTTGTCCCTCTTTGCTGCCTTGCGGGATAATGATGAGGAACGGGCTTACGAGGCCTATCACGACTGGGGCTTCAAAGATATTTCACGGGAGCGGGCTGCCGTTCTGAATGAATGGGCACGCTTCTTCTATCGGCCTCTCATGACGGATGAAATCTGTGATGTGGAGGAGAGCAACAATCCGCAGGAAGCCCGGAAAGTTCTGGAAAATGTCTATGACGGGCTGAAGCGCACGGGCGGTATCACCCTGCCACGGGAATTCGTCATGCTGGACCGCTCTGCTATCGGGCTGGGCAGTGCTTTCCTGCGGCTGGGGGCACGGGTGAACTGGCACCGGCTTTTCATGGAGCTGACGCAGGATTTCAATGTGGATGTTCTGGCGGCCCGCCAGAAAGAGGCCTTACGAAAGGCTCAGGTTCAACCCGCCAGATAATAAAAAGGCCGGACGGAAGTGTCTTCCCTCCGGCCTTTCTGCTTGAGAAGGGTGATTAACGGAAGAATTTGCTCAGAAGGCCGCCGCCAATTTCCTGAATGACATCCTGCTGAAGGGCCTTCCCAAAGCTGGCGAAACCGCTGCTCTGTTCGCTGGAGCCTTCACCGCCGGTTTTCTCACCAAGATGGCTGACAAGCCCGGCAAGCTGCCCTACGAGATCCCCCGCATGGCCCTGACCATTCTGGAAGATGGAAGCCACTTTCTGGAGGCTCTCTGCCCATTCACCAGCCTGCGGGTTGCCATTCTGTGACGCATCCTGCATCTGGCCGATGAGCTGGTCAATCAGCTGAAAAGCTTCCTGTGCAGTGTTGCGGAACTGCGTGTAGCTCTGCTCGATCTTTTCGATATCCATAGGGTTCTGACCTTTTGTGGAAGTGATAGAAGGCAGGGTAATGGTAAACGACCTCCCAAAAACTGCCAGTCTTTTTCTGTTGAATGCACCGTGAGGTGCGGTAGCATCATTTATTCCCGTGTGGGCATCTTGTGGCAGCGGGGAAATGTGCCCATTTAGGGGCCATGGCAGCTTCTTCGTCTTCCCGCAAAAAGAAAAAACCTGTCGCACCCCGTCAGACGGATTTTTTCCCTGAAAAACAGCCCGCCAAACCGAAGATCAACCGGTTTGTCGTCCAGTCGGATTATGAACCTTCCGGGGATCAGCCGCAGGCGATTGCGACCCTGCTTGCAGGGCTGGAAGCCGGGGAGCGGGATCAGGTGCTGATGGGCGTGACGGGGTCCGGCAAGACCTTCACCATGGCCAAGGTGATCGAGGCGGCGCAGCGTCCCACGCTCATCATGGCCCCCAACAAGACACTGGCAGCCCAGCTCTATAGTGAGATGAAACAGTTCTTCCCCGATAATGCGGTGGAATATTTTGTTTCCTACTACGATTATTACCAGCCGGAAGCCTACGTCCCTCGGTCCGATACCTTCATTGAGAAGGACAGCCAGCGCAATGAGCGCATAGACCGGATGCGTCATGCCGCCACTCAGGCTCTGCTGGAGCGCAACGATGTCATCATCGTGGCATCCGTCTCCTGCATTTACGGTATTGGCTCGCCGGAATCCTATGCCCGCATGAAAATCCGTCTCGTGCCGGGGGAGATCATCGACCGGGATGATCTGATCCGCCATCTGGTGGAGCTGCAATATCAGCGGAATGATCTGGCTTTTGAACGTGGGTCATTCCGGGTGCGGGGGGAGCAGGTGGATATTTTCCCCATCCAGAACGAGGACAGGGCATGGCGTGTCATACTCTTTGGGGATGAGGTGGAAAGCATCACCGAGTTCGACCCGCTGACAGGCGAGAAGACGGCTGATCTGGAAGAAGTCAGCCTCTATGCCAGCTCCCATTATGTGACGCCCCGGCCTACGCTCAATCAGGCGATGGTCAGCATCAAGGATGAGTTGCAGGAGCGCATTCAGTATTTCAGGGATAAGGGCAAACCGCTGGAGGAAGAACGCATCATCCAGCGGACCAATTTTGATCTGGAGATGCTGGAGACAACAGGCGTCTGCAAAGGAATTGAAAATTATTCCCGCTATCTTTCCGGCCGCCGCCCCGGTGATCCACCGCCAACCCTGTTTGAATATCTGCCGGAAGATGCCCTGCTGATCGTGGATGAAAGTCATGTCGGCGTGCCGCAGATTGGCGGGATGGAGCGGGGAGACCGTGCCCGTAAGGAAACGCTGGCCGATTTCGGGTTCCGTCTGCCGTCCTGTCTGGATAACCGGCCTTTGTCCTTTTCAGAATGGGATGCCTTCCGGCCGCAGAGCATCTTCGTGTCCGCCACGCCGGGACCGTGGGAGATGGAACAGACAGAGGGTGTTTTTGCCGAGCAGATCATCCGTCCGACTGGCCTGACAGACCCCATCACCATTATTCGCCCCGTGGAGGGGCAGGTGGATGACCTGCTGCATGAGGCCAAAGCGACCATTGCGGAGAATGGCCGTGTTCTCGTCACGACTCTGACCAAGCGTATGGCCGAAGATTTGACAGAATATCTCTCCGAACATGGCGTGAAGGTGCGGTATCTCCATTCTGACATTGATACGCTGGAGCGTATGGAGATCATCCGGGACCTGCGTCTGGGGGCGTTTGATGTCCTCGTGGGCATCAACCTGTTGCGGGAAGGGCTGGATATTCCCGAATGTGCGCTTGTCGCCATTCTGGATGCGGACAAGGAGGGTTTCCTACGTTCCCGGACCTCTCTGGTGCAGACGATTGGCCGTGCCGCTCGTAACGTGAATGGCCGTGTCCTGCTTTATGCGGATAAGGAGACGGACAGCTTGCGTTACGCCATTGAGGAGACGGCCCGCCGCCGGGAAAAGCAGATGGCGTGGAACGAAGCACACGGCATCATGCCGCAGACGGTCCGCAGCCGCATCAGCGACACGCTCTTTCAGGAGGAGTTGGCTGGCAAGGACGCTCCACCAGAGGCGGACCCGCAGCTCACTATTGACGAATTGCGCAAGAAAATGCGTGAAGCAGCTGCTGAACTGGATTTTGAGCAGGCTGCGGCTCTGCGGGACGAGATTCACCGGCGGGAGGCCAGTGACATCGGCCTCATTGCTCCAGCCCCGGCGGCTCCGCCGACCAAGACACGCAAGACGACCAGACGAAAGAAGAAGGACTGACCATGCTGGAACTCAAGAGAGACGGGCAGAGCCTGACCATTCTGCCAGAGACAGGGGCCGCCCTTGGGCAGTGGCAGGTACAGGGTCATGACATGCTCCGTCCGGTCGCTAATCCTGCCCTGCGGAATCAGAAGGGCGTGGCCGTGGGGGCCTATCCTCTGCTGCCTTACGTCAATCGAATTGCTGACGGGCATTTTGCTTTTGGTGGAGAGGAGCACAGGCTTACCCCCAATATGGAAGGCTGCCCGCATCCCATCCATGGCAATAGCTGGGAACATGAGTGGCAGGTGACGCATAAGGCGGACAGTCACGCCATCCTGACATTCGATCATACGCCCGCTGATGATATTGCCAGAGGGGAATGGCCCTATGCCTATCGGGTGGTCATGTCCTATGAGCTGCGGGCCGATGGGCTGTATGTCTCCCTCGTGATCCGAAACAGCGATAAGGTCGATCAGCCGGTCGGTCTGGGGTTTCATCCTTTCTTCCATTCAGAGACAGGGTCTCGCCTGAAATTCAGAACGGACTTGGTCTGGTTGACGGATGACCATGGTCTTCCGGTCGAAAAGAAAGCTTGTGAGGGGGAGTGGGATTTTGCCAGAGGGCAGGCCCTTGAGGGACGGGTGCTGGATAACGGCTTCATGGGGTTTGATGGCCATGCCCTGCTGGAACAGCCCGGTGGTCTGCCGAACCTGACCGTGGAAGCTGATCCTGTTTTCTCGCATCTGGTCGTGTTTTCTCAGCCAAAGGATGGCTATGTGGCCATTGAGCCGGTCACGAGCATGACGGATGCCATCAACAGGCCGGAAATTGCTGGTCGTGGCGTGCATGTGCTGGCACCGGGGCAGAGTTTTGGCGGGATTATCCGTTTCCGTGCCGAGGCCTCACGCCGCCCGGCAGAAGGCTAAGCCTGATGGCCGCAGAAAAGATCGCCCTGCATCGCTATCTCTCACCACAGGGAGCCGCCCGGATGCGGGCAGAGCTGAAAGAACTGACCCAGAAGGAACGCCCGCAGGTCGTGGAGATCGTTTCATGGGCGGCGAGCAATGGCGATCGTTCGGAGAATGCGGATTATCAGTATGGTAAACGTCGCCTGCGGGAAATTGACCGGCGCATCCGTTTCCTGACGAAGCGGCTGGATCAGGCCGTGATCGTGGACCCGGCGGCCCAGACCAACCGGAAGCGTGTCTTCTTCGGGGCGACCGTCTGTTATGCAGATGAGGAGGACCGTCATTACACCGTGACGATCCTTGGCGTGGATGAGGCACGGTTGGAGCATGGAGAAGTCAGCCTTCAGGCGCCCGTGGCCCGTGCCCTCATGAAAGCCGCCGTGCATGATGAGGTCACCATGCAGACACCATCCGGCCCCGTGCTTGTAGAAGTGCTTTCCATCGCCTATCCAGACCCGGCCTGATATGATGGGCTCGTGAAGAAGCCCATTCGGTCCTGAACTGCTTTTGCGGAGTTATTCTTATGGTTCAGTCATCTCCCTCCCGGCGGCGTGTTGCCGTGCAGATGGACCCGCTGGAAGACATTAATATTGATGGTGATTCCACCTTTGCCATGATGCTGGAAGCGCAGCGCCGTGGGCACGAGCTGTATGTCTATCACCCCACCACCCTGTCCTTGCTGGAAGGGAAGGGCACGTCAGGCCGCCTTCAGGCCCGGGGCCGCAAGGTGAGCGTGCAGCGCAAGAAGGGTGATCACGCTGCCTTTGGCCCGGAGGAGGTGCTGGACCTTGGCTCCTTTGATGTCGTGCTGATGCGGCAGGACCCGCCTTTCGACATGGGGTACATCACAGCAACCCACATGCTGGAACATATTCACGGCACGGGCGAAGGTCAGGCCCTCGTGGTGAATGACCCGGTTTCCGTGCGGAATGCGCCGGAGAAGCTGTTGGTCACGCATTTCCCCCAGCTCATGCCGCCTACTCTGGTGACGTGGGACAGGGAGGCGATTGCGGCTTTCCGGCAGAAGCATAAGGATATCATTCTGAAGCCGCTCTATGGCAATGGCGGAGCCGGCATCTTCCGGGTGAAGGAGGATGATGAGAATTTTTCATCTCTGCTGGAAATGCACTTTTCCCAGTCCCGTGAGCCGCTGATGGTGCAGCGTTATGAACCTGCCGTGCGGCTGGGGGACAAGCGCATCATTCTTGTAGATGGCGAGCCGATCGGGGCGATCAACCGTGTTCCGGCGCAGGGTGATGCCCGCTCTAACATGCATGTGGGTGGCCGTGCCGAGCGTGTGGAGCTGACGGAGCGGGATAAGGAAATCTGCAAGACCATTGGCCCTTATCTGAAAGAGCATGACCTCATCTTCACGGGGATTGACGTGATCGGGAACTGGCTGACGGAAATCAACGTCACATCCCCGACTGGTCTTCAGGAGCTGGACCGTTTTGATGGCATCAACAGTGCCGGGATGATCTGGGATTGCATCGAGGCCCGTCTGTCCTGACAGGCCTTTCCCGTTTCACAGCTCATGAGCCGGATCAGTCCTTGGTGGGACTGTCCGGCTTTTTGCTGTCATGGGGGGTATCATCTGGCTGGGTGGGGTCTTCTTCCTGTTCCTGCTCAGGGGGAGGGGGATAGAGATTTTCCCGGAAGGGAATGGGCACTCCGTCCTGAAAATAACCATTTTCGATCTTTCCCTTTTTAGGGGGCTTATCTCGCGTAAAACGGTTTATAAGCCAGGGTATTAGATCGTCTTTGAAATAGATGACGTAGAGCGCTATCCAGATGAACAGGCAGAGAAGGGCCAGTATGATATCAAGGGTCTTCATCACATAATCCTGATATGAGTTCTGGTTCTGTATATGACAGGTAAACCAAATTTTTTCGCATAATATCGTCTCGATACCTTGTCAGCCAAGGGCGTTGGAAGGCAAGAAAGGGGCGGACTGATTGGTATCAGTGGCGATAATGCTCCCCGCTTGTTGGGGGCAGACAGTTGAGGCTGCGTTTTCATGGTGTCTTCCCTTAAACCCCGTTCTTCTCTTGATGCTGATAGCGTGCGTGAGGCGTACCGCCGCTGGGCGCGCATGTATGATAAGGTTTTTGGTGGTGTATCCGCCTTCGGGCGGCGGCGGGCTGTAGCAGCAGTTAATGCTCTGCCGGGGGAACGTGTGCTGGAGGTCGGGGTCGGTACGGGGCTCGCTCTGCCGTCCTACGCAGCTAATAAGCGCATCACTGGAATCGATCTTTCGGAAGATATGCTGGCCCTTGCACGGGAGCGTGTAAAGCGTGATGGCCTGCGTAACATAGATGAACTTATGGTGATGGACGCCGAGAATACGAGCTTTGCCGATAACAGTTTCGACATTGCTGTCGGCATGTTCGTGGCGTCTGTTGTGCCGCACCCAGACCTGTTGCTGGCGGAGCTGAAGCGGGTGGTCAAACCGGGCGGGCACATTCTTTTCGTCAACCATTTCCTTGCTCCCGGCGGTATCCGCCTGAAGGTGGAGAAGGTCATGGCCCGTGCCTCCCGTGCTCTGGGCTGGCACCCTGACTTCGCTATTGAATCCCTTCTGCCCCCCGAAGATATGGCCCGTGCGACCATCACACCCGTGCCGCCTGCCGGGCTGTTCACCCTCGTGACATTGCCGCACGAGAAGACTAAGTAAGAAGGACTGTTTGCCCGCCTATGGGGCAGATGTTTCATGACTGTAACAGGCTGGCGGAATAAGAGTGACTTCAGGGCCGTTATTTCAGACAGTATCCTCATCACACCGTGGTGGTAGTGGTGGGGCGTTTTTTCTGCTGGCATTGTTTGCCGGTATGCTGGGCGGCGTCATGGGGCTGCCTTTCCTGCATGTGCATCCCTCTGCGGGTGTTATAGTCTCTCATGCCGTGCTGATGACGTTTTATGTCGTCTGCCCTGCTTTTCTGGGAGGGATGGCGCAGTGGTTCCTGCCGGAATTGCTGAAAGGCGAGGGCATGGCCCTGCCGTCTGCGGCCCGCATCGGTTTCGGCGTACTGGCAGTTGGGGCGTTTCTTCTGCCGGTTATGCCGTTTATCGGTCTGGCTCTCTGGAGTGTCGGCGTACTGGCTCTGGCTTTTAACGTGCTGGCCACGGTGCTGGAGATGCGGACCATTCCATTCCGTGAGTTTCCGCCGCTGGTCTGGGCCTTTTTGGCCAATGCCCTTTCCATGCTCGTCATTGCGCCGGTTCTTCTGGCTTTTCTGCTGCGGAGCGGGATGGCTGGTGGTGGTGCGGAAGCCCTGCTGACGGTTCTGCGTGGCAGCGTGGAAATGACCCTGCTAAGCGTGCCGTCACTCGGTATTATCATGGCGGCTCTCCTGCCACGGCAGACGGGGCAGGGATGGGTGTCCCGTTGTGCTCCTTATGCCTTTGGTCTCATGGGGCTGGTGCCCGTCCTGTTCTGGGCTGATCATCTGTTTGGTGAGCTGTCTTCATCTGCTTATAAGGCTGGGCTGACGGTAGGGCTGGTTCTGCCCTGTCTGGCTCTGTTGGTGGCTTTTGCCAGAGACCTCTGGCGTGCGGCTCTGCCATCCGGCCCTGCGGCGGGCTGGGCGTCTGGTGGGCTGGTTCTGCTGCTCTCTGGCTGGGCGGCCATGCTGACGGAACCGCTCTGGGCACCGCAGTCTGCACAGCCGGGCGCCTTCATGCTGGGAGCAGCAGGGCATCAGCTCGTGATGTTTGGCAGTCTCCTTGCCCTGAGTGCGGCCTTCTATGGCTGGTGTGGCAGTCGGCTGGTTTCGCAGGGGCGTGCTTTTGCCCTGTTCAGCATGGCTCATGCGCTGGTGACATTTGCGGGGGCGCTCTGTTCCGTCCTGCCGCAGCTGGTTCTGCCTGCCGCCCTGTTGATGGGCACCAGCCTGCTCATGTTTGCCCTGCCAGCCGGGTTGGTGTGGTATGGTATGCTCGTTGAACGGACCCAAGGGGTAACGGGACTTCTTCGTAAACAGTAAGGCGTTTTTTCCATGCAGGCATCATCTGGTCTTTCAGCGTCTCCACTGGCACGATTCCTCGGTACGCTGCGTATGGAAGGGCATGATGGTGATGCTGCTCTGCAGGACTGGATCGCCCTGCTGAAGCCACGGGTGATCTCACTGGTGGTCTTTACCGGACTTGCTGGCATGGCTGTGGCCCCGAAATGGCCGTCTGTTCCAGTCGGGCTGGTCATCATTGCCTGTATCTGTGTTGGAGCTGGTGCGGCGGGTGCCATCAATATGTGGTACGACCGTGACATCGATGCGATCATGAAGCGTACTCGTGTCCGCCCCGTACCCGGTGGACGGGTGGAGCCGATCAGTGCGCTGGTTTATGCGGTCGTGTTGTCTGTGGCGTCCGTCATTCTGCTCTGGCTGGCGACCAATCTGCTGGCAGCGGGTATTCTGGCTTTTTCGATCTTCTTTTATGGTGTGATCTACACCATGTGGCTCAAGCGCAGCACACCGCAGAATATCGTGATTGGCGGGGCTGCCGGGGCTTTCCCTCCCATGATTGGCTGGGCAGCAACGATGGGGTCGCTGGATGTGCTGCCGGTCGTGATGTTCGCCATCGTCTTTCTGTGGACGCCCCCGCATTTCTGGTCGCTCTCACTCTATGCCTGCAAGGATTATGAGAGCGCCGGTATCCCCATGCTGCCGGTCGTGAAGGGGGCACGCCATACACGCTGGCAGATTGTTATTTACACCTTCATTCTGGGGGCTGTGTCTCTCGTGCCGAGCATGGTGGGGCAGTGCGGCTGGTTCTATACGGTCTGCGCCAGCCTGCTGGACCTTGGCTTCATCTATTACGGGCTGCGGGTTCTGTTCGACAAACAGGATGAAAAAGGGAACAGCCTGACGAAGGACAAACCGGCCCGTCATGCGTTCCGCTATTCACTGGCCTATCTGTTCTTCCTTTTCTGCGGCCTTCTGATTGACAGGGTTCTTCTGGCATGAGCGATCATAATATTCCGTCCCGCCGTCAGGGCCGTCTTCTGGGCATTGTCTTCGGCCTGTCTTTCTTCACGCTGGCCCTGTTCGTGGTGGCCTTGTACCGGCTCTGATGTGTATCAGGTATGATAAAGAAAAACCCCGCTTTCCTAATGGAGAGCGGGGTTTTTTGTCTGGAGGAGAGGCCGAAGCCTCCCCTTGAGGAATGTCTCACCCTGCCTGCTGGATGGCGGAGAGGATCCAGTTGCCCCGGCCATCGGCACGGAGGAAGGTCCAGAGTTCCGTGATAGTCTGGCGTTCGGTCTTGCTGCCGTCCAGAACATTGCCCATGCTGTCGGTCGTGACATCAATGGCGGAATATTGCAACGCCACCGTAGCATAGGTGATGGTGCCTTCCCGCCATGCCTCGGAGAGGTCACCCCGCAGGAACTGGACATCAGACACGATGTTCCGGGCACCACGGCTTGTCAGCTCGGAAAGCTGGTTATTGAAGTAGCTGACCATCTCTGGCGTGGCCATGCGCTGGAGAGACATCATGTCCTGTGAGCTCCACGCAGCCTGCACGTTTACCAGAAGCTGCTGGAAGGCGCTGTAATCATCGCCAGTCAGGGTAACCTCCTGTGAAGGGCTCTGCTGTGGCTGGCTGGAGAAAGGAGAGGCACCAGCGCCTGCACCCGCACTGAACAGGCCAGAACCACCAGAATTGCCGGAAGACCGCTTCCGCCAGAACTTGATGATCAGATTGATGATGAAGGCAACCACCAGCACCTGAATGATGAAGCCGAAGAAGGAGCCACCGCCTCCACCGGCACCACTGAACCCGCTGAAGAAGCCGTGCCCGCTCAGCATCCCGAACAGCCCGGCCCCGAGGAAGCCACCAGCCAGCCCTGTCAGGAAGGGATGACGCATGGCAAAGGGCGGGCGAGCATTGTTAAAGGCCGGACGGTTAAAGCTGTTTCCGGCAGAGGGAGCCGCATAGGAAGGCGAGGAATAAGACGGCGTGCGAGGCGTCATGCTGCGGTCCATGGGGCGGGTCCAGCTAGGTGTGATGCTGGTACGAGGCGGTGGCTCATAGGTGCGGGAGCCACGGCTGCCCATGGAGGACCCCATGCCCGCTCTGGCATCGGCTGCCGGAGCGAGGGCAAAGAGAGGCAGGCACAGAGCCGCCGTTGCGAGAGGAAGAAGACGGATACGCATAATCTGGTCAGTCTCCAGCAAGACTCATCTGGTCAATACGGATGGTTGGGGCATGATGGCCCGCCATCAGGTTGAGGTCATTGGCGGGGATGAGCCGCGCAAACATGTCAAGCAGATTGCCCGCCACGGTGATTCCTGAAACAGGCTCGGCAATCTCGCCATTGCGGATCATGAAACCTGACCCGCCCCGGCTGTAATCCCCTGTCAGCATGTTGATGGCATTGCCCATCAGTTCGGTGACTAGCACGCCTTCCTTAATATCATGTCTCAGCTCCTCAGGGGAATGGGGGCCTGCATGAAGAAAAAGATTGGAAGTTCCGGGCCGGACACTGCCGCTACCGCTGCGGCTGGCACGGCCATTGCTGGCCGGAAAGCCCAGTTTTCTGGCGCAGCGGCTGTCCAGCAGCCAGTGGAGGAGCTGCCCGTCTTCCACAAGGTTCAGCGGCTGTCCAGCCGTGCCTTCGCCATCGAAGGGACGGGAGCCGGCAAGACGGGGCAGGGTCGGGTCATCGGTAATGGTGATGCCCTTGCCGAAAACAGCTCTGTTCAGCCTGTCCTTGAGGAAGGAGGCTTCCTGCACGATGGCGGCCCCATTGATGGCCCCGGCAAGATGGCCCAGCAGGGAACCAGACACACGGGGATCGAACAGGACAGGGTAAAGGCCTGTTTTGGGGCGGGTCGGGTTCAGGCGGGCGAGGGCACGGCGGGCCGCCTCGTGGCCCAGACTGGCCGGGGCTTCGAGGTCCGCCTGATGTACGGCATTATGAAAGGCATAGTCACGCTGCATCTGCGTGCCTGTTCCTGCCAGAACGCTGATACCATAGCCGTGGCCGCTGCGTTGGTAGCGCCCAGCAAAACCGGCGCTTGTGGCAAGAGCAATATCATGCAAGCCTGTGCTGGCAGAAGCCCCGCTACTGTTGGTGATGCCCTCGTGTGATAGAGCGGCATCTTCCATCTCCCGAGCTCTGTCCAGCAGAGTATTCATGTCGGGCGGGGTAGCCGGATCAAGGAGATCAAGCTTCGCTACCGTGCTGGCCGGAATCGGAATGAGAGGCTGCTCTGCCAGACCATCATCGGGTGAGGGCGGCACGACTTTCGCCATGGCGCAGGCACGCTCTGCGAGCTGGTTGAGCGCTTCCGGGCTGAGTTCATTGCCGGAGACCGTGGCTACACGCCCTTCATGGAAGACACGCAGCCCCAGAGAGAGGCTTTCTGCATGGCGGATGCCTTCCGATTGTCCCTGCCGGATCATGGCCGAGCGGCTCTGACCACGGATCACTACGGCATCAGCCTGATCGGCCCCATGCTGGCGGGCATAGGTCAGGGCGGCATCAAGATGGGTAAGAAGGTCGGTCATGCGGCGCACAATGCTGCGTGGAGGGCGTCCGGCGTAGGGATGTTCCGGGCCGGGCCCATGGTGGTCAGGGTCGGTGCCCCGTTGAAGATGGTACGGGCCATGGCCAGCACGTCATTTTCCGTCACGGCATCAATCTTGCGGATCATGTCTTCCGTGGAGATGATGCGATCATGAACCTGAATCTGGCGGGCGATCTGGGCGCAGCGGCTGCCTGTGCTTTCCAGCGACATGAGCAGGGAGGCTTTGAGCTGTGTGCGGGCACGATCCAGCTCCTCTTTGCTGATGCCGTGCTGAAGATTGCGGAGTTCATTCAGGGCGGCGGGGATCAGCTCAGCCGTCTTGTCGGGGCCGGTGCCTGCATAGAGGCCGAACATGCCGCTATCTGCAAAGGGGCTCGCGAACGTATAGACACTATAGACCAGCCCACGCCGTTCCCGGATTTCCTGAAACAGGCGGGAGGACATGCCGCCACCCAGCAGGGTGGAGAGAATCATGGCGCTGTAATAGCCTTTGTCCCGGTAGCCGGGAGCGGGGAACCCCATCAGGAGATGGACCTGATCCAGCTTGCGTTCGGTCTGTTTCAGCCCGCCGACATACTGGCCCGGTACGGCCTGTGGAGGCGTGTGGGTTGGCAGGTCGGCAAAATGGGTGCGGACGAGATCAACCACCTCATCATGGTGCAGATTGCCTGCAGCAGCGATGACCATGTTCTGCGTGCTGTAATGCTCGTGCATGTAAGCCATCAGCGTTTCCCGGCTCATGCTGGCGATGCCGCTTTCCGTGCCGAGAATGGGCCGCCCCATGGGCTGGTTGGGATAGGCACATTCCTGAAAATGGTCAAAGACGATGTCATCCGGCGTGTCATTGGCCTGACCGATTTCCTGAAGGATGACGCCCCGTTCCCGTTCCACTTCTTCCGGCAGGAAGGTGCTGTGGGTAAGGATGTCGCCGATCAGGTCCACGCCGAGGGGCAGATCATTTTTCAGCAGCTTGACGTAATAGGCCGTATTTTCCCGTGCCGTATAGGCATTGAGATAACCGCCTACATTCTCGATTTCCTCGGCAATGCGGATGGCAGAGCGGCGTTTTGTCCCTTTAAAGGCCATATGTTCCAGAAAATGGGCCGCCCCGTTGGTGGCTTCACTCTCATGGCGGGTGCCGGCAGCCACATAAGCCCCGAACGAGACGGTTTCGACACGGTCCATCCGTTCCGTCACGATGTTGAGGCCATTTTCAAGGGTCGTACGTCTGATCTGTTCGCTCATGAAGCTGTGCGTATCCATGTCTGATGAAGAAGCGGAGAGTGTCTGCAATATGGGGTGCCGGATGCTTTTTTCCAGTCCCCCATAGATGGGCATAGAAAAGGGGATAACCTGACGAGGCTATCCCCTTTTCCTGTTATGGGCCGGTATCAGGCAAGAGGTCAGCGGCCCCGATGTGTCCGCACGGCGGCTTTGATCTTCTCAATGTCGTTCGGAAGCACGTCATAGCGCTCCTTGCGGGAAAAGAGGTCAGCCAGATGAGGCGGAAGTTCAGGATGGATGCCTGTTGCTTTCTTTACGGCATCGGGGAACTTGGCCGGATGAGCCGTGGCGGCGGCGATCATTGGTACGCCTGCCTCATGGAAGCGCCGCCCGGCAGCCAGCCCAATGGCTGAATGCGGGTCTGCCAGATAATGGCTTTCAGCGTATAGCGCCTTCATGGTGTCTGTCGTCTGCTCATCACTCAGGGCGATACCATGGAAGGTCTCACGGATCTGTTCCCATGCATCATGCGGCACAGCCATGCAGCCCGTCTGACGGAATTCTTCCATGATGGCCCGGCAGCGGTTGGGGTCACGCCCCAGCATCTCAAACAGAAGACGCTCGAAGTTGGAGGAGACCTGAATATCCATGGAAGGCGACAGGCTGGGCTCGACCTGACGCTTGGTCATGTCATTATTCAGCAGGAAGCGGGTGAGGATATCGTTCCTATTGGAGCCAACGCAGAGACGGTCGATCGGCAGGCCCATCTGGCTGGCGACCCATGCGGCGAGAATATTACCGAAGTTCCCAGTCGGCACGGCGAAAGAGACCGGGCGGTCCGGCCCGCCAAGGGCAAGGGCAGAGCGCACATAATAGGGAATCTGTGCAGCGATGCGTGCCCAGTTGATGGAGTTGACGGCAGAGAGGGAGCAGTCCGTGCGGAAGGCTTCATCAGCGAACATGGCCTTGACCATGTCCTGACAGTCATCGAAGTCGCCTTCCACGGCAATGTTCAGGACGTTATCTTCCAGAACAGTGGTCATCTGCCGCCGCTGGACCTCTGATGTCCGGTTATGCGGGTGCAGGATGACGATGGAAACATGTTCACGGCCACGGAATGCCTCAATGGCGGCAGACCCTGTATCACCCGATGTTGCGCCAACGATGGTCACATGGTGGTTGCGCTGCTTCAGCACATGCTCGAAAAGCCGGCCAAGCATCTGCATGGCCATGTCCTTGAAGGCCAATGTCGGGCCGTGGAACAGCTCCAGCGAGAAAAGACCATCTTCCACCTCGACCAGCGGGGCAACAGCGGCATGGTCAAACCGGCCATACACGTCATGCGCCATGGTGCGGAGCGTGTCACGGTCTATGCTGCCTTCGGTGAACAGGCCAATGACCTCGGCCGCAAGGTCGGCATAGGACAGGCTGCGCCAGCTTGTCAGTGTCTCACGGGGGATGTGCGGCCAGTGATCGGGCATGTACAGCCCGCCATCACCAGCCAGACCGCTGAGCAGGATATCGGAGAAATCAGGGGCAGCGGCATCCAGTGTGCCGCGGGTAGATCGATAACGCATAGGCTTCACTATAACACCGAAATGCCATCAGGGCAGGGTAATTTCCAGCAGGTGCTGGTGATTGTCTTTCCCTGTCGGAGTCGTGTCCTTTTCGGAGGATGGTGGTGTGAGCAGAACCGCCAGGCGGCGCTGTGGCCCTGCCCGGCCTTTGAGCAGTGTGATGGCCTGTGCATCATAGAGCTTGTCATCATGCATAAGGCGCCATGGCAGACGGTCCGCCCCAAAGGAGAGCAGGTCTCCGTGATCAATGTCGATCATGTAGAGCGTGTCATTCCGGTCTATGGTCAGGCCGCCAAGGCTGGGCGTCCGGCGCCAGTTCGTCATGGCTTCAATGCGTTCAGCAGGGCCAAGGCTGGAATCGGTCAGGATGTTCGTGCCGATTCGATAGAGGGGACCCGTGGCTGTCTGATAGAACAGCCAGTCTTTACTATGATCCAGTAGCAGGAAGTGGACGTTCCCTCCGGTTTTCTCCTGTCCGGTCGCCGTGGTGACGGGCTGGCCGTGGCGCATGAGGGGGGCATGGCCGCTCAGAGAAGGAACGCCTTCCAGCAGGCGCTGTGACTGGCCGCTTTTGAGGTCAATCACGATAAAAGCGGGAACGCCATCATCAACCAGAAAAGCCGTGCTGTCCGTTACCTGAAGGGCTGAAATATGGCTGCCCGCCGCCAGTGCCTTGGTGAAGCCGATATGGTTCAGGATGACACCTGTATCTGGTGCGATGTTGAGCAAGGCAGGCCGTGGGGCCTGCGTGACGGCCCAGAGTCCTTGGGCTGTTGCCGTTACAGCCGTGAGCGGGGGAAGCTCGTCCATCAGGGTGCTGAGGCGTCCGTCAATTGGGTCCAGCCGGTACAGCTTGCCAGTCGTCCCCAGAGCAAAGGGAGAGCCATCTGGCAGGGAGGTCAGTGAGGTTGCCAGAGGCTGGGCGAGATCATGCTCGCTGACAATCTGTGCCGGTGTCTCGGCATCTTTCCACGGGCGGTCTGCCAGTGCTGGGGGGCTTAGCCCCAGAAAAGAGGCAGAAAGGATAAAGGCCGAGGTCAGGAATGAGGACAGACGTGGTTTCATATCAGCTATCTTGGGGCTCGCTGGATATTTTTCAAGTTTTGGCTTTGGAGGACGGCAGGCAGAGGGGCAGGACTATGCCCAGCAGAATTCCCGTAACCGGCGCCGTGAAGGCCCAGAGGAACAGACCATCCAGCCCATTCATCAGATAGGCAGATGCCAGCCCAATGCTAGGGATTGTAACGAGGAGAGAGCGTTGCACTTTGCTGGCAGGCGGAAGATGGCAGGGATTCTGACGTCTATAGGCGGGTAGGTTGTTGAGGTGGAGCAGCCAGGCTAGTGTCCACAGGATTATGAGGATGACGAAGGTGATCATGTCGTGGCCTGTTTGCGGCGGAAAAGACTGACCAGACTGATAAGCCCGATACACGTTGCCATCCCATCCATGGCACCAAAAAGGCAAGGCCGCCCTGTATGAAAGGGCCGTGTAAGCAGGTCCAGCCCTGTCGTGCTTAAGCCCAGTAGGGCCAGAAGGCCAAGTTGCTGGCGTGCCGCCTGCCGGGTGATGAAGCCGTGAAGCAGCGACAGGCACCAGAGAACGAAGAAAAGATTTTCCTCCCAGAGGACGGGAGACAGTCTGCCCGGTGTGGGTAGTCTGGTGCTCCAGAAAAGGGCCAGCGTGGCAAGGGGGAGGCCAAGCAGCGTAGCTGTCGTGAAGGCCTCATAAAGGCGATGGAGGCTGTGTTGGGCCAGCGACAGGTTCGTTGCATGAGTACGGTTATTTCGTTCCGATTGGAGGAACAGCACCATACCGGAGCCAATGATGGCGCAGCCTAACAGGCCGCTGAGGCAGTAAAGCCAGCGTGTCATCAGCCCTGCCCAGCGCAGATTGTGAAGCCCGAGAAAGAAGCTATGGATAGTCGGGCAGAGGCTTGGGGGAAGCGTATCGGGCTGGGTAGCTGTCAGACTATGGCGCTGGAGGCAGAAATGCAGACTATCAGGGGCGTATAAGCCGAGTTCTTTGCCTGTCTGCATGAAGAAGCCATCAGCAACTGTACCCCATTGATGCATGCCATGTTCGACCAGAGTGGTGATGATGGTGGGGGATATAGGCGGTACGGTGGTGGCATGGAGCTGATGACGGCTGAGATGGCCGGGAGGGTGATGCGGTGGGCTCATGATGTGAAGGAGCTTCTGGGATTGCAGCACTACGCCAGATAGCCCGATGATGAACAGAACAGGCAGGCACAGCGTGCCACCTAAAAGGTGAAGGTCCAGCCAGCGTCTCTGACGGGCGGCATGAGGGCGGAATAGCAGCAAGTCCGGCAAAAAACGGCGGAGCTGAAGCCAGAGGCCCGTGAGCAGGGTAATAAGCAGAGCAATGCCTGCCAGTGTGATGATGATCTGCCCCCACGGGCTGGGGAGGTGAAGGCTGGCATGGAGGGTGACGAAGAATGTGCCCCCTGTGACGTCATGGTCCTTCAGGGGAAGGCCGGTATCAGGCGCTAGCGCTGGGCCAAGGAAGATATGACCATCATAGTGCCAGAGACGGAAGACAGGGTCTCGTGGCGAAGGAATTTTCAGAAAGGCAAAGCTGCCCCTGTCGAGCTGAGTTTTCAGCTGCTGGCCAGCCTGTAGAAGGCCCGTCTGTGTCATGTGTGGCAGGGGGGCCTGAAGGGCCGTGCCGGGTTGCATCCAGCCCTGAATCTCCGGGGAGAAGCAGGCCAGAGAGCCGGTAAAGCAGAGGATGAAAAGAAAGATTCCTGCCGGGAAGCCAATCCAGCGATGGAAAACACGCAGTGCGGTGCGGAGCCTTGGAGACATATGGACGCAACACGGCAAGAATGAGAATGATTCTCATTCCACTAACGAACATTGCTGGCCCTGTAAATGGCAGAGGCAGCGAAAATGACAAAGATGTAGAAAAAATGACGTAAAATTGCTTTTTTTGTGAAAACCAGTTGAGAATAATTTTCATTCCCATATAAGCCATCGCTCAATTCAGTCTTACACATCAGGATGGGCATGCATGGCTATTCGTTTCCGTTTTTCTCGTAGAACCGCCGGTCTTTGGTTCCTGCTGGCAGGCAGCTCGCTAGCTGGGCATCCTGTCTGGGCTGCAGGGGATGAAGGAGCACATCATGTCGTGAAAGGTCAGGCGGAACAGTCTGATCGGTCCGGTGGGAAGACGGGGGCCGGGCAGAAGGGGACGAAAAAGGTTCGCCAGAAAGAGGAAGCACATCCGCAGGAAACCATCATCGTCAAAGCCCGGCGGCGGGAACAGATGGAGGTGAAGCTGGGCGGTCAGGCCGGTGTGCTGGGCAATAAGAAGGGGCTGGACCTGCCTTTCAATCTGCGCAGCTATACCTCCAGTATGATCCTGAACCAGCAATCCCAGACATTGGGGCAGGTGCTCCAGAATGATCCTTCTGTGCGGACGACTTATGGCTTTGGCAATTTCTCGGAGACGTTCATCATCCGTGGCCTGCCGATTTATGGGGATGATGTGGCCATCAACGGGCTGTACGGGATCAGCCCCCGGCAGTTGATTTCTCCCCAGCTCTACGATTCAGTGCAGGTGCTGAACGGGGCAAGTGCATTCATCAACGGGGCGGCACCCGGTGGGACTTCTGTGGGTGGGAACATCAACCTTCAGTTCAAACATGCCGGGAGCGAGCCGATCACACGCCTGACAGGTGATTACACCAGTAAGGGACAAGGCGGGGGCAACTTGGATGTCGGTCGGCGTTTTGGGAAGGACGATCAGTTCGGTATTCGCTTCAATGCGGCGGGGATGGACGGGCAGACCTCCATTTCTGGCGAGCGGCGCCATTCTGTTGCGCTGGGGCTGGATACGGACTGGCACAATGACGATACCCGCATCAATCTCGACATCAACTACCAGAACCAGAATGTTCAGCAGGGCCGTGGTTCTGTCGTTCTGACCTCCGGCCTGACATCCATCCCTCGCCCCACAAGGCCGGGCCGCAATTGGAGTCAGGGCTGGAGCTATGAGGACATGCATTATGTGTTCGGCCTGCTGAATGTCGAGCATGATTTGAACAGCCATGTCATGCTGTACGGCACGTTTGGCGGCCTGACGGGGCATGAAGAAGGCAATTACGATACGCTCTATGTCTCGGACGGGCTGACAGGGTCTGGTTTTGGATATGGGTCTTACACGCCGTATCAGCAGACCAATGAAAGTACTCGTGGCGGCGTGCGTGCCCATTTCAGAACAGGCTTCCTGAAGCATGAGGTCAATGCGGGTGGATCAGCCTTATGGTCGGAGGCTTCTACCGGCTATGCGGGTGGGTATCTCGGCAGTACGAGTATTTATGATCCCGGTATTCAGGCAAAGCCGGATTCAGTCCACCATGTGTCCGCAACACCAAGTGCGAAGACGCAGCTTTACAGTCTGTTTTTTTCAGACACGATGCCTTTCTGGCATGACCGTATCGCTGTGACGAGTGGCTTCCGCTACCAGCATATTCTTCAGAACAGCTACCAGTACACACCGACCCATTACAGTCGGGATGCCATCACGCCTGTGGTAGGGCTGGTTGTGCATGTGGCCCGTCATGCATCCCTTTATTTCAACCGGGTGGAGGGGCTGAATCAGGGGCTTCAGGCCCCGGCAAAGAGTTCCCTCTATCCCAATCTGGTGAATGCCCAGCAGTTTCTCTCACCAACCCGGACCGTCCAGTATGAGGTGGGTGGGAAATATGACATTGGCCGCTTCAGTGCCTCTCTGGCGTTCTATCGTCTGGACCGTCCTACGGGGCTTGTACAGGATTATGGGAATGAGCAGATTTTCAAGGCCAGCGGGCGGCAGCGCAATCAGGGAATTGAGCTGAATGTGAATGGCGAGATCATCAAGGGGCTGCGCTTCAATGGTGGTAGCGCCCTGATTCAGGCCAAGCAGGTGAAGGGGGATTATGTCGGCAACAAGGCTGTCGGCATTCCGGGTTATACCATTAATGGAAATCTGGAATATGACATCCCCTTCGTGAAGGGGCTGACGCTGACAGGCCGTGTCACCCATACGGGCCATCAGTGGGTCAATGTCCAGAACTCCTTGAAAATCCCGAATTGGACGACCTACGATCTGGGGGCGCGTTATACCTTCATGATGACGCCGAAGCGTCCGATGACGTTCCGCTTCGGTGTGGAGAACCTGACGAACAGCCATTACTGGGCTTCATCCTACACGGCCTTCAGCAGTGTGAACGGCTATCTGACGCAAGGGCTGCCAAGAACCTTCAAGGCATCCTTCACGACAGACATGTAAGACAGGTTGAGGAGAATGGAAAAGGGCCATGCCGTCATCAGGTATGGCCCTTTTCCTGTTTCAGGTGATGTCGGCTTCTGTATGGCGGAGTGTTTCCAGCAGGGCCGTCTGAAGGGCGTCTTCCTGTTCTGGTGTGGTCAGTTTATGGCCTTCTGCATCGGTCACGTAGAATACATCCACGGCCCGCAGCCCATATGTCATGATGTGGGCTGAAGAAATATGCAGCTTCAGGCGGCTGAGTGTTGCTGTAATGTTGTGCAGCAGGGCGGGTCTGTCCCGTCCGTTGACTTCCACAATGCTGTGATTCTCCGAAGCATCATTGTCAATGAGCACCCGGGAGGGGATGGGTAAGGCTTCCAGTCGCCGGGTGAGAGGGAAGCTGGCGGCGCTGAGCGTTTCGTCCAGATTAATCGTCCCTTCCATGACCTGCATGATGGTGTCACGCAGGCGTTCCACATGTTCCGGCTCCATGAAGACCTCGCCGTGCGGGTCCTGAAACCAGAATGTGTCCAGCACCATGCCATTATGAAGTGTATGGATGCGGGCATCGGCAATAGTGGCCCCGCAGAGTGCCAGCGCTCCGGTAATGCGGGAAAAGAGTCCCGGCTGGTCCTTACAGAAGACGGTAAGCTCCGTAATGCCTCGGTTGGGTAGGGGAGCAATGTCTATTGTGATGGCATCATCACGCTGTCCAGCCAGATGTTGGCTGACAAGTCTGGCATGGCGGATGTGGCTCTGCTCATCAAAGCTCAGCCAGTAACCGGCTCGTCCCAGCTTCATGAAATAGGCGATATCTGCGGCAGGCATGTCTTCATCCACAAGGGCATTCTGGACGATATGCCGGTTATGCTCCACTCGCTCGTCATCTTCCTGTGCCTGTAATCCGCCTTCCAGCACATCGGCAATGCGGGTGTAGAGACGGCCCAGCAGTGTGGCTTTCCAGGCGTTCCAGGCACGGGGGCCAACGGCACGGATATCAGCGATGCTCAGCAGCAGCAGGAGCCGCAGCCGTTTGGGGGACTGGATGGTATCGGCCAGATCAAGAATGGTCTGCGGGTCATCAATATCCCGGCCAAACGCCGTACGGGAGAGCAGCAGATGGTGAAGGACCAGCCATGAAACTGTATCCGTATCGCTGGCAGAAAGGCCGAGCTGTTGGCAGATGCGTGTAGCAATTTCTGCGCCCAGCTCGGAATGGTCACCGCCACGACCCTTGCCAATATCGTGTAGCAGCGTGGCCAGATAGAGGAGCGGCCGCTGGGTGACAGTGCGGGCCAGCCGGTAGGCGAGCGGCAGCTCATCGGCCATGCGGCCCTGTTCAATCATCCGCAGGACACGGACGGACTCGATCGTGTGAGCATCCACGCTGTGAATGTGATAGCCGTCAAACTGTGTGCGGCCGAGGATACGGGACCAGCCGGGCAGAAGATGGGAGAGAATCCCGGTTTCATTCAGTAGCGGCAGCCAGAAGATGCGGTCTGGTTCTTCCATACCGGGGGAGGTGCTGGCTGTATCGGGGGATGGTGGAAGACGTGCAGGGTCGCAGAGCAGTCGGATGAAAAAAGCGGAAGCTTCTGCATTATGGCGGAGTGAAGCGCTGTGCCGCTCGAAGCGGATGATGTGCTGTATGGCGGCTGGATGCAGGGCAAGCTGATGGCGGCGGGCGCTGTCCAGAAACTGGAAGACCGTGATCGGTTCCCGCACGAGGGCCAGCGGGTTGGGTAGGCTCAGGCAACCATCAACACGCTGGAAACTATCCGGCCCTGCTTCGACACGAGGCGGACGGTGCAGGAGCTGGTTGCGGAGATGGAGCAGGATGGCGGGCTGGAAAACATGTGTCAGCCGCATTACGGCCCGGGCCATGAGGAAATGGTGCCGCATGAAGCGTTCCACACCCCGCTGATGCCCGTGATTGCCATAGCGCATCCGGGCTCCGATGATGGGCTGGACATCAAAGGTCAGTCGTTCTTCAGGGCGGCCAGTGACGTAGTGAAGATTGAGCCGGACCGTCCAGAGGAAGTTCCAAAGGCTGCGTGTCCGGGAGATTTCGCGTCTGGTCAACAGGCCGAGGAGGGCACAGGCTGGTGCCAGCCCTTGGTCCTGTTTAGGGCGGGAATGGCCCGGCAGGCCGTTGCCCAACACGGCATGACCAATCCAGTTTAAGACCTGAAGGTCCCGTAGGCCGCCTTTGCCTTCTTTGATGTGAGGTTCCACAAGATAGGGTGTTTCACCGAACTTGCGATGTCGTTCCTCCCTCTGGGTAATCGCACCGAGGACAAACTGTTCCAGCGCTGGGCCTTCAAGATGCTGTTTCAGCTTCTCCTGTAGGGTAAGAACGAGTGATGTCTGACCATAGAGGGGGCGGATATCCAGAAGGGTCGTGCAGGAGGTCTGATCTGTCCCAGCCATTTCAAGGGCGCTGGCGATAGTACGGGTGGCGTGGCCGACCCGTAAGCCGAGGTCCCAGAGCGTATAAAGGACGTATTCAATAGCCTTGACCAGCCCTTCGGAGGGCTGGTCTTCCGTCAGGAAAAGGAGGTCCACATCGCTGAAAGGAGCCAGCAGACCCGCCCCATACCCCCCTGTTGCGCAGAGGCAGAAAGCCTCTCCGTCTTTTGTACTGCGGGGGCCATGGGGCAGACCGGCATAGCGGGCCAGCTCCTCAATGACGTGATCCATTAGAAGCGCCAGATTACGGGCGGTTTCTACGCCGTTTGTTTCACGTTGTTCGAACTTCTGGCGGATACGGTCCCGCTGGAGGCTCAGCTCTGTTCGCAACCGTTCCAGAGCATCCTGACGGGAAAGTGTGGGGTGGCAGCTTGAGGCAGCCTTGTGAGAGGAAGCAATGGAGGAGGCGGGAGCAGGCATGAAGGCTCTCTTTTTAGCAGCGGGGTTTGAGGGCTTACCTTAACTTTATAAAAATCATTTTTCGTCCGAAACGTCCACCCTGCAATGGCCTTCAATCACGCTTTTCAGCCGATAGAGGGCCGCATGGGCTTCCCGGGGGGAGAGGGAGTCGGGGTCCAGCTTATCCAGCTCTGTATGGAGCATGTTCAGGGCCTCTACTGTATCGGGGGAAGGACAATCTGATGGTGCAGGGCATGGCAAGTCATCAGAGGGACAGGATGATGCTACGCCGGCCTGCTCGAACAGGGGCAGGCTTGCAGGCTGGCTGTCCCGGCCCCGTTCATTTTCAAGACGGGTCAGTAGAATACGGGCCCGCTGGAGGACGGATGCCGGAATGCCCGCCAGCTTGGCGACATGCAGGCCCCAGCTTTTCTGGGCCAGTCCGGGCCGGACTTCGTGCTGGAAGATGACGTGGCCCTTCCATTCTTTCACGGCCATGGTGCAGGCTGCCAGCCGGGGTAGCGTTTCCAGCAAGGCACCGAGTTCATGAAAATGCGTGGCGAAAATGGTGCGGCAGCGTAGCTGGGAGTGCAGGGCCTCCAGCGTGGCCCATGCGATGGAGAGACCATCAAGCGTTGATGTACCCCGCCCGATTTCATCCACCACGACAAGGGAGCGTGGCCCGGCCTGATTGAGAATGGCGGCTGTCTCGGTCATTTCCACCATGAAGGTGGAACGGCCACGGGCCAGATCATCCGCAGCCCCGACACGGGAGAAGAGACGGTCCACTATGCCGATGGTGGCGGCCTTGGCAGGGACAGGGAGCCCCGCCTGCGCCAGAATGGCGGCTAGAGCGTTCTGACGCAGGAAGGTCGATTTCCCGGCCATGTTGGGGCCTGTCAGCAGGATGGCGTGTTTCTCTGGCGGCAGGGCGCAGTCATTGGCGATGAAGGCCGTATCATGGGCGGCCTGCTCATGCAGGGCGGCTTCCACTACGGGATGACGGCAGGCATGGAGGGTAAACTCTTGCCCATCGGTCATGGTGGGGCGGCACCATGTGCCTCGGTCCATGATGCGGGCGCAGGAGATCAGCGCATCCAGTTCAGCCAGAGCGAGGCCGATATCATCAAGGGCTGGTGTGTTTAGGCAGTGTTTTGCAAGGTCTGCAAAAAGATGACGTTCCAGCTGGTCGGCTTTTTCCGAGGCTTCCAGAATGGCCTGATTGAGGGATGTCAGTTCTTCGTTGGAGAAACGGGCGAGGTTGGCCGTGCCCTGCCGTAGGCTCAGCCCTTCATGCTGGCGCAGTTTGCGGCCTGCCGCTGTGGGAACCTCAATGACATAGCCCAGCTGGTTGTGATGGCGGATGCGGAGATTGGAAATCTCATAGTCTTCCGCCAGTCGGACCTGTAGCTGGGCGATCAGGCGGCGGCTGTTGTCCCGCAGGTCCCGCTGACGGTCCAGTTCGGCATCAAAGCCGGGGGCAATGACGCCACCATCTTCAATCTTGACGGGCAGTTCGGTGTTCAGGGCGGCTTCCAGCCGTTCCAGCAGGGCATCGGCCCGTCCGTACAGGTTGGCCCCGATATAGCGGATACGCTCTGGCATGTCAGTTTTGACGAGTGTGCCGAGTGTTTCCGTAATCTGGTTGGCAGCCCGGAGCGTATCACGGATGGCGGCAAGATCACGCGGCAGGGGGCGCCCGCTGGAGATACGGCCGAGGGCACGGGCGGAATCTGGAGCCTGTTTGAGAATATCCCGTAACGTAGCTGTAGGTTGTGGGTGCTGGTGCAGCCAGCTCCATCCTTCCTGCCGCCCAGTGATGAGGGCGAGGTCCGTGCTGGGTGTGCCGAGCCAGTGAGCCAGAAGGCGCGTTCCAGCTGCTGTGGCTGTCTGGTTGACGCTGCTGAAAAGCGTATGTTTGCTGCCACCATCACGGGATTGGAGAATATCAAGGCTGCTGCGGGTAGCGGGGTCCAGCCCCATGATGCTGTCCAACCCGTGATCTACGGGGGGAGTTAATCGAGGCAGCTTGCCCGCCTGACTGCGGCGGACATAATCCAGTAGCACGGCGCAGGCGATGATCTGTTCATCGTTGAAATCTCCCAGAGCATCCATCTGGGCGACCTGATAGGCGCCTGTAACGGTGCGTTCTGCGGCATCCCGGCTGGGGCGGGCGGTGGAAGGGGTGATGATGCCTGCATGTTCGGCAGGGATCAGTGCCGGGTCGGACAGGATTTCCGAAGGGGCAAGACGGGCGAGGAGTTCGGCCAGCGTGTCTGTGCCCAGACGGAGCAGTTCCAGCGTGCCGGTGGAAATGTCGATCCATGCCGCACCGAGGCGGTCTCTGCGGCGTTTATCCGGGGCCACGATGGCAAGGAGTGTGTTGGCTCGTCCAGCTTCCAGCAGTTCATCTTCCGTCAGTGTGCCGGGGGTGATGACACGGACGATCTCCCGGCGGAGCGGGCCTTTCTGGCCTTTGCGGGGGATTTCCGTCTGTTCGGCCACGGCAACCCGGAAGCCGCGGCGGATGAGGCGGGAGAGATAGATCTGCGCTGTCCCCACAGGAACGCCACACATGGGGATGGGTTCTTCATCATGCGTGCCCCGATGGGTCAGGGTGATATCCAGCGCAAGGGCAGCGGCATGGGCATCGCCAAAGAACAGTTCGTAGAAGTCCCCCATACGGAAGAAAAGCAGGGCGTCAGGTTCCTGATTCTTCAGGCTGAACCATTGTTCCATGGTCGGGGTGACCTTCCCCGTTGTCTGTGGGGGAATGGGAGGGACGGATGGTTTCTGATCGACCATGCAGGGAAAAAGACCTCACCGCTAGATTGGGACCGGGTATGCCCCCTGAAGTTAACAGGGATTTAAACGGAAATGCGACTGTTTTCTCATTAGGAGATGGTGGGCAGTTTTTTTAGTGTTCTGTCACGGAAGGGGAGAAGACTAACCGTCTCTATTCTTGTGAGGTAACGCTTCTTTGTGTCCGTGTTTTTCGGATGGAAGGTTTGTGTATTATTAATTTCCACCTTCACTCCTAGATTGTTTGTCCATAAGCGTGATGGATTTGCAAAATTACTGAGGAATCCCTTCAGGTATTGCTGAATATAATTTATCTAAAGCGAGTTCTGGTGAAGAAGTTTGCATTCTTATTTTATCAAGGGTGTTAAAATAAATATTTGGAATATTTTTCATGTCGATAGGAAAAGAAGTTCTTGGCAGAGAATCGCCAACTATGTCCCGCTGGTAAGACTCGTGGCTTGCATGAAGGCTTATTGTCTCTCCTCGTGGTTTTTTGATTCTTAGTGTGCTCATTGCCATATGCTCTGCGTATATCCAGACGGATGTCGTATGCAAATTTGATTTATCAACGTATTCTCTTCCAATATTTTCTATGACACTGTTTTGAGACCCAATAAAAAGTGTACATTCTATTTGATCCATAATTTTTTGGAGAGATGTAACTAGAGAGACTGACATCAATGATGTTGTGATGTTTCTTGTGTTATAACAATATGTGTTCTCTTTTTTATTTTTGCAGTATTTGTTATCTATTATTTTTAGAAGTCTTGTATAATATCCCCATTGCCAAGAGTCTACAAAACAATCAATTCCAAGATGAATTTTCAAGAAACCCACTAGTGCCAAAACTTCTTTTTCGTCTTTGTGAGAATGGGAGATGAAAACATGGGGAATCTTTTCTGGAATGGGAAACCATGTATCGTTTAACATTTCCATATCTAGTGACCCTCCAGGAGGAGGAAGAATACCTTCTATGTATGCTAAATGTTTATTCTCATTGAAGCATTCTCCTTTTATGTCTTTTCCTTTTTCCTCTAGATATCTGCCTCCTATACTGGGATGTTTTTTAATCTCATTGATTACATTGTTTGTTATACAGTAGCGAGCGTACATGAAAGGACTCATCAATGGTCGACGTAAAAGACAAGGTACCTTACCTTAATCTCATACAGGGTGTCATCACTCGTTTGGCGAATCACAACACGACTGTAAGAAATTGGACAGTCATTTCTTTGTCAGCTCTTTTAACATTGGAGGCAGCTCATCCATTCAATCCAATTTTTGAGGATTTGATCAATGTATGTCTGATAGGTGTTTTTTTATGGATGAGCCTTTTTTATCATCATCAAGAACAACGTTATATTTTTCTCTATAATGAAGTTATAAAAAATGACTGCTCATCATATATGTTTAACCTTGATCCATCATCTGTTTCTTCAATAAAAGACCGGTTGCCGTGCTTTTGTTCTACATTTTCGTCATCAAAATTTAATAAAATATTTTGTTTCACTATTCTGTGTGCTGCATTGGGTTTGCCATGGGTTTTTTCATTTGTGACGCCTGTAAGGTGATGGCTCATCCTTGAGTAGGAATGGTCTTGTCATATGACGTTGGGGATCATTTTGCTTTGTTCCCTTGTCATAACCCGCTCTGGAGCGGCATGGTAGCTTCATGAGTAATGCACCAGAAAATCACATTATCTTTGAAGACGTTCTGCCGATGGCACAGGGCCTGCTGGAAGCTGAGCGGGATGAAATTGCCAATCTGGCCAACATTGCTGCCCTGCTGTTCGAGGCGATGGCGCAGGTCAACTGGGTCGGCTTTTACCTGATGAAAGAGGGTGAGCTTGTGCTTGGTCCTTTTCAGGGCAGGGTAGCCTGTACGAGGATTGCTGTGGGTAAGGGCGTCTGCGGGGCAGCCGTGGCAGAACGGGCCGTGCAGCGTGTGGCGGATGTTCATGCCTTCCCGGGTCATATTGCCTGCGATGGGGCGTCAGAATCTGAAATCGTCCTGCCCATCATGAAGAATGGTGAGGTTCACGGGGTTCTGGATATCGACAGCCCCGTGAAGAACCGTTTTTCAGCAGAGGATCAGGAAAAGCTGGAAGCTCTTGTCCGGCTTCTGGAGGCGCATCTTTAACGCTTCAACCGCCGGAGCAGGCGGGTGCGGAGTTCATCCAGACTCAGTACCCGCAGGGCGATGAGCAGCCCGCCATAGAGGGCCGCACTACTGCCTACCAGCGTGAGGAGCATGAGGAGCCGGGGCAGAACATGCCAGACGGGCAATCCGGTTGCCAGAAGATGGGCCCCACTCCATGCCCAGCCGCCCATAATGAAGGCGGCAAGCATGATGCGGATTGTTCGTGTCAGGCTCCCGAAGGTGGGACGGAAAGAGTCCCGCCGCCAGAGCAGCCATCCGAGCGCTCCCATATTGACGATAGCTGCCAGAGTACTGGCCAGAGGCGGAGCCAGATGGGCCAGTGTGCGGTAGAGTAGCAGGTTGAGCGCCAGATTGATTCCCATCGTGACGAAACCGATGCGGACGGGTGTTGTCGTGTCGCCTTCGGCAAAGAAGGCCGGGGCCAGCAGCTTGACGATGATGAAGGCAGGCAGCCCCAGCGCATACATGCGGAGAGCGGCTGCAGAGTTCTGAACATCATGAGGCGTGAAATGCCCATAACCGAACAGGGTCGCCATGATTTCTGGTGCCAGACTGAACAGGCCGATCATGGCCGGAAGGCTGAGCAGCAGGGCGTAATTCAGGGCCTGATTCAGGCTGGTCTGTAAAGCGGGGCGATCATCGGCGGCAATATGGCGGGTGAAAAGCGGCAAGAGGGTCGTGCCAAGGGCAGCACCCAGCACGCCGAGGGGAAGCTGGTTGACCCTGTCTGCAAAATAGAGCCATGAGATGGAGCCTGTCGGCAGCAAAGTGGCGATGATGGTGTCGATGGTCAGGTTGATCTGCGTAACGCCGGACCCGACCAGCCCCGGCAGCATCCGGCGGAGCAGAAGCCTGATGTCTGTTGAAAGTGTGGGGCGCACAAGCGGCACTATCAGTCCGGCTTTTCGGGCGGACCAGAGCAGCCCGCCGAGCTGGACGATGCCGGAAAGAGTAATGCCCCATGCGCTGGTTGGTGCTACATAGGGGCGTCCCCAGTACGCCCCGGCAAGAATGGCGGCAATCCCGACAATATTGAAGGAAATATAGGCCGCCGAAGCAGCGGCAAAATGGTTGCGGGCATTAAGGATACCGGCAATCAGGGCCGCCCCACAGATCAGCACCGTATAGGGCATGGTGATGCGGGTGAGCTGCACGGCGATGGTAAAACGCTCAGTGCCATGAGAGCGGAAGCCGGGGGCGATGAGGTCAATCACCCATGGCATGAAGATTTCGGCCAGAATGGTCAGCAGGCTCAGCCAGAGCAGCAGCAGGGAGAAGGCCTGCCCTGCCAGCAGCAGGGCTTTTTCCGGCCCTTCCTTTTCGTAGCGTGACGTAAAGAGCGGGACGAAGGCGGCGTTGAGGGCACCTTCCCCAAAGAGGCGGCGGAACATGTTGGGCAGGCGGAAAGCGATTTGATACGCATCCTGAACCGGCCCAGCACCCAGAAACATGGCCAGAAGCTGATCCCGGACAAGCCCCAGCAGGCGGGAGAGCATGGTCCAGCCGCCAACAGTGAGAAGATGACGGAGCATGTCTAGCGGGGCTGCTCGTTGACTTGATGAATGGCCTTCAGCAGGCGGGGAGCCTGCGGGTCAGTCAGCGGGGTAAACCAGCTGTGGAGTTTTCCCTGACGGTCGATGAGATATTTATAGAAATTCCAGCGGGGCAGGGAGAGGAAGCCGCCTTCCTTTGCCAGCCAGCGGAATAGCGGAATGGCCTCCGTGCCCCGTACAACAGAACGGGCCGCCATGGGAAAACTTACCCCGTAACGGAGCTGGCAGAACTGCCTGATCTGCTCGGAAGTGCCCGGCTCCTGTTTTCCGAAATCATTGCTGGGCACACCAAGAATGATGAGGCCATCCAGCGTGGCATGGCCTGTTTCGAGCCAGAGTTTCTGAAGCCCCTCATATTGCTTTGTAAAGCCACATTCGGAGGCCGTGTTGACGATCAGGACGGGGCGGCCCTTCCAGCGGGAAATGTCAATTTCGCCACCATCAAGGGCGGGGAGCCGGAAATCATAAAAGCTGGTCATGGTGCTATGGCCTATTCAAAACGGGTCGGGCGGTCCAGCAGCTCATCACGGGCCTGATGGGGGGTCAGCTCTCCGGAAAGCAGGCGGGTGATGACATTGATGATGGGGGTCTCGATGCCGAAACGCTGGCCAAGTTCTTTAAGGGTCGGGGCTGTCAGCACGCCTTCGGCTACCGTATCACGCTGGGCCAGAATATCCTCGATGTTCTCGCCCCGCCCCATGGCCACGCCAAGGCTGTAATTGCGGGACCCGGCTCCCGTTGCCGTCAGGATCAGATCGCCCATACCGGCCAGACCGTACATGGTGCGTCCCTGTCCACCCATTGCATCGACAAGGCGGGCCGTTTCTGCCAGCGCACGGGTGATGATGGCCGCTCTGGCATTTTCCCCCATGCCCGCTCCGACACTGATGCCAGCCCCGATGGCAATGACATTCTTGGCGGCACCGGCAAGCTGTACGCCCAGAGGGTCCGTACTGGCATAGAGGCGCAGGGTGGGGGTGGTGAGGCGTTCGGTCAGCTTCGTGACAAAAGCGAGGTCCAAGGCGGCCAGCGTAGCGGCAGCGGGCATTCCCTGTGCGACTTCAATGGCGAAGTTGGGACCGGAGAGCACGGCAGCCGGACGGCCCGGCATGGTCTGCCCCACAACCTGAAGCGGCAGCAGGAAGGTACCCCGTTCCATGCCCTTGCAGCATGTGACGACCGGCACGTCAGGCTTCAGCCGTTCATGCAGGGCTAGCGTGACATCCCGTAATCCTTGTGTGGGGACGACAAGCAGAACGATGTCGGCTTCTGTAGGCAGGTCGCTGGTGACTGTAATGGTCTCTGGCAGGGTGATCTGCGGCAGATGGTGCAGGTTGCGTGTACCTGCCGGTACGGGCGTGCGGGACCAGAGGGTCACACGGGCGGTCTGGGACAGGGTGCAGGCCAGAGCGATACCCCACGCTCCGGCCCCGATGACGGCAATATGTGGCTGGACGGTCATGCAGATGGCTCCATCAGGGAAGCGTGCCCGCTGGAGGGCATGTCTGGTGAGGGCTGTGGCTGGTAGGGCTGGCGTTCATTCAGGGGCCAGCGGGGACGGGGGGCAAGGGCAATGTCATTCGGGATTTCACCCTGTTTCAGCCGCTCCAGAGCGGCCCAGCCAATCATGGCGGCGTTGTCGGTGCAGAGCCGCAGCGGAGGAGCTAGAAAGGTGATGCCGTGCTGGTGGGCAATGTCTTCCAGACGCTGGCGTAGCACCGTGTTGGCTGCCACACCACCGGCCACCACGAGAGAGGTGACCTGCGGCACCATTGCCAGAGCATTGAGGATACGGTCAGCCATCACGTCCGTCACAGCCTGCTGGAAGGAGGCGGCGAGGTCGGCAGCGACCTGCCGGGGCAGGGCATCCCGCCCATAAGGTTCGATATGGCGGGAGACGGCTGTCTTGAGGCCGGAGAAGGAGAAGTCGCAGCCGGGACGGCCTTTCAGCGGGCGGGGCAGGCTGTAAGCCTGTGGATTGCCCTCTTGTGCGAGTTTTTCCAGTGCCGGGCCACCGGGCCAGCCCAGCCCCAGCATCTTGGCGACCTTGTCGAAAGCTTCCCCGGCAGAATCGTCAATCGTGCCACCAAGGCGGCGATACTGGCCCGTATCTTCCACGGCGATGCACTGGCAATGCCCGCCAGAGACCAGCAGGGCCAGATAGGGGAAAGAAGGGGCTGTCTCGTCAGGTCGCAGAGCAGCGGGCAGGCGGGGTGTGAGGATGTGCCCCTCAATATGGTTGATGCCCATGAAAGGCTTCCCACAAGCCATGGCCAGACCCTTGGCGTAGGAGCTGCCGACAATCAGCCCGCCAATCAGTCCGGGGCCGGTCGTGGCGGCGAAAAGGGCAATGTCCTTTAGTTCCAGCCCTGCCCGCTGGAGGGTCAGCTCCACCAGTTCCGGCAGGGCTTTCAGGTGGGCACGGGCGGCCAGTTCCGGCACGACACCGCCCAGCGCAGCGTGATCTTCCTGCGAGAGAACACTCTCCCCAAGGAGGGCACCGTGAGCGTCCAGAATGGCGCAGGCTGTGTCATCGCATGAGGTCTCGATGGCGAGAATGGGGGTGAGGCGGGCAATGTCAGACATGATGAGCCATTATGACGGATTCTTCTGAAGCATGACACCCCTTCCAGAATCGGTTATGGAGGAAGCACCATGAATGCATCACATTTTTCCTCCGCAGCCCTTCAGAAGATCGCTGCCGAAGCGTCCCGCCGCTCTCATGCGCAGTCCCCGCCAGACCGCCGCAAGCTTCCCTTGCGGGTGGGAACACGAGCCTCCCCGCTGGCTCTGGTGCAGACACGGCACTTCCTGACCCGGCTGACCCGTTTCTGTCCCGTCCTGCGAGATATGGGGGCCTTCAAGGAGGAGCAGATGCAGACCTCCGGGGACCTGAACCTCAAGGACCGTCTGGCAGAGATCGGCGGGAAGGGGCTGTTCTCCAAGGAGATTCATGAGCTTCTGGCCGTGGGGGGCATTGATTTTGCCGTTCACAGTCTCAAGGACCTTGAGACGCATCTGCCACCGGGGCTGGTACTGGCCTGCACGATGAAGCGTGAAGATGCCCGTGATGTGCTGATGCTGCGCAAGCGTGGCGTGACGGTCGATCCTGAAAGGCCGTTCGACTGCCTGCCAGAGGGGGCACTGGTGGGGTGTGCGTCTGTCCGCCGTCAGGCGCAGATGCTTCATGTCCGACCCGATCTGCGTTTCACCCTTCTGCGGGGGAATGTTCAGACCCGTCTGGACAAGCTGGGGGCTGGTAAATGTGATGCGACCCTGCTGGCCTATGCCGGACTGAAACGGCTCGGCATGGAAGACCGTATTGATGTGCCGCTCTCTCCTGATGTGATGCTCCCGGCATCCGGGCAGGGGATCGTGGGTGTGACGGTACGTGAGAGCGACCATGAGCTGCGGGAACTTCTGTCTGCCATTGAGGACCCGGAAGCCCGTGCCGTAGCCACGGCAGAACGTGCCCTTCTGGCGGAGCTTGATGGGTCCTGCCGGACACCGATCGGCGGCTATGCCCAACTGAAGGATGGGCGGCTGCATCTTTCTGGTCTGGTGGCCAGTGAGGATGGTACCTTTCTGCTGCGCCGGGAAACGGAAGGTCTGCCGGAAGACGCAGCCCGTCTGGGCTATGAGCTGGCCTGTGAGCTGCGGCGGGACACACCGCCCGCCATCTTTGCAAAGATCGTCCAGCCCTGAAAGCTATGCGTCGGGTGGTACTGGTTACCCGACCTGAGCCGGGGTTGAGCGAGACGGTTCAGGCTGTGCGGGAGCAGGGCTGGCAGGCGGTGGCTTGCCCTGTCATGCAGATGGTGCATATGCCGCCTGTGACTGACCATGCCTGTCGGGCCATGCTGGTGACGAGCAGTCAGGCCCTGCCTTTTCTGGTGAATCAGGACCGTGACCGGCTTCTCCTGACGGTCGGCAGCCGTACGGCGCAGCGGGCCGAGGCGATGGGCTTCCGACAGGTTGAGGCAGCTTCGGGGACACAGGAAAGTCTGGAAGCGCTCTGCCGTCAGAAGGGCGTCAGTGGCCCGGATGTTATGCTGGCCTGTGGGCGGGGACGGCGTGGCCAGCCTTACGGGGCTGATCTGGCGGAGGCTCTGGGGGCACAGCGTTTTGAGGCTTATCAGGTTCAGCCCATGTCCGGCCTTTCCGGGGAGGCGTTAGCTGCTTTGAAGGCGGGGCGGACTGCTACCGTTCTTTTCTATTCCGGTGAGACCGTTGCCTTATTCATGGAGCTATGTCCGCCGGAGCTGTACGAGATGCTGGCACAATGTCGGGCCATCTGCCTGTCGCAGGCTATTGCCGGGCGCGCAGAGGAGTTCGGTGTCTGGGGTCAGATAGAAGTGGGTGATCCCTTATCTCTGCTAGGGGATGGCCCGTGACTGAAAAAGGCGTACCCCTAAGAGGTACGCCTTTTTCATAATCAGAAAGAACCCGGAGGGGCTATCTGGATCAGGCTTCGCCTTCTGGCTCCGGGAAGTTCTGGGCCTGCTTGGCGTGCCACAGGGCCGTGAAGTCAATCGGCTGAAGCACGACCGGCGGGAAGCCGCCATCCCGTGTCACATCGCTGATGATGGCGCGGGCAAAGGGGAAGATCAGGCGGGGCACTTCCACCAGAAGAATCGGTTCGATCACTTCCTGCGGCGGGTTATCCAGCGTGACAACGGCAGCATAGGACAGCTCGGCAATGAAGACGACCGGCCCCGGCTTGTCGCTGCCCTCAGCAGGGGCTTCAGTGGCCTCGGTGCGGACGATCAGAGTTACTTCGTAGATGTCCTGATCTTTTTCGATGCGGTTAGCCTGCACGTCAATATTCACGCCAACCTGCGGCGGGGCCTGAAGGGTCGTGAAGGTTGCGGCGCCACGGGGTACCTCGAAGGAGAGGTCCTTTGTGTATTGCAGGTTGATGGCGAGCGGCAGGGTCGGAGGCGTGTTGTCCTGTGCGGCTTCGGAGGTTGTGGAATCAGACATCAGGATCATCCTTGCATGAATGGTGGAGGGCGGGGTGCTTGCAGGGGCGCTTGCCTGTTACTGGGAGAAGCCAGTGTCTGGCGGCCTGCATATGCACGTCTTTCATGCCGGTAGCATGTCTTGCAGACAGGGCCAAGCGAGGGGGGCATCTTTGTGGCACAGCTGTGCGACATGGATGCAGGGATCGGGGAGGCGTGGCATATGGACCCAGCCAAGGCAGAACCCTTGAGATTAGGGCGGGAGAGTCCTACCTTTATGGCAATATGCGGAGCTGTGGCCATGCAGCCCTGTCTCCTCAATGTGATGATTTAGGACGTAAGATGGCGGAATTCCCTTGGGATATCGTTTTTTGGGCTGTGCTGGCTGTCGTAGCTGGCAGTGCCCTGTTTTTTGTTCTGGGGCGGCGTGTGGGCGCACAGGCGCTGCGGCAGGAGCATATTCCCGCTGTCCGGGGGGCTGGACTGCAAAAGGGGGGTGTGGCGGATGCCCCTAAACCGCCGCCCTTGCCCAGCCGTGCAGGGACGGAGCAGAAGGCAACAGAGTACGGTGTACCGGCAGCTGATTCCTCATTGGGGCAGGCACTGGCCCGAGTCGGTATGGTCGTTAATGGCTTTTCCGCCGAGTATTTCCTCAAGAATGCAGAAGATGCCTTTGCTCGAACTATCAAAGCTTTTGCCTGTGCGGATAGGGACATGCTGGGGAAAACACTCAGCCCGGCTGTCTTGGACGCCTTCGGCAAGATTCTGGATGAGCGTGAGCGGCGTCAGGAACAGGTCTATCTGGAACTCAGACGGATAGAGCGACTGGATTATGTGTCTGCCTTCGTGGAAGGTGGGGTCTGCCGTCTGGAAGTTCGGATCGTGTCATGGCAGATCAGCAATTGCCGGGACGAACAAGGCACGATCATTGAAGGAACGGAGGCTTTGACAGAGTTTCGGGACCGCTGGACGTTTGAACATGAGGTAAACGGTCAGTGGAAGGTGGTTGCAACGGACGCTGACTGAGGCTACCCCGCTTGAAGAAGATGCAGTCTCCTCTATGCAGGGGCTGGGTGTGGTGTTGCAAAGCCCGGCGGTTTGTCCGCGCCGGGAAACTGGTGTGTTCGATATGATGAAACGTCGTGTTCCTTTTGCTGGCCTGATGATGGCTCCTCTGATGCTTGCTCTGGCAGGCTGTATGCCCGGTACGCCAACGGGTAAGATGGATGTCACACCCGCCAGTTTCAGTCAGCTCTCTGGCTGGGAGAAAGAGGATCATACGGCGCTTATGAGCATGATGAAGCTGGAATGCCAGCGTATCGCTCATCTGCCAGAAGGAACATCATTAGGGGGAGCTCTTACCCTGCCTTATGGTCGTCAGGTGAAGGACTGGCAGGGTGTTTGTACGGCAGCCTCGACCATACAGGGCAGTGATGAAGTACAGTCCCGGCGCTTTTTCGAGAACTGGTTCCAGCCTTACCTTGTTGAGAAACAGGCCTTCTATACAGGTTATTATGATCCAGAGGTTCCGGCGTCTCTTACCAAGGGAGAGGAGTATCAGACTCCCGTTTACGGTCGCCCTAAGGACCTGCTGAGAGGCAGCAATGATAAGGGTGAGCTGGAATATGGCCACTGGGTCAATTCCGTTTTCCGCCCTTATGATGACCGTGCAACCATCGATAAAGGCTCTCTGAAAGGGAAAGGGCTGGAAGTCGCTTGGCTGAAAAGCCCTGTCGATCTGCTCTTTCTACAGACACAGGGCTCTGGCCGCCTGCGCCTGCCAGATGGGCAGCAGGTCTTTCTTGGCTATGACGGCCGGAATGGTCAGCCCTATGTGCCGATTGGGCGGGTTCTGGTCCAGCGTAAGCTGATGCGTGCCGAGGATGTGAATGTGCAGAGTATCCGTGAATGGCTTGCCGCGCATCCGGATCAGGTGAAGTCGGTTCTGGAGGCGAACCCGAGCTATGTGTTCTTCCGCCGTGTGGACCGCACGGCAGATGAGGGACCAACTGGCGGTTTCGGCCTGCCTCTGACACCACAGCGGTCTTTGGCTGTGGATAGGCGTTTTGTTGGCTATGCGATGCCTGTCTGGGTGGATATTAGTGGGCAGGATGCACAAGGGCGTTATGTGTCATGGTCCCGGATGGCCTTTGCGCAGGATACGGGCAGCGACATACGGGGGGCAGGGCGTGGTGATCTGTTCCTTGGTTGGGGCGATAAGGCGGCCAAGATCGCTGGTGACATGAAGAATTACGGCCGGATGATGGTTCTTGTTCCGCTACCGGCCCCTAAGGACACTGGGGTTACACAGTCTGCCGGCGCTACTGGTGTCGATCCGGCTGGGGGAGCGCAGGCGGCCAGATGATACGGGCGCGTCGTGAGACGCTGGGGAGACATGCACTCATCCGTGGTGACTGCCTGAGCGTCATGCGGCGTATGCCCGCAGGCAGTGTGGATGTAGTCGTGACCTCCCCGCCTTATAATCTTGGCTTGGCCTATCGCAGCTATAAAGACAGTCTCTCCGAGGAAAGTTATCTCGACTGGATGGAGCTTGTCTGCATTAAGATCGCCCGTGTCATGCGGGATGATGGGTCTTTCTTTCTGAATATTGCCGGGTCATCAGCTCAGCCATGGTTGCCTTTTGAGCTGATGGTCCGGCTGCGGAAAACATTCACGCTTCAGAATCATATTTCATGGATCAAATCCGTGGCGGTGGGAGAGGTGACGCATGGGCATTTCAAGCCCGTGAATTCACCCCGTTACGTTAATCGTAATCACGAGCATATTTTTCATCTGACAAAACAGGGTGATGTGGAGCTGGATCGGCTCGGTGCGGGAGTGCCCTTTACCGATAAGAGCAATATCCATCGCCGTCAGCATCAGGAAGACCGCCGTTGCCGGGGAGATACATGGTTTATCCCTTATGAGACGGTGCGAAGCCGGTCTGCCCGGTACAGCCATCCGGGGACGTTTCCTGTTGCCTTGCCGGAGCGCTGTATCCGCCTGCATGGGCTGAAACCGGACATGATGGTGCTGGACCCTTTCATGGGAACGGGGACCAGTCTTATAGCCGCAGAGTCCCTGAAGGTGCGTTCCATCGGGATTGAGGCTGATACGACATATGTCCGGTTTGCACGCAAGCGACTGCGTGCCATGATAGCACAGGGCAATGATGCAGAGCTGTGATGAGAGACGGGGCGCAATAAGGTGGCAAAACGGGTTCTGGGCGATGATGAGGCGGCGTTATGGCGTGCCTTTGTGCATGATGTAGCCCCGTTGCGGACGGGGCGGCGCTCTGCACTGGCACCAGCGAAACCGGCCTGCAAAGCGGAGACATCGGCACCTGTTAGCCGTCCCGTTGGGGGTAAGGCCTCGGCCATGATGACGGTACGTCTGGTAGAGATGCCTACCGTGCAGCGGCCTCGTGTGCGCCCAGCGCCACATGTAGGCGTCCGTGCGCCCGGTCTTGATGATACGCAGTGGCGGCGTCTGTCCCGTGGCCAGATGAGGGTGGATGCAAAGCTCGATCTGCATGGCTACATCGTGCAGGAGGCGTTTGAGGAGTTTCACCGTTTCATGCAGCGCAGCCGTGTCATGGGCTGGCGATGTGTGGAGATCGTCACGGGGTTGGGCAGTGGCGTGCGGGGGGGCAGTATTCGCCGGGAACTGCCGCATTGGCTGCATCGTGCCGATATAGCCCCCATGGTGTTGGGGGTCGTGCACAGCCATCAGGGGAATCAGGGAGCGTTACGGCTTCTTTTACGGAAAAAGCGTTAGAGGTTGAGGGAGAGGACTATTCTGCCCTTGGAGAAGGGAAGAAGGTTTTCTATAACATTAATATCGAGAATGATTATCAATTGAGGTAGGAGATCGCGAGGCAGGGGATGCTCCCTTTGCGGGATGATTTTCCAGAAAGAAGGCGTAGGAACATGGTTTCACTGAAGACCCTGCTGGGTTCCGCCAGTGTCATGCTGGCCGCTCTGGCTGTTGGCGTTCTGCCGGTTCATCAGGCGCAGGCAAAGGATGTCCGGGACATTACGGGAGAGGTCGTCTCCGTCCCTGATCATCCACAGCGGATCATTCTGGGTGAAGGGCGGCTGATTTACGCTCTGGAGCCTCTGGAAGGGAAGCACCTGTTCGATCACGTCGTGGGCTGGCAGGGCGAGTTCCGTGAGGCGGATAAGCAGAATTATGAGCAGATGCTCAAGACCTTTCCGGAAGCCGACAAGGTGGCCGTGATCGGTCGCACGACCGCCGATACGATCAGCCCGGAGAAAGTGCTGGACCTTCATCCTGATCTCGCCATTTTCAGCACAACAGGCCATGGGCCGGGGCAGTCCGGTGATGTGACAGCCCGCCTGAAGGCGGCTCATATTCCTGTCCTGTTTGTGGATTTCCGTCAGGACCCGGTGAAGACGACCGTGCCCAGCATGCTCATTCTCGGTCAGGCCCTTGGTCGTGAGGACGAGGCCAAGGCCTATACGGATTTCTATAACAGCCGCCTGAATGTCATCCGTTCGGTCGTGGATACCATTCCAGAGGCCCAGCGCCCCAGCGTGTTCATCAACATGCTGGCCGGAGCACGGCAGAGCTGCTGCCATACGGCAGGGCGAGGCAATATGGGGGCCTTCATTGAGGCTGCCGGTGGCCGTAATATCGCTGCTGACCTCCTGCCGGGCTATATCGGGGATGTGTCAGCCGAGATGGTCATTGCCAAGGACCCGGACGTGCTGATTCTGGATGGGACACGAGGGCCGGGCAATAGCGGGCCGGGGCTGAAAATGGGGTCGCAGGTCATGCCAGAACTGGCACAGGCCTCCCTCAATGCCTTGCTGAAAGCTCCGGAGCTTGCAGGGTTGAGTGCTGTCCGCAACGGGCGGGCTTACGGCATCTGGCATACCTTCTATGACAGCCCCTTCAACATTCTGGCCATTGAGGTCATGGCAAAATGGTTCTACCCAGAGCGTTTCAAGGATCTGGACCCGGATGCTGACCGCAGCCTGATACAGAGCCGCTTTACAGTCATGCCGAACAGCGGGACATATTGGATCAAGGCGAATGCCCATTAAAGAAACAGGAACGGAAGCGGACGGGTCATCAGCCGAAATGGCCCGTCTTGCGGCACGACTTACAGGAATACAGACTTCTTATGTAAAACTGACCCGTCACCGGGTCGGTCTTCTTTGTCTGCTGGCAGGGCTGATTGTTCTTTCACTTCTGCTGGATTTTTCGCTTGGTCCGGCAGGGCTTGGGCCTAAAGCTCTGATGCATGCACTCCTCAACCCTTCATCAGGTACAAATGCGGTTATTGTATGGCATATCCGCCTGCCTTACGCTCTGATGGCGGCCTTGGTGGGGATTGCTCTGGGGATTTCCGGCGGGGAGATGCAGACGGTTCTGGATAACCCGCTGGCCAGTCCTTACACGTTGGGCGTGTCTGCCGCTGCGGCCTTTGGGGCGTCACTGGCCATCGTGCTGCACTGGCATATTCCCTATGTGCCGGATAACTGGATGGTGCCGCTGGATGCCTTCGTTTTTGCCGTTGGTTCAGCCGGTCTGCTGGAGCTGGTGGCCCGGGCACGGGGTCATTCCACGGCCATGGTGGTGCTGTTCGGTATTGCGCTGGTTTTCACCTTTCATGCCTTCGTGGCCCTGATGCAGTTCATTGCGGATGAGGATGCCTTGCAGGACCTCGTCTTCTGGACAATGGGCAGTCTGACACGGGCGGACTGGGGCAAGATTTCCGTGATGAGCCTTGGCTGCCTGCTGGTTCTGCCATTTTGCTTCCGGGCGGCTCCGGCTCTGACAGCCTTGCGGCTGGGTGAGGACAGGGCGGCCAGCTATGGCGTGGATACCCGACGCCTGCGGATGATGTCCCTTTTGCGGATCAGTATCCTTTCCGCTCTGGCGGTGTCCTTCGTGGGAACGATCGGTTTTGTGGGGCTTGTGGCCCCGCATATTGCACGCCGCCTGCTGGGGGAGGATCATCGTTTCTACCTGCCCGGTGCGGCTTTGTGTGGAGGCCTCATCATGTCTCTGGCCTCCATTGCCGCCAAGAACATCCTGCCGGGTGTCGTGATTCCGGTGGGGATCGTTACGTCACTGGTCGGGATTCCGTTCTTCCTTACTGTGGTTCTGAAAAAGGGGGCCTGACATGGATGAATGTCCGACAGATCAGCTTGAGGTCGAGAAGTTCAGCGTCCATTACGGGCGGCGGCAGGTTCTGCATGATATGACGCTTGCTCCCATGCGGGCAGGACGTGTGACGGCCCTGCTGGGGCCGAACGGATCGGGGAAATCTACCTTCATGCGGGGGATTGCTGGCCTGACCCGTGCGGAAGGTAGTGTCCGTCTGGCCGGGCAGGACCTTGCAAAGCTTGGTGTGGGTGAGAGAGCCAGACTGGCCGCCTATCTGCCCCAGAGTCTTCCGCCAGCCGTACATCTTCAGGTGATTGAGGCTGTGATGGTGGCCCGCCGGGCTGGAGAGGCCGTTTCCGCCGAGATGGCCTTGCGCGAAAGCACTGATGTTCTGGAGGAGCTGGGTATCGGTCATCTGGCTCTGCGTTACATGGATGAGCTTTCTGGTGGCCAGCGGCAGATGGTGGGTCTGGCGCAGGCGCTGGTGCGCCGTCCGGCCATGCTGCTGCTGGATGAGCCGCTGAGTGCGCTGGATTTACGCTACCAGTTTGCCGTCATGGATGTTGTCCGCCGTGAGACACGCAAGCGCAACATCGTGACGCTGCTTGTCGTGCATGACCTGAACATCGCCCTGCAACGGGCGCATGATGTCGTCTATATGCGGGATGGTCAGCTTGTGGCGCAGGGGGCCGTTATGGCCGTGACAACGCCGGAGGTTCTAGGGAAGGTCTATGGTGTTCAGACCCGTCTTGAGGTCTGCCCCCGTGGTCTGCCTCATGTGCTGGTGGATGGCATTTTTGAGGAAAGTGCCTGACACGGTTCTGATGTATCAGGAATGAAAAAGGCGGGGTCATCATGCCCCGCCTTTTTTTATGGCTTCACGGCCAGATGACTTCCGGCGGCATGGACATCAGGATGGCATCGGTGTTGCCACCTGTTTTCAGGCCAAACAGGGTGCCCCGGTCATAGAGGAGGTTGAACTCGACATAACGTCCCCGCCGCTGGAGCTGGGCCAGACGGTCTTCATCTGTCCACGGGGTGAACATCCGTTTGCGGACGATACCTGCATAGCTGTTCAGGAAGGCTTCCCCGACATCACGGGTGAAGGTGAAGTCATTGGTGAGGTTCTGGCTGTCCAGCCAGTCATAGAAGATGCCGCCAAGCCCACGAGGCTCATTGCGGTGCTTCAGGAAGAAATACTCGTCACACCATTTCTTGAAGCGGGGGTAATAATCCGGGTCGTGTTTATCGCAGGCTTCCTGAAAGGCCCGGTGGAACTCTGCGGCATCTTCACGGGCTTCTGCACTTTTGGGGAACATGGGGGTGATGTCCCCGCCGCCGCCAAACCACCCCTTGGAGGTGATGATCATGCGGGTGTTGAAATGAGCCGCACTGACATGGGGATTGCAGGGATGGGCCACCAGCGAGATGCCCGTGGCGAAGAAGCGGGGGTCTTCCTCCGCTCCGGGAATAGTTTTGCGGAACTCTGGTGAAAACTCACCCCAGACTGTGGAGACATTCACGCCGACCTTCTCGAAGACACGCCCCTTCATGACAGACATGACACCGCCGCCGCCTTCCGGCCGGTCCCATGATGTGCGCTGGAAACGCCCCGGCTGTTCATGGCCTTTCAGGACAGGCGCATCTTTGCTGGCGGCTTCGTCTTCCAGAGCTTCATAGGCGGCGCATATCCTGTCCCGCAGGCTTTCAAACCAATTTCGGGCTTCGTCCGTCAGGCTGGCATGGGGGAGGTCAGGCAGGGCGAAAGGCGTTGAGGCAGACATGAGCATCTCCTGATCTGTGAAAGCAGAAACGGACAGTGTGTCACTCTGATGGTGTCATGATTGTCCTTCATAGGCGAAAATTCCTTGTCTGGCTTACTGACTTTTCCGGATGCTGTGAAAAGGGCGAACAGCTTTACCTGTTGATTTTTGGGTTGGTCTTCTTAAACACTCTCCGCTATCTGATGAGAGACTGCCAGAAGGGTTGTGCGGGATTGTGTAACCTGCGAGCGGCGACCGGGTCGGGGCAGGATGAAGTGAGGATTTATGGTTGCAGACAAGATGATTGAGCCCGTCATTGGTGTCATCGGGGGTTCCGGCCTTTATGAGATCGATGGGCTGGAAAATCGGGAATGGCGTCGTTGTGAGTCCCCCTGGGGTTCCCCTTCTGATGAACTGCTGTTTGGCACGTTGGAGGGCGTAAAGTGCGTGTTCCTGCCCCGTCACGGCCGTGGGCATCCCATTCCGCCATCCCGTCTGAATTACCGTGCGAATATTGATGCCCTCAAACGGGCTGGCGTGACGGACATCATTTCTCTCTCCGCTGTAGGGTCTTTGAAGGAGGAGCTGGCACCGGGCCATTTCGTGCTGGTGGACCAGTTCATCGACTTGACGCAGGGTCGCCCTCGCACCTTCTTTGAGGAAGGCTGCGTGGCGCATGTCAGCATGGGTGAGCCGGTTTCAGCCCGTATGGCTGGTGTACTGGCTGATGAGGCCGAGAAGCTGGGCATTACCGTGGCACGGGGCGGCAGCTATGTCGTGATCGAAGGACCACAATTCTCCACTCGTGCCGAAAGTGAGCTGTACCGTTCATGGGGTGCCTCTGTCATCGGCATGACGAACATGCCAGAGGCCCGTTTGGCCCGTGAGGCCGAGATGAATTACGCCACGGTCGCCATGGTGACAGATTATGACTGCTGGCATGAGGAGCATGAGAACGTCACGGTGGAAGCTGTGGTCCGCACCATGAAAAGCAATTCCAAACATGCACGGGAGCTTGTCCGCCGGGCTATTCCAGCTCTTGGCAAGGCTCGTCCCCTTTGCACGGGGCCCGGTGCGGCAGAGCGTGCGCTGGATAACGCCATCATCACCCCGCCAGAAGCCAGAGACTTTTCCGTTCTGGCCCGTCTGGATGCCGTGGCAGGGCGTGTGCTGTTCAATAGCTGAACAGAACGTCTGATAATGTCGTGAGAAGGGCCTCCCTGCCAGTGCAGGGAGGCCTTTTTCATGCCATCCGTTTCAGAAACCGTGCAGCAGACCACCATCAACCGGGATGCAGGTGCCGGTGATGTAAGAGGCGAGAGGACTGGCGAGGAAGGCAGCCATATGGCCCAGCTCCTCTGGCTGACCGTAACGGCCAACGGGCACCCCATCTTCTTTCTGTTTGCGGAACTCATCAAGGGGAATGCCCGCTTTTTCAGCCCGTATCTTGTTGAGGGAGGCGATGCGGTCCGTCTCGAACCGTCCCGGCAGGAGTGTGTTGACGGTTACACCATCACGGGCCACCTCTCTGGCGAGGGTTTTCCCCCAGCTTGCCAATGCTGACCGTAAGGCACTGGAGAGAACGAGATTGGGAATAGGCTCTGCCACACTGGTGGAAGATACCATAATGACCCGACCAAACTGCCGCTGCCTCATACCGGGCAGATACTGGCTGACGAGCTGCATGGTGGGAAGGAGCATGGTGGCAGCTTCTTTCTGCCAGAGAGCTGGATCGCATGTTGTGGCAGGCCCTAAAGGCGGGCCGCCACCATTGCTGATGATGATGTCGGTTTCCGGGACACTGTCCTGCAACGCTTTCAGGCAGGACTGGACACTGTCGGTCTCCGAGAAATCTACGACATGCCAGAGGGGTGTGATGCCGGTTTCCACCGTAAGAGCTTGAGCGGCCTTCTTCAGTTTGTCCTCACTGCGGGCAAGAAGGCAGGGCTGGACGCCCTCCTGTGCCAGCGCACGGGCAATGCCCAGCCCAAGCCCCTGACTCCCGCCCATGATGATGGCGGAACGTCCTTTCAGATGTAGCTCCATGCTGGTCTCCTTCGTCTCTATCCTGATGCCTCTTTATGAGGTGGATGAGGAGCAGATTCACGCTTCACGAAGCATCAGGCAAGGGGAAGAAGGCGGTGATCAGGAATGATAAGAATTGTCTGTTTTCAAAAGGAAATTCAAAAGCAATAACGATTAAAAAATCCTGCCGCCTTGATGGGTATCCTTCTTGACGCTGCACGGGGCCATACCTATCTCTCACTCGCCCCGTGAAATCGGGGAGTTTACTGGTGCGCTGCTAGAATGAGCGCAATAACCCGGCTGCGCTGCTTCAAAGAAGGGCCAGCCTAAAATGGAGTGATCCATGACGAAGTTTCGTCCCCTTCACGACCGTGTAGTGGTCCGCCGTCTGGACGGTGAAGAAAAAACCGCCGGTGGTATCATCATTCCTGAGACCGCCAAGGAAAAGCCGATGGAAGGCGAAGTCCTGGCTGTTGGTTCCGGTGTCCGCAATGAGCAGGGTCAGATCGTGCCGCTGGATGTTAAGGCTGGCGACCGTGTCCTGTTCGGCAAATGGTCCGGTACTGAGGTGAAGATTGGCGGTGAAGACCTGCTGATCATGAAAGAGAGCGACATTCTGGGGATCGTTGGCTGAAGCCACTTTCCGGATTTTCTTTCTGACCATCTTTAAAGGAATTAGATATTATGGCTGCTAAAGACGTAAAATTTGGTGCTGATGCCCGTGAGCGTATGCTCCGTGGTGTTGATATTCTCGCCAATGCCGTGAAGGTGACACTCGGTCCGAAGGGCCGTAATGTCGTTCTGGACAAGAGCTACGGTGCTCCCCGCATCACCAAGGACGGCGTTTCCGTCGCCAAGGAAATCGAGCTGGCTGACAAGTTCGAGAACATGGGCGCACAGATGGTGCGTGAAGTGTCCTCCAAGACCAACGATGTGGCTGGTGACGGCACCACGACCGCTACCGTTCTGGCTCAGGCTATCATCCGTGAGGGTGCCAAGGCTGTGGCCGCTGGCATGAACCCGATGGACCTGAAGCGTGGCATCGACAAGGCTGTTCTGCGTGTCGTGGATGAGCTGAAGACCCGCACAAAGAAGATTTCGTCTCAGGATGAGATTTCTCAGGTTGGTACGATCTCTGCCAACGGTGAGTCCGAAGTTGGCAAGATGATCTCCGAAGCCATGGAGAAGGTCGGCCATGAGGGCGTCATTACGGTGGAAGAAGCCAAGGGCCTGCACACCGAGCTGGATGTCGTGGAAGGCATGCAGTTTGACCGTGGTTACATCTCCCCGTACTTCGTGACGAATACGGAGAAGATGACCGCCGATCTGGAAAACCCCTACATCCTGATCCACGAGAAGAAGATTTCTTCTCTCCAGCCGATGCTGCCGCTGCTGGAAAGCGTTGTGCAGTCCGGTCGTCCGCTGCTGATCATCGCTGAGGAAGTCGATGGTGAAGCTCTGGCAACGCTGGTCGTCAACAAGCTGCGTGGTGGCCTGAAGATCGCTGCCGTGAAGGCTCCGGGCTTCGGTGATCGCCGCAAGGCCATGCTGGAAGATATCGCCATCGTGACAGGCGGTCAGGTTGTGTCCGAAGATATCGGCATCAAGCTGGAATCCGTCACGCTGGATATGCTTGGCACGGCCAAGAAGGTGCATATCGACAAAGAGAATACCACAATCGTTGAAGGTGCCGGTGCTGCTGAGGGCATCAAGGGCCGTTGCGCTCAGATCCGCTCCCAGATTGAAGCCACGACATCTGACTACGACCGTGAGAAGCTTCAGGAACGTCTGGCCAAGCTGGCTGGTGGCGTTGCCGTGATCCGCGTTGGTGGCAGCACCGAAGTCGAGGTGAAGGAGCGTAAGGACCGCGTTGATGACGCCCTGCACGCAACTCGCGCCGCTGTTGAGGAAGGTATCGTCCCGGGTGGTGGTACGGCTCTGGCCCGTGCAAGCCTGCTGTTCGATGACCTGACCTTCGAGAACGATGACCAGCGTGCTGGTGCCCAGATCGTCCGCAAGGCCCTTCAGGCTCCGCTGCGTCAGATCGCTCACAATGCTGGTGAAGATGGTGCCGTGATTGCTGGCAAGGTGCTGGAACTGAGCAACTACAACGAAGGCTTTGACGCCCAGAAGGGTGAGTACAAGGACCTCGTGGCTGCCGGTATCATCGACCCGACAAAGGTTGTCCGCACAGCCCTTCAGGATGCCGCTTCTGTTGCTGGCCTGCTGATCACCACCGAAGCCATGGTTGCCGAGCGTCCGGAGAAGAAGTCCGACGATGCTGCTGGTGCCGGTATGGGTGGCATGGGCGGAATGGGTGGCATGGGAGGTATGGGCGGCTTCTGATCGCTCATTCCTCTCCATCCCGGTCGTTCGGCCGGGATGGCCTCCTGTTACGACAGGTCAAAAGAAAAGCCTCGCTCGAAAGAGCGGGGCTTTTTTTGTGGGTTACTGGTTCAGAAATCCGTCAATATCCTTCAGCGCCTCGCTTAATGGCAGCCGTTGGATGGGTACGCCGTTCGGGAAGGCCGAGAGCAGGCGGGAGGGCATACGGCTGTCCAGAATGACGAACACGCCTCGGTCATCAGCACGGCGGATGAGGCGCCCGAAGGCCTGTTGCAGGCGCATCCGTGTGATGAGGTCATCATAATCACCCGGTCTGCCACCAGAGAGATGGCGGCGGCGTTCCCGGTGGAGAATGTCGGGCCGGGGCCATGGGGTGCGTTCCATCACCACCATGCGGAGGGCATCACCGGGTACATCCACACCATCCCGCATGGCATCTGTTCCCAGCAGGCAGCTATTGATTTCGGTACGGAAGACATCCACCAGCGTGGCGTTGTTCATGGCATCAATATGCTGGGCATAAAGGGGGATGTTCTTCATTCCCAGTTTCTCATGAATGCGGCGGTGAACCTCTTTCAGGCGGTGGATGGCCGTGAACAGCCCCAGGGCGCCGCCATTGGCGACTTCAAACAGGGCCTGAAAAGCCTGTGCCTGTATTGAAGGCTCTCTGGAAACATCCGTGATGATGTAAGCCCGTGTCTGATGAGCATAATCGAACGGACTCATCAGGGCCGCCCGCATGGGGGGATTGAGAAAATGCGCTGTGCCTAGTCGCCGCTCGGCTTTTTCCCATCCGGCTTCCCCGTCTTCATCTGGGCTGCGGTCCCGCAATGTGGCGGAAGTGATGAGCAGCCCGTGCGTGGTGCTTTGCAGGGCACTGGCAAAAGGAATGGTCGGGTCCAGCCAGTGGCGGTTGAGCGCAATATCGTGTCCTTCCTGCAAGAGCCGTGTGGCAGGCAGAGGTTCACGCTGAATGAAGTCCACATAGGTGGGCAGTCCCCGCTGAGCGATCGGCTGCTCCATGATGGCACGCAACATGCTGATCCAACCTTGGAGGCGGGAGAGGGCACGGCGATACAGGCTGCGGATTGTACCTTCCAGCCGTTGCTGAAAGCTGGTGTCCGGGTCTTCATCCTGATTTTCAAGGGCTTCCTGAAGGTGCTTGATGATCCTGTCCAGCGGGGTCACGATGTCCTGAAGGGCCGTCAGAAGCACTTCCGCCTGCTCCCGCAGAGGGCCGGGGATGGGGTGCAGGTCACATTCCTGCCGTGCGTAATGGCCCTGTTCGCCCCGTGTCTGCATCTGTATCTCAGTGATGCGGGCATCCAGATGCATGTCCAGCATCTGGAGGAAATCCTCGGCAGGCTGGGCCGGTGGCGTTTCCTCTACGGCGCTGAGGATGACGGTGCCGTCTTCCTTGGGGGTAGGGGCGAGAGGAGTGTCTTCGTCTGATGGTTCCGTTTCGGAGGGCTGTGGGGTCAGGCGGGCCTGTCGGGCCTCGTGCAGGCGGCCACTCCAGCCGGGACGTGGAAGTCCCTTCTGCGTGGCATGGACGAGGTTCTGAAGCATGTCCTTGAGGGCCGGAAGACGGTCCATCAGGTCTTCCATGCGGCGCATCAGCCCACGGGCACGGGAGCGTCCCCCTTCGGCCCCTAATATCCAGCGGCGCAGATCGGCCGCTTCCAGACCGGAAAAGACCAGAGAGAAGGCGCTGTCGGCGGCATCGGGGATATGGTGTCCTTCATCAAAGACGTAACGGGTGGGGACACCATTTTCATCGGCCAGATTGCCGGGAGCGAGCTCCTGCGGCAGCATGGCGTTCCATGCCGCCTGAGACAGGACAAGCGCATGATTGGCAATGACGAACTGGGCATGCTGGGCACGGCGTATCCCATGCTCGATGAAGCAGCTTTGATAATGCGGGCAGGCGGAATGAATGCACTCGCCCCGCCGGTCGGCAATCATGTTCAGCAGGCCGGGTTGAAAGAGGTCGCCAAACCAGCCGGGAAGGTCCCCGCCCATCAGGTCGCCATCTTCTGTGGTCTCAGCCCAGAGTGTGAGAAAAACTAATGGAATGAAGCCATGCTGCCCCTGCGGTGGGCGGTTGAGCAGGGTGATGGTGATGTCTTTGAGATTGAGAAGACAGAGATAATTTTCCCGCCCCTTGCGGATGACCGCCATCTCATGCCGCTTTGTCGGGTCGGGATAGAGGCGGGTCAGTTCCTGTTCAATCTGCCGTTGCAGATGGCGTGTATAAGTGCTGACCCACACAGCACTATCATTCTTTTCAGCCCAGAGGCTGGCAGGGGCGATGTACCCCATTGTCTTGCCGGTGCCTGTTCCGGCTTCAGCCAGCATGATGTTCGGGGTGTTGGCGACATCACGGGGCGTGAAGGCATAGCTGGTCGCCGAGGCAAAATCAGCCTGACCGGGGCGGGGTTCGGCCTGTCGTCCCAGCAGGGCGGAGAGACGCCTGCGGGCTTCCTGCTGGCTGACGGGATGACTGCCAGCGGGAGGGCGAGGTGCCCGTTCTTCCCATTGCGGCAGACGGTCCCAAATTTTCAGGACGTCCACTTCTTTGGCTCTGTTGGCGCCTGTGCCGCTTTCAGGAGGAGGCAGGGCGTTTTTCACGATGTCATGCCAGCTCCACCCGGCCTGCCGTAAGGTTGGCAGCAGAAGATGAAGCGTAGCGTGTTTCTGTGGGGGCTGTTCTGCCAGATCGTTCAGGAGATTCTGGGCGATTTCATACAGGACGTCAGCCTGTAAAGGTGTCGTATCATCCGGGTCGATGAGGTTCAGCGCCAGCGCAAGGCCTCGGGCGGTCGGGGGAACAGTGCGGGCTGGGTAAACAAGAAGGAAAAGTTCCAGCAGGTCCAGCCACGGTGCAGGAGGAGGCTCCGGCGGAAGGTCCAGCAGGCGGAGCGTGGCAGGGCCATGAATGAGCAGCGGCGGCGGAAGCTGGCGCAGCGTGTTCCGCAGCTCGGAGAGGGGAATGTCCAGTACCTCGCCATCGGGGGTAATGAGGGAGGACAGGCCATGCCGTGCGATCAGGGCTGGCGCATCAAGGAAGGAACGGAACAGGCTGGACATCCCCTTTCTCATACACAGGAAGTCTTTTTTCTGCGAGGAGAAAGCGGCAGCCCCGACTCCTGAATACTTGACCAGAGGGGGGAGGGTTCATAATTAACGTAGTCTTATGCAGAAAAAAACGCCTTCTTCTCAGAATGATTCGTCCTTCCCCAAGCTCTGGCCGTTTGAGGAAGCCCGTAAACTGGCCGCCCGTGTGGCAGACAGGGACCCCAGCAAACCGGTTCTGATGGAGACAGGCTATGGTCCTTCCGGCCTGCCGCATATCGGTACGTTCGGCGAGGTTGCCCGGACAACATGGGTCCGTCAGGCTTTTGAGGAGCTGACAGGCCGCAAGACACGGCTGCTTGCTTTTTCTGATGACATGGATGCCCTGCGTAAGGTGCCGGGCAATGTGCCTCAGCAGGAGATGCTGACAGAGCATCTTGGCCTGCCGCTTTCCCGTATTCCTGATCCGTTCGGCACGCATGAGAGCTTTGCCGCCCATAACAATGCCCGCTTGCGGCAGTTCCTTGACGCTTTTGGTTTTGACTACGAATTCGCCTCTGCGACCGATTACTACACATCCGGCATTTTCGATGCGGCCCTGAAGCGTGTTCTGGAAGAACATGACCGCATCATTGAGGTGATCGCTCCCACGCTGGGCAAAGAGCGCCGTGCAACCTATTCCCCCGTTCTGCCGATCCATCCCGAGACGGGCCGTGTCATGCAGGTGCCTATCATCAGCGTGAACCCGGATGCCGGAACGGTCGTCTGGAAGGACGAGGAGGGCAAGAGCTTCGAGACGTCCGTTTATGGTGGTCGAGCCAAGATGCAGTGGAAGGCCGACTGGGCCATGCGCTGGTATGCTCTGGGCGTTGATTATGAGATGTCCGGTAAGGACCTCATCGACAGCGTGAAGCTTTCTTCCAAAATCTGCCGCATCCTCGGCAATGAGCCGCCGCTGAACCTGACCTATGAGCTGTTCCTTGATGCGAACGGTCAGAAGATCAGCAAGTCCAAGGGGAATGGTCTTTCCGTGGAGGAATGGCTGCGTTACGGCCCTGCGGAAAGTCTGGCGCATTACATGTTCCAGCAGCCGACCCGTGCCAAGCGGCTCTATACGGACATGATCCCCAGAGCTGCGGATGAGTATCTTGCCCTCGTGCAGAAGGGTGAGCAGCAGAGTGCGGAAGAATTCCTCTCCAATCCCGTATGGTTCATTCATGAAGGCAAGTTGCGCCCGCAGGATACCAGTCCGGTTTCCTTCACGGCCCTTCTGAATCTGGCCAGTGTGGCAAATGCTCGTGAAGTGGAAACACTCTGGAAGTTCCTGCGGCGTTACGATGCCAGCCTGTCCCCGGAGACACATCCCTATGTGGCACGACTGGTCCAGCACGCTCTGGATTATTTCAACGAGCGTGTTCGCCCGACCAAGGTGTTCCGTGCCCCAACGGAGACGGAGCGTAAGGGGCTGGAAGACCTTGCCGCAACATTGAAGACCGTACCGGAGAATGCCAGCCCGGATGATGTGCAGAATGTCGTCTTTGAGGTGGGCAAGCGTTACTTTGCCAAGCCGGAACTGCGGTCATGGTTCGGGTGCCTGTATGAGGTACTGCTTGGCCAGAAGGAAGGCCCCCGTTTCGGCATTTTTGCGGCCCTGTTCGGGCTGAAGGAGACTGTGGCCCTGATTGATGAGGCACTGGCTCGCCCTGTTGAGACGACTGACGGGGCTGTGGCAGAGGAGAGCAAGGGCTAAGGCATGGCGGATCACTCCGGTGTTCCGTCTGGTGAGGCTCAGTCTTCATCATTTACTGGCGCTGGGCGGGTACGGCTATTGCTGACCCGCCTTCCGGCGCTTGTTGGGCTTGTGCTGCTTGTCTGCGCCATTCTGGTGATCTGGCGGGAGATTCAGCACCTCTCATTACAGCAGGTTATGGGGGGGCTCCATGCGATCCCAAATGCTGCTTTGTGGAAGGGAGCAGGGGCGACCGTCCTTTCCTACGCCATTTTGTCTTTTTATGACGGGCTGGCTTGCCGCCATGTGCAGGCGGGTGTCTCTTGGGGGCGCTCGGCCTTTGTGGCGTTCTGTTCCTATGTTCTGTCGCATAATCTGGGGTGCGCTGCCATTTCTGGCCCGGCTGTGCGATACAGGCTGTACCGTAACTGGGGTGTGCCGGGTGTAAAGATCGCCTCCATCGTGGCGTTCTGTTCCATCACTTACTGGTTGGGTATGCTGGGGTTGGTAGGTTTCATCCTGATGACCCAGCCTGCCATCATCCCTTATGTCCGTCAGATGCCACACTGGATGACAGTGGCGAGTGGGGGCGGTTGCTTTGCGTTGCTTCTCGCCTACGTGCTGCTCCCCTGCTGGAAGCAGAACATACGCCTGCATAAATGGACGCTGACATTTCCAAGCTGGAAGATCGGGCTGGGGCAGATCATCTCCAGTATGGCGGACATGTCTGCCACGGCCCTGATCGCATGGTGCGTGTTGGATACTCTGCCTAATGGCAGCAGCTTAACCTTTGGTGGTTTTCTGGCCATCTATATAGGGGCTTATACGGCAGGACTTCTGGCGAATGTGCCGGGTGGGCTGGGTGTGTTCGACAGCACCATGCTGCTGGCGCTTTCGCCGTGGTTCTCCGTACCGCATATCATGGCGGGTATTCTGGTGTTCCGGCTGTTTTATTACATCATTCCTCTGTTGTTGGCAGGGATGATGTTTGCCGGGCATGAGTTACTTGCCCGCTTTGGAAAGACAGAAGACCATAGCCAGAGCCTGCGCTCCTCTGAGGCCGATTTCTCCACGGTTGTAGCAACGGGTAGTCAGGCCATGCTGGGCGTGGTCATTGTGGTCTATGCCTTGTTGGCCCGGCTGCCTCGGTTCCATTCCTTTCTGGAAGGGACCATTTTACAGGGGGCGTCTTTTCTTCTGACGCTCATAGGTGTGATGCTGGTCGGCCTGTCATTCGGGCTGTCCCAGCGGGTGGTACTGGCATGGCGTTTGTCGGTCGGAGCGCTTTGCACCACTCTGGTCATATTGGCGGTGAGGCAGGCGCATTGGGTGGCGTTTGTTGTGGTGCTGGCAGTTCTGCTGGTGCTTCTGCCTTTCCGGAAAAATTATTACAGGCAGGCCTATTGGCGGGTGGAGCCATTGTCTCCGTTCATTCTGGCTCCGTTCTCGCTCTGGCTGTGCGGATTGGCGGGTGTCAGCTGGATTGTCCAACAGCGCCGTTTGGGGGATGTCTGGTGGAAGCCTCTGGTTCATGATGCGCATACGGCTGTTGGCCGTTGGTTTCTGGGTGGAGCGGCTTTGTGCTGTGTTCTGGGGCTGTGGCTGGCGCTACGCAAAACACGGATACATATCATGCCGTGGAATATGGAAAATCGTGTTCAGTATGCTTGCCTGAAAGAGTCAGCTCTTGCTCTGGATTTGCCATGTGAGCGCCTGTTTGTCCCGGATGGTATGTTACCTGATGCGACAGGTAAGGCCGCTTGTGCGGTTATTCGGTTGAAGCCTTTCCTTCTTGCGGAGCCGGTTCTGCTTTGTCTGGGCGGGGCCGTAGGCTCCAGAGGGCGGCGAGCCGGTGCTGTATGGCGGCTGCGTGATTATGCCGTGCAGGAAGGGTGCCGGCTGGCCGTGCTTCAGTACGGTGCACGACAGGCCGACATCTACGCCTCGTTCGGGCTCGGCATCTTCTCTTTGGACCATGATGAAGGGTGGTTTCTCATCTGCCGCCCTGAAGATGTTTATGCTCTCAAGGATGTTCTGGGGCTTTAGAGCAGGTCGTCTTCATCTTCAGCTAGTGGGGAGAGGAGGCTGGGTATGGCGTATTCCGGGCTGGCTGGGTAGTCCTCAAGCGATCGCCAGCATGTGCTTCCATCAGTGTGTAACTGTTCCAGCAGGGTGATGTGATCCACCATCATCTCAGAACTATGAAACAGGTTGTGGCGCTGTATCCATGGGACGAGATCGGTCGGTGATGCCGGGGCAAGGCGGGCAATGGTTAGCTCTGGCACAAGAAGGCGGCGTGGTGGTGGGAAACCGGCTTGTCTCAGGGTTGAAGAAAGGCGTTTCTGAAAGGCAATGATCGGCTGCCGTGGCGTGAGCCCGATAGTCAAACGATCTTCCGTTTCACCCATCTGATGGGCGACCTGATGGAGGGAGAGCGGAAATGGCTCCCAGCGGAAATGGGAGAGGGCCATGTCCAGCTCCTCCATCTGATGGCGACTGGTGATTTGGCCAAGGTTCTGGAGAGGAATCAGACATTGTTCGGCCTGCATCCAGTGAACGTCATCCAGACTGCCCCGCAGCAGGCCCAGTTCGGCCTGAATGGAGGCGGGAAGTGTGAGAGCAAGAGATAGGAACATGATACGGCCTCCCGGACGTGGGGAGATGAATAAAAAGAAAGTTGGGGAAGTGATGACCCCGTCTTGACTTGGTGGAAAACTACCCCACATTCTACCCGAACGATAGGGGGCGGGGTGACAGGTACCGTCTCTGCGGTTTTTCTCCAGAATAAGCAGGTATCATGGCTTTCCATTCCAATTTTGGGGCAACACAGGGGCGCACGGCAGCTGAAGCATTTGATGCCGGGCTGCGTGCCTATATGCTGCGTATCTATAACTGGATGGCGTTTGCCCTGTTTTTGACGGCAGTAACGGCCTACGCTGTTGTGAATACATCGCTGCGTGCGCTGTTTTTCTATATTGTGCAGCGTGGTGATATGTTCGTGGTAGCGCCTACGGCATTGGGGATGGTGGGTGTGTTCGCGCCGCTGGCCTTTGTTCTGGTGCTGTCTTTCGGTGTGAACCGTCTTTCCCGCTCTGCGGCGCAGACACTGTTCCTGCTCTATAGCGTTGTCATGGGGATCAGCATGGCTTCCTTGCTGATGGCCTATACGGGGGCTTCAGTCGCACGAACCTTCTTTATTACGGGCGCTCTATATGCAGTCATGTCTCTTTATGGGTATGTGACGAAGCGTTCTTTAATGGGGTTTGGGTCCTTTCTGACCATGGGGTTGTTCGGGCTGATAATTGCTTCTCTGGTCAACATGTTCCTGCCGGCCCACGGTATGACCGTTCTCATTTCTTTCCTTGGCGTTCTGCTGTTCACGGGTTTCACGGCGTATGATACGCAGCGCATCAAGCTGACGTATCAGCAGTATGCGGCTGCCCTGCCGGCTGAGGAGCTGGGCAAGATGAGTGTTTATGAAGCGCTCACGATGTACCTGAACTTCGTTAATCTGTTCCAGTTTCTGCTTCAGTTTACAGGTAGTCGGTCTGGTGGACGTGACTGAGACTGAATGAGTCGAATGATGAACGAAAGAGAAAGGGGCCTTTGAGCCCCTTTCTTGTTGCGATTTTTTGCGATTGAAAAGAAAATGAAAAATTAAGTGACGCTCTCCTTGTTTTTGATAAAATTATGGTGTTTTCTTGGGAATGGCGGATAACTGGTCTTTTTTAAAAAAGACTGGAGGGGTTCTTTTTTTTTATCAAGCTTGCCCCCTTGTAATCTCCGCTGTTCGGGAAGATTAAAGTGAACGGCACTGGAGCCTCAAGGCTCCATATTTCATTTTGAGTACGGAGGGGTATACCCCTCTGTTGTCAGGATACGAACGGGAAAGGCACGTATAAGATGACAACGTTCGGTGGCGAACGCGCTATCCTGACTGTGTCAGAAAGTGTTCTGGCCCTTTTGTGGCAGAACAACAGATAGAGGCAGGATCCATGAAAAGACTCTGGCGATTTTTCCCGGCGTTGCCTGCATTGATGCTGTCGGGCTGTACGGTTGATCTTCTTCAGCCGGCCGGCCCGATCGGGGAAGGTAATCGCGACATGATGGTGCTTGAATGGGCCGTCATGATGTGCGTTGTGGTTCCAGTAATTATTGCGACACTTGTATTTGCTTGGAAATACCGGGCTTCTAATACAAATGCGGAATATTTGCGGAACTGGTCACATTCTAACAAGATTGAAGTATTCATCTGGGGCGTACCCATTCTCATCATTCTTGTTCTGAGTGGCTTCAACTACTGGAGCACGCATTACTACGACCCGTATAAGCCAATCTCCAAGGAGATGCAGGCAAAGGTCGGTGCGCCTAATGCAAAACCGCTCCATGTGGAAGTGATTTCTCTGGACTGGAAATGGCTGTTCATTTACCCAGACCTCGGAATTGCAACCATCAACGAGCTGGATGTTCCCACAAAGACACCTCTGGATTTCCGGATTACGTCTGACAGTGTGATGACATCCTTCTTCATTCCTCAGCTGGGATCCCAGATCTACAGCATGGCCGGGATGGAGACACAGCTCCACCTGATGGCAAGCCGTCCGGGTAACTTCCAGGGTGAGGCCGCTCAGTACACAGGGCCGGGCTTCTCCGACATGCGCTTCCGCACCATTGCTATGCCGCAGGAGCAGTTTGACGCATGGGTGCAGAACGTACGCAGCGGTGGTAACTCACTCGTTGTTAAGGAAGCTCTGGACGCACAGACCTATCAGAAATATCACGCTCCGCCGGCTGCCCCGCATGACGAGGCACCAAAACCGGCTCCGGTCGTGTATTTCTCCAGCGTACAGGCTGGGCTGTTTGAGAGCATTGTTGCGAAATACAATGTCGGTATGACCCATGATCATCATGGGAAGGACATGGATGACAAATCTATGGACATGCATTCCGAATCTCATGCGGCAGCACCTTCCAATACCGGCATGTGAGGACTGATCTAAAGATGCTCGGAAAACTTACCCTTTCCGCCATACCGTATGATGTGCCGATCCTTGTCGGTACGTTTATCGGTGTGGCCGTAATCGGGATTGCCGTTCTTGCGGCGGTCACCTATTTCAAAAAATGGGGTTATCTGTGGCGCGAGTGGTTGACGACCGTTGACCACAAGAAACTCGCCATCATGTACGTCATTCTTGGTCTGGTCATGCTTGTGCGTGGCTTTGCCGATGCGTTGATGATGCGTACACAGCTTGCCCTTGCCTATGCAGGTAACCCCGGTTATCTGCCGCCGCACCATTATGACCAGGTCTTCTCGGCCCATGGTACGATCATGATCTTCTTCATGGCCATGGTGATGATGCAGGCCCTGTTCAACTTCGTGGTGCCTCTGCAGATTGGTGCACGAGACGTTGCGTTCCCGCTGATCAACTCGATCAGCTTCTACATGACGCTCGTCAGTGCCATTCTCATCAACGTATCTCTTTTCGTTGGTGAGTTCTCCAATGTCGGCTGGCTCGGCTATCCGCCGATCTCCGAACTGCAGTTTAACCCCGGCGTTGGTGTGGATTACTACATCTGGTCCGTGCAGATCTCCGGTATCGGTACGCTGCTGACCGGGATGAACTTCCTGACAACGATCATCAAGCTCCGTGCCCCTGGCATGAAGTGGATGCACATCCCTGTCTTTACATGGACAGCATTCTTTGCCTGCATCATGATCCTGACGACCTTCCCGGTTCTGACGGTTTCCATGGCTCTGCTGGCTCTGGATCGTTATGTTGGTATGCACTTCTTTACCAATGATGGCGGCGGTAGCGTTATGCTCTACCTGAACCTGATCTGGTCCTGGGGTCATCCGGAAGTTTACATCCTTATCCTGCCTGCTTTTGGTGTGTTCTCCGAAATTGCAGCGACCTTCTCCGGCAAGCCGCTCTTTGGCTATGCCACGATGGTCATCGCAACGGGTATCATCACCTTCCTGGGCAGCATCGTGTGGGTTCACCACTTCTTCACGATGGGTTCCGGTGCAGATGTGAACACCTTCTTCGGTATTATGACGATGTTCATCGCCGTGCCGACAGGTGTGAAGATCTTCAACTGGCTCTTTACCATGTATAAGGGGCGTGTCCGCTTCGAAGGCCCGATGCACTGGATCGTTGGTTTCATGATCACCTTCTCCATCGGTGGTATGACGGGTGTGATGATGGCCATGCCGGCAGCAGACTGGGTTATTCATAACTCTCTGTTCCTGGTGGCTCACTTCCATAACGTGATCATCGGCGGTGTGTTCTTCGGTTATGTTGCTGGTCTGAGCTACTGGTTCCCGAAGGCTTTCGGCTTCAAGATGCGTGATGTTTGGGGTAAATGGGCGTTCCGTTTCTGGTTCGTTGGTTTCTACCTCTCCTTCATCCCGCTCTATGCTGTTGGTCTGGAGGGTATGACCCGCCGTATGAACCACTATGACAACCCGAACTGGCACCCTTGGCTGCTGGTGGCTTGCGTAGGTGTGTTCGTTCTGGCTGCCGGTGTGGCCTGCCAGGTCATCCAGTTCGTGTTTGCAGCGTTTGACGCCATCAACAAGAAGCCGGATGCAATGGATCTGACAGGGGACAACTGGGGTTCTGGGCGTACGCTGGAGTGGTCAATTCCGTCTCCGGTTCCGCACTATAACTTCGCACGTCTGCCGGTCATTCGTGGTCTGGATACTTTCCACATTGAGAAGGAGCTGGGTCGTCCGGCACCGCTCACCGAGCTGGAACCGATCCACATGCCGAAATATTCGGCTGTTGGCCCTGTGCTGGGTGCCTGCGGGCTGGTCATCGGCTTTGCGCTGGTCTGGCATATCTGGTGGGCCGTGGTCGTGGGTCTCGTTGTAGCGTTCATCACTGTGGTGCACCGCAGTGCGAACCTGGACGTTGACTTCTACGTGCCTGTGGAGGAGATCCGCGCTGATGAAGAAGCCTTTGCCAAGCGGCTTGCCGCTGCCAAGGCAGCAGAGTAAAGGGAGGCGATGAACACCATGTCTTACGACACAACTCACGCGCCCTCTGCTCATCACGATGAGCATGAGCATCATCAGCAGGAAACCACGATTTTTGGTTTCTGGATCTACCTGATGACAGACTGTATCATTTTCGGCACGCTGTTTGCCGTCTTTGCTACACTCTGCCATCACTTTGCTGGTGGGCCGACAGGCAAGCAGCTGTTCGATATCAAGAATGTTGAGATTGAAACGGCTATCCTGCTTTTCTCCTCCATCACTTATGGCTTTGCTTCCATCAATGCCCATAAGAAGAACAAGGGTGCCGTGCTGGGTTGGTTGCTGCTGACCTTCCTGCTTGGTGTCTCCTTCGTTGCTCTCGAGATCAACGAGTTCCATGAACTCGTGGCTCGTGGCGCAGGTCCGGACAAGTCCGCTTTCCTGTCTTCTTTCTTCACGCTGGTGGGGACGCACGGGCTGCACGTCACGATTGGCCTGATCTGGATGCTCGTCCTGTTCTTCCAGATCATGGGCAAGCAGGGGCTGAGCACCCGGATGCAGACGAAACTGACATGCCTGAGCCTGTTCTGGCATTTCCTTGATATCGTCTGGATCTGCGTCTTTTCCTTCGTTTACCTGGGGAGTGTTGTCTAATGAGCGAGAATCATACGACATCGCACGAAGGTGAGAATCACGGGTCTTACGGTTCCTACATTGTAGGGTTCGTTCTGGCCGTGATCCTGACAGTGGCGTCCTTCGCTGCTGTGCTCAGCAAGGCCTTCTCCTTCTGGCAGACGATTGCCGTCCTCGGTGTGCTGGCAGCTGTTCAGATGGTCGTCCATCTGATCTTCTTCCTGCATATGGGGGTAAAGAGCGCATCACAGCGTCAGAATCTGTACGCCTTTATCGTGACGGCTCTGATGGTTGCGATTGTGATTATTGGCTACCTGTTCGTCCTGTGGGATGCTCAGGCAAACATGATGCCCGGCTAATAGGCTGAGCAGCATGTCAGCGACATGAAGAAACCGGCGAGGGGAAACCTTCGCCGGTTTCTTTTATCTCTTGCCGTTTCTGCCCATCAGCGGGCTGATGATAAAGAAAAACCCCACAAGGCTGGTCCTTGTGGGGCTCCAACATTCGGCGGAAGGAAGGGGCCGATCAGTCTTTGTGAGGCTCCTCGGAGAGCATCTCACGCTTGCCTTCCTTGCCGTTCCATTCTTCACGGTCGGCAGGCGGGGTGCCTTTCTGGCTCATGTTCGGCCAGATAGTGGAGAATTTGGCGTTGATTTCCATCCAGTCAGCGGCACGGGCATCGCTATCGGGGAAGATGGCTTCTGCCGGGCATTCAGGCTCGCACACGCCGCAGTCAATGCACTCATCAGGATTGATGACGAGGAAGTTCTCACCAGCGTAGAAGCAGTCAACGGGGCAGACTTCCACGCAGTCCATGAATTTGCAGCGAACGCAGTTTTCTGTGACCACATAGGCCATTATTGCCGTCTCCGGTTTGGTGTTGCAGGCCAGCCAAACGGCCCATTTCAAAGATTCCAGCACTGATATGCCGAAAGCAGAGGGTATATTGCAAGTCCATTGTCAGAAATTGGCCGTCTTTTCCTCTATCCGTTCATAAAGGAGCGCTGCCTCTCTGGCAGGGCCACGGCGTTCTCCAAGCTGCATGACACGCCATATGCAGACCTCTCCCTGATGGTGAGGGGAAGCAAAACTGACTATGTCGCCCAGTCGGAGGCGGGCATGAGTCTTGTGGGTTCTCTGCCCGTTGATCCGGACCCGTCCTTTACGGATGAAGGCGGCACAAAGGCTGCGGGTCTTGGCCAGACGTGTGTAATAGAGCCAGAGATCAAGACGCTGTTCCTCCATCATCACCGGCCAGAGGACCAGTTCTGAAGGGCAGCAAAGGGGGAGTCGGCTCGTTTACGGGCAGTTTTCTGGTCTCGGCGTGCGGGCTTTGGTTTCCGCTGCGTGTTTCGGGGGAGACCTGCCCTGTTACCGGTGCGCCCTGTTCGCCCCAGAATGATGAGCGGAGAGGCGGGACCATACTGTCCGGCTATCAGAGGCTGTGGCGCATGATGGGGAATGCCTAGGCTTTTCAGAAGGGCAGGCAGAAGGGTCGCTTTTATGCCCAGGGACGATGAAAGCGTATTTGGGGCTACAAAGTTGCGGTTGGGCTGCCTTCCATGAGGGCGCAGGATGGAGAGGAGGGCATCCAGCTTGTCCAGTCGGATATGGACAGGTCCAGCCTGTTCCCAGCCCGGTGGTGGCGTGGGATGATCCTCGGTAGAGAGGCAGATACGGGCGGCGTTTGGTGTTGTCTGCTGCCGGTCATGCCAGACATTATGAAGCAGCACCATCATGGGCAGGCTGGCCGGGCGGAAAAGCTGCGGGCAGTAAATCTGTCGCCACCCGATGCGCACGCCGCTGCGATGGAGGCGCTTTCTGTCCGCCGGGGAGAGGGTGCGGTCTTCGGGCAGGGTTGGTGTGGTGCCACCATCTTCCCGCAAGCGGTAATAGAGGCCACGCAGGGTTGGGCTATCCTGTAGCTGGTCCGCCATTTTAAAGAAGGGGGCCAGTACGGTATTGATCTGCTCCGTAATCAGAGCCTGCAGATGCGTCTGCACCTGTCGGCTCTGGTGATTGTCCTGAAACTCACCCGGCAGAAGCTGGATGAGGGGATGGAACAGATCATCGCCACGGGTGAGGGTGGCAATGGGAGCACCATCCCAGTGAATCTGCCGGTCATCAGTCAGTGTGAGATGGCTGGCATCCTGTTTCAGGAAATGGCGTATCCGGGCGGGCATGGCTTGCCGCAAGGCCCTTTTGCCAGCCCGGAGCAGAAGCTCGCCTTCCCGGTTATCCGTGGGCGTATCAATCTGCATGTTAAAGCCCACGATCTGCCCGATCTCGTGGCCTTCCACGATGATGCGGTTCTGGGGCGTGACGGCATAGAGCGCATCAGAGGATGAACCGGGTTCAGGGCGGCGGAGAAGGGCTGTAGCCCGTTTATTGACGAACCGTTCCTTCAGCCGTTCATGCAGAGTGTCGGAGAGACGATCTTCCACGGCACGGCAGCGGTCTTGCCACTGGCGGCTCTGATGCATCCAGCCCGTCCGGGCGGCCACATAGGCACAGACCCGCACACCGGAGAGGCGATGCATCAGCGTGTCCATGTCGCCATCCAGTCGGTCCAGTCCCCGCAGCTGGCCTTCCATCCATGCCGGAGGGATACGACGGTGTTTCAGAAGGTCAAGGAAAAGACGGGCGCAGAGTCGTGTATGGCTGCCATCACCCAGCTTGCGGAAGTCGGGAATCTGGCAGACATCCCAGAGCAGTTCCGTTGCCTTGTGGCCACGGGCAACCTCCCGGATATCCTCCATCTGCATGAGGCCGGTCAGCACATCCAGATCAGAGGCCGTGCGCCCGGTAATCAGGCCGGGGCGGGGCGGCTTGCTCATCAGGCTATGGAGGAGCCTTTCAGGGGAGCTGTAATCAAGGTTGGTCTGTCGCCAATAGATGGCCTTGATGGCCTCGAAATGATGGTCCTCTACTGCCTTGATGAGTTCCTGACTCATGGGTGGGCAGGAGGCCGTAGTGCCGAACGTACCGTCTCTCATGCCTCGGCCCGCCCTTCCGGTGATCTGGGCGACTTCCTGTGGTGTGAGGGCCCGGGAGTTCTGGCCATCAAACTTGTGCAGGGAGGCAAGGGCGACATGGTCCACATCCATGTTCAGCCCCATGCCGATGGCATCGGTTGCCACGAGATAGTCCACATCCCGGTTCTGGTAGAGAGCCACCTGAGCATTGCGTGTGCGGGGGCTGAGACGCCCCATGATGATGGCACAGCCCCCCCGTTTCTGGCGTATGGCCTCGGCAATGGCGTACACCTCCGTGGCGGAGAAAGCCACGATGGCAGAACGTGGCGGCAGACGGGTGAGATTGACGGGTCCGATATTCGTCAGCTGGGAGAGGCGGGCACGGGTCTCGATCGTGATGCCGGGGACGAGCTGACGGAGCAGCCCACGGATGGTTTCGGCTCCCAGAAAGAGCGTCTCGCCCTTGCCACGGGCATGGAGGATACGGTCGGTGAAGATGTGTCCCCGGTCGGGGTCGGCAGCGAGCTGTATCTCGTCAACACCGACAAAATCCACCTTCCGGTCCAGCGGCATGGCTTCCACCGTGCAGGAGAACCAGCGGGCACCGGGGGGAATGATCTTTTCCTCACCTGTCAGCAGGGCAACGTGACGCTCGCCTTTCAGTTTCACCAGCCGCTCATAATTTTCCCGGGCCAGAAGGCGGAGGGGAAAGCCGATGATGCCACTCTGATGCGCCATCATGCGGGTCAGGGCGTAATGTGTCTTGCCGGTATTGGTGGGGCCGAGTACGGCATGGATCGGTCCCGGCGGCTGGGAGGCGGCCGTGGTAAAGGATGGATATGGTCCCGTCATGGCTGGAATGATCTTGCCTGAATGGGATAAAAGCAAGACATTCCATGCAGTTTTTCAGGAAGGCCAGAGTCACGCTCTGGATGATGGGACGAGATTTATATGTCTGAAGCACCGTTTTTACCGCTCTGCACACTCAATGATGATGGGCACGCTCTGCCGCTCTATCTGGTGAAAGCTGGTGATGAGGCAACGCTGTCCCGCCTGTTGGGAGCGCATGAAGCTTTTCTGAAGAAACAGGGTTTTGAAGGCCGTGCAGGGGATTTCACTCTGCTGCCGGGTGAGCAGGGTGTTGCTGGTGCCGTCTTCTGCGTGGAGGCGGGAAAAGGTCCCATGCCGTATGGCGCTTTGCCTGCCCATCTGAAGGAAGGGCATTGGGCACCTCGGCCTGAAGGGCTGGATGAGGCTATTTTTGAGGAGCTGATTCTAGGCTTCTGCCTTGGAGCGTATGAGTACCAGCTTAAAGGTGAGACCAAAGCGGGCAAGCCAAGTGCGCAGCTCTGTGTCCCGGCAGGGCTGGGGCGTGAGGCCCGGATTCTGGCCCGTGCTGCATGGTTGGGGCGGGACCTCATCAACACGCCTGCCAACATCATGGGACCGGCAGAGTTGGCAGAGGCCGCCCGTAAGATGCTGGAAGAACGGGGCGCCACGGTTGAATTCGTGAAAGGTGAGGCGCTGGAAAAAGCCTATCCCTGTCTGGCCGCTGTGGGGGCTGGGTCTGACAGACCTTCCGTTGTCGTGATCGGTCGCAAGGCAGGGCGGACACAGGATGCGCCACGCCTGTCCCTCGTAGGGAAGGGGGTCTGCTTCGATACGGGTGGGTATGACCTGAAACCCGGTTCCTCCATGGCGAAGATGAAGAAGGATATGGGCGGAGCGACCCTGATGCTCGCACTGGCCTGTGCTTTGATGGATGCTGAAACCGATATTGCGTTGGAAATCCGCCTTGGCTGTGTGGAAAACAGTGTTTCCGGCCATGCCATGAGGCCGGGTGATGTGTTGACAACCCGCAAAGGGCTGCGTGTCGAAGTCGGCAATACAGATGCAGAAGGACGTCTCGTTCTGGCAGACTTGCTGACAGAAGCGGCAGAAAGCCAGCCGAACATCATTCTGGATGCTGCTACTCTGACAGGTGCTGCCCGTGTGGCTCTGGGGCCTGATCTGCCAGCCCTGTTCAGTAATGATGATGAGCTGGCAGAGCATATAGTGGCTTCTGGCAAGGAGGTTCATGATCCTCTCTGGCGGCTTCCTCTCTGGGCGGATTATGATGACTGGATGAACAGCCCGATTGCCGACTGTAACAACCTGTCTTCCCGCCCGATGGCAGGAGCGATTACGGCCGCTCTGTTCCTTCAGCGTTTCGTGCCATCAGGCCAGACATGGGCGCATGTGGACACCTATGCATGGAACGACACGGCCCGGCCCGGACGCCCCGCAGGGGGAGAGGTTCTGGCCCTGAGGGCACTTTTCCGTGCGTTCTCGGAAAGTTTCTAAAAAGTAACAATCTCTGACAAGGACTGTAGAAACCTGTTTTTCCTGCAAATATAAGGGAAAACGGGTTTCGGAATGGCAGACCTGCATTGAGAGTGCTTGTTATTTCGATGCAAAACCGTCACAAATCACGGCAGAAACTGAGTACTTCTCTAAATATCATGATTCGGCATCGCACCGTCTGAAGGATGCGTGCCGGTGATGAATGGGGGAAGTCCGAAACTGGGAGCTGTGGGGTTTTTATTATGAGTCGGAATGCTGATAACCGCATGCTTCAGCTGCTGCGTGATACGATTGTTTCCACAGTACGGGGTGAGGGGCCGGACCTTTCCGCCCGTCAGCTTGCCGTGTTCCTGAGCTGCTATCTGGAAGACGGTGCCCATACGGTACGGGGCCTTGCCCAGTCTCTCAACGTGTCCAAGCCGGCCATCACCCGGGCGCTGGACCGTCTGAGCGAGCTGGACCTTGCCCGCCGTAAGGTGGACCCGCTGGACCGCCGTTCCATCCTTGTGCAGCGTACCCTGAAGGGGTCTGCCTATCTGCGTGGCCTGCGTGGCGTGATGGAAGAAGCCTGCGGTGACGATATTTCCGTTCGTGCCCCGGTTCTGTCTTCTGTAGCGTCTTTCCAGACACGCCGGGCTGGTTGATCTCTTGCCGGAGCCCGTTCCTTTTCTGGACCTTGCGGCCCAGCAGAAGCGTCTCGGTCCTGCATTGCGGGAGCGGCTGGACCGGGTTCTGGCGCATTGCCGCTTCGTCATGGGGCCGGAAGTAACGGAGCTGGAAGATCGTCTGGCCCGGTATGGAGGAGCCCGCCATGCGGTTGGTGTTTCCTCCGGTACGGATGCTTTGCTGGCCGTGCTCATGGGGGAGGAAATAGGCCCCGGCATGGCTGTATTCCTGCCTGCCTTTACATACACCGCTACGGCAGAGGTTGTGCTTCTGCTGGGGGCGGTGCCTGTATTTGTGGATGTGGACCCGCAGACATTTCAGATCAGCCTTTCCTCTCTGGCGCAGAGGCTGGCGGATGTCAGACAGGTCGGGCAGCTGATACCGAAAGCCATCATTGGCGTGGACCTGTTCGGGCAGCCTGCCCCATGGGATGAGCTTAATGATTTTGCCCTGAATGAAGGGCTGACCCTGATTGCGGACTGTGCCCAGTCTTTTGGAGCATCCTATAAGGGGCGGAAGCTGGGGCATGAGGCAAAGGCGACCACACTGTCCTTTTTCCCGTCCAAACCGCTGGGAGGTTATGGTGATGGTGGCGCCATACTGACGGATGATGATGAGAAAGCGGCGCTTTACCGTTCCCTGAGAAGCCATGGAGAAGGGCGTCAACGGTACGAGGTGCAGCGCATTGGTCTCAATGCTCGGCTGGATAGCCTTCAGGCGGCGGTGCTGCTCAGCAAGATGGATGTGTTTGAGGAAGAACTGAAACGGCGTGAGGCTGTGGCCTGTGCCTATGATGCCGGTCTGCCTTCTTTGATCCGTCCCCCCGTGCGGGTGTTGGACAGTCAAAGTGCGTGGGCTGTGTATTGCGTGACCCTGCCGTCTCGCACTTTGCGGGATAGCCTGCGGGATTGTCTTTCTGAAGCTGATATTGCTACGGCTATTTATTATCCCAAACCGTTGCATCACCAGCCAGCCTATCAGGCGCAGCATGATGGCGTTGCCTTACCCGTGGCCGAGGCGCTAGGGGAACAGGTGCTGGCCCTGCCGATTCACCCTGATCTTTCTGATGAGGCTGTTGGGCGGGTTCTGGCAGTCACTGGTCAATGGGCGGAGAGGCAGGATGAGCCGTAACAACAAGTTTCTTCTGGTATTTGCAGTGGCCGTGATTGTGCCAGTCGTTCTGATCTGGACAGTCGCATGGCCTATTCTCCGCCCGTGGAGCTTGCCGGATGTGACCCGTGGTGTGCTGCATGAAGCCGGAGATGAGCGGAATCTCATGGCTGATGAGATCAGCACCATGAATCAGTGGCTGCATCAGCATCAGACAGGCTGGGGAGTTTCTGGCGAAGTGCCGCCGAAGGATACGCCAGCGGAAGCTGTCTATACGTTGTTCAGTGCCGATGGAAAGCCGATTATTCTTTCAACATGGCATTTCCGGCATGGGGCTGATGTGGTCGGTATCCAGACCAAAACGGGTGGAGAGTACCGTATGCGCTCGTTCGAGCGTGGTACGCTCCACCTGCCAGATTGATGTCTGGCTTTAAGGGTTACTGTTTTTTATCAGAGGAAGGCGCTGCGCTTTCCTCTGTTTTTTTGGCGGCGGCAGCGGCTTTGTCCTGCTTGTTTTTAGCGATTTCCTGTTGTGTCAGCTCGTTGGTCTCAAGCTGTGTCTTGGTGGCATCAGCGAGGGGTGGCATGGCTTTGTCAAACATGGCCAGAAGCGCCGCCGTAATGGGGGAAGCCAGTACCAGTCCCGGTACGCCCAGAATGGAGCCAAACACGCTCTGAGACAGAATTGCCAGTGCGGGCGGCATATGTACGGCTCGACGCTGGATGAGGGGTGCCAGAATATTACCCTCGCAGAACTGAATAACGCTGTAGAGGATGGCCACAAAAAGGGCCTCTCGTGTGCCGAGGGAAAGGCTGATGAGCAGGGCGGGTACGGCCCCCAGAATGGCCCCGATATAGGGAATGAAGTTGCAGAGACCGGCAACAACGCCCAGAGCAAGGGCTAGAGGAATCCCGATCAGATACAGCCCGATGCCGGAGAAAATGCCAACGGCGAGCATGTCCAGCGCCTGTCCGGCTGTCCATGCCCAGAGAGTGTTACCTGCACTATAGAGAAGGCTGCGTGCCGCTTCACGCTGATAAGGTGGAACAAGACGGAGAAAGCCATTGATGTAAAGGGACGGTGAGACGGCAAAATAGAAGGCCGCAATCAGCACGACAAAGAGCGTCCCAACCAGACCAAACGCACTGCCCAGCAGGCCCGTAACGGACCCTGCCAGACCGAAGCCGAAGCTGGTGAGTGGTGTGGTCTTGTCATTTCCGCCCAGAGAGGAAGGCAGGTGGTCTAGCACCATTTGCCCGATGGTTGTCTGGGACAGGTGATAGCGTACATCACCGGACTGCACGACCAGTGCATTTTTCAGGCCGATGAACTGTTCCCCAATGGCAGGGCCGTTGCTCCAGACGAGTGCCGTAATGAGGCCAATGACGCACAGGGCCACGAGGCTGACGGCAATCGGGTAGGGGATAAACTTCATGTGTCGCCGTAGAATGCGGGCCAGACCATGGAGAACGATGGCCATCAGCGTGGCAGCAAACAGAACAGCCAGAACTTCCCCCATGAGCCAGACGGCCAGCATGATGAGCGACAGGCAGAGCGTCAGGCGGATAATTCCATAAATCTTATCCAGCGCATTGGCGGGAGTCTGCTGTGCCGCAGGAACGGGCGGGCGGCTGAAGAAGAAAGACATCGGGTTGGCAGGTCCTGTAAGAGGCGGCAGAAGTAAAAAAGGATAATGTGGGTTATTTCGCCCGTGGTCAATTTATGGCGTTCTCAAGTTCGTCTTGTGCTTCAAGCCAGTGCATTTCCGTTTCTTCCTGTTTCTGGCTGACAAGGGCAAGGTCACTGTTCAGCGTGGCAATATCCTCGGCTCGGCTGGACTGATAGAGGTCTGGGTCGGCCAGCTTGGCTTCAAGCTGTGCCTTGGCTTTTTCCAGCCGTTCCAGTCGAGTTTCCAGATCACGGATTTTGCGGCGGAGGGGCGCCAGCTGGCGGGTCTGCTCTTTGCGCTGGGCACGCTGCTGATTCTTGTCTGGTTGCTGTGTGGCATCAGCACCACCATTCTGGGAGCGGGCTGCCTGACGCTGATTTTCCTGCGTGGCCTGTCTGGCCCGTTCATCGAGCCATGAGCGGTAATCATCCATGTCGCCATCAAAGGGCGTGATTGTGCCGTTCTCGGCAATCCAGAGCTGATCCGCAACGGATTCCACCAGATGGCTATCATGACTGATGAGGATGACGGCCCCTTCAAACTCACCAAGGGCACGAATGAGCGCATCACGGGCATCGAGGTCCAGATGGTTGGTTGGCTCATCCAGCAGCAGAAGGTGAGGCGCATGGCGGGTCGCCAGAGCCAGCAGCAGGCGGGCCTTTTCGCCGCCGGAAAGGCTGCGGACGGGCGTTTCTGCCCGGTCGGCATCCAGACCGAAACGGGCAAGCTGGGCACGGACCTGCGGCGGTGTGGCGTCCTTCAGGGTGCGGGCCATGTGCTGGACGGGTGTTTCATCCAACACCAGCTCATCCGTCTGGTGCTGGGCGAAATAACCGACCCGCAGACGGGATGAGGCTTGCACCTCGCCAGACATGGGAGATAGATGCCCTGCCAGAAGTTTGGCGAAGGTGGATTTACCATGCCCGTTCCGTCCCAGAAGGGCGATGCGGTTGTCGCTGTCCAGCCGGAGGGAGAGACGGCGCAGAATGGCCCTGTCGCCATAGCCGACAGATACGTCATCCAGCTTCAGCATGGGCGGGGGCAGGGCACCGGGATCGGGGAAAGAGAAATGGGTGGGGGTATCTTCCACCACCGCATCAATCTGGGGGAGGCGGGCCAGAGCCTTCAGACGGGACTGGGCCTGCTTTGCTTTTGTGGCCTTGGCCCGGAAGCGGGCCACGAAGGCTTCCATTTTTGCCCGCTGGTCGGCCAACTTCTCGGCCTGCCGGTTCTGCTGAAGCCGCTGTTCCGTGCGTATCTGCACGAAGCGTTCATAACCGCCGGGGGTGAGGGACAGCTTTTTCTGATCCAGATGAGCGATGGCCTGCACGCAGTTATCCAGCAGGGAGCGATCATGGCTGACGATCAAAGCAGCGCCGGGGAAGCGGGCGAGCCAGTTTTCCAGCCAGAGCGTGGCTTCAATATCCAGATGGTTGGTTGGCTCATCCAGCAATAGCAGGTCGGGTGCCAGAAAGAGCGCACTGGCCAGAGCCACACGCATCCGCCAGCCGCCAGAGAAGTCGTTAACCGGGCGCTGCTGGGCTTCCTGATCGAACCCTAGACCCGCCAGAATGGTGCTGGCTCTGGCAGGGGCACTATGGGCATCAATGGCAAGCAGGCGTTCATGCACGTCCGCCAGACGGGTCGGGTCTGTCGTGCTGTCGGCCTCTGTCAGAAGGCGGGTGCGTTCCTCATGGCTGTTCAGGACCGTTTCCAGCAGTGAGAGATCGCCAGAAGGAGTTTCCTGCTTCACGCGTCCCATCGTGGCCCGGCCGGAGAAGGTGATGCTGCCGCCATCAGGTGCAATATCACCGGCAATAGCGGCCAGAAGGGTGGATTTCCCCGCACCATTATGACCGATCAGCCCGATGCGCCGCCCGGGTTCTATGGTGAGAGAGGCCTGATCCAGCAGGGTACGGCCTGCGATGCGTAAGGTAAGATCGGTAATGGAAAGCAGACTCACGCAGGCCCTCGGACGATGAAAATACGAAAAAAGATGACTGTAACACTACCAGAAGCAGCTTTTTTCCTCTAGGGGAGGCTGATTATAGACGTCTATTACTGAGGAGGGTCTTATGGCTCTGGAACGTACACTGTCCATCATCAAGCCTGATGCCACACGCCGCAACCTGACCGGCAAGGTGAATACTGTATTTGAGAATGCTGGTCTGCGCATCGTGGCCCAGAAGCGCATCCAGCTGACAGAGAAGCAGGCTGGTGCTTTCTACGAAGTGCACAAGGACCGTCCGTTCTTTGGTGAGCTGGTCTCCTTCATGTGCTCCGCTCCGGTGGTCGTGCAGGTTTTGGAAGGCGAAAACGCTGTTGCTCACCATCGTGATGTGATGGGTGCCACAAACCCGGCTGAAGCTGCTGAAGGTACAGTGCGTAAGCTCTATGCCCAGAGCATTGGCGAGAACTCCGTCCACGGTTCTGACAGCCTTGAAAACGCCAAGCGTGAGATTTCTTTCTTCTTCGCCGAGACAGAAATCCTGCCCTGATCCATTCCTGAATGGAAACAGGCATGGGGATCATACCCCATGAAAAAAGGGAGCCAGAAATGGCTCCCTTTTTTTATTGCCGGTCAGAAGTGTTCTTCAATGAACCGACGTAGCGTCTCCGGGTAGAGGCGGTGTTCCTGTTCCAGAACACGGGCGGCCAGTGTATCCGCATCATCGCCGGGCAGGACGGGGACACGGGCCTGCGCCAGAATGGGCCCTTCGTCCACACCATCCGTGACGAGATGGATGGTGCAGCCATGCTCCTTGGCTCCAGCCTTCAGGGCAGCCTCATGTGTATGAAGGCCGGGGAAGGAGGGAAGAAGGCTGGGATGAATGTTGATCATCTTCCCTTCCCATTGCTGGACCAGCCAGGGGGTCAGCACCCGCATATAGCCTGCAAGGCAGATCAGCTCTGCCCCGGAAGCTCGAACGGCTTCGTCCAGTGCCCGCTCATGGGCCTCACGGTCCTTGCCATACTCTTTATGCGGGATGCAGAGCGTCTTGATGCCTGCCTTACGGGCTGTTTCCAGCCCGGCAGCATCGGCCCGGTTGCTGAGAACGAGGACGATCTCGGCAGGGAAATCCGGGTGGGCGCAGGCCTCCATCAGGGCAACCATGTTGCTGCCACGGCCACTGATGAAAACGGCGATGGGAGTCTTCTTCACCATAATCCGGCTCAGCCCAGATTCAGCGGGGAGGTGAGGCGGAACGGCGTGCTGCTGCGGACGACACGGCCAATCAGCATGGCTTCTTCATCACGCTGCTCCAGCTCGGCCATGACCTTTTCCGGTTCACTGGTGATGAGGACCATGCCGATGCCACAGTTGAAGACCTTCAGCATTTCATCTTCGCTGACAGGCCCCTGCTCGGCCAGCCATGAGAAGATGCCGGGGATTGGCCAGCTCTGACCATCCACTTCCACACCCAGACCTTCCGGCAGGACACGGGGGAGGTTGCCCGGCAGACCGCCGCCCGTGATATGGGCGCAGCCATTGATCAGTTTCTTCTCATGCAGGGCCAGAACAGTGCTGACATAAAGGCGTGTGGGTGTCAGGAAAGCTTCAGCCAGCGTCTGTTTCGGTGAGAACGGGGCCGGGTCTTTCCAGCTCAGACCGGCAGCATCCACGATGTGACGGACGAGGGAGAAGCCGTTGGAATGCACGCCAGAAGACGGCAGAGCGATGAGGCTGTCGCCTTCATGGATGGTGGCCGGCAGCATGGCATCGCGCTCCACAGCACCAACGCTGAAGCCTGCAAGGTCATAATGGCCCTTGCCATACAGCCCCGGCATTTCAGCCGTTTCACCACCTACGAGGGCACAGCCGCTTTCCTTACAGGCGGCGGCGATGCCTTTGATGATCCGCTGAGCCACGGAGACGGAGAGGCTGCCCGTGGCCATGTAATCAAGGAAGAACAGCGGCTGGGCACCCTGCACGATGAGGTCATTCACGCACATGGCGACCAGATCAATGCCGATCTCGTCATGCAGGCCGCTTTCGATGGCGAGCAGGAGCTTCGTGCCTACGCCATCCGTGCAGCTGACGAGGACAGGGTCCTTCAGGCCAGCGGCTTTGGGGTCGAACAGGGCACCAAAGCCTCCCAGACCGCCCATGACGCCGGGGCGGGATGTGGCCTTGGCAGCGGGCTTGATGGCATCGACCAAGGCATCTCCGGCTTCGATGTCCACACCGGCTGCGGCATAACTGGCACTGGGGGAGGAGGATGTCTTGGTCATGGGGGTATGATATCCCTGCTGGTTGATGCTGGCCTCTTTATAGAGCATCCTGCACAAAGACGGAATGTGCAGGACTGTCAAATCATTTCGGTATCGTGAAAAAACAGTAAAGTGTGCCGGGCAGGGCATGGGGAATGGGTGAGAGTGCGATGACAGGCATACAGGCACAGCTGGCACTGGACCTGCAACAGGATCGCCCCTTCTCGGCAGAGCGCTTCATTGCGGGGTCGTCCAATGCTGCGGTGAGGGCATGGCTGGCTCGGCCACGCTGGCCAGAGAGTCGGCTTTGGGTCTGGGGGCCGTCAGGGACAGGCAAAAGCCATCTACTGCATGTCTGGGCACGCCAGAACAGGGCTGTGCATTTCGAGGCTGCTGCTCTTGCTTGCGATAGTGATGGGGCTCTGCTCGTGGAAGGGCAGATGCTGAAGCCGGGAACAACGCCTTTTGTCATCGATCATCTGGAAGGGCTGACGAGTGAAGTGGCCCTGCTGCATTTGCTCAACCGTGCTCATGCGGTCGGGCGGCGCGTGCTTATGGCGGCCCGGCATCCACCGGCTCGTAAGGATTTTCATCTACCTGATCTTGCGAGTCGTCTCCGGGCCACGGTCACGGCGGGGCTGGAGGAGCCAGAGGATGAGCTGAGGGCGACCTTGTTGCTGTCTTTACTGGCGGAGCGTCAGCTTGTCGTGCCACAGTCGGTTACGGACTGGCTCTGGCGGCGCCTTCCACGAACAGGCGATGCGCTCGTGCAGGCCGTCCAGAGACTGGATGAAGCGGCCATGGAGCGAGGCAGTGCCATTAGCCGTTCTCTAGCAACTGACGTGCTGTGTGATCTCTTTGATGAAGAAGAATGACAGGGCAGCCATGACAATAGAGCATAATCATGCTGAAGTTCGCCTTTGTATAGGCGCAGAGGCTACCTAAGGTGGACCTTAGCATCTGGAGAGGAGATGAAATAGTCTATTAAGAATCATTATGTTGTCGTAGAAATCATTTATGTGTGATGACGGGCAGGATATTAGCCCGCCAGCAAGTTGGTTGAGGAGAGTATCGTGTCTGAAACGGGTAGTTCTGAGTTTATTGAGACAACGATGGCAAGCGGCGCGCTGCATAAGAAGCATCACGCCCGCTACATAAACCGGGAACTTGGATGGCTGGACTTCAACCAGCGTGTTCTTGATGAGGCCGAGAATCCGGCAACCCCACTGCTGGAGCGTCTGCGTTTTCTGTCCATCAGTGCCGGGAACATGGATGAGTTTTATGCTGTTCGTGTTGCTGGTCTGGTCGATCAGCTGCGTGATGGCACTGGGAAGAAAAGCCCCGAAGGTTTGACGCCCGCTCAGCAGCTGGATACGGTGCGGCGTCAGGCATGGCATCTTCAGCAGGAACAGCAGCGCATCTGGGGCGCTATGCTGGACGAGTTGGAAGAGTCTGACATTCTGCTGAAGAATGTCGAGAAGCTACACCATCACGATCAGGAATGGCTGACGACTTATTTCGAAAAGCAGCTTTTCCCCGTCCTCACCCCGCTGACGCTGAATCCGACTCATCCGCTGCCGTTCATTTTCAGTGGTGGACAGGCTCTGGTGCTCCGCTTGCGGGAGCCGAAGACGAGCCATCACGTTATGGATGGTATGGTGGTTCTGCCCGCACAGCTGCCCCGTTTCATCCGTCTGCCTGACAAACATGACACAATCCGTTTTGTCATGCTGGAAGATGTCATTGCTCATTTTGCAAAGCGTCTTTATCCGGGGCTTCATGCGACCCGTGTGAGCGTGCTGCGCATCGTTCGGGATCTGGATGTTGAGCTTGAGGAAGAAGCCGAAGACCTGCTGAACACCTTCGAGAAGGCCGTGAAGGAACGCCGGCGTGGCGCCTGCATCCATCTGGAAGTGGATGGTCACCTGCCGAAGCATCTTCTTCGCAAGCTGGGTGTCGCCAAGGATGAGGTGGTTCACCTCTCAACCATGGTTGGCGTTGGCGATGTGAAGCAGCTTATCGTTTCTGACAAGCCGGAACTTCTGTTCAAGCCATATCATGCCAGCATTCCGCAGCGTGTGCTGAAGCATGATGGTGACTATTTTGCTACGATTCGTGAGCAGGATCTGGTCGTTCATCATCCGTATGAAAGCTTCGACACGGTCGTTCACTTCCTCCAGCAGGCTGCTCGTGACCCGGATGTTCTGTCCATCAAGCAGTCCATCTACCGTACGTCACATGACAGTCCGATTGTGGATGCACTGATTGAAGCTGTTGAAGCTGGTAAGTCTGTCACGGTTGAGGTTGAGCTGCGTGCCCGCTTTGACGAAGAAGCCAATATTCGTCTGGCTCGTGCTCTGGAGACCAGAGGCGTGCAGGTCGTGTACGGTCTGGCGGCCTATAAGACGCATGCCAAGATGATTCTCGTTGTGCGCCGGGAAGGGGACCATCTTCAGTCCTACGCCCATTATGGTACGGGTAACTATCATCCCAGCACCGCCAAGATTTATACCGATATTTCCTACTTCACCTGCAATCCCGTCCTTGTTGACGACTGCGCCCGGCTATTCAACTGCATCACGGGTGCGGCCGTGCCGGAACTTCATGCGGTGGCTTTCTCCCCGCTTACCATCCGTCCAACGCTGGAAAAACTGGTGCGGAACGAGATGGATCATGTCCGTGCTGGGCGCCCGGGGCAGATCTGGCTGAAGATGAACAGCCTTGTGGACAGGAAGCTGATCGATCTGCTCTATGAAGCCTCACAGGCTGGTGTGCAGATTACGGTTGTGGTGCGTGGCATCTGCAGCCTGCGCCCCGGTGTTCCGGGTCTTTCCGAGAGAATTGAAGTACGCTCCATCGTAGGACGTTATCTGGAACATGCCCGCGTCTTCGCCTTTGGTGATGGTCATGAACTGCCGTCCGATAACGCCAAGCTGTTCATTGCTTCGGCTGACTGGATGAAGCGGAACATGGACCGCCGCATCGAGGCCATGGTGCCGATTACCGATAAGGACGCCCACGCTCGTATCCTTGGGGAAATCCTGTTCACGAACGTTCATGATACGCTTCAGACATGGACAATGCTGCCAAATGGTGGCTGGAAACGTGTCGAACCGGGTCCCACTCCGCTTTCTGCACATAATTATTTTATGGAAAAAGCATCTGCTTCAGATAAAGAGGCAGGAGTTCCGGCGAATCCCCAGCCGGACCCCGCAGAAGCTCCGGCGAATCATCAGCCGGTCTCTGAAGATGCTCCGGCAATTCCTCAGCCGGACTCCCATGAAGGGGAAGGGCCTGTGAAGGAGGCGTAAGAATGGTGCATACGGCAGCGAAGTGGGAGGGACGGCAGTCCCGTCGTGCTGCGATCGTAGACCTTGGCTCAAACTCTGTGAGGATGGTGGTGTATGAGGGCGTAGCCCGTAATCCTGTCCCCATCTTCAATGAGAAAGCTACCCTGCGCCTTGGCGCAGGGCTTGAGGCCACGGGAATGCTGAGTGAAGAAGGCATAGCCCGTGCTTTGGAGGTGCTCGCCCGCTATCAGGCGATCGGCCAGGCCATGAAGGTGGAACCTTTTGACGTTCTGGCGACTGCTGCCGTAAGGGATGCTCATAATGGGGCGGACTTTGTTAAGGAGGCCGTAGCCCGTATGCCAGAGGCCCGCTTTCGTGTGCTGAATGGTGAGGAGGAAGCGGATTATTCTGCTGCTGGTGTGCTCTGTGCCCTGCCCGATGCAGATGGCGTGGTGGCCGATATTGGCGGTGGCTCGCTTGAGCTGATCCGTGTGAAGAACGGTTCCTATTTTGAGGCTGGAACAACACCGCTTGGGGTTATCCGCCTCAGGGAGCGTTCGGAAGAAGACCTGGGCAATGCTGGCAAGATTGCCAGAAAGACGCTAGCAGATGTGTCATGGCTGGAGACGGTGGCAGGTAAGCCGCTTTATCTGGTCGGAGGGGCCTTCCGTGCTCTGGCACGTCTCCACATAGCTCGTATGAATTACCCCCTGAACATGGTTCATCTGTTCCGGCTTAGCCGGGCAGAGGCTGAGGAGATGGTGGAGTGGATCATCGGGGCTAGCCGCAAGCAGATGGAAAAGGTCGGCAATGTGCCTCGTAAGAGGATGGTCGATGCTCCTTTTGCTGCTCAGGTTCTTCTGGCCCTTCTTGAACAGACCGATGCGCAGGAGGTTGTCTTCAGTGCGGAAGGTCTGCGGGAAGGCTGGTACATGCGGGAAGTTGCTGCCTCGGTAGCTGATGAGAACCCCATGGAAGCTTTGGCTCGAGAGATGGCCGGGCGACTTGGTCGTAACGCCTCTCTGGCAGAACCATTGATTACATGGGTGGCTCCAGTCTTCCTGACTGGGCTGGACTGGGTAGAGGATTCATTTCTGGCGGCACAGCTTCGGCTGGCCTGCATCATTTCTGATATTGGGTCATATGATCATCCACAATATCGGGCTGAGCAGACCTACCGGCGTGTTCTGTACTGTCATGGTGTGGGATTCTCGCATGAATCACGGGCCTTCCTCGCTCTCGTGCTGGCCGTGCGGTATGAGGTGAACCGGGATGACCTCGTGCTTGAGCCATCCCGCTGCCTGCTGAGCAAGGAACGGTTTGAAGCCGCCGTTCAATTAGGGTTGGCTTTGCGTCTGGTCTATACGCTGTGTGCCGGTACAGAAGTTCTTCTGGAAGGTACGCATCTGGCCATGAAGGATGATAAGCTGGTGCTCAGCCTGCATGGCAGCCGCTTGCGGTCTGGTGGCAGTGCCATCTCACGTCAGCTTGAGCGTCTGTCTGAAGCGCTCGGTCTTAAACCTTCATTGAGGTAACGGGCGTGTCATCTGGGTGGAAGCAGCACCGTCATGGGAGCTGCTTCCATGCACGGCCTGTTATCTTTTCTCTGGTGAGCTGTGTGTTTCTGTTGGCGGTTATCGTGCCGCCTGTCCTATCCAGCTTGCATCATCAGAGCGGCGCATTATGGCGGGTTGTGGAGCGTTGTGCTCGTACGCCGGATCATAAGCCCTGCAAGATTTATAATCCGCAGAAAGGTTTTGTCCTGTACAAGGTCAAGGCTGGTAAGGGGCAGTATCTTTTGCTGCCCACTCGGCGGTTGCTGGGCATTGAGGAAGATGCCCTGCTGGAAGCGGACACTCCTAATTATCTTCAGGCTGCATGGGCTCATCGGGCGCTTGTCGGTGAGGCTTATGGCCGGTTCATCCCGGATGATCGCCTTTCTTTGTCCATCAATTCCCGCACGATACGGAGTCAGGAACAGTTGCATGTTCATATTGACTGTCTGCGGGCGGATATACGCCAGATACTGAATGGTCTGGAGGGTAAGGGCGAGCAGGGTGAGGTGCTGCTACGAGGGCACCAGTATCACTGGCGACTTGTACCATCCCTGACGCCATCGCCGCTTCTGGGAGATTCTTTCTTCCCTGCTGGAGCAGATAGAGCAGAACGTGGCTATTATGGTCTGGTTGTTGCCCCGTTGCATGGGCACTTCCTGCTGTTGCGTAGTCGTGCTTATGGGTTGAACTGGGGCTTTACTGAGGAATTGCAGGACCATCGCTGCACCCTCTGACGCTGGAAGCCACGTCAGTGTGGTTGGCGGAGCGGAGCAAGAAGGCGGTTGAGATAGTCCAGCTCACTTTGGGGGCGGGTACGGTCAGATGCACGGCGTTGCAGCTCACGCTCAATATCATGGGCACGATTACGCTCATGATCCGGGATATGGGCATCAGAGTCAGGGCTATCATCCATTTTCCGGCCTAGCGGGTCCTGATTGTCCGGCTGCTTTTCATCTTCATCCTGACTGTCATCATCCTGTCCACTATTCGGGTCATCATCTGGCGAGGCGGAGCTGGCCCCGTTCTGTTCATCTGGAGAGCTGGAGGAGGATGGGGGTGGAATGAAACCAAGCTTTCCCTTGCTCCCTTTACTGGCCTCAGACTGGTTCTGGCTCATCTCATGGCGGGACTGGGATAGGTCGTTCAGAACTGTTTGAATGTCTTTGACGCTCTTGTCATCTTGGCGGGTGGCGAGGCTTTTCAGAACCTGCCCCATATCTTTCTCTGCTTTCAGAAGGTTGGGCATCTTCTTTTTTGTCAGCGTTTCGCCACGATGGTTGAGCGTTTTGGCTAGAAGGCGCAGAGCATATTGCGTTGCATGATCCTGCTGGCGATCATCGGCGTGGCGCAGGAGAGCGGTTTGATCAAGCGTTGCGGCCTCGGAGGGCGTATTATTATTCGTGGAGGGAGCAATTCCTAGCTGGCTGAGTAGCTCCGCTGTGGACATCTGAGAAACGTCTTTGTGCTGGGTCGTGCTATCCGGGCTGGGCAGTTCGGAGGAGAGGCGTTTTTGTGCTCTGTTCAGAAGGTCCGTTTCCTGTCGAATAAGGTCCCGCAGGGCGAGGCGCTGCGTGCGGGCTTCTGCCTGTGCCTGCATGGAAGCAGCCAGAGCCTGCATGTCGGGTAGAGTAGCCTGCCGGAGCTGTTCGGCTGGTTCTACCATATTGCGGAGATGTTCCAGCGCCTGAGCCGTGTGCCCAGCCAGAGCATCAGACTGAACCTGCCCGGCAAGGTGAATCCACGGCATGCCTTTCCCGCCCGGCATGGGCATGACCAGCCCGTTCTGGCTCGCCTTCTGGAAGATGAAGGCCATGTGTCCATCCAGAGCAGTCTTCAGACTTTCGAGCTCGTCATGTAGCGTCTGTTGTTCCGCCGAAGGAGGAGGAGCTGGCTGCTGCCCCAGCGCCAGAAGATGCAGCCTGATTGCATTCTGCAAGGCCCGTATATGCAGCATGGAGGCTGCAATTTCCTGACCAGACTGTGAACGGTCTTCTGCATAGAGCGCCATGAACCAGAGTTGTTCACTCAGGGTGCTGGCTGACATGCCGTTATGGGCGGCTCTCTGGAGAAGAACAAGTGGCAGAGAAAGATCGGTGGGGAGAGGCAGTTCCGTCAGAAGGCTGAGGCGGTGGGCAATTTGTTGCGGGGTTACCCGCTTCGTAGCGATGTCCAGACGCAGGTCAAGCAAGGCACGGCTAAGCGGCTCGTGGAAAGGGCGATGGCCAAGCCGGAATGTCTGAGGCTGGGAGCAGCTCTGTTTGCCGGAACCGCTACGGGCACAGAGCGTGCCGACAGCATTAAGGCCAGCAAATGGGCTATCCGAGAGGTCCAGTCGTGTTTCCCCCTTGGCCTTGGAGGGCTGCTTCTCAAGAGGGAGAGGGACGGTCAGGGTATATGCAGGATCAGGTTGGTGAGCAGGGGGAATGATAGGCTGTAGCTGGACTTCCAGTGTTGCTACGCCATGTGGTTGGGTAACGGACCATGGGAAGCTGGTGTACCAGCTTTGTGCCTGTGCACCGGCCTTGCCTGTCCAGTGGACATCCGGTGGTGTGTCGGCGCTGATCTGGAGAGTCCAGCGTCCTAATCTGCGCCCCCTGATGGAAAGGCTTATGGTACCGCTCTGTTGCAGCGTGCTTTCAAGCTGCCAGTTCCCATTTTGCAGATGGATCCGTTTGGCATGGGCGGGGCCATGAAGGGAAGGACGCCCCGCAGGCGCTTCCACAATTACATGAAGCTGGGCACCTTCCGGTAGGGAAAGCGGCGCTTCAGCGCGGGATGTGAGAAAAAGCGGCGGGCCGGGTGCATAGGCTGGCCGGTCAATCCATGCCTGCATGGCGGGTATGGGCGTGGCGTCATCATCCGTGCCGGGAATGAAACCTGCCTTCAGCCGGAGGCCGGTGTGAGGCCCGGCGAAACAGCCAAGAATAAAGAGGCAGAGCACGACCAGAATGCCCGTTATCCGGCCTGGCCAGTGCGGGAAAAGGTGCGGAGGATGAAGCTTGAGCGTCTCCAGCGAAGCAAGAAGTCTTTGCCGGTGGATGGTCCAGAGCTGATTTTCCCGGTTTTGCTGTGCTTCGGAGAGACCTTCAGGAAGGGCTGGATTGTCTGTCAGGGTAGCCAATGGAGGGAAACCAAGGCCGGAATCTCGTTCAATCCGTTGGTCGATCTGTTTCAGGGAGGGGCGCTGGAGGTGGTAGATGCGCCGGATCACCCAGCCGGAGAGGATTCCGAAGCTGGCAAGTTCCAGCAGAACATGAAGCCAGTCTGGTAGAGATTGGGGCAGGTGAAGAAGGGCTGCACATCCCCATAGCCCCGCCAGCAGAACAGGCCAGCGGACAAAGTGCCAGCATTGTTCCATCCGTAACCGGCGGTAAGCCTGCCGTTTGATACGGGTAAAACGGGGAGGGAGAAGGGCAGCCTTCACGGTATCAGGTGTGGAGCAGCCAGTCGGGGACGGCTTCCTGTGCGAGGAGCTCATCGAGAGTCTGGCGTTTGCGGATGACTGCCTGTTTCCCGCCGCCAATCATGACCTGCGCAGCAAGAGGGCGTGAGTTGTAGGTGGAACTCATGACCGTGCCATAGGCTCCCGCATCCAGTAGGGCCACCAGATCGCCCTTTTTCAGCGGGGGTAGGTGGCGCTGACGGGCGAAGATGTCGCTGCTTTCGCAGATAGGGCCAACCACATCCACGACATCCCCGGCCTCCATGTTTTCAGGCGTGTGGAGGGGGAGGATACCGTGCCATGAATCATACATAGCGGGGCGGACGAGGTCATTCATTCCAGCATCAATGATGATAAAGCGGCGGGCAGCGTCTTTCACGTCAATGACACGGGCCAGAAGGACGCCGGAAGGCGCAGCCAACCAGCGGCCCGGCTCGATATGCAGCTGCACATCCAGATCACCCAGCGTCTCGGCAATGACCTCTGCCAGCATGGAAGGAGGCGGGGCCGTTTCGTCACGATAGGGGATGCCCAGCCCGCCGCCGCAATCAATGTCGCTGATACGCAGCCCATCTGCCCGGAGGGTATGGACCAGAGAAGCAATGCGTTCATAGCCTTTGCGGAATGGGCCATCCGTTACCATCTGGCTGCCCAGATGCACGGCGAGGCCGACCAGCTCCACACCGCTCATTTCCGTCTGAGTTTTGCGGTAAAGGGCAGGGATGACATCATGAGCGATGCCGAATTTGTCTTCTGCCCGCCCGGTCGTGATCTTGCTGTGGGTCTTGGCGTCAATATCTGGATTGACCCGGAAGGCAATGCGGGCACGGCGCTGCATTTTGCGGGCAAGCGCATCAAGACGATGTAGCTCCTCCACGCTTTCAACATTGATCTGACCGATCTGGTGCTGAACAGCCAGCTCGAGCTCCTCATCCGTCTTGCCGATGCCTGAAAAGACGATGTCCTGTGCTTTGATACCTGCTGCAAGAGCACGACGCAGCTCACCACCGCTGACGACATCAGCCCCGAAGCCGCACTGTGCCAGAACAGTCAGGCAGGCCTGATGATCCTGTGCTTTAACAGCAAAATGGCAGTGAACGGGCAGGTTCCGTGCCTTGAAAGCGTCTTTCAGGGTGTTAGCACGGTGGCGTAGCGTATCCGCACTGATGACCCAGCAGGGGGTACCGTGCTGGCTGGCGATGTCTGTCAGGGAAGTGCCATCCATGACCAGTCCCTTGCTGCCTTCGTAAGACAGATTGGGGTGGTTTTTCAGGAGGGGCTGGAGGGTCGGATCGGGACGTGTCGAAGTCATGAGCGCATGATTACAGATCGGCAGCAGAAATGGAAAGGTGCAACCCGCAGGAAACAGCGCTGGGCCACCAAACATTTATGACAAAAATCGCTCACCATGTCATAGCCGGAATTGGCTTGTGCAAGGCGGTATAAATTTTCGGGAAGGAGTATGGTGCACCCGAGAGGACTCGAACCTCTAACCCCCAGATTCGTAGTCTGGTGCTCTATCCAATTGAGCTACGGGTGCAGTACCGGATAACCGGCTATGAAACACTGTGGTGCACCCGAGAGGACTCGAACCTCTAACCCCCAGATTCGTAGTCTGGTGCTCTATCCAATTGAGCTACGGGTGCGCCGTGTTGAGGAGGCTTCTATCCGGAATGGGCAGGGGGCGCAACCCCGCTGAAGAAGTTTTTTTTAAATATTTTCCAGCGGGATGCGTTCACAGGGCTGCTCAGCGGCGTGTGAGCGAGACATGAGCACGGCAGCGGGGAGAGGTGTAGGTACCGCCAATAGCCGTACCGACCGGATAGCCGCTGAATGTCTGCCGGTATGGTTTGCCGTTCATGCCTTTATCGACCAGCTCTGCGAGATAATGCTGCTGGCCCTTCTCATAGGTGCCCTTTAGCGTGGAGGAGCTCATGCCGGGATTGAAGACAATCTCATGCCCACGGATGCGCAGGGAGGATACATCACTGGTTGGGCAGATGCCCTGCTCGGTGACGAGCTTGCCCATCCACAGGCCATAGGGATCAGTCGCTGGGTCTGAAACCGAGGAACAGGCCCCCAGAGTGCAGAGACCGATGAGACAGGTGAGAAAAGCGGGACGCATGCGCGGTTCCTGAATGTAGGTTTGAGAGTGCAGTCCACCACAGAAATATTTTCCAAAGGGTAAAAACCAGTGGAGAATAAGGATGACGTTGGCGGTCTATCGTCCTATAGAGACTAGCACGAATTGAACATTGTGCCATATCCAGCAGGCGAGGCCCGGAACTTGACGCAGAAACACGCAGACACCCTTCAGCAGCTTGATGAAACCCTCCATGAAGACCGTATCCTGATTCTGGATTTCGGTAGTCAGGTAACCCAGCTGATTGCCCGCCGTGTGCGGGAAAGCGGGGTTTATTGTGAGATCTGGCCGTTTACGTCTTCACTGGAGAAAATTCGCAGTTTCAATCCTCGTGGCATTATTCTGTCTGGCAGCCCGGCCAGTGTGCATGACGATAATGCCCCGACCCTGCCGGAAGGGCTTCTGGAGCTGCATCGCCCTATTCTGGGTATCTGCTACGGCCAGCAGGTTCTCTGCCATACGCTGGGTGGCCGTGTGGAAACACATGAGCATCGTGAGTTTGGTCGTGCCTATATTGATGTGGCCGAGGAATGTGCGCTGTTCCATGGCCTTTGGGCACAGGGCGGGCGTGAACAGGTATGGATGAGCCACGGCGACCGTGTGACGGCATTGCCGCCGGGCTTTAAGGCCGTGGCTTATTCTGAAGGCGCTCCATTCGCCATCATCGCTAATGAGGAACGCCGCATCTATGGGGTGCAGTTTCACCCGGAAGTGGTGCATACGCCGCATGGTGCCGAGTTGATCCGTAACTTCACGCATGACGTGGCTGGCTGTTCTGGCACGTGGACGATGGCCGGTTTCCGTGATTTGGAAATTGCCCGCATCCGTAAGCAGGTGGGTGATGGCAAGGTGATCTGTGGTCTTTCCGGTGGTGTGGATAGTTCCGTGGCCGCCAAGCTGATTCATGATGCCATTGGGGACCAGCTGACCTGCATTTTCGTTGATCCGGGCATCCTGCGTGCTGGTGAAGCCGATGAGGTGGTAAAGACCTTCCGTGATCGCTTCAATATCCGTCTGGTCCATCGCGATGCGTCCGACCTGTTCCTTGGCGAGCTGGCTGGCGTGACGGACCCGGAAGTGAAGCGCAAGACCATTGGTCGCTTGTTTATTGAGGTTTTCGAGCAGGAAGCTGCCAAGCTGGGCGGGGCGCAGTTCCTTGCACAGGGGACGCTGTACCCGGATGTGATTGAGAGTGTCAGCTTCAATGGCGGGCCGTCCGTGACCATCAAGTCCCATCATAATGTGGGCGGTCTGCCGGAGCGTATGAACATGGAGCTGGTCGAGCCGCTGCGTGAGCTCTTTAAGGACGAGGTCCGTGCGCTGGGTCGTGAAATTGGTGTGCCGGAGCATATTGTCGGGCGTCATCCGTTCCCCGGGCCGGGGCTGGCCATCCGTATTCCCGGTGACATCACCCGGGAGAAGCTGGACCTCCTGCGGAAGGTGGACAGCATCTATCTGGAGGAAATCCGCAAGGCTGGCCTGTATGACGAAATCTGGCAGGCTTTTGCCGTTCTTCTGCCGGTCCGCACGGTCGGCGTGATGGGCGATGGCCGTACTTACGATCAGGCCTGCGCTTTGCGTGCCGTTACCAGCACGGATGGCATGACCGCCGAGGTCTATCCCTTCACCTTCGAGTTCCTCAACCGTGTTGCTGGCCGCATCGTGAATGAGGTGCGTGGCATCAACCGTGTCACTTATGACATTACCTCCAAGCCGCCGGGCACGATTGAGTGGGAGTAATCTCGCGTCTGGCATAGGGTGGCATTACCCGGCATGAAAGTGCCTTAAAGCCCGTATTTCTGCGGGCTTTTTTGTTTTTGGTCCGGTATTGTCTGGCACCGGATGGTGTTGCTCAGTGGTGGTTTTCCGACGCCTTCCATACCTTGCGATATAGATAGTCTGTTTATAGTTTTAGCGGCAGGACTTGCGCCAATTTTTCATTGGTGCTACTGAGCAAAACCCTCAATTCGTATTAGGTAATGATTATAGGTGAGTAGGCAATTGTGCCCGCCACTCGCTCATCAGGATCAGCGTGCCTTCGACAGTCTCACCATTATTGACTAGCTTCAGCTCGCCTTCTGGTGTGGTTTCGTCCCATTGGAAATGTTCAGAGAGAAACGATAGTGCTTCGCGCTTATAAGCCGTATCGAGATTGTCGAGCTGATCGCCCTTGGTTTCCAGCACCGTGATCCGATTGGCTTCTTGATCCTTCCGTACGGCGAAGATGAAATCGGGATAGATTTTTGCTTTCTTCCATCCTTGGATGCCGTATTGTGTCCGGGCGACGTTGCGGTGCCACCAGGTCAGTGTTTTTTCTCCATCGAGATATACGGCCACATCCTGCTCGTCTCTGTTCAGTTCATTTTCGTAGACAGGCGCAAACAGGCTTTTTTCTAGTGGACCGCCAGCCCGGTTCAGAAGCTGGCGAGTATTTTCCGGTTCGGTGGTTTCGATGTTGAATGGCATCCGCCAGTTGCGACCATCGAGCCGCAGTCGGAACTGGATGCTGCCTGCCGTCACTTTAGTTTTGAACAGGGCTTCGGCACGTTTATCTCGCGCGGTATCGAGGCCCTTTCGTAGTTCTTCCACAATCAGGCTGGAGAGGAGGCCAAGCCGTGCATGGTCGAAACCCCTTGCCCGTAGGGCGGCTATCATTGCGCCAACAATCTCGCGGCCGACGAAGGGATTCGGTACGATGTCCGAGATCATTCGGACAGTGTGGGCCGGATCGAAGGCAAGTATTTCCGTGTTTGCGGCGACCATCTCGCCGACGAGCAGTTCATCGCCGTCATCGGCAAGCCTGATCCGCTGAAGCTGGCTCTCCGCCGCTTGCGCATTTTCAGGCACCCGTTCCGCAATGGCTTGTGGATCGAAGCCGCGCCAGTCAATAGCCGAGAGAATGTCGGTTTCGCAATCCAGCTCGCGCGCTTGTCCGCCTTCCACGATCATCACTTTGGGCAGATAGATGTCTGTTTTGGCAAATTCGGGACGACGTGTGATCAAACGGGTAGCCTTGTCTGTACTGCTCTTGTCGTCCTGCGTCACGCGAAGCACCAGATCGCCAAGGCCGTCCTGTTCCAGGCCTTCTTTGATTGCGCCGACAACCGAGGCCGTGTCGGCATGATGAGTGATGATGTGACATTCATCGAGCGCTTCTATGCCGGTCTTGAGCGCACCGGGCTGACGTAGGACGCGACCGACAAGCTGCGTCATAGCCTTCAGGTTGGAACTGGCCGCTAGGCTGCACAGTACATAAGCGAACGGGCAATCCCAGCCCTCTTGCAGCGCCTGTTTCGTGATGATGGCACGGACACGGTTGGTTGGCGACAAAAGGTCCTGATTCTCAGGATCACTCAGATCGTTCTGTTGCGCTGTCTTGATGGCGATTTCGGCCTCATCGAAGCCCGTTGTCAGGAGCCACTCCTTCACGTCTTCGGCGTGGATATGGCTGCTTTCCCGCTGATCCGCGCCTGTGCGCTCGACCTGAATCAGCATGATGGGCCGAATATAGCGGCCCGTCTCAGCACATAGCTTTCGGGCCTCGGCATCAAGCGCGCTCAGCTTGGCGACCGCCGCGTTCAGCGTCGCCTTCCAGTCATTGCCCTGCCGGGGGTCAAGGTTGAGCGGCATTTTGATCATACCTTCCCGGTCCAGCTCGCGCCCGGTCACTTCCACAAGCACATTGGCATAGCGAGCGTCACGCGGGTTGCGACCACCGCGCGGCTGCACATCCTGCGGCGTGGCCGTCAGTTCCAGAACGAAGCAGGGGTTGAAGCCATAGAGCGTGCTGAAGGCGAGGTCCGATACCGCCCGGTGTCCTTCATCCATCACGACGACGGGCCGGATGATGCGCAGTGCGTTGCCTAGAGAGTCTTTGATCATCAGCCATGCCGGGCCGCCATCAGCCAGATCATAGACGGACAGGTTGGGGATAGCGTTTTTCAGTACGTCATGTGCTTCCTGTTCGCCTTCGTCCGGCGTGAACCCACACACGTCGCCCCGATCCTGAAACATCTTCAGCGAATCTTGCGTCTCACGGTTCGCAGACTGCAGCATCAGCAGCATGACGCAGAGATTGTTTTCCACGTCTCGCGCATCGAGACGGTCGGTTTTTTCCATGATCATCACGCGCCCCGCCGCTGCACGGTCGAGTGCCTGGCGATAGGGGTGCTGGCGATCTTTCAGGCACTTGAGCGTCTGCGTGTAGATCGCCTCGTTTGGCACGATCCACAGCACGAAGCCGGTGTTGCGGTCGAGATAGCGGCCCATCACCCGTGACACGGCAGAGATGGCGAGCCACGTCTTGCCGCCGCCAGTTGGTACTTTCAGCACGGCATTGGGTATGGGCCGGTTGCAGCCGTCCATGCGCGGCGAGAATGGAATCGCCGTGCGGGAAGCGGGTAGCTTACCCGCCCCCTTCAGGGCTTCCCAAGCCTCCTTGGTGAAATCCGGCACGGGGATCTTGAGATGCGGCTTGCTGGCCGCCAGTTCCGCAACCTCGTCGGCCTCCTTCTTCCGGTTTTTTAGACGGTCTAGATAGGCGTCGAGAATGGAAAGCACGCGTTCCTGGTAATCGAGCTGTCGAAACATGATGATCAGCTCCGGTCAATCTGGTAGAGTGCGAAGGGCAACGGTACGAACTCCACGGGAATATTCTGTTCTGCAAGCATCTTCTGGCTTACGAAGCGCGCCGGGGCGAAGACTAGGTGCCGCATGGTCGGATCGGTAGTGGCGAACGTCTTGGCACGCGCCAGCGTTAGTGCTGCTTCTGGTGACTTTAGCCAGTCGAGGTCGGGCTTGTAGATCAGCCAAACATGCTGCCCCTCGGTTGCACCGAGATAGAAGTCGTCCTCTCGCACAGCGGTGGGGACGAGAGCGTGATTGGTTGCCATGTGGAATAGCACTGCGCCAAGACCGGTGTACGAGGGCAGGGTTTCGCCACTCAATACCTTGTCCAGTTCAACCGGATCGCCAAGCGTGCAGTATGTGAAGGTGCCACCAAGGCCAGAGTGGGATGGTTCCTGATCTGCGCCCGGAATCCCACTTTGCACGCGCGCGACGCGCTCTCGGGTCAGCTCATCCGCGTAGTGTTCTCCCTCAACTAGAATGAAACGGCGTTGACCACCATCCTTCGCATTGAGTTTCATAACTGAATGCGCTGTCGTTCCCGATCCTGCAAAACTGTCTAAGACAAGGGAATCTTTTCTTGTCGCATACGAGAGAATCTTATCCACCAATTGAGTCGGTTTGGGATTGTCGAATGCTTTTGCTCGCTCGGGGAATAACTGCCGAAGCTCGTAGGCCGCCGTGCGCCCATCCAACTCAATCACACTCGGAAGCTTATCTAGAAAATCTTTCGCATAAACCTTTATTTCAATGATCTTCTCATGGTTGTCACCAAACAAAATTTTGTCATTGGCGAGTAAGTCTCGCATCGTTTCTTCGGAAAAGCGATATCCCATTAGTGGTTGCTTGCACGGCTTTCCGGTCTTTGGGTGCATCACGTCATAGCGATAGCCCTCTCTGCCCGGGTTGTGCACGCTCTGACTTCCCGTGTAGATCCCATCGGCATCAATATACTTGTATCGGTCAAGCGGCCAAAGCTCGCTTTTATGTTCGCGAAACCATGCAGTATATGCCGCCTGCATTTCTTCCGGGGTCGGATGTTCAGCCGCAAACTCGGAGCCTACACGGACAAGCAGGTCTTTTACGTCAGAGAACTGAGACTTCCATACTTTTTCGACAGAGTCCTTATCCTTGGAGAAACACACGATATATTCGTGTTCAACGGCGATCCGCGTGGGATTGTTATCGGTCACGTTTTTCCAGACGATAGTGCCGATCCAGTTTGATGGGTTTCTGGAAAGCTCGTCGAGCATGAGCTTCATGTTGTATAGTTCGTTGTCATCTATGCAGATGAAAATGACCCCATCATCGGAAAGCAGATCGAAAAGTAGTCGCAGACGCGGCCACATCATGGCGCACCATTTGTCGTGGCGCAGGCCATCTTCGATGTTGATAGGATTGGATGCCAGCCATTCTCGGATCATCGGAGCATTGACGTTATCATTGTAGCACCAGCCCTCGTTTCCGGTATTATAGGGCGGGTCGATAAAGATGCAGTCCACCTTCCCCGCATAGAGCGGTAGAAGCGCCTTCAGTGCGTGCAGGTTGTCGCCCTGAATAATGAGATTGCCGTCAAGGGCAACCGGTCCGATCCCCTTTTTGGGATGTGGCACGAGCGGGCGGAAGGGCACGGCGAGGTGGTGGTTGTAAACGAACTCTTTGCCCTTGAAGCTCAGCTCAGTCATGATGATTCCCAGATGTATGCATGGTAATATTGCCGACCGGGGCACGGGATGCCTCGATTGCAACAAGCCGCTGATATTCCTCGACGGCGAGGACAACGACAACCGGGCGACCGTGTTTTTCGATTACTACGGGTTCAGCCCGAGCGGTGTCGATCAGCCGTCCAAAATTGTATTTTGCGTCCTTGGCAGATTGCGTTTGCATGGCGGCCCTTGCCAGTTAGTTATTTGTGGCCATTTTGGCTAGAATGGTCATTTTTGACAAGGTCTATGTTGCTTAATATTTTTATCCAGCATGGAGTTTTTCATGGCATTACCAATTTAAAAAATAACAACTTTTTGATTTATAACATATCAATAATGGAGCGGGAGTTATGCGGGCCTTTTTCAGGTGTAGGGGTTTTTGTCCAGATAGCCCATTGTCCGGCCCATAGCATCTGCAAGACGGATGACATTGGGGCGGGACGCTGCAAACAGTTCCGGTTCTATGAGCATGATGTGATGGCCGTCATGTCGGAGTTTCTGGAACAGTGCAATCCCGTGATAGGGGAGCCATCTGGAACGTCGTTTGTACTCAGGGTAAAGCCTCAGCCCCAGTACAGGAAGCTTTTTGGTATGGATGGTGGCCCGGATGCTCCGGGGGAAGAAGTGTCGTTCCCATTGCAGTTCCGCAGCAGCGGCCTTTACGGCCCTGTATTCAGCCAGAGCGCATCTGGCTTCATGCTGGAAGTGATCAGGCATGACGGTGGTGTAGATGGACGTTCCTGGAAGGTACACCGCCACCTGTCATAGAAGCGTCCGAATTCTTCCGCTTTTGGGGCCAGGACCTGAGACATGTCGTGCAGGTGCAGGGTGTCATCAGCCTTCATGCATCTGATTTCGGCCTGCAGGGCGTTGAGATAGGCAATAGCTTCCACGTTGGTGTTGGCAAAGGGCATGGCATAGAATGTTGAATTGGCAATGATATGGAGGATCAGGCCGGGGGCCTAATGGGCAGAAACCAGTCTGGACAGATCGGCCAGATTGGAAAGGGTGACCATCTCTCCCAGTGTGCAGGTCGTGGCCTTGAACCGTTTCACGGGATCGGCGATGATGCAGAAAATGGGGAGAATGATTTCAATGGGCGTCCTGCCTGACAGCAGTTGGTTACAGCCTGTTCTCAATGAGGTGACGTGGCACAAAAGACCGGCGGGAATTGAACTGGAAGCCCCCGTGCTTGAGAATGTGCGGAATGCCCTTTACGGTGCCCGCTGCGTTGGCCTCAGCAAGCAGCCTAGTTTCATCAAGTTCTCTTTTTGTTACGTATTCCTGTCTCAGCCGCTCCTGAAAAACAGGATCGGTATTTACGGGGATTGAAGAAAGGTCTGGTGCCTGTTCTGGCCATGGATGGTTATTCAGGGCAGAGGGGCTGAGTCCCTCACCGTTACGACCGATGTCAATATAATGGGACGATTTTGTCATCATGCGTCTTCCCTGTCTGGAGAGTGACGGAATATGGCCTGGAATAATGCCACCATGAACAGGACCACCATTCCCACAGCGGCATAATTAATCCATTCCCACCCAACGCCCTTTAACGTCACCCCGCCAGCAAAACAGCCGATGGCAGTACATAGAGCCGTGACGAACTCACTGAGCCCCTGCGCACCTGGCCTATATTCTGTATGTGGAATTGCCGCCACCAGCAGCGTAGAGCCTGAAACGAACAGGATATTCCAAGCCAGCCCTAACAGGAAAAGAGAGAAAAACAGCTCGTAAGCGTTATTGAACATCACGTTGAGCAATGCCACACCCAGTATGAGAACCAGTCCCACCATGATGGCAATAGAGCTTCCTGCACGATTATAAAGCCAGCCGGAGAGGGGCGAGCTGCTGAACATGGCAAACAGATGCGCCATCATCATTTCCGAGACGAAGTCTACATCATGCCCTTGCTGGAGGATGTGAATGGGCGTGATGCTCATGAGAACCATCATGACGCTATAGGACAGGGCATTCGTGGCTATGGCAAGCAGATAAGAGCGCCGTTCCCTCGGGGGGATCTGACGGAGAAAATGCAGGCTGATTTTCCGTCTGCCCTGAAGATGAACCTGCCGAGGCCTATCTTTCAGTCCGAACATAAGGACGACCGAAAGCAGCGCCAGAGCGGCGACGATGAGATAAGCCCCAGAGTGGGGAAGGCCGGGGATGAGGTCATCCCCCAGATAGGCAAGAAAAGGCCCCAGAAGGCTGGCGATGACGCCACCAGAGAGAACCGTGGCGATGCTTCTGGCTCGTGCCGTATCAGTCGTAGTATCATCAGCCGCAGCGAGGCGGTAATATTGGGCGAAAGCTTGAAACACGCCTACCGCTGCCGTCCCGCAGCAGAAAAGAGGAAAGCTATGTGTTGCCAGAGCTTGGAAAGAAGTCAGCCCGCCTATCGCTCCAGCTAAGGCCCCCAGTATGAAGCCTGCCCTGCGGCCCAGTCTGCCCATGAGGATCGAGGCAAAAAAGGTCGTCAGACAGGCCACAAGAGTGATGAGCGAATAAGGTAGCGTGGCAAATGTCTTGTCCGGGGTGAGCTGGTAGCCCACAACACCCGTCAGCGTCAGGTCAATGGAGAACGCCGCCGTGAAAAGTAGCTGCCCCAGAAACAGGATTGCGAGGCGGTATCGACTGGTTCGAAACATGACCATGTCTCCCTCTGGCCCCATTGTTGCCCTTGGTTGTGGTATAAATATGGTCTGGCCCGTAGGGGATGAGATGACGGAATGATGGTGTCACGCTTTTCTGGCAGGGCAGGGTTGCTGCCCATGAGCGTATTTTTTGAACATAAGAGGGGGAATACGGCTTGCTCAAATGGCTATCCCTTGGCAGGGATAAGGGGATGAGAGTACCTGTTTCCTTTTCCCATATGCGGCTTGTGCAGGGGGTGTTGCCTGTCATGGCAGTGGCCCTTCTTGCAGCCATGCCCGCCCATGGGAGCGCAGCGGAACGGGATGACACTCATAAATCCCATCATCCCCATCATCATGGAAAATCGCATGAGCACGCTCGTGCGGCAGGCAAGGCCCGTACTCACGAAGCAGCGCCCCGGCATGAAAGAGCTGCCCAGCACAAAGCCGCTGCTGCCGCTACGGCAGCCGGAGCAGCGAAAGCGGCGCAGCCAGCTCAGCCGCCCGTGCCCGACAATGTCGGAACGGAGACGAAGCTCCCTCTGCCACGCTATGCTTCCATGCGGGCGGACCGCGTTTATATGCGGCGGGGTCCGGGCGAGCGTTACCCGATCGATTGGGTCTATCATCGCCGTGGATATCCCGTGTTGATTGAACGGGAATTTGGCGTCTGGCGTCTTGTGGAAGATCAGGATGGCCAGAAAGGCTGGGTACATCAGGTGACGCTGCATGGCAGCCGTTCCTTTATCATACCCGGTTCCGTGTCCTATGATGGGGATGCGTCTAAAGTTTCGACCACGGGTCATGCTGATTCCCGCATTGTGGCATATATGCCAGTGGGAGAGGTGGCACGGGGCCAGAATCATGACGTCCCTCTGATGAGTTCGGACAAGCCGGACCAGACGATCGTTGCCCTGCTGGAGCCGGGTGCGATCGGTAAGATCAAGGCTTGTCCACAGGGCTCATCATGGTGTCATGTCACAGTCAGGGGCTATGACGGGTGGATTGAACGCCGCCTGTTATGGGGGGTTCAACCCGGTGAAATCATTCAGCCTGACTGAACAAATGAAAAGTCGAGGAATGTTATGACAGCCAACATCCATCATCGCCGCACTCGGATTGTTGCGACCCTCGGGCCGGCATCAGAAACCGCTGAGCAGATCCTTAATCTTGCCAAGATTGGCGTGAATGTTTTCCGCCTGAACTTCTCCCATGGTGCTCATGATGAACACGCTGCCCGTCACAAGGCCGTGCGTGAAGCTGAAGCAAAGCTGGGTCGCCCGCTGGCCGTTCTGGCTGACTTCCAGGGCCCGAAGCTGCGTGTTGGTGTCTTCAAGGATGGTCCTGTCCAGCTGAAGGTCGGTCAGAAGTTCACTCTGGACCTGGACAAGACCCCCGGTGATGCTCACCGTGTCAACCTGCCGCACCCGGAAATCATCGGGGCTGTTGATGTCGGTCACCGCCTGCTGCTGGATGACGGCAAGCTGGCTCTGCGTGTCGTCAAGAAGCACAAAGAAGCGCTGGAGACGGAAGTTCTCGTAGGCGGCAAGCTCTCCGAGCGTAAGGGCGTGAACGTTCCTGACGTTGCCCTGCCGATCCCGGCCCTTACAGAGAAGGATCATAAGGACCTTCAGTTCGCCCTTTCTATCGGTGTGGACCTGATCGCCCTTTCCTTCGTGCAGCGTCCGGCTGACATTCAGGAAGCCCGTGACATCGTCAAGGGCCGTGCATGGATCGTCACGAAGCTGGAGAAGCCGCAGGCTGTTGAGTGCCTCGATGAGATCATCCGTCTCTCCGATGCGCTGATGGTTGCCCGTGGTGACCTCGGTGTCGAGCTGCCGGCTGAGGATGTGCCGGTCATTCAGAAGCGTGCCATCAACGAAGCCCGCCGTCAGGGCCGTCCGGTCATCGTGGCAACGCAGATGATGGAAAGCATGATCAGCAGCCCGGTTGCGACCCGTGCTGAAGTCTCCGATGTGGCCAATGCCGTTTATGATGGCGCCGATGCCGTCATGCTCTCCGCTGAGAGTGCTGCCGGTTCCTTCGGTCCGGAAGCTGTGGCAACCATGGCCCGCGTGACCTCCCGTGTGGAGCAGGACCCGGAATGGCGTGCCCGTATGGACCGTATGCGCCCGGTTTCCGAGCACACGATTCAGGGTGCACAGGCCAAGTCTGCGTTTGATGTGGCTCGTAATGCCCGTGCGTCTGCTCTGGCCGTGCATACAGAGAATGGCCGTAGCGCTGTTCTGGTCTCCCGTGAGCGTCCGCATGAGCCGATTGTGGCCCTGACGAACGAAACCATTTCCCGCCGCCTGTGTGTGGTCTGGGGTGTGTTCCCGAAGGTTGTGTCCAGCAAGGATGACGTGAAGGCCGTTGGCGAATTCGCCAAGGATGGCGAGCATGTGGTTCTGCTCGACAGCTCCAAGAACCTGCGCATCGTCAAGGCCTGATCTTTGGTGATGCTTTCTCTGTCCCTTTGATGGGTTTTCCATCAGGGGGATAGGGGACAAGAAAAAGCCCGGCAGCCTGATCACCTGCCGGGCTTTTTTTGTGCTCTGTCAGGGGTTGTTATTGCTTGGTGAGGCCCTGTCTCACATGCCGTCCTCTGTGAAGCCTATCCATGATGGTTTCCACATCCTCATTCTGGATGGCCTCTGCCATGCGGTGGGCATCTTCCTCAAATCGCTTGAAGGTAGCGAGGAGGATCTCCTTGTTTGTCAGGAAAATATCCCGCCACATGATCGGGTCAGACGCTGCAACGCGTGTGAAGTCCCGGAAGCCGGAGGCTGCGTATTCCAGCACATCGGTCTGAAGATCAGTTGAAAGCCGGTCTGCCGTATTGCAGATGCTGAAGGCCAGTAGATGGGGCAGGTGGCTGACAATGGCGCAGACCTGATCGTGATAACGGTCTGTCATCTGCCGGGTGCGGGCACCGCAGCGCTGCCAGAATTTTTCCATCGTGGCGATGGCTTCGGGTGCCGTGCCTTCCGGGGGAACGAGCAGTGTCCAGCGGTCTTCAAACAGGGTGGGGAACCCGGCATCGGGGCCAGAATATTCCGTTCCGGCCATGGGGTGAGCCGGAACATAGCTGACACCATCTGGCAGCAGGGCGCTGATGTCCGGCCCCAGCGTGCTACGGACAGAGGCCACATCACTGAGGATGCTGCCTGCCTTCATGTGGGGCAGAATGGCTTCGGCCACCGGCCTGATGGCCCCTGTCGGAATGCAGAGGATGACAGCATCGGATTTTGCTGCCGCTTCTGTCAGCGAGGCTGTGACCTCATCAGCAATACCGAGTTCTTCCACACGGTTCAGGACATCGGCTGAACAATCGGCGGCAATGAGATGGCGGGCCAGCGTGCCCGTCTGTCGAGCGCGGCGGAGAATGGACGAGCCGATCAGTCCGGGGCCGACAATGGTCAGGGTATCGAAAAGAGGGGCATCAGCCATGAGGGTGTCATCTCATCAGGTGAAAGGTGGAACGGTCAGGAGCGGCGGAGCTGCCGAAATTCGTAGAATTGCCAGAGCAGCAGGACAGGAATGCCGATGACAATATCCCGGCCCCGTCTCAGTAGGGAAATGCTGATGGAAATATCAGCGCTGATTCCGAAAAGGTGTCCCAGAGCCACATAACCCGCTTCCTGCACGCCCAGCGCACCCGGCACCAGAAAGCCGGCGGACATGATGCCGCAGACAGCGCCTTCAATGGCCAGTGCGTTGAAGAAGGAGCAGTGTGCTCCCAGCAGAATGAGGGACAGCCATGTCAGCAGCGCACTCCCGATCCAGCAGAGAAGGTGCAGCCCCGCGCCCAGACCGATGCGGGCGGGCTGGTCCCAGAGGCTTTCAATATAGACCTGAAAATTTTCGCTATTATCAGCTAGCGCATCGTGCCAGTCGGCGGAGATATGCTTGGCCAGAAAGCGGGCGAGGGCTTGCAGGGCATTGCCGCTACGCTGCTGTGTCCAGATGAACCCGGCCATGCCGATGCTCAGCAGGACGATGCCCACGGCCAGAGGCCAGATGAAACGTCCTGCGTCAGCCTGCCCGATGAGGCAGAGAAGGGCGATGATGATGAAGGCAAGCTGCCCCAGAACTTCCGTGGTGATGTCCACGATGTTGGCGGCAATGCCCTCCGTCCAGCTTATGGGCTGCCCGTTGGTGGTATGGCGTGCATTACCGGCTGTCGTGGCCCGTATGCCAATCAGCATCCCTCCAAGCTGGGAGAAAGGCAGGCAGGCTGCGGCGGCATCTCGCACGAAACGGGAGAAAGTCAGGCGGAGGAAGCCGATATCGGCGATACTGCTTTTCCATGCAACACCCAGCAGGATATTGACGGCAAGCTGACTGGCGATCAGCAGGATGAAACCATCAATGCCAATTTTGGCAAGTGAGAGCAGAATCGGCTCTATGCCTGTGCGGAGGGTCAGAAAACAGAAAAGGACGACACCTGTCAGCGAAAGGATGAAGGGGAGGAGTTTTTTCAAGAGTGCCGCCATATGTCAGTTCTGGTTCCTGCCCTTCTAGGCTACTCTGGGGAGGACGTCCAACCGTCTGGGGCTTTACCCCCTGCGGCAAGGACGATTATACCCGGCAGGTTCATGCAACAGGGCAGAAAAGAGGCGGAACATGGCAGAAGACATAACCCTGGTTACCGGCGCAACCGGCTTTGTGGGCTCGGCTGTGGCACGCATCCTGTTGGAACGAGGGCATCGCCTGCGTCTGCTGGTCCGTCAGACTTCGGATCGCAGTAATGTGTCCGGCTTGCCTGTCGAGTTTGTGGTTGGTGATCTCGCTGATCCGCAGAGCATGGAGAAGGCGTTGGAGGGCGTGACCTATCTTTTCCATGTCGCTGCCGATTATCGTCTCTGGGTGCCGGACCCTGACGTGATGATGAAGGCGAATGTCGAAGGGACACGCATCCTGATGCAGGCCGCTATGAAGGCCGGTGTGAAGCGGGTTGTGTATTGTTCGTCCGTTGCGGCTTTAGCTACGGCTCGTGACGGTATTCCAGCAACGGAATCATCCCCCGTGACGGAAGATCAGATCGTGGGTGTCTATAAACGCTCGAAATACCGTGCGGAGCAGGAGGTTCTGCGCCTTGTGAGGGAGGAAGGGCTTCCGGCTGTTATTGTCAATCCGTCAACGCCTGTGGGGCCACGGGACATCAAACCGACCCCGACCGGCCAGATGATTCTGGACTGTGCCACAGGCCGGATGCCTGCATATGTGGAGACGGGCCTGAACATCGTCCATGTGGATGATGTAGCGGAAGGTCATGTTCTGGCCTTCGAGCGTGGCGTTATTGGTGAGAAATATATTCTCGGTGGGGAAAACCTTATGCTGGGCGAACTGTTCCGCATGGTGGCCGAGATTGTCCATCGCAAGCCGCCGCGTATCCAGCTGAAGCAGTCATGGCTGTATCCTGTGGCGTCTGTTTCAGAGATGCTGGCGCGGCGCTTCGGCATTCAGCCCCGTGTGACACGGGAGATGCTGGATATGTCCAAGAAACTGATGTTCTTTTCGTCAGCAAAAGCGGAGCGGGAGCTTGACTATCGCCCCCGTGCCGCACGACATGCCCTGATAGATGCCGTGGCGTGGTTCCGTGAGCATAAGCGTGGCGGTTTCGGGGCGTAAGTACCGGGTTGACAGGATGCGGTTATGCCCATGGTTGGGGCAGGCTTAGTGAAGGAGCGGGAGCATGGTGGCACAGTCTGGTAAAATCGACATGAAGGATGATGCTCAGGTCTGGGGCGAGCGGGATGTGTCTTCCAGCAAGGGGATGAATGATGAGAACTTCCCCGTTGGTTCCTTCCTGATTTCCGCAGAGCAACGCCCTGCCGTTCATGCTTATTATCGTTTTGCCCGTGTGGCGGATGATATGGTGGATAATGGCCAGCTCTCTCCTGCACAGAAAATTGCCCGACTCACAGCCCTGCGGGACGTTCTGCATGGCCAGCGGAAACCACCGGCAGGGCGGGCAGATGCGTGGAGCGGGGTTATCCTCCGCACTGTTCTTCAGGAGCGTGGCCTGCCGTTGGAGCTGGGAAGTGATCTGATCACGGCCTTCATCATGGATGCCGAAAAGACACGCTATGAACACTGGTCCGAGCTGCTGCATTATTGCCGCTATTCCGCCAATCCTGTCGGGCGGTTCCTGCTCATGCTGCATGGTGAAGGTGAGGAGACATTCGGGCCATCGGATGCGCTCTGCACGGCCTTACAGATTGTCAATCACATGCAGGATGTCAGCAGTGACCTGAAACAGCTGAATCGCTGTTATGTGCCGCTTCCTTGGCTGGCAGCTGAAAATGTCAGGCTGAAGGACCTCATTCTGGCCCGTAGTAAGCCGGGCGTGCGGCGTGTTTTCGACCATATGCTGGCCCATGTTGATGCGCTGAATGAGGAAGCTGCCCGTCTGCCGGGTCTGGTAAAGGACCGCCGGATGCGGCTGGAAGCTGCCGTGATTGTGGCGCTTTGCCGCCGCTTGACAGAACGCCTGCATCAGCAGGACCCGATTGCGGAGCGGGTGGCTCTGACCCGTCTGGATGGCCTCCGTGCGCTGGGCTGGGCCATGCGGTATATACGCTGAGCTCTCTCCGGGATAGTTTTTTGCCCCCTGCGGGCTTTAGGGGTAGAAGCAGGGCAGGCTAGGATGTGGCCTGTAATGTTAATGTGGCCAAGGCCACTGAATGGATGTGAGGAAGGTTATGGTCTCTGCTCGTCGCAAGGTGCCTCAGGGTCTGCTGTGCGCGCCGTCTGATCTGAGGCATGTGGAGGAGATCGTTACCCGTTCCGGAACATCGTTTGGAAAGGGGATGAAAATCCTCCCTCCGGCCCGCCGTGATGGCATGTTTGCCATTTATGCGTTCTGTCGGGTCGTGGATGATATTGCCGATGGTGATGTGCCTTTGCCGGACCCGGCTGCAGCACTGGTGGCGTGGAAAGAACGCATCGCCGCCCTATATGCAGGGAAGGCAGAAGATGCGCTGGATCGTGTTTTGCTGGCTGCCATAGAGAAGTTTGATCTGAAGCAGGATGACTTCATCGCCATCATTGAGGGTATGGAGATGGATTGCGGGGAGCCCATTGTGGCCCCGGATGAAGCCACTCTGGACCTGTATTGCGACCGTGTAGCCTCTGCGGTGGGGCGTCTGTCCGTCCGTATTTTCGGTACGCCAGAGGCTCATGGGGAGAAGCTGGCCCATCATCTGGGGCGTGCTCTCCAGTTGACGAACATTCTGCGGGATATTGCTGAGGATGCTGCTCGTGGGCGTCTTTATCTGCCTGCGGAACTTCTGCGGCGCTACAGTGTTCCGGCTGACCCGGCAGAGGCGCTTTATGCGCAGGGGCTGGATGGTGTGTGCCAGATTTTGGCAGGCCGGGCAGCTGACCATTTCCGCCGTGCTGATGAGGTCATGCGGCAATGCCCCGCTGCCACGGTGCGGCCCGCCCGTATCATGGCCGCTTCTTACCGGGTGACGCTTGCCGCCCTGCGGCGGCGTGGCTGGCGTAATCCGGAGGCATCGCTGTGCATCTGTGCCGCCCGTAAAAAACTGGCTATGGCCCTTGCGGCTGTCGGGGTTGTGCTGTGAGCCATGTGCATATCATCGGGGGCGGGTTGGCAGGGCTCTCTGCGGCGGTAGAGCTCGCCCCTCAGGCACAGGTGACATTATATGAGGCTGGCCCGGCCTGTGGAGGGCGTGCACGTTCCTTTCACGACAAGGCGCTGGATACGGTCATTGATAACGGGAATCATCTCCTGCTTTCGGCCAATCCTTACACGTTCCGGTATCTCGACCTGCTGGGGGCCCGTGAGACGCTCAGGGGACCGGGTAAGCCGATCTTCCCTTGGTATGACGTGGAGAAGTATCTCTCATGGACGCTGCGCCTGTCATCAGGGCGTATTCCGTTCTGGCTGCTGGGGCGGGGTACCCGTGTACCGGGGATGACACTGAAGGAAGTTATGGCTCTGTCTCGCCTCATGAAGGCAGATGAACAGGCCTGTGTGGCGGACTGTCTCCTGCCGGGCGAGTTTTCCCGCCGTCTTCTGGAGCCTCTGGCTATTTCCGCTTTGAATACGGATATCAAGCGGGGAAGTGCCCGTCTGTTGGGGAACATCGTGCGCCAGACCCTTGCCAAAGGGGGGAGTGCCTGCTGCCCGTGGATGGCCGCTCATGGTCTCTCCGAAAGTTTCGTGACGCCCGCCATGCGGTATCTGGAAAGCTGTCACGCTGAGGTTCTGACGGGCACCAGAGTGTCCTCCCTACGGTATGAAGGCGGGCGGGTTATAGCTCTGGAAACGCCAAGCCGAACGGTAGCGCTGGGAGCAGAAGATGCTGTCATTATGGCGGTGCCGTCTCCTGTAGCGGTTGGGCTTGTACCGGGGCTGGAAGGGCCGGATGAGTTCGAGAGTATTGCCAATGCTCATTATCGCCTTCATCAGCCTTTGCAGCCTAGGGGAGCCCTGAGGGAAGCTGGCTTTATGGGGCTCGTTGGGGGTGTGGCAGAATGGGTCTTCCTGCATGATGAAGTGCTGTCTGTGACGGTCAGTGCTGCCAATCGCTATGCGGACTGGCGGAATGAGGACATGCTGGAACGCATATGGGCAGAGCTGCATCAGGCTCTGGACCCTCTGCTGGAGTATCCCCTGCCGGAAGCCGTACCAGAGGCACGTTTGATCCGTGAAAAACGGGCCACCTTTGCAGCCACACCGGAACAGGATAAAAAGCGCCCGGGGGCGAGAACCGCCTACGCCAACCTTGCACTTGCCGGGGACTGGACGGATACTGGCCTGCCTTCCACGATTGAAGGCGCCATACAGTCCGGACTGGTGGCGGTTGGGGCGCTTGGTTTTCGCACGGCCTTCGCCGGAGCGGAGTGAGCCTGAAACTGGTTTATGACCTCTGCACATGCTGGAGGGGCGATAGCCCTGACGTGCGAAAATGTTGAAGGAGAGTTCAGTGAGCAAGACGTTGTCCCGTCATGGTATTGATGTCACTGTGGTGGAGCAGGCCGTTAAGGCATCGCATGCCGCTTTGGGCAGGCGTCAGAAGGGTGACGGTCATTGGGTCTTCGAGCTGGAAGCCGATGCAACCATTCCTTCAGAATATGTTCTTCTGGGGCATTTTCTGGATCGTATTGATACGGCCCTTGAGCAGAAGATTGGGGTCTATCTGCGCCGCATTCAGGGTGATCATGGCGGCTGGCCACTCTATCAGGATGGCCGGTTTGACCTTTCAGCCAGTGTGAAAGCCTATTTCGCCCTGAAGATGATTGGTGATGACGTGGACGCCCCGCATATGCGCCGTGCCCGTGCGGCCATCCTTCAACATGGTGGGGCGGAGCGGAGTAATGTTTTTACCCGTATCCAGCTGGCTCTGTATGGGGAAGTGCCATGGGATGCCGTGCCCGTCATGCCGGTGGAGCTCATGTTGCTGCCCCGTAAGGCATTTTTCTCCATCTGGAATATGTCATACTGGTCCCGCACTGTCATTGCGCCGCTGCTCATTCTGGCTGCGTATAAGCCACTTGCCCTGAATCCTCGTGGCGTGCATGTGCAGGAACTGTTCAAGCGTCCGCCAGCACGTATTAAGGACTGGATCCGTGGCCCTTATCGTTCGGTATGGGGGCGGGTCTTTACTTATCTGGATAAGGCACTGCGGCCCATCGTGCCTCATATCCCCCGTTCCCTGCATGAGAAGGCTATTCGGGAGGCAGTTCGCTTCATTGAGAAACGGCTGAGTGGGGGCGGTTTGGGGGCGATTTATCCCTCTATGGCCAATGTGCTCATGATGTATCGTGTGCTTGGCGTGCCAGATGATGACCCTCGTGTGGTGCAGGCATGGGAGGCTGTACAGGGGCTTCTGGTAGAAAAAGAGGATGAGGCCTATTGCCAGCCTTGCGTGTCGCCTGTCTGGGATACGGCGCTTTCTGGCCTTGCCATGCTGGAGGCCTCATCAGGTGCCGGTGCTGTGCAGCCAGCCGAGACAAAGGCCGCGCTGGAAAAGGCGGCGGCATGGTTGCGGGACCGTCAGATTCTGGATGTCAAAGGCGACTGGGCCATCAACGCACCGGACCTTCGCCCGGGGGGCTGGGCCTTCCAGTACGAGAATGACTATTACCCGGATGTTGATGATACAGCCGTTGTTGGAATGCTGTTGCATCGGATTGATCCTGAGAAAAATCGTGTCGCTATTGAGCGTGCCCGGGAATGGATCATCGGGATGCAGAGCAGTAATGGCGGCTGGGGTGCCTTTGACATTGATAATGACCTTGAGGCCCTGAATCACATTCCTTTCTCGGATCATGGTGCCCTGCTGGACCCGCCAACGGTGGACGTCTCGGCCCGCTGCATTTCCTTCCTGTCCCAGCTGGGGCACCCGGAGGATATTGGCGTGATCCGTAAGGGGCTGGATTATATCCGCTCCGAGCAGGAGGAAAGCGGTAGCTGGTTTGGCCGTTGGGGCACGAACTATATTTACGGCACATGGTCGGTTTTATGTGCTCTGAATATCGCTGGCGTGAGCCATGATGACCCCATGGTACAGCGTGCTGTGGCATGGCTGGAAAGCGTGCAGAATGAGGATGGTGGCTGGGGTGAAGACTGCGCCAGCTATGAGGGAGCCCCGCAGGGTGTCTACAAAACCAGCCTGCCAACCCAGACAGCTTGGGCTACGCTGGGGCTGATGGCCGTTGGTCGCCGGGATAGTGAGGCTGTCCAACGTGGTATGGCTTATCTGGCACAGCAGCAGGATGAGCAGGGTGAATGGCACGAAGCACCCTATAATGCTGTTGGTTTCCCCAAGGTCTTCTATCTGCGTTATCATGGCTATAAGCAGTTCTTCCCGCTTATGGCTCTGTCCCGCTATCGCAATCTGACAAGCAGCAATTCCGGGCAGGTGGAGTTCGGTTTCTGATGCTCGGCATTCTGGCAGGGCTGAAGCAGGAAGCACATCTGGCGAGGCAATTCTTTCCTGAGGCGAGGATTGCGCTCAGCCATGCCTGTGAGGCCGGAGCGCAGCGTGCCCTGTCAGCCCTGCTGGATGCCGGCGTGACGGAGCTTCTGTCTTTTGGCTGCTCCGGTGCGCTGGATGCCGTTTTGCCACCGGGAAGCGTGCAGGTGGCCGAATATGTGCAGTGTGAGGACGAGATTTACAGGTCAGACCCGGCTCTGAGTGCCCGCTTTGGTGCGGCGCAGGCTGCTGTGCGGGGTGGCATTCTGCATAGCCCGGTCATGATCGGTACTGCGGCTGAAAAGGCAACGCTTTTTGATCAGACAGGCTGTCATGCCGTGGATATGGAGAGTGGTCTGGTCGCCCGTTCTGGCCTGCCCTTTGCCGTGTTGAGGGTGATCTGTGATGATGCGGGGCGGGACTTGCCTCCCGCAGCTATAGAAGGGTTGAAAGACGGGCAGATTCATGTTCCGGCCCTTCTGGGGTCTATTCTGCGTCATCCGTCCCAGATTGGTGCCCTGATGGGACTGGGGCGTGATGCTGCCCGTGCCCGTCAGGCAATGGCGCATTTTTTGCAAGGTCTTCCCGTCGCACAAGGGTGAGGGTAGGGGAAATACTTGCCTTTCCCGTCAGCTTCTTTTAGAGAGGAGCGGTATTTTTTAGCTCCATAGAGGGGCTGAGGGATATATTTCGCACGCATGGCCCGGATTACCTGGTGTCCCGTATCATGAAGGGGCGTTGCCATGCGGAGGATAAACCAGAGAAAGAAAGTTTCAGACTATGGCAATGCCACAGTTCACGATGCGTCAGCTGCTGGAAGCTGGTGTTCACTTCGGTCACCACACACGCCGCTGGAATCCGGCAATGGCACCGTATCTGTTCGGTGTCCGTAATCAGGTTCACATCATCGACCTTCAGCAGACTGTTCCGCTGCTGGACCGTGCCCTGAAGCAGGTGCGTGACACCGTGGCTTCCGGTGGTCGCGTTCTGTTCGTTGGTACGAAGCGTTCCGCTGCTGATCTGGTTGCCGAAGCGGCACAGCGTTGCGGCCAGTACTATGTCAACCATCGCTGGCTCGGCGGTATGCTGACAAACTGGAAGACCATCACAGGTTCCATCAAGCGTCTGCGTGGCATTGATGAGATGCTGGCTGGCGACACGGCTGGTCTGACCAAGAAGGAAGTCCTCGACATCACCCGTGACCGTGAGAAGCTGGAACGCTCCCTCGGCGGGATCAAGGACATGGGCGGTCTGCCGGACCTGCTGTTCGTGATCGACACGAACAAGGAAAAGCTGGCTGTTGAGGAAGCCAACAAGCTGGGCATCCCCGTGATCGCCGTGCTGGACAGCAACTCTGATCCGAAGGGTGTCACCTTCCCGATCCCGGGTAATGATGATGCCATCCGCGCCATCGCCACTTATTGCGAGCTGGTTTCTGGCGCTGTTCTGGACGGTATTTCTGCTGAGCTGGCTGCTTCCGGTCAGGATATCGGTGCTTCTGCTGAGCTGCCGGTTGAAGAAACCGTTGTGGCAGAGAAGGCTGAGTAAGCTTCTCCATCTGGCCCTTCAGGGCCGTGCCAGACATCCGGTCTGCCCCGCATGGTAAGGGCTGGATGATGGAAATATGACATGAACAGCTCATGCAGCCGTGGATGCGTCCCGGCTGCATGGGTGTTTTATCAGGGATGATAGAGATATGGCAGGAATTACTGCTGCAATGGTGCGCGAGCTGCGCGATGCAACAAGCGCAGGCATGATGGACTGCAAAAAGGCCCTGACGGAAGCCAATGGCGACATGCAGGCCGCTATCGACTGGCTGCGCAAGAAGGGCCTGTCTCAGGCTGCCAAGAAGTCCGGTCGTGTTGCTGCTGAAGGTCTGGTGGCTGTTGCCGTTGATGGCAAGAAGGCCGCCATGGTCGAAGTCAACGCCGAGACAGACTTCGTTGCCCGTAACGATGCCTTCCAGCAGGCTGTGGAAGACATCGCCAAGGTGGCTCTGACGGTTGGTGGTGATCTGGAGGCCGTCAAGGCTGCCAAGATGCCGTCCGGTCGTACGGTTGCTGATGAGCTGACCCATCTGGTTGCTACCATCGGTGAAAACATGAGCCTGCGCCGTGTTGAGGTCCTGAGCGTACCGTCTGGTGTTGTGGCCAGCTACGTTCACGGTGCTCTGCGTCCGGGCGTTGGCCGCATCGGCGTGCTGGCTGCTATTGAAGCACCTTCCGAGAGCGAAGCTCTGCTGACGCTGGGCCGTCAGATCGGTATGCATGTTGCTGCTACAAGCCCGACCGCTCTGGATGTGGATAGCGTTGACGCTGCCGCTGTTGCTCATGAGCGTAAGGTTCTGGAAGATCAGGCTCGTAGCTCCGGTAAGCCGGAAGCCATCATCGAGAAGATGGTGGAAGGCCGCATCCGTAAGTTCTACGAAGAAGTCGTTCTTCTGGAGCAGGTCTGGGTGCATGACGGTGAAAGCCGCGTGAAGGAAGTCGTCAAGAAGGCTGGCGCCAAGCTGGTTGGCTTCGCCCGTTACAAGCTGGGTGAAGGCATCGAGAAGGCTGAGACAGACTTCGCTGCCGAAGTGGCTGCGGCTTCTGGCCAGAAGAAATAAGCCTTTAACGGTTTATTGCTAGGAAGGGGGTCTTCGTCATTGTGACGGAGGCCCTTTTTCTGTTCCAAGGGGGCGTTATGGAGTGGGAAGAACCGGCCATCATTCTGCGACTGTCCCCCCACGGGGAGAGCAGCCTGCTTGTCCGGGTGCTGACACAAAAGCGGGGCGTCTATCATGCGCTTGTAAAGGGGGGGCGATCCCGCCGTCAGGCTGGGTTATGGCAGGAAGGCAGCCTTATCATGGCCCGCTGGAAGGCCCGTCTGCCAGAACAGTTGGGGCATATGACGGCAGAGCTGGTGCGGCCGACAGCATCTTTTCTGCTGGATCATCCTCTGGCCCTGTCCTTGCTTAGCAGTGCCTGTAGTCTGTGCAGTGAGGCGCTTGCTGAAAGGGAGCCGCATGAGCCGCTTTTTGCCTCTTTGGCGCATTTCATGGGAGTTTTGAGTGTGTCTGCCGCTGAGCCCCCCGTGGCGCTCTATTTCCGGTGGGAGCTGATCCTGTTGCAGGAACTGGGCTATGGGCTGACGCTGGATCGCTGTGCCGTGACGGATGTGCGGGAAGGGCTGGCTTATGTGTCACCTCGCACGGGCCGGGCTGTAAGTGAGGAAGGTGCCGGGGACTGGAAGGATCGTCTTTTGCCGCTTCCCTCATGTTTGCTGAATGATGACGATGAAGGGGAGCCGTTCGGGTGGCTAAGTGCTGCACGGCTGAGCGGACATTTCTTGCAACGGGCTGTTTTTGCAGCGCATCACCGGCCTCTGCCTGCGGCACGGGATCGGCTGGTGACGGCTCTTTACGGGCTTGTTGAAGACGGGGCCTCTGGACAGGAGGAAAAAGAGCGTGTCTAACCTGTTCTCCCAAAGGCCAAACAGGAAGCAGGAGACCTTATGACGGGCGATCTCGCCGGGCATATCGAAGATACACGGCTGGCTGAAGCATTAAGCGAGCGTTATCTGGCCTATGCCATGTCCACCATCACGTCACGGTCCCTGCCAGATGTCCGGGATGGTCTCAAACCTGTGCATCGGCGCCTGCTTTACGCCATGCAGCAGCTCAAGCTGGACCCGACTTCCGGCTTCAAGAAGTGCGCTCGTGTGGTGGGTGATGTCATCGGTAAGTTCCATCCGCATGGTGATGCGTCTGTTTATGATGCGCTGGTGCGTCTGGCGCAGGATTTTGCTGTGCGTTACCCGCTGGTGGAGGGGCAGGGCAATTTCGGGTCCATTGATGGCGATGGTGCTGCCGCTATGCGGTACACCGAAAGCCGCATGACCGAAACAGCCCGTATCATGCTGGAAGGCATCAGCGATGATGCGGTTGATTTCCGCCCGACCTATGACAATGAGGATCAGGAGCCGGTCGTTCTGCCGGGTCTGTTCCCCAATCTTCTGGCCAATGGAGCGGCGGGGATTGCCGTGGGTATGGCCACCAGCATTCCACCGCATAATGCTGCTGAACTTTATCAGGCTGCTCGTCTTCTGATTGAAAAGCCGGAATGCAGCACGGAAGACCTTCTGAATATCGTTCCGGGGCCGGACTTCCCTACGGGAGGGCTGCTGGTGGAAGACCGCCAGACGCTCGTTCAGGCTTACGAGACAGGGCGGGGCAGCTTCCGCATCCGGGCTCGCTGGGCGGTCGAGAAAGGGCGGAGTGGTCTCTGGACCATTATCGTGTCGGAAATTCCCTATCAGGTGCAGAAGGGCAAGCTGATTGAAGACATTGCCAAGAAGATGGAGGAGAAGAAGCTTCCCCTTCTGGCGGATGTACGGGATGAAAGCACAACGGATATCCGACTGGTTCTGGAGCCGAAAACCCGCAACTGCGACCCTGAAGTGTTGATGGAAACGCTTTTTAAGCACACCATGCTGGAGAGCCGTTTCAGCCTGAACATGAATGTGCTCAGTCAGGGGAAAATCCCCGGTGTGCTGTCCCTTCGGGAGGTGCTGAAGGCGTGGCTGGAGCATGTGCATGATGTGCTCGTCCGCCGCACACAGCATCGTTTGGATGCCGTCCTGAAACGGCTTGAGATTTTGGAAGGCTTCCTGAAGGTCTATCTGAATCTTGATGAAGTTATTCGCATTATCCGGGAGGAGGATGAACCCAAGCCTGCCCTGATGAAGGCTTTCTCTCTGAGCGAACTTCAGGCGGACTATGTGCTGAACATGCGTCTGCGCTCCCTGCGGCGTCTGGAAGAAATGGAAATCCGCAAGGAATGGGATGGTCTGGGCAAGGAACAGGCGTCACTGGAGGCCCTGCTGGGCTCCGAGAAGCGCCGTTGGACCCGGATTGGTAAAGACCTCCAGAAGATGCAGGCCCTCTTTGAGGGCGGTCCTTATGGTCAGCGGCGTACGACTATGGCGGAGGCCCCTGCCAATATTGATACATCTGCCGCTCTGGCTGTGGAGCGTGAACCTGTCACGGTTCTGCTCTCTCAGGAAGGCTGGGTCCGTGCTGTTAAAGGGCATGGACATGATGCGGAGAATCATCGCTTCAAGGAAGGGGACGGGCTGGCATGGCAGGTGGAGTGTCAGAGTACGGACCGTCTCTGCCTTATGGCCGCAGGAGGTCGTGCCTTCACGCTGAAGGTGGCGGACCTGCCCCGTGGGCGTGGCTTTGGCCAGCCCGTGCGGACGCTGGCTGATCTGGCGCAGGAAGATCAGGTTGTGGCCTTCTTTGCGCTGGGTGATGATGATACCCGGTATCTCCTGACCAGCAGTGACGGCAGAGGGATGCAGGTTGCTGCCAGCAATCTGTCTGCCGAGAAGCGGACAGGACGGCAGGTTTTCAATCTGCGTGAGGGTGCCTGTATTCAGTTCGTTTACCCTGCCGAGGGGACGCATGTGCTCTGCCTGACAACCGCAAAACGGGCGCTCGTTTTCCCATTGGAGCAGGTGGCCGAGGTGGCGAAAGGTGGCGGTGTCAGCCTTCAGAAGCTGACGGCTGGGGTGGGCATACAGCATGTCCGTCTGTTCACTCTGGCGGAAGGGCTGGTCTGGAAGGAAGGGCAGAAAGTTCGTTCCGCCGATGACCTTGCACCTCTGGAAGGGCGGCGTGGTGCTGTCGGCAAGGTGGCACCGCAATGGATGCTGCGGAAATAACAGGCATATGGGTTAGTGTATTTTTTCCATGTTGTGGTGCATGGAGGGAGTAACACCACACCAATCATCATCTGGTAAAAGAGGGGGCCATGGCAGAAACGCTTACCTTCCTGTTCGGAATGCTGCATGTGTGCCTCTCCCTGTGGGTGACGGTCCATATATTGCTGACCAAGCGAGATACGGCGTCTGCCACGGGCTGGATCGGTTTCTGTTGGGTGATGCCCTATCTGGGATCGGTCCTGTATCTGTGTCTGGGTATTAACCGGGTGCGCCGCCGGGCGCAGAAGCTGCGTGAGGATGTGGACCCGGAAGAAACGGCCTTTCTAGCCAAATGGTCCCATGATGCAGCGGATAGCTTCATGTATCCTCTTGTCCGGATGCTGGATGAGCTGACGGGTTTGCCTCTGCTCAAAGGCAACAGGGTGGAGTGCCTTCATAATGGGGATCATGCCTATCCGAGAATGCTGGAAAGTATCGGTCAGGCGCAGCGGTCCATTCTGCTTTGTTCCTATATTTTCCGCTGCGATCGGATCGGCCAGCAGTTCGTGGCAGCCCTTGTCGAGGCCCGGAAAAGAGGGGTCGAGGTTCGTGTGCTGGTGGATGGGGTCGGCAGTGGGTATCTCTATAGCCCCATCATTCAGACATTGAGGCAGCAGGGCATACGCTGTGCCCGTTTCATGCATTCTCTCTGGCCGTGGCGTATGCCCTTCGTCAATCTGCGGGATCATCGCAAGATATTGGTGGTGGATGGTCACGTGGGCTTCATGGGAGGGCTGAATATCGGGGATGAGAACATGCTCAGCCAACCCTCTAGCGGGCGGCGTATTCCAGTGGCGGATACACATTTCCGGCTGGAAGGGCCCGTTGTGCAGCAGCTTTCGGAGGTGTTCGTACGGGACTGGGGCTTTACGACTGGGGAAACGCTGGATGGCGACTGCTACTTTCCGCCACCTGTTTCGGCAGGGACCATACCAGCCCGTGTTGTGACGTCAGGTCCGGATACGGATATCGAGCAGATCGAATATACCATCCTTCAGGCTGTTATTCTGGCCCGCAGCCATGTGTGCTTCATGACACCCTATTTCATTCCTGATAACCGCTTTGCAACGGAGCTGGGGCTGGCGGCCCTGCGTGGGGTGACGGTGGATATTCTTGTGCCACGGCGCAGCAATCATCCAGTGACGGATTACGCACGGGATGCCTGTTTGCGGGAGCTGGTTCAGGCAGGGTGCCGGGTATGGCTGGGGGATCCGCCCTTCAATCATTCCAAGCTGATGACGGTTGATCAGGCATGGAGCTTCGTGGGGAGCGCCAATCTGGACCGGCGTTCTCTGCGTCTCAATTTCGAATGTAACCTGACCCTGCATGACCAGCAGACAGCGGCGCATTTGGAGGAGTTCATCCGTGCGAAGTGTCATCATCGGCTGGACCTTGCCGAGATTGATACATGGTCGCTGCCTGTCAGGCTCAGGAATGCCGCCTGCCGTCTTTTCCTGCCCTATCTCTGAAGGTCAGAGGGAGATGGCCATCGTGTTGTCTTCGTGCCGTTCCTGATGTGGCGCGGCAGTGGATGGCTTGATGGGCAGGTCCGGTTGCAGCGTGACAGAGATGGGCCGGTGATCAGATCCGAAGCGGGGATAGACCCGTCTGTCCAGCAGTGAGAAGCCACGGACAAGGCAGCGGTCCAGACGCAGGGGCACTTTGTCGAGCATACGGTGTGTCTGCTCCCGTGGTCCTACATCTTCAAAGCCCCGCAGCATGGCAGGCCCCACCTGATTGAAATCCCCGATGATGATGGCTCGTTCTGGCAGTTCCTGCCGGATGAGGCGGAGCTGGCGGCGGTTGAGGATGGGGCCGTGGGACAGATGCACATTGGCGATACTGAAAGGGCCGAAGCCTGTATCAAATGTCAGAAGCTGGGCAGAACGGTGTGCGGCCAGCCCGGGGGGGAGCATGTGCAGCCGGGGCGGATTTAGAAAGGGGAAGCGGCTCCAGCAGGCCGTACCGTGGACACGTCCTTCCGAAGCCAGACGGCTGAAATGACCTTCCACCAGATCAGGCAGCCTGTTGGTGAATAGACGGCATTCCTGCATGAGCAGAATATCGGCCTTGGTTACTCGGAGGAGAAGCCGGATATCTTCCAGCGTGGCCCCATCTTCATGAAAGAGGTTCCAGCTGACGAGCCGCAGGGCATGGGGTGTGGCGGAAGATGATGTCGGGTCCTGCATGAGCGTAACGGCCTGAAAATCAATGACATGAAGACCCGTAGGGACAGGCCTGTAGAAACGGTGTTCAGTGTACACTGCCCCGTAAGAAAAGAATATTGTGGCGTAAGTGTGGCGTGGCCATTTCGTAGGTCGGAGGGCGCATTCAATGTATGATAGGGCTTGCGTCCCCTTTGCGAAGCAGGGAAAATTATGCCTGACAGTTTAAAATAATCCGCATGATAGATCGGGAGTGGCAGGCATGAGGAACGGAACGAAGCATATGGAAACAGGGCCTGTCATTGGTGAGGGGTGGCAGAAATTTGCCACATTCTTGACGCACGCCGGTCGGCAGGCCCCGGACCAGAGCGGCAGCTTCGTTAACATGCCAGTCGAACGGGGTTCGACAGTGGTGTTCCCCAGTGTGGAGGCTATGGAGGCTCAGGGGGAACATGCTTACGGGCACCGTCTGGTTTACGGCGCCATGGGCAATCCGGTTCAGCATCGGCTGGAACAGGTGATTGCGGCGCTGGAAGGCGGGGCTCATACGCAGGTTGTCAATTCCGGTCTGGCAGCCTGTAGCGTTGCCTTACTGGCTTTTCTGAAGGCAGGGGATCATCTGCTGCTGCCCGATTCGGTTTATGGTCCGACACGGCGTTTTGCGCTTGGCATGCTGGCCCGGTTTGGCGTGGAAACCAGCTTCTATCCCCCGCACGCTGATGAAGCTACGTTGAGGGCGCATATCAAGCCCAATACAGCCGTGATTTTTGCGGAAAGCCCCGGAAGCCATACGTTCGAGGTGCAGGATATTCCGCTGATCGCCAGGATGGCCCATGGAGCAGGGGCACGGCTTCTGCTGGATAATACATGGGGGATTGGGGCATTTCAGCCTTTCACTCATGGGGTGGATGTCTCCATTCAGGCCCTGACGAAATATCCCAGCGGCCATGCGGATGTTATTCTGGGATCAATCACAGTCCAGCGGCCAGAGCATTGGCAGGCTCTGAGGCGTGCAGCGATCGAACTGGGGGCCTGCGGTGCCCCGGATGATTGCTGGCTGACTCTCAGGGGACTGAAAACCATGGCGGTTCGTCTCTCTCAGCAAGCCCGCTCTGCCTATGAGCTGGCTCTCTGGCTGGAGAGCCGACCAGAGGTGGCATATGTGCGTCATCCGGCCCTGCCGGGCTGTCCGGGTTATGCGCTTTGGAAGCGTGATTTCACCGATGCCAGCGGCCTGTTTGGTGTGGAGCTGGTTGAAGGGATCACGCAGGACGCCATGATCGCCATGCTGAATGGGCTGAACCTGTTCGGTATCGGGGTAAGCTGGGGCGGGTATGAAAGCCTTGTCCTGCCGACTTCCGGTGGCCTGACACGCAGTCATAAAGATGGCCTGCCGAAAGGGGCTGCCTTCCGTATTCAGGTCGGGCTGGAAAATGTAGCGGATCTGAAGGCCGACCTGACCCGTGGGCTGGATGGGCTGAAACGCTGAGATCAGAGAGGCGTGCGGTAGGAGAGAGCTTCTGCCGCATGGTGTTTCTGTACGGTTTCTGTTCCATCCAGATCAGCAATCGTGCGGGCGATACGGAACATGCGGGTAATGCCACGGTGTGAGAGCTTCATCCGTAAGGCAGCCTGTTCGGCGAGGGTCAGGGCATCGGCTTCAAACTGGAAGCCTTCGGGAGGCATCACGGCATTGCAGGCGCCCTGCCGTTCCATCTGCCGGTCATAGGCTTTCTGCACTCTGGCCCGGACTTCCGCACTGCTTTCCCCCGTCGGGGCACGGCTGATGGCCAGTGGAGATAAGGAATGGATATGCACGCATAAATCCATACGGTCCAGCATCGGGCCGGAGATGCGGGCCGTGTATTCCTGAGCACAGCGTGGGGCCCGGTTACAGGCCCGTTCCCTGTCATGGATGTATCCGCAGCGGCAGGGATTCATGGCGGCAATGAGCTGGAAGCGGGCCGGGTAATGGGTATGGCGTGCCGCACGGGAAATCGTGACCTCGCCTGATTCAACAGGCTGGCGCAGACCTTCAAGGCAGTTGCGGGGAAATTCGGGGAATTCATCCAGAAACAGAACGCCATTATGGGCAAGGCTGACCTCGCCGGGCATGGCTTTCGGGCCACCACCGACCAGAGCGGGTAATGTCGTATTATGGTGGGGGGCACGGTAGGGTGGACGGTTCACAAGCTGTCCAGCCGGTAGAAGGCCGCCGATACTGTGGATGCGGCTGGTTTCCAGTATTTCGGCAGCGGTGAGGTCGGGCAGGATGCCGGGCAGGCGGCTGGCGAGCATGGATTTACCAGACCCCGGCGGGCCGGACATGAGCAGGGAGTGACGTCCCGCAGCGGCGATTTCCAGTACACGGCGGGCCTGCATCATGCCCTTCACATCCCGCAGGTCAGGGCCGTAATCGGGCGGCTGAGGGGCTGGTGGTGGTTCATCTGGCAGGGGTTGCTCCTTGCGGAGATGGCCGATCAGGGCCTTGAGGGACGGCGTGGCAACGACTTCCAGATCAGGATGGCCCCAGCGTGCTTCTGCGCCCTGTGAAGCAGGGCAGATCAGCCCCTGTTCCTGTGCAGAGGCTGTCAGGGCGGCACAGAGAATGCCGTTTACGGGGTTGATTGTCCCATCAAGGGCGATTTCACCCAGAGCGGCCAAACGGGTCACGGCTTCTGCCGGAATGACGCCCATGGCGACCAGCACGCCAAGGGCGATGGGGAGGTCGAAATGCGCCCCTTCCTTGGGCAGGTCAGCTGGTGTGAGATTGACGAGAATCCGCTTGGGCGGAAGGGCCAGCCCCATGGCTGAGAGGGCCGCCCGGACACGCTCCCGTGATTCAGCAATGGCACGGGCGGGCATTCCGACAATGATGAAGGAGGGAAGCCCGCTGGAAATCTGTACTTCCACCATGACAGGCAATGCATCGATTCCAGAAAAGGTGAAACTCTGGATGCGGGCAAGGGAAGGCGGTATGGCCGACATGGCGGGAACTTTCCTTATGGGCCGGATATGAAACCGCCCGACAGAGGGACTGCCGGGCGGTTATCAGAGCTAGACCGGACGGAACCGTGGAGGCTCAGTCTTCGGCAGGGAGAGGACGGATGGAGCGGGCACGCAGGGTACCCTTCAGGCTGCGCAGCTGTTCCAGCAGGCTTTTTTCAAGCTCGGGAACATTCTGGCCTTCCTGTGCTTCGGCTTCCGTCACGACATAGCCAAGCTCGCCATCCGTCTGAAGGAACTGGGCTGTCAGGTTACAGGCGGCCTTGGCGAAAATGTCGTTGATCTGGCCAAGGATGCCCGGCTGGTTGGAATGAACATGCATGAAGCGCATTCCGCCGGGGCGTTCGCCAAGCTGGACCTGCGGGAAGTTGACCGCCCCGATGGTGGAGCCGACATCAGAATAATCCACCAGCTTTTGGGCGACTTCCACACCGATGCGTTCCTGCGCTTCCATGGTGGAACCGCCGATATGCGGGGTCAGCAGTACATTCTCCAGCCCCTGAAGCGGTGTGGTGAAGCGTTCCTGACTGCTCTTTGGTTCTACGGGGAAGACGTCAATGGCGGCACCCATCAGATGGCCGTCCTTCAGGGCACGGGCCAGAGCTTCAAGGTCCACAACGGTGCCACGGGCATTATTGAGCAGAATGGAGTTCGGCTTCATGGCTCGGATTTCGGCCTCGCCAATCATGTTCTGTGTTTCCGGTGTTTCGGGAACATGCAGCGTCACGATGTCGGACTGGCCCAGCAGTTCTTCCAGAGAGCTGACGGCAATGGCATTACCATGAGGCAGGCGGGGGGCGATGTCGTAATAGAGAACCCGTAGCCCGAAGGATTCGGCCAGAACGGAAAGCTGGGACCCGATGGAGCCATAGCCGACAATACCGACCGTCTTGCCACGGACTTCCCACGCATTGTTGGCGGATTTTTCCCAGCCACCCTTGTGGCAGGCATCGGAACGAGACGGGATGCGGCGCAGCAGCATCACGATCTCACCCATCACCAGCTCGGCAACGGAACGGGTGTTGCTGAAGGGCGCATTAAAGACCGGGATACCGGCCATCCGGGCGGCCTTGAGGTCCACCTGATTGGTCCCGATGCAGAAGCAGCCAATGGCCATAAGGCGATTGGCGGAGTTGATGACATCGGCTGTCAGCTGCGTCCGGCTGCGGATGCCGACCATATGGACACCCTCAAGGGCTTCTTTGAGGGCATCACCCTCCAGTGCGCCTTTCAGCCGGGTGACAGAGGCATAGCCCTGCTGTTCCAGATAATTGACGGCACTGTCGTGGATGCCTTCCAGCAGGAGAATCTTGATTCTGTTCTTGGCGAGGGAGAGGGGCATGCGGGTAACCTCATCGTGGTAACCGGGTCAGCAGATGTGACCTCATGAAGAATCGTTATCTATCTGTAATGGACAGATCGTTAAGAGGAAAGGGCCTGTATGGCCTCATCACGGAGGGACGCACTGGCACAGGCCAGAACGGCCCCTTCACTTTCCAGTGTCAGGGGGGCACCAGCCCAGTCTGTCAGGCTGCCACCGGCCCCGGTGATGATGGGGGAAAGTGGCCCCCAGTCCCACGGTTTGAGCGTATCTTCCGCAATGATGTCGATTTGGCCGAGAGCCAGAAGCCCATAAGCATAGGCATCACCCCCCCATGAAGTCCGGCGGACTTTCGTCTGGAGTGTCTGGAACTGTCGGAATTGTGTGGGGCGGAAGATTTCCGGGGCCGTGCAGGAGAGTTCAGCCTCCCGGAGGGCAATAGCCTGCCGGGTGCCGATGGTGCCGGGCAGATGGGGGGCGATGTAGCGGCTGGCTTTGCCTTCCAGTCCCAGCCAGCGCTCATTGGTGACGGGCTGGTCAATCAGCCCCAGTACGGGGCGGCCTTCATGAAAGAGGGATACCAGTGTCGTGAAGCTGGGCCGCCCGGTGACAAAGGAGCGTGTGCCATCTATGGGGTCCAGCACCCAGAGCCAGTCTTTTGATAATGCACCGGAGGTTCCGGCTTCCTCGCCCAGAATGGCATGATGGGGAACGTGCTTTTCCAGAATGGCCCGCATGGCGGCTTCGGCCTCCCGGTCAGCCTTCGTGACCGGACTGTCATCCTCCTTGGAGATGATAGCCAGTGACTGACGGAAATAGGGCAGGATGACCTGCCGGGCAGCATCAGCGCATTTTTGGGCGAGGGCCAGATAGGAGGAAAGATCAGACTGACTCATGAGGATTACGCCTTTTTCCGGGTGGGCTGATTGACGCCGGCGGGACTGCACGGCAATCAGGGGTCATGCAACCGATTATTGTCATTCCCTCCAGAATTGCCTCCACACGGCTTCCACGCAAGGCTTTGGCCGAGATTGATGGTGAGGCCATGATTGTTCATGTGGCCCGCCGGGCTGTTGCGGCCGGGCTGGGGCCTGTTCTCGTGGCCGCAGGCGATGAGGAAATCCGGGCCGCCGTGGCGGGCATGGACGGTGTGGAAGCCCTTCTGACCGACCCCGCCCTGCCGAGTGGTTCGGACAGGGTACAGGCCGCATTGGAAGCCTATGACCCGATGGGGCGGCATGACTGTGTCATCAATCTTCAGGGTGATTTGCCGCTTGTGGAGCCGGATACGCTTCGGCAGGCCTTACGCCCGTTAGAAGATGGGCGGTTTGATATCGGGACGCTGGTGGCCCCGGTGGAGAGTGCTGAAGAACGTGATGCCGATTCGGTCGTGAAAGTGGCCTGTACCTTTCAGGGTGATGATGACGTGGCCCGTGCCCTTTATTTTTCCCGCTCTGTGATTCCATGGGGGGAGGGCGTGTACTGGCACCATGTGGGTGTCTATGCGTGGCGCCGGGATGCTCTGGCCCGGTTTGTTACATTGCCACCTTCCGGACTGGAAGTGCGGGAGAAGCTGGAGCAGCTCCGTGCGCTGGAAGCTGGTATGACAATTGGTTGTGCCCGGATTGATACGGCCCCGCTGGGCGTGGATACGGCGGAAGATCTTGCAAGGGTCAGGGCCAGAGTTGGGGAGAGGGCATCATGCCGGTAATTGCATTTCAGGGAAGACCGGGAGCCTATTCTGACCTTGCCTGCCGGGCGACACGTCCGGGCTGGGAGACGCTGCCCTGCCGCAGTTTTGCCGAGACGATTGAGGCCGTGCGGGACGGTCAGGCTGATGAAGCCCTGCTTCCGTGCGAAAATTCCCTTGCCGGGCGTGTGGCGGAGATTCATGCCCTTCTGCCGGAAGCGGGCCTGAAGATTGTGGGGGAGCATTTTCAGCGGGTGGAACATTGTCTGCTGGCTGTGAAGGGCGCACGGATTGAGGATATAAAGCGTGTCCATACCCACCCGGTCGCTATGGCGCAGGTGCGGGGCCTTCTGGCCCAGCATGATCTGGAGCCGGTGACGGAGTTTGATACGGCAGGTGCTGCCGAGCTGGTCGCTGGCTGGGGCCGGAAAGAAGATGCAGCTATTGCATCGTCTCTTGCCGGGGAGCTGAACGGGCTTGAGATTCTCTGCCGCAATGTGGAGGACGCCGCTCATAACACGACCCGTTTCTATCGTGTTGCACCGCCCGATGCTGTTGTGGAGCATGAGGCTGGGCACCCCATGATGACGACCCTGATCGTTCATATCCGGCATGTTCCCGGGGCGTTGTGGGAGGTTCTTGGCTGCTTTGCACGTCATGGGGTCAACATGACACGCATTGAGAGCTATATGCTGGGAGGCTCTTTTGAGGCGTCCCGCTTCCTGATGGATATTGAAGGCTCGCCAGATGAGCAGAAGGTGCATGATGCCCTTCTGGAGCTGGCCAAGGCCAGTCAGGATCATCACGTTCTGGGCAGTTATTCCCGGAGTTCTTTCCGTGATGAGATGTGACCTTTCTCCAGAGGAGAGGTCTCACTATAATGAAACGCTGAGCTGGCTGGACCAGCAATGATACTGATGAGCAGGGATAGGGCGGAGATACGAGATATGACAAAGACAATTAACGAACGGTATCACGGTTCACTGACCGCCCTGATAACCCCGATGAAGAAGGATGGCACTCTTGATGAACAGGCCGCTACCCGGCTGATTGAGCGTCAGATCAAGGGTGGCACGACGGGCCTGATTCCGTCAGGTACAACAGGGGAGAGCCCGACCCTTTCTCACGAGGAACATGGTCGTGTCGTGGAGCATTGTGTTGAGGTGGCGGCTGGCCGTGCGCTGGTGATGGCCGGTGCTGGCTCCAACAGCACGCATGAGGCGGTTGGTATGGCCCGTCATGCTCACAAGGTGGGAGCTGATGCTCTGCTGGTGGTGGTGCCTTACTACAATAAACCGACACAGGAAGGGCTGTACCGTCACTTCATGACGGTAGCAGATGCAACACCGCTGCCGCTCTGGCTGTACTGCATTCCGGGCCGTTCCGTTGTGGACCTGACACCGGAGACGCTGGGTCGTCTGGCAAAGCATCCGAACATTGTCGGCACGAAGGATGCCACAGCCAACCTGACACGCCCGATTGCCGTGCGCCGGGAAGCTGGTGCTGAGTTCAACCAGCTTTCTGGTGAAGATGGGACGATTCTGTCCTTTCTGGCAGCGGGCGGGCATGGCTGCATCAGCGTGACCTCCAATGTGGTTCCAGACCTTTGCTCCCAGCTGCATCGCCTGTGGCGGGAAGGAAAGGTTCAGGAGGCCATTGCGCTTCAGGACAAGCTGACGCCGCTGCATGATGCGCTTTTTGCTGAGACAAGCCCGGCCCCGGCCAAATACGCCATGTCCCGTCTTGGCCTATGCGAGTCTACGCTGCGCCTGCCCATGGTGGAGATTACCGAAGCGACAAAGAAGCGTGTGGATGCAGCTCTGCATTCACTTGGGCTTTTGGATTAAGACGGTCATTATGGCTGCCAGCAAGAAAAAGACAAAAGGCGGGCTGATTTCTCACGGCATTGCCGCACAGAATCGCAAGGCCCGCTTCAACTACTCCATTTTGGAGACGGTAGAGGCTGGGCTCGTGCTTAAGGGGCCTGAGGTTAAGAGTCTCCGCATGGGCCGTGCGACTTTGAGCGAGGCCTACGCTATCGAACGAGATGGCGAGCTGTGGCTTCTGAACTCTTACATCCCTGAATATCAGGGGGGTGTTCTATCCCGCTTTGATACACGGGCCCCTCGTAAGCTTCTGCTGCATCGCAAGCAGTTGGCCAAATATATCGGGGAAATCACGAAGGCAGGGGCTTCCCTTGTACCGCTGGACATTCATTTCAATGCCCGTGGTGTGGCCAAAGTAACGCTCGGTCTTGGTAAGGGGCGTAAGAAAGAAGATAAGCGGCACGCTATTGCAGATCGTGACTGGCAGCGTGACAAGGCTCGTCTGCTTCGTAATAAAGGGCGTGGCGATTATTAAGTCGTGAGGAAGGCGGGGGCTTTCTGTAGTCTCCTGCTTCAGCTTGGAACGGTACATTCATGAAAAACCCCCATGATCCGGAAAAGATCATGGGGGTTTTTCGTCAGATAGGACTGAAGCCTATCTTATTCGGCGGTGATTTCCACAGCCTCAGGTCCTTTGTGACCCTGAACGACCTTCATGCCGATGGGCTGACCATCAGACAGGCCATGCAGGCCAGAACGCTCCAGAGCAGAAGCGTGGACGAACACGTCCTTGCCGCCATTCTCCGGCGTGACAAAGCCAAAACCCTTGGTGGTGTTGTACCACTTGACGATACCACGCACGTCTTCGGCCTGAGACAGGTCTGGAGCTGGATGGAAGCGTTCCTGGCGCATGGGAGCAGCAGGGCGGCGGGGAGCTTCTGCCGTGGCTGTGCTGGCATCGACAGAAAGCACTTCAGCAACCTGGCGGCCCTTAGGGCCCTGACCAACACGGACGACAACAGTCGTACCCGGAGCAGGCTCAGTATGGCCAAGGGTGCTCAGCGTATTAGCGTGCAGGAACACATCACCGCTACCATCGCTCAGGCCCACGAAGCCGAAGCCACGTTCGGTATTGAACCATTTGACGGTCCCGGTGATTTCCGGGCCGGTAGGGGTGATCTGCGGGCCACCACGGCCACCACCACGGCGGGGGGCGCCACCACCAAAGCCGCCACCACGCGGGGCATCGTAACTGCCGCGATCATCGAAGTAAGAAGGCTGGGTCATGAAATCGCGGTCAAAGCCGCCGCGGCGGGAGGAAAAGGAGCTGCGGTCGGATCTATTATTTCTCAAGGGTCTCGTCCCGTACTGGGGTCATCAGGGAGGAGGACGGGCACAGCCGCCTCCTCAGAGTCGTAAAACTGGAATCATGCTCTGCATGTTCCGTTTCCAACGGTAGCATGTTTTTTCAGTTTCACCACAAGGAAAAAAACAAAAACCCAATTATTTTTTTCAATCGTTATTAGAAATGCTTTTTTAGAAAAGGGTTACCTCATATTTAAGAGTGTCCTGAATATAATAAAGGTTTTCCAGTTAATTTATCTTAACAAATAATTCATTTCCTTCGCCACTACTCAGCCAGAGGCAAGCAGCCTGCCGGGCGTGGCACGGTCAAACAAATGGAGAAGGTCCTGAAGGGCCAGCCCCCTTGGGCTTTGCAGGTCCGGGTCCCGGGTCAGTTCCCGTTGACTGTCCTGTCGCATGGCCGTCAGGAGCAGGGACAGGCGGGTCGGGTCGGCCAGACGGAATCCCGGCAGGCCAGACTGACGGTTGCCCGTAAGATCGCCTCCCCCACGGATGCGGAAATCTTCATCGGCAATCAGGAAGCCATCCTCCGTATCCCGCAGAAGATGAAGGCGCCGTTGGGCTGTGAAGCTGGTCCCTTCACTATGCAGCAGCAGGCAGAAGGATTTCTGCGCCCCCCGGCCGACACGGCCACGAAGCTGGTGCAGCTGGGCAAGGCCGAAGCGTTCAGCCTGCTCGATGACCATGATGGTGGCGTTAGGAATATCCACCCCCACCTCAATCACGGTCGTGGCGACCAGCAGGCGGGTCTGGCCTTTCTGGAAGGCCGTCAGGGCATTTTGTCTCGTGTCGATGTCCTGCCTGCCGTGGGCGAGGCCGATGATGGGGCCGAAACGCTTCGTCAGCTCGGCCCAGCGTTCTTCTGCCGCCGCGGTACTCTGGGTCTCGCTTTCTTCAATGAGCGGGCAGACCCAGAATATCTGTTTTCCCTGATCCAGTGCCCGTTTTATCCCGGCGAAAATGTCATCCAGCTTGCCCATATTATGCACGGTTGTATGAATCGGCTGGCGTCCGGCTGGTTTGCTGTCCAGCCGACTGACACCCATTTCGCCCCATTCTGTCAGTTGCAGGGTGCGGGGGATGGGCGTGGCCGTCATGACGAGGAGGTCCGTGGAATGGCCTTTGCTGGCCAGCCTCATGCGCTGTTCCACACCAAAACGGTGCTGTTCATCAATGACAGCAAGCCCAAGATCAGCAAAGGTGACACCATCCTGAAAGAGCGCATGGGTGCCGATGGCGATTTTTGCATGGCCGTCCGCCAGCTTTGCCAGCGCAATCCGCCGTGCTTTTCCCTTGACGGAACCGCTGAGGAAAATAAACGGTACGGGGCAGAGGGCCTCGAACGTGCTGGCGTGCTGCTGGGCAAGGATTTCCGTGGGGGCCATGAAGGCGGCCTGCGTGCCAGCCTCCACCGCCTGAAGCATGGCCATCATGGCGACGAGGGTTTTCCCGGCTCCGACATCTCCTTGTAGCAGGCGCATCATGGGGGCGGGACGTTCCATATCTGCGGCTATTTCAGCCATGACACGCTGTTGCGCCGGGGTGGGTGTATGGCCGAAACGTTCAAGCAGGGTGCGGCGCAGGGAACCATCACCTTTCAGGGGGCGTCCCGTGCGGGTTCTGGCCTGCATCCGGGCCAGCCCGAGGCAGAGCTGATCGGCCAGCACTTCATCCGCCGCCAGTCGGGCACGGGCACGTTCCAGAACAGGGGTAGGGTCCTTATCTGCGGGCAGGCTTTCGGGGGAATGCATCAGTCCCAGTGCGGTGGCGAAGTCGGGCCAGTCCCGCTGCTTCACAAGGGGCGGGTCCAGCCATTCCGGGAGATCAGAAGGGATGAGCGACATGGCCGTCCGTATGGCCCGCCGTACGGTGGAGGGAAACAGGCCTGCCGTAAGGGGCCATACCGGTTCCAGCCACGGGAAGTTTTCTTTTTTCTCCCATGCCATGATGTGATCGGGACGGGAGAGGATCAGTCGGTCATGATAATGGCCAACTTTGCCCGATACGAGAATTTCCGCCCCTTCTGGTGGAAGATAGAGCCGTCCCTTCTGGAAGAAGGTGATTTCCAGCGTGCCCGTGCTGTCTCTGGTGGTCAGGATGGTGGGCTGGGAGGAGCGGGTCGGGCGGCGTATGCCGGTGACCCGGACATGGCTTGTCAGGATATCACCTGCCAGCAGTTTCCGCCCCTCGGCAATGGTCATGAGCTGGCGGCGGTCGATCAGCTTTTCTGGTAAGGTAAAGAGCAGATCAATGACCCGTTTTCCCCCGCTGATTTTGCCCAGCATGCTCGCATGGCGTGTGCCTATCCCCGGCAGGCTGCTGATGGGGGCCAGAAGCGGGGCAATCCGTGCAGAAGGGGGAGCTAGGGGCATGGCATCAGGGGCGGGGAGGCTTCCGGGCTGACAGGGGGCTTAGGGAGAGGTATAGGGTAGCAGAACCGGCTGATAATAAAAATGTCCTTATCATTGAGTGGAGAGCCTGCGCTGATGCCTGCTGATCGTCCCGCCATTGCGTCCTTTGGTCCGACAGTCTGGGGGGTGCCCGATGGTGCTGTGGCGTTTCTGCTTCGTCAGAGGCTGTCCGAACATAAAGGCACGCTCGTGCATGTGGCGCATGATGATGCCGCCCTTGCGTCTTTGGCAGACATGCTGGGCTGGCTGGTGCCGGAAGTCTCCGTCCTGCGCTTCCCGGCATGGGACTGCCTGCCTTATGACCGTATTTCCCCCAACCCTTCCATCGTGGCCGAGCGGGCTGCCACGCTGAGCCATCTTCTGGAGCCACGGCCTGAAACGGGGCGCATCGTCCTGACGACCGTTCATGCCATGCTTCAGCGTGTGCCGCCCCGTAAGGCTTTTGCAGGCCAGACCATTCATGTGAAGGTCGGTGACACGCTGGATGCGGCAAAGCTGGCAGAGCGGCTCATCAGCAATGGGTACAGCCGTGTGGATACGGTGATGGAACGTGGCGAATTCGCCATGCGGGGCAGCATTTTCGATCTCTATCCCGCTGATGCCGGTGAGCCTGTCCGGTTGGACCTGTTCGGGGATGAGGTGGACAATATCCGCAGTTTTGATGCCGCTACCCAGCGTTCCACGGATAAGCGGGCCGGGTTCAGCCTGACACCGGTTTCGGAATATGCGCTGGATCAGTCCAGTCTGAGCCGTTTCCAGGCGGGATGGCGGGATGTATTCGGTGTCGGGGCGATGGAGGATGTACTCTACCGTCAGCTTCTGGAAGGGCGCAGGGCCAGCGGAGCGGAACATTACCTTCCGCTGTTCCATGATGGTGACGGACAGCATATGGAGACCCTGCTGGATTATCTGCCGGATGCCGCCCTGAGTTTTGAGCGGGATACGCCGGACATCCTGACGGCACGGCTGGACATGATCGCCGATCATTATCAGGCTCGCTGCGCTGCGGGGCATGAGGGAGAGCTGCCCTATCGACCTCTGCCACCGCACAGGCTCTATCTGAACCGTCATGGCTGGGATGGGATGTTGAAAGGCCATCCGACAGTTCTTCTCTCTCCTTTTGCTCAGCCTGACGGTGCGGAAGGCGTGGATGCCGGGTACAGGCCGGGGCCGGTCTTTGCCAGCATGGGCGGTGCAGGGCGGGAAGGGGTCTTCCAGCAGTTTTCCACTCATGTGCAGGACTGGGCGAAGCAGGGGCGGCGGACGTATCTGACGGCTTGGAGCAATGGCTCCCGGGAGCGTATCAGTACCCTGCTGCGGGATCATGACATTCCCTGCGAAAGCTTCGATGACTGGGCACAGGCGGCGGGCATGGCCCGTGGGGCTGTCGGGCTTGTCGTGCTGGGTATGGAGCGGGGCTTCACCGGGGAGCGTCTGGCCTTTGTGTCCGAGCAGGATTTGCTGGGGGAACGTCTGGCCCGTCCGCCCCGGCGCAGGCGCAAGGGAAATGATTTCATCACGCAGATTGGCGAGATTTCCGAGGGTGATCTTGTCGTGCATGAGGAATATGGCATTGGTCGTTATGTCGGGTTGGAGACCGTGCGGGAAGGGCGTGTGGCTCATGACTACCTCTCCATCCTTTATGATGGGGAGCAGCGTCTTCTCCTGCCCGTGGAGAATATTGATCTGCTAAGCCGTTTCGGGTCCGAGCAGGGAACCGTGCCGCTGGACCGTCTTGGTGGCAGCTCGTGGCAGGCCCGCAAGGCGAAGATGAAGACCCGCCTGCGGGAAATGGCGGGTGAGCTGATCCGCACGGCAGCTGCCCGTGCCATGAAGGAAGCTCCCATCATGGCTCCGGCAGAAGGGATGTGGGATGAATTCTGCGCCCGTTTCCCCTTCATGGAGACAGAAGACCAGTCACGGGCCATTGCGGACGTTCTGGAGGACCTGAGCAGCGGGAAACCGATGGATCGGCTCGTCTGTGGGGATGTGGGTTTCGGCAAGACGGAGGTGGCCCTGCGGGCGGCCTTCGTAGCAGCCCTGTCCGGGATGCAGGTGGCAGTCGTGGTTCCTACGACCCTGCTGGCCCGGCAGCATTACATTGGCTTCAAAAAGCGGTTTGAGGGGCTGCCCGTGAAGGTGGAGCAGCTTTCCCGCATGGTCACGGCCAAGGAAGCCACGAAGGTGCGGGACGGTCTGGCCGATGGAACGGTGGATATTGTCATCGGGACCCATGCGCTGCTTTCCAAAGCCGTATCGTTCGAGCGACTGGGAATGCTCATCATTGATGAGGAACAGCATTTTGGTGTCTCTCATAAGGAGAAGCTGAAGGCCCTGCGGGAAGACGTGCATGTGCTGACGCTCTCCGCCACGCCTCTGCCACGGACGCTCCAGCTTTCTCTTTCCGGCGTGCGGGAAATGAGCCTGATTGCTACCCCGCCAACGGATCGTCTGTCCGTACGCACCTTCATCACGCCTTTTGATCGGGTGATGATTCATGAGGCCATCCAGCGGGAACGCTTCCGGGGTGGGCAGGTCTTCTGCGTGGTGCCCCGACTGACGGACATGCGGCATATGGCCGACCGGCTGCGGGAGATCGTGCCTGATGCCCGCATTACTGAGGCTCATGGCCGTCTCACCCCTACCGAGCTGGAAACGGTGATGACGGAGTTCTCGGAAGGGAAATATGACATTCTGCTTTCCACCAACATCGTGGAGAGCGGGCTGGACATGCCCCGGGTCAATACGATCATCATTCATCGGGCGGACATGTTTGGTCTTGGGCAGCTTTACCAGCTGCGGGGCCGTGTGGGGCGGGCCAAGCAGCGGGGCTATGCCTATCTGACATGGCCGCAGACGCATGTTCTGTCCGCTTCTTCCGTCAAGCGTCTGGAGATCATGCAGACTCTGGATTCCCTTGGGGCGGGCTTCACGCTGGCATCCCATGACCTTGACCTGCGAGGGGCTGGGAATCTTCTGGGTGATGAGCAGTCCGGTCATATCAAGGAAGTCGGCATCGAGCTGTATCAGCAGATGCTTCAGGATGCCGTGACGGACCTGCGCCGGATGCGGAATGAGAGCGAGGAGGAAGATACAGGATGGACACCGAACATCATTCTCGGTCTGCCCGTTCTGGTTCCAGAGGATTATGTGAAGGACCTTCCTGTCCGTCTTGGTCTGTATCGCCGCATTGCCGCCCTGAAGGATGAGGCGGACGTGGACGCCATGCGGGTCGAGCTGGTGGATCGTTTCGGGCCCTTGCCGCAGGAAGTGAGCAACCTTCTGGATGTGGTGATGATCAAGAAGCTCTGTCGTGAGACGGGCGTGGAACGGCTGGAAGCTGGCCCGAAAGGCATGGTGCTTCAGTTCCGCAAGAACAGGTTCGGCAATCCGGATGGCCTGATCCGCTGGGCCGCCCGGAATGAAAAAGCCGGTGTAAAGATACGGCCTGACCACAAGCTGGCCATGGTGCGGGAAATGACCAATGCCGTGCGGATCAGCATGGCCCGGAAGATTCTGGCCTCCCTGACCAAACTGCTGGATAAGGTCCGCACGGCAGAAACAGCCTGAGCCTGTAGGGGATTAGGCCTGTGTGACAAGGAACGGATCGGAGGCTGAGCCGAACAGCTCATAGTGGATCTGTTCCTTGGGGATGCCCTGATCTCGTAAGGCCTGAATCACGGTGGTCATGAACTCTGTCGGGCCACAGATGTAGAAATCGGCTTCCCTATCATCATGGTTTTTCAGCCACGAGGAGGTAAGGCGCCCGGTATGGAAGTTGATGCCCTGTGTGCGGGGCGGCAAGGTGTTCATCTGGCTGTAAAAGATGTCGGCCGTGATGAGACCTCTGGCAGCGAGGTCATGGGTTCTGATGGCGAATATTTCGCTCTCTGGCGTTTTCGTATTGTGGATGAGATGGATGGACGGGCGGGAGCTGTCTGCCGTCACGGTGTCCAACATGGACATGATAGGCGTGATGCCGGAACCTGCCGTAATGAAGACCAGTGGTCGCCGGGCCGGGGTATGCAGTGTGAAATCACCTGCTGGAGCGGAAACATCCAGCACATCACCTTCCCGAGCATGGTCGTGGAACCAGTTGGAAACAACACCTTTATCCTGGCGTCTGATGGTAATGCGGTACTGAGCATCAGACGGAGCAGAGGAAATGCTGTAATTGCGCCGTTCTGTTCCTGTGCCGGGAATGGTCAGTTTGAAGCTGAGATACTGGCCCGGATGGTGCTTCATAACGGACTGGCCATCTACGGGGCTGAGGGTGAAAGATACCGTATCAGCCGTTTCTTCATGGCGATTGCTGATGCGAAAAGCCCGCCAGCCTGTCCAGCCGCCTTTTTCTGCGGCATGGGCACTGTAAATCTGCTGTTCCCGGTTGATAAGCACATCAGCGAGAAAGCCATAGGCTTCCTTCCATGCGTTCATGATGTCGGGTGTGGCCTGATCGCCCAGAACGTGCGCAATGGCGCCAAGCAGGGCCGTGCCGACATGGGGATAATGTTCTGGCAGGATGTTCAGCCCGACATGTTTTTCCGCAATACGTTCGATCATGTCCTTCAGAGCTGTGGGGTCGTCAATATGACGGGCATAGGCGAGGACAGCAAACGCCAGCGCCTTGGGCTGATCGCCATTTTTCTGATGGGACATGTTGAAAAGGTCACGAATATTTTCGTTATCCAGAAGGCGGCGATACATCTCTTTGGTGATGTCGAGACCGTGCGCCTCCAGAGCGGGAATACAGGCTTTGACAATGCTGCGTGTTTGAGGGGAGAGGGGCATGGGATGTATCCTTAAAAGATATATAAAAAATACATCTTTAAAATAGACCCACATATCTTCCTGTCAAGGCGGAGACCGTGTGCACGGAAAAGAGTTGGCAGCTGTCATCTTTCTGTTAGGTTTGATGCAGGAGCCACTGCCATCATTTCTTCTGCTTTTCATGCAGTCTCGGAGTGACGCCGGAACATGGAAAAACACGCCCGGAAGGAGCTCCCAGAATGCGGCTGACCCTTTATACCGATTACGCTTTCAGGTCCCTGATCTATCTGGAAACCCAGAAGGAGCGTCTGGTCTCCATTGGCGAGATTGCCCGTGTTTATGGGATTTCAGAGAATCATCTGGTCAAGGTGGTGCATCGGCTGGGGCGGCATGGCTTTATCAAGACGCTGCGTGGCCGTAATGGCGGGCTGCGTCTGGGGCGGAATGCCGAGGACATCTATCTGGGGGATATTGTCCGTTGCACGGAGGATGACCTCGCCCTTGTGGGCTGCATGCGCAAGGATGAGGGGGCTTCAGGCTGCATTCTGGTAGGAGGCTGCCGCCTGAAGCAGACCCTGCTGAAGGCCCGTTTTGCTTTCATGAACGTGCTGGATGAAGTCACGCTGGCTGATGTCACCGCCCCGCATGAACGGAAAGTTCTGATGCAGGCGGTGCAGGAGCTTATGAGCGAGACGGATCAGTAGGCTGCTTCAGCCGGGCCAGTGCCTGAATTTTCGCCAGTTGGCGTCTGTCTGCTGGTAGGCGAAACCGGCGCATGTATCCAGAATCTGCTCGACATGCAGATGAGGGATGAACATCACGCCTGAATCAGACAGGAACGTGCTGATCCCGCTGAAAGGAATGGCCTGTTCTTTCAGCTGCCGGGCAATCCAGCTCATTGTACCGACAACCATGGCACCGGGGCCGGTCGAGACCCAGACATTTTCAAAATAGCCGGTTTCCAGAACATGCCGGACCCGCTGGAACATGGTCTGCATGATGTGCTGCATGAGCGGATTGCCCGCCTCATAGATGAGCACATCATTATCAAGACACCATGGTTGCCCGACAGAATAGGGCAGAAGGGTTCTGAAATGGCTCCCTCTGGTAATGTCCGTCAGCGGAGCACGGCTTACCACATCGGCATCAATATAGATGCCGCCTTTGACATGCAGATAGCAGAGCCGCCAGAAGTCCGACCGCATGGCCGGGTGCGGGCAGGCATCATAAAGGGCAGTAATCTCCTGTCCGTAATGCGCATTGATGAATGCTCTGGCAGATTCATCACATTCCAGATGATAAGAAAAACCGGGATTATCCCGCTGGATACCCGCCATGGCCGTACGGATATCCTCTGGCGGGGTAGGATTGTCCCAGAACTGCACGATGTGCCTCGGAATGCCACGAGGGAAATCCTGCGGAACACAGCGGGACAGGAGAGGGAACAGGCGCTTCTCTATCCCAAGGGTGAGCAGGTTGAAGCAGGCATCCTGACGGCCTGTCAGCGCATCACTGAACAGTTCCTGAAAGGGAGCCGGATAATCGGCGAAGTCACGATTCACCACGGAACCCCGTAGCGATGACATAGAGCTCGCTCGATTCCTTGCGGGATGCCGGTGGCTTGACGTGTTTGACGACCGTAAAATTGCGCTTCATCAGGTCCAGCATGTCTTTCTCGGAGCCCCCCTGAAAGACCTTGGCAATGAAGGCACCGTCCTCGGCGAGAATTTTCAGGGCGAAATCAAGGGCATTCTCGGCAAGGGCCATGATGCGGATATGGTCCGTTGCGGCATGGCCGGTCGTGTTCGGTGCCATGTCGGACATGACGAGGTCTGCCTTGCCGCCCAGCATGGACTCAAGCCGTTCAGGCATGTCGGCTTCCATGAAGTCGCCTTCAATAATTTCTGCCCCCGGCACCGGGTCCACGGGCAGAAGGTCCACGCCGATTACTGTAGCGGCACCACGCTTGACGGCAATCTGCGCCCATCCTCCCGGTGCGGCGCCAAGGTCCACGACCCTGCTGCCGGGTTTGATGAAGTGGAAGCGGTCATCCATCTCCAGCAGCTTGAAGGCAGCCCGTGACCGCCACCCCTGTTGCCGTGCGGCAGAGACATAGGGGTCATTGAGCTGCCTATTGAGCCAGCGCTGCTGCGCTGGTGTACGTCCCCGTGCCTTGCGGAGCTTGACGGTCTGTGTTCGCAGGGTCTGCGATGTGGCGGCATCATCGGCTGTGTCCCGTGTACCGGGCGTGCGGGAATGACGCAGCGGCTTGCCGGGAATGCGTGGGGCCGTTGTACCGCTTTTGGAACGGCGGGAGGAAGGAGGCGTGTGTTTCGGACTCATGGCGCAAAAGATAAGCGTTAACCAGCCGTCTGCAAAGCCTGTCTTTTGTCTGGATGTGGCTGTTTGGTGCGTTTCTGTTGCTGTCTGGTCTTCTTTCCTTGTAAGGGGCGGGAAAGAGATGAGCATGAAGGCTCAGTTTAGACGAACGGGACAGCTTTTGAGACAGTTTTACGCAGCTTTTGTTTTGGCCGCTCTGGCCCTGTGTGTCGGTGCCGCTCTGGGATATGGGCATACGCCCAGCCTGTATGGTGCCCTTATGGGGCTGGAAAGTGTGGCTATCCTGGCCCTGATGGAAACGGCTGAATCCATGGATAATGCCATTGTTGACTATGGCATTCTCAAGACCATGTCGCCCCGCTGGCAGAAGCGTTACATCAGCTGGGGGATGCCGGTTTCCGTGCTGGGGATGCGGTTCCTGTTCCCTGTGCTGCTGGTGGCTCTGGTGGCGGGGCTGTCGCCATGGCAGGCGGCTCGGCTCGCCATTATGGAGCCGCAGCGTTATGCCGCCATCATGCTGGGTGCAAAAGACATGATCTCTGCCTTTGGTGGGGCGTTTCTTCTGCTGATTGCGCTGAATTATTTTCTGGATGATGACAAGACTCATCATTGGCTCTCATGGCTGGAGCGACCGGCGGCCCGTCTGGGGGGCGTGTCGGCCCTGCCAGTTGGGCTGACGCTGGCCGTCCTCATGTTTGTCAGCCGCCTGATGGGGAAGGGCCATGACCCGATGGCCTTCCTGTTCTGGGGCTGTGGTGGGGTGGCGGCCTATATTCTGGGTAAGGAAACGCTGGTCTGGCTGATCGGTGAGCCGGGCGCCTCCCGCATGGCCGCAGGTGGCGGGCTTTTGACCTTCCTGTATCTGGAGTTCATTGATGCCAGCTTCTCATTTGATGGCGTCATTTCGGCCTTTGCCATCACGACTGATCCGGTTGTCATTGCGCTTGGGCTGGGCGTAGGGGCGATGTTTGTCCGTTCCATGACGCTTTCCATGCTGAAGACCAATGCTCTGGCTGAATATGTCTATGTGGAACATGGGGCATTTTACACCATCTTCATCCTGTCCCTGCTGATGCTGGTCAGTGTGCTGGTAGAGGTACCGGAGTGGGTAACGGGGCTTGTTGGTATCCTGCTGATTGGTGGGGCGTTTCTGGCCAGTGCGCTCCGGCGTCCAGTAAAATAAGGAAAAATTTCTTTATTCCCCTTGCGCTGTAAGGGGAATGAGGCTAGAACCCCCTCAGCAAACGCCGCTTGGGAGATAGTTTAGCGGTAGAACTACCGGCTCTGACCCGGTCAGCCCTGGTTCGAATCCAGGTCTCCCAGCCATTTTCATGGTGAGTTTGCACAAGGGGGAAGCCCCACCGCTTGGGAGATAGTTTAGCGGTAGAACTACCGGCTCTGACCCGGTCAGCCCTGGTTCGAATCCAGGTCTCCCAGCCATTTTCTAAACAAAATATTAAGCTACTGCCCGCATATGTTCGGCATGGATTTGCGTGGTTCGCTGCATCGCTGTAAGCAGGGAACTCCCTGACCAAGGCTGAAATGTGGTGAGACTGTGGCTGTAAAAATTTCTTCCGATCTGATCGCACGTTATGGCGGCAACCTGCCACGCTATACCAGCTATCCAACAGCGGTCAGCTTTTCGGAAGCCATAGGGCCGCAGGAGGTAGCAGGCTGGTTGAAAGCGCTGCCACCGGAGCAGTCCGTTTCACTCTATTTCCATATTCCTTTCTGTGATGAGCTGTGCCGCTTTTGTGCCTGCAATACGGCTGTCATGAGGCAGGAGGAGGGGCGGGAAGCCTATGGTGAGCTGCTTCTGGATGAAATGCGTCGTATCGTGGCTCTGGTCGGGCGGGGGCGCGTGGTTCGGCATCTTCATTTTGGGGGTGGTACGCCGACAACATTGCCAGAATTTGCCCTGCGGAAGGTGATGGCTGCCGTGCGGGAACAGTTCCAACTTTCCGATGATGCGGAAGTGGCGATGGAAATGGACCCTCGCCATGTGCCGGATGGTATGCTGCCCCTTCTGGCAGAGCTTGGTTTTAACCGCATCAGCTTCGGTGTGCAGGATTTGAACCCTATCGTGCAGGAGACATGTGGGCGTGTTCAGTCTTATGAGCAGACCTTGTCCTGCGTTCAGCAGGCTCATGCGGCGGGTGTGCATGGGGTGAATATCGACCTTATCTACGGCCTTCCTTATCAGACGGTTGAGAGTGTTCAGGACACGGCTCGGCGCATTGCGGGGATGAGGCCGGATCGTCTGGCTGTCTTTGGCTATGCTCACGTGCCGTGGAAGCAGAAACGCCAGCAGCTTATTCCGCAGGATTCCCTGCCTTCATCCGAGGAGCGGGTGCAACAAGCTGCCATGATCGATCAGGTGCTGGTGGAGGCGGGCTATAAGCCCATCGGGCTGGATCACTACGCCCATTCCGAAGATGCTATGACCCATGCCTATGAGGCTGGTACGCTGCATCGTAATTTTCAGGGCTATACGATTGATTCATCACCCGTTCTGATAGGGATGGGGGCTTCGGCTATTTCCATGACGCCTGATGGTTTTTATCAGAATATCCCTTCCACAGCGGCCTATATCCGGGCCTTGAAGGAGCAGGATGGTCTTCCCATTGCGCGTGGCGTGTTCCGAACAGAGGATGACCGTTGGCGGGGGAAGGTGATTGAGATCATCATGTGTCAGTCTGGCGTGGATCTGACGCCTTATATTCCAGAAGGGCAGAGTCTGAGAGAGGCTTTTGCTGAGGAACTGGAAGCTTTGCGATCTTTTGAAGAAGATGGGTTGCTCCAGTGGAATGGTAACAGGGTGAGTCTGACAGAGAAGGGGAAGCCTTTCCTGCGGCATCTGGCGGCTGTGTTCGATACACGGCGTAAGGAGCTGGCTGCCGGAAGTAATGGCAAGCCTGCGCCCCGTTTCTCGTCATCCCTGTAAGAGGACGCACCACGGGTCTGATTTCCTTTGCCTATATATGCAGAGTGCGTTATGAAACCCTGCCAACAGCTTAATGATCCGGTTATCGGGGATTAGGCTGACCTAGTTGTATAATGACACAGGGACGCACGAGCGAGGGCGTAGGCATCATGACCAATTTCCATAATGATAAACTTTATAGCCGTGTGCGTGATGCCCTGGCATTTGATGACGTACTGATCGAGCCGGTTGAATCATCTGTTCTTCCCGGCCAGGTCAGCACGAAGACACGTCTGACCCGCAAGCTGGAGCTGAACATTCCGCTGCTTTCTTCCGCCATGGATACGGTGACGGAAGAAGAAATGGCTATCTCCATGGCGCAACAGGGTGGCATGGGTGTCATCCATAAAAATCTGACGCTGGAAGGGCAGGCCGAGCAGGTCCGCCGTGTGAAGCGTTTTGAGGCTGGCATGGTGGTCAATCCGGTCACGGTTGGGCCGGAACAGACGCTGAGCGAAGTTCACGAAATCATGGCCCGTCATGGCATCTCTGGCCTTCCGGTCGTGGAAAAGAATGGCAAGTTGGTCGGTATCCTGACCAATCGTGACATGCGCTTTACCGAGGACAAGAACACCCGTGTGCGGGACCTGATGACCCATGAAGGGCTGGTGACGGTCAAGCATGGCGCTTCTCCCGAGCAGGCCCGTCAGCTTCTGCATGATCATCGAATCGAAAAACTGCTTGTCGTGGATGAGGCGGACCGCTGCATTGGCCTGATTACCGTCAAGGATATGGACAAGGCCATGACGCATCCGCTGGCCGTGAAGGATGCGGAGGGTCGTCTGCTCTGCGCTGCGGCTATCGGTGTGGGTGAAGATGGCCTGCGCCGTGGGGCAGCTCTTGTTGAGGCCGGTGTGGATGTGCTGGTGGTCGATACGGCTCACGGTCATTCCCGTGGCGTGCTGGAGACCGTGGCCCGTCTGCGTGATAAATATGCGGATGTGCAGCTGATTGCCGGTAACGTTGCCACACCGGAAGCCGCCAAGGCCCTGATTGAATCCGGTGCGGACTGCGTGAAGATCGGCATTGGTCCGGGGTCCATCTGTACGACCCGTGTCGTAGCTGGTGTGGGTGTGCCGCAGTTCTCCGCTGTTCTGGAAACGGCAGCAGCTTGTCATGAGCACGATATTCCGGCCATTGCTGATGGTGGCATCCGGACATCCGGTGATATCGTCAAGGCCATTGGGGCTGGGGCTGATGTCGTGATGGTCGGGTCCATGCTGGCTGGCTGTGAGGAAAGCCCCGGTGAGAGCTTCCTGTATCAGGGGCGGACTTATAAGGCTTACCGTGGCATGGGCTCCATGGGGGCTATGGCCCGTGGCTCGGCTGACCGCTACTTCCAGGGTGAAGTACGGGATACGCTGAAGCTGGTACCGGAAGGGATCGAAGGGCAGGTGCCGTATAAGGGGCCGATGGCTGCCGTGGTGCATCAGTTGATTGGCGGTCTGCGGGCCGGTATGGGTTATACTGGTTCTGCCACTATCGCTGATCTTCAGGCTCGTGCTCGCTTCCGTAAGATCACCAATGCGGGTCTGCGGGAAAGCCACGTGCATGATGTGACAATCACCCGTGAAGCTCCTAACTATCGGCTCTAATTGGCTTTAAAAGGTCATTTTTTCCTTTCCTGATGAAAGGAAACAGAGTAGGCGGGGGCCATGACCCCCGCTGCTCGTCTTTCTGGTGCGATTGATCTGCTTTGTGCGATCCAGAACGCACCACATCGTCCGGCTGATGCCGTAGCTAATAATTTCTTTCGTGAACGCCGTTATATTGGTGGTGGTGATCGCAGGGCCATCTCCACGTTAGCGTGGGATGTTCTGCGGGCATGGCGGCGGCTGCACTGGCATCTGCGGGCGGATTTGCGTTACCGGGCTGAAGATGTGTCGCCTCGGCTGCTTTGTGCGGCCATGCTGCATTTTGTCGGGCAGCCTTTGTCTTCCATTCAGGCTTTGTTCAGTGGTGAGCGCTACGCACCAGCTCCTTTAAGCGAGCGTGAGATGATCATGCTGGAAGCTCTTGAAGGTCAGGATATCAGCAGCGAGAAACAGTCTCTCCCTGTTCGGCTGGAATATCCTGATTGGCTGCATCCTTACCTTGAAGAAGATTTCGGCGATCGGCTGGAAGATGAAATGCGTGCCCTCATGGGAGCGCCTTCACTGGACTTGCGTGTGAACCTGCTTAAGGCCACGCGGGAGGAGGCCTTACGCCGCCTCAAGAGGGAAGGGCTGCATGGTGAAGCCACCTCCCTTTCACCATGGGGCATCCGTCTGGAAGGGCGTCAGCCTGTCACAGCAGCGGCTGTGTTTCAGGAAGGCATGGTGGAGATTCAGGATGAAGGCAGCCAGCTGATTGCGGCAGCCGTTGATGCCCGACCGGGACAGAGACTTCTGGATTATTGCGCCGGAGCCGCTGGAAAGACGCTGGCTCTTGCCATGACGATGGAGAATAAAGGGCAGATCGTTGCCTGTGATGTCTCCCGTGTGCGGCTGGATGGCGCTACGAAACGTCTGCGCCGGGCGGGCGTGCATAATGTGACCCGTCATCTGCTGAGCGAAGGCGATAAATGGGCCAAGCGGCGGGAAGGGCAGTTTGAGACGGTTCTGGTGGATGCGCCCTGTTCTGGTACGGGGACATGGCGGCGTAATCCAGATGCCCGCCTGCGTTTGACGGAAGACGATATTCGGGAGCTCTGCGTCAAGCAGGCGGCCATTCTTGATATTGCGGCCCGTCTGGTCCGTCCGGGTGGGAAGCTGGTTTATGCGACCTGCTCTCTATTGGGTGTTGAGAACCAGAAACAGATTGAAGCCTTCCTGAAAAGACAGGAGCAGTACAGCCTGCTGCCTGCCGAAAAACGGTCAGCCCTTCTGCCGGAGGCTCTGCGTCAGGAAGCCATGTTCTCTCTGACCCCTCATGGTTTTGGAACGGATGGTTTCTTCGTGGCGACTATGGAAAAAGCATCACAGGGCTGACCCTGTAACATTCTGAAAATGAATATCCCCGTTTGGTGGAATGAAATGTCTGCCAGACGGGGATTTGTGCATTTATCATAAAAATGACTAATATTTGATCGAAGCCTGCCGCCTTCATGATGTCGGAGCAGGCATGTCCTGGTTTGGATGGAGGAAATACGCCCCTTATGGCCTATGATGTTCTCTTTGGTCTCGTGCTGACATTTGGGGCTGGCATGCTGGCGCAGTGGGTTGCTTGGCGCCTGCGTCTGCCGGCCATCGTGCTGCTTTTTGCCATGGGGCTGCTGTTTGGCCCCGTGCTGGGGTGGCTCCATCCATCAGAAACATTAGGTCATGCGTTTCGTCCTCTGGTCTCCATGCTGGTGGCGCTGATCGTCTTCGAGGGCGGTATGGTGCTGGATATCCGGCAGCTTCGGGAGGCAGGGCAGGGCGTTGCCCGCCTGACAATGGTTGCCCTGCCGATCAACTGGCTGCTGGGGTCTCTGGCGGCTCATTATGTTGCCAGATTGGAATGGGGAACATCCTTTCTCTTTGGGGCGATCATTGTGGTGACGGGGCCAACGGTGATTCTGCCGCTTCTGCGGAGCTCCAAACTACGCCCCCGTGTAGCGGCCTTCCTACGATGGGAAGCCATTGTTAATGACCCGCTGGGGGCCATTCTGGCGGCCGTGGTCATGCAGGCCATGCTGCTGCATGTGGACCTTCACAAGCAGTTTTTCTTTGCCCATACCCTGCCGGATATGATGGTCGCCGGAGCGGTTTCCATTGCAGCGGGGATTTTGCCTGCCTATTTGCTGCGCTACCTTTTCACACGGGACCTGATGCCAGAGCTGCTGAAGGTGCCTGTGATGGTGACGCTGGCTCTCATCATCTTCGCTGCCTGCACGATGGAGATGGAAGGGGCTGGCCTGATTGCCGTAACGGTCTTCGGTATGATGCTGACCAACCTGCATCCTCCCGGTATGAATGAGCTGAAGCGGACCAAGGAATCCCTTGTCACCCTGATGGTGTCTGTCCTGTTCATTCTGTTGACGGCGGACCTGCATCGTGCGGCTCTGGCCAGACTCTCGGTGCCCATTCTGTTGCTGACGCTGGTGGTGCTGTTTGTGGTGCGCCCTGTGGGGATTTTCCTCTCCACATTAGGTACGACCATGAGTTGGCAGGAGCGTCTTTTTGTCGGCTGGATCGCTCCACGTGGGATTGTGGCGGCGGCTGTGGCTGGAGCGGCTGGGATTAAGCTTTCCGAGGCGGGTTATGCCTCGGCAGACCTTGTCATGCCGGCTGTTTTTGCCGTGATTGCTGTGACCATGATCTGCCACGGCTTTTCTCTTGGTCCGCTGGCCCGGAAGCTGCATCTGACATTGTCCAATGAGCCAGCCCTCGTCATTCTGGGAGGGAGTGCGTGGTCGTCTGATCTGGCTGTTTGTCTGAATGAGGAAAAAGTACCCGTGCTGGTGGTGGATACAACAGCGCAGGACCTTATGACGGCAGCCAGAAGGGGCGTGCCGGTTCTTAAGACTGAACTGCTCTCTGCGGCAGGACAGGAAGCGCTGGAGGAACGCCCTGCCGACTATCTGATCGCTACGACAGGGGACGCTATCTATAATGGAATGGTGTGCGGACATCTGGCGCCTCATATGGGGCGGGAGCGTGTCTATCAGGTTAGCCCCGGCGTAGCCCGGCTGGACCTCTATCGTGGCCTGTCTCGGGATGCCCGTGGCAAGGTGCTGGGTGAACCGGGTTGGAATTATACGTTCTTTGACACGCTGTTCAGTCGTGGCTGGCGTTTTTTCAGTTCTACTGTAACAGAAGCGACAATCGAATCGTTCGAGAAGGAAGAAAACCGGATAGACATTATGATTATCCGGCGGGGGACAGGTATTTTCATTCGTTCCGCAGAGGATAGAGCACGGACAATGCCTGTCGTGGGAGACCTTGTTATTTCCATGAAGGCACCAGAAACGCGTGATGTGGAGTTAGACCCAAAAGAGGACACAGAAATGCGTGAGGGGAATTAGTCTTTTGTAATGGATAGGGCTAGTATGGTCCTGTTTTGTAACAATGATCCCCTAGTCTCGTCCTGAGATGGTGCTGGTGGGATAGGTGAGATTTTAACATACTGCTACGGACAGGATTTCTGAAACATGAATGCTCATCACTCAATACTGATTGTTGACGATGATGATGCCTTGCGTCCTCTACTTGCTGAGCAGCTGGGGGATGATGGAGTGTACCGGGTTGAACAGGCCGCCACTCTGACAGTCGCAAAAGAAGTCATGGAACGGCCCGGTGGACGGATTGATGTTATTCTGCTGGACGTGAATCTGCCTGATGGGGATGGGCGTGACTTTTGTGCTGAGCTGAGGCGCAAGGGTGTCCATATTCCCATCATCATGATGACGGGGTCTCATGATGAGGATGATGTCATTCGTGGGTTGGATGCCGGGGCAAATGATTATGTTGCCAAGCCGTTCCGTGTGGGCGAGCTGAAGGCACGTGTTCGGGCGCAGCTCCGTCTGTTTGAGAATAGCGAAGATGTCGTGTTCGATATTGGGCCTTATGTTTTCCACCCGGCCAGAAAACAGCTGACGGACCAGAAAAAAGGGTACCGCATCCATCTGACGGAAAAAGAGACAGCTATCCTCAAATATCTCTATCGTGCCGGCGGTCAGCCTGTGGAACGGGACGTGCTGCTCCATGAGGTCTGGGGATATCATGCCTCGGTAACAACCCACACGCTGGAAACCCACATCTATCGCCTGCGCCAGAAGATTGAACCCGATCATGGTCGGGCTGGGATTTTGCTGACGGAAGGGGGTGGATACTGCCTCAATCCGGAGATGTAAGTCTTCAGATCAGTGGGTCAGAATAACGAAGGCTGACAGGATGATCCCTGTCAGCCTTTTCGTTTTTTTAAAGTGCTATATCCATCAGGACAGGCACATGATCGGATGGTGATGTCCAGTCACGCACGGGGCTGAGGACCTCGATGGTGTTCAGGCCGGGGAGTATGTCCGGTGTTGTCCAGATATGGTCCAGACGGCGGCCCCGGTTGGATTTCTTCCAGTCCCGATTACGGTATGACCACCATGTGAAAAGCTTTTCGGGTTCTGGAATGGCCTTACGCATGGCGTCTTCAAATCCGGCCTTCATCCAGTCTATGAGGCGGGATGTTTCCGGCGGCGTATGGCTGACGATCTTCAGAAGCTGGCGGTGGCTCCAGACATCATGCTCCAGCGGGGCAATGTTGAGATCACCGACCAGAATACTCCGCTTGGGTGGATTGGCTTTGAACCACGCCGTTGCTTCCTCAAGGAAGGCGAGCTTATGGGCGAATTTATCGTTTTCCTGAGGGTCAGGAATATCGCCCCCGGCGGGAACATAGAAATTATGGATGGTCACCGGCCCGGACTTTGTCTGGATAGTCGCAGCTACATGGCGGCAGTCTGTTTTGCCGCACCAGTCTGGCGTGTCAGCTACGGCTTCCAGCGGTGTGCGGGACAGAATGGTGACTCCATTATAGCTTTTCATGCCACGATAGAGCTGATGGGGGAAACCCAGCTCAGCCAGAGCATCCTGAGGATAGAGCGGGTCCGGCACCTTGGTTTCCTGAAGGCAGATGACGTCAGGGGCCTGTTCTTCAATCAGACGCTGAAGCAGAGGCAGCCGGAGGCGGAGCGAATTGATATTCCATGTAATAAGGCGCATGCCTTCTGATCCCCTCTTGAGCAGGAAATTTCAAGGGATGATCTTGCGATTGACAGGTTTTACGCCAATCTGGAGGGGATGAATAAGGAGAGAACCCCACCCATGTCCGTCCTGATGATCGATACTCATATTGATATTCCGTGGGAAGAAAAGACCGCTGAAGGTCTGCCCAGCTGGGAGAAGCGGGATCAGACGGATATTGCCATGAGGGAGGCGGAGCGCCGTTTCACCATTCCCAAAGCGGAGGCTGGTGGGCTGGGAGCGGCCTGTCTGGCGGCCTATACGCCACAGGGCCCTCTTGATGGGGTAGGGCATGATGCTGCATGGCGGCGGGCTCAGGCTATGCTGGAGGCTATGGAGGAGATGGTGCCCCTCTATGTGCCGGGGCGGGCTGTCTTGTGCCGGACGGCGCAGGAGGTGCGTCAGACAGCGGAAGCTGGGAAGGTGGCCCTGGTGCCGGTCATGGAGAATGGCTACCCGCTGGCAGATGATCCGTCCCGGATTGCTCACTTCGCCCGGCGTTATGGCGTGCGCTACATGACCCTGACTCATAATGGTCATAACCTGTTGGCGGATTCAGCAGTTACCCGGCAGGGGCCTGAAGAAGCCTATGGTGGGCTGTCTGCTCTGGGGCGAGAGGTTATCGGAGAGATGAACCGGCATGGCGTGCTCGTGGATGTCTCTCATGCGTCTCGCAAGACCATGATGCAGGCGGTGGAGTGTTCCACGGTGCCGGTTTTTGCCAGTCATTCCTGTGTGCGTGCCCTGTGCGATCATCCCCGGAATCTGGATGACGGGCAGCTTGATGCCCTGCAGGCCAGTGGCGGGTTGATCCAGATCACGGCGATGGGGCCGTTCCTGCGCCGTGGTGGCGGGGGGACTTTGGCCGATTTTGTGGAGCATGTGCTGTATGTCATCCGCCGGATTGGTGTGGAGCATGTTGGCATTTCCTCTGACTTTGATGGCGGCGGTGGGATAGAGGGCTGGCAGGATGCCAGCGAGACCCATCATCTGCTTGCCGCCTTGCAGCGAACAGGGCTGGATGATGCTGAGATTCAGGCTGTCTGCGGTGGGAATATGCTCCGTTTGATGGAAAAGGCAGAACAGAAAATGTCAGAATGTCAATTGTAAATTACGGTTTCTGGCAATAATTTCTGCATTTTTGTCTTCATTATTTTTCACGAAACGGCATTGACAGAGCTTTTCCCCCTCAGCCGAAGATGTAGAGGCGGTTGGGGAGGAAAAATCTTTCAGAAATCGTTATTTTTCAGATGGTTGCTATGTATGCCTAAAAAATGGGCAATCTATGAAAAAAGAAGATAAACCCTATGCTGCGTGCTTTTACCCTTGGAGTATTCACAGCTTTTTCCACAGGAATGGTGGATGAGTGTAAAAGAACTGTCATGACATCAGGAAAGCGGCGGAAAACAGGGAAAAATGGCTGAAACACCCCAAGGCGTTGCTGCGATTCGCAAGGCGCTGAAGACGATTCCCGATAGCCCCGGTGTGTATCGGATGCTCAGTACAAAAGGAGAGGTGCTGTATGTCGGTAAGGCACTGAACCTGAAGAAGCGTGTCACCTCATACACGCATGTAGCCCGCCTGCCGGAGCGGCTCCGCCTCATGGTCTCCCTGACGGTCAGTATGGAGATTGTCGTTACCCGCACCGAGGCAGAAGCCTTGTTGCTGGAGGCTAATTACATCAAGCGGATGAAGCCCCGCTTCAATATTCTTCTGCGGGATGACAAGAGCTATCCGTGGCTTCTGCTCAGTGGTGACCATACTTTTCCCCGTCTGATGCGGCAGCGAGGCAAACCCCTGAAGGGGGCGACCTACTGGGGGCCCTTTGCTTCATCTCGTGCGGTGGATCAGACCATTCAGGTCATTCAGCGGACATTCATGCTGCGGACCTGTACGGATAGTGTTCTGGAATCCCGAACACGTCCTTGTCTGCTCTATCAGATCAAGCGCTGTTCAGCGCCCTGTGTGGACCGGATTAGCCATGCGGAATATCAGGGGCTTGTGGAGCAGACGAAGGAGTTCCTGAGTGGTGGCGGACGGGAGTTGCAACAGCGCCTGACCAGAGAGATGGAGCAGGCTGCCGAAGAAATGGCGTTTGAGCGGGCGGCTCTGATCCGTGACCGTATCCGGGGTTTTGCCAATTTGCGGGCCTCCGGGGCAATCAACCCGGCCAGCATTCAGGAGGCGGATGTGGTGGCGTTGTGGCAGCAGGCAGGGCAGAGCTGCATACAGGTCTTCTTCATTCGTGGGGGGCGCAATAACGGGAACAGGGCGTTCTATCCCCGCCATGCGGCTGATGAACCTGCCGAAGATGTCCTTTCGGCTTTTCTGCTCCAGTTCTATGAGGACAAGCAGCCGCCCTCTCAGGTGCTGACCAATATCGAGCCTGCTGAACAGGCCCTTCTTGGTGAGGCATTAACATTGCAGAGAGGGCAGAAAGTGCAGCTTCTTCAGCCTCAGCGGGGCGAGAAGAAGGCTGTGCTGGATCATGCGGTTCTCAATGCTCGTGAAGCTCTGGAGCGTCGCCTTGCTGAAACGGCTGGTCAGGCCGTTCTGTTGAAGAAGGTGGCTGAACTTTTTGATCTGCCAGCACCACCCAAGCGGATTGAGGTCTATGACAACTCTCATCTCATGGGGCAGGCGCCTTATGGGGCCATGATTGTCGGAGGGCCGGAAGGTTTTGTGAAGCGGGCTTACAGGAAGTTTTCCATTCGTGGCCCTGTAGCTCCCGGTGATGATTTCGGCATGATGAAGGAAGTGATGAGCCGTCGTTTTGCCCAGCTCAGCGAGGCTGATGTAGGGAGCGAAAACTGGCCGGACCTGCTGCTTATTGATGGCGGCAAGGGGCAGGTGCGAGTCGTGCGGGAGATGCTGGTGGAGCAGGGGTTGTCTTCCATTCCTGTAGTGGGGATCGCCAAGGGTGTGGACAGGAACGCCGGGCGGGAATGGTTCTTTGTGGAAGGGAAGGAGCCGTTTCAGTTGCCGGTGAATGATGCCGTCCTTTATTATCTCCAAAGGTTGCGGGATGAGGCGCATCGCTTTGTTATTACAACACACAGGGCTGGCCGCTCTCGGGCGCTGACCCATTCCGGGCTGGATGATATTCCCGGCATTGGCCCGGCCCGTAAGAAAGCATTATTGACCCGGTTCGGGTCGTTACGGCACGTTCGTCAGGCTGCATTGGAAGAACTGGAGACTGTACCGGGAATTAATCGTGAAATGGCGCAGGTCATTTATGGATATTTCCATCCAGAATGGGTAAGAGAGCAAAGTGACGTCTTCAGAAACCCCTGACTGAGCATTGTTGTTGGGGAAGGCATGCCAAATAGGGATATACGGTGATCAATCTCCCCAACCTTCTCACGCTGTTCCGTATCCTTGTCATTCCCGTGCTTGTCGGGTTTTTGGCAGTGGGTGGGCTGTGGGCGGACCTGGCCTTCCTGTTCTATGTCGGGGCGTGTGTGACGGACTATCTGGATGGTGCGCTGGCCCGTAAACAGGGGCTGACATCGGATCTAGGTCGCATGATGGACCCTATTGCAGATAAGCTGCTTGTGGGTGGGCTTCTTCTGGCTCTTGCCGGTATGGGGGGATTGCGTTTTGGGTCTCTCTACGCAGCTATTCTTATTATGCTGCGGGAAATACTGATAAGTGGATTGCGGGAGTATATGGCCTCCCATAATGAGATGATCCCTTCTACTCGTCTGGCCAAGTGGAAGACAGGCGTGCAGATGGTGGCGATTGGTTTCCTCATTATTGGGCAGGGGGATGCAGGGCCCTTCCATGAGGTGGCCCGTTATTCTGGAATGGTCGGTGCGGTGCTGCTCTGGCTGTCTGTCGTCCCGACACTTCTGACGGGGACGGGTTATCTCAGGGCGACCGTGGCACGGATGCGGGGATAGGACTGCTTGAAGTATCAGGTGGATCAATATAGTGGTAGCGGGAGTCCGGGCGACGTTCTCCCAGTGCCGGGGCATGATGTGACAGAGGGTATGGAATGAAGACCAAAGAAGGGAGAATGAAGAGGGCAGGCGTCGTCATAATGTCCTTTCTTGCGGTCAGCTGTACCGGGCTGGACCGGCACATTCATGATACCGTAAACCCTTATGGCACCCCGAATACGCCGGATTCACAGAGCGAAACGGCGCAGCGTGTCCGTGGTGCGAAGCTCAGCACCGTGCCGATCCTGCCAGAGACAGGCGATGTCTGGCCCGGTCAGCCGGAGCCTGTTCCCAGCCTGCAGGATGTGAGCCGCTCCAACGCTCATTTCATCGAAAAATGGCGGAAGGCCCAGCCTCAGCTGGAAGAAGACCTGAAACAGCAGCTTGCTGATGGGCAAGGCATGGCTGTCGGGGAAGATGTTGGCAAGCAATACGGGGCCGGCAAGGAAGTGGTGCCTATTGGCAAGCCCATTACATCCCACGTGCAGGATAATGCGCCTCCTTATCTTGAGCCTGTGAACAGCGGGACTGTGGCCATTCCGAATGGAGACGGCACGGATACGCTGATCGCACCTGATGGCAGCGTGAAGATTGTCAGCAAGGACAAGGCCGCTCTTTTCGAGAAAGCAAAGACGTTCCAGCCTGGTGGTTCTGATACGGGAAGCCGTGCTGCACCGTCTCATAGTCGAGAGGACGGAGAGCCCGCAGTGCAAGCACAACCGCAGGCTCGAAAGGATGTGATGGTTGTGCCGCCTGTGCCTTCACAGCCTAAGGATGATGTGGCTGTTGCTCATCCCCGCCCTCAGCCTGAGGCGCCAGTGGTTGCGGAGCCGCCGCATCGGCAGGCTCGGAGAGATGTGGCTGTTCCACCGCCGCCGCCAATGCCTAAAGATGACGTGGTCGTGGCTCATCCCCGCCCTCAGCCTGAGGCACCAGCGGTTGCGGAGCCGCCGCATCGGCAGGTTCAGAGAGATGTGGCGATTGCACCGCCGCCGCCGATGCCTAAGAATGATGTGGCTGTGGCTCATCCACGTCCTCAGCCTCAGAAAGAGGTGGCTGTTGAGGCACCGCATTCTCGGGATGACGTGGTCGTAAAACTGCCCCGTTCTCAGTCTGAGGAGGCTGTGACAGTCAAGCCGTCTCGGCATCACAAGCATAAGGAAGACGTTGTCGTAGAGGTTCCTGAGAATGCGACTGTTTCCGTAAAGTCTCGGAAGGATAAGACGGAGCATAAACATGCTCATAAACGGCATGAGGAGGCTGAGAAGCATCCGGCTGTCGTTTCTGAAAAGCATAAGACTGTCCCTGAAAAACATCGGGCTCGGCCGGAGAAGGCTCCAGAGAAGAAGCATCATTCTCATGAGCAGCAGGGCGATGATTTCGTTGATATGATGGGCTATAGCAGTCCGAAGTCTCACAAGCGGTCCCATCATCATGATGATGGTGGCGTGTATCAGTTTGACTGGGATAAGTAAGAGAGGTTTCTGGGAAAAAAGAACATTAATCTTTCTTATGGAGGGGATACCGTGCCTGAAAGGGCTTGACCTGAAAGGCACAAGGTATCATTGTTCCGTCCAGATATAGGGGGATGTGCTGCTCCGATAATGATGAAGCGGCGCCCCATCACGCGGCAGCAGTCCGAGGGTAATATGGCCAAGACAAACGTAATCATGATCCGTCTCGTTTCTTCCGCAGATACGGGCTATTTCTATGTCACGAAGAAGAATGCTCGTACAGCAACGGGCAAGATGGAAGTGCGCAAGTACGACCCGGTCGTGCGTAAGCACGTTGTCTTCCGTGAAGCAAAGATCAAGTAAGCATCAGGATTTTCCGATGCTATGAAAGAAGCGGCCTTCTGGGCCGCTTTTTTTATGAGAGAAAAATGTTGCTGCTCTAAGTGCAGGTTGCTGATGTCATGCGTGTGATGGCATCAGCATAAACTGCCGGTGAGGGGATCAGTAGAGCTGGTTCTTGTCACCATAGGGGATGACCAGATCCCCTTTGTGGCTGCTATTGAGCATGACCCGACTGCGTTCATCCAGCATATCTGGGTCCAGCGCATTCTCATTCAGGGCCATGACCCGGCGGTGCCAAATATCCAGCTCTTGATGGGCATCACGCAGGGCAGCTTGTGCCTCGGCCTGTAATTTCTTCTGGTGTTGATAGGCTTCAATACCGAGATTGCCGTGCAGGGCATTCCACATGAAATAGGCTGTCAGCACAAGGAACAGGAGAGGAGCAAAAACGGCACCCACTCCACGCCGTAGCATAGCGGTCATATGAAAGGCTCCTCCACGCTCATTACGAAGCAGAACAGTCTGTCATTTATAGGTTGTTTAATAGAATAGGCAAGAAGCGTCTTTTCTTTTCAGGAGGAGCAGCGTTTCATTACACATGAAAAAAGCCCCCACCCGAAGGGGTAGGGGCTTTTTCAGTCAGTGGTCAGGTGACCCGACCAGTGACTGTTTTTGCAGACTTACTTACGAGCCTTCAGGATGCTGTGGCCAGCATACTTGGCGCTCTTACCCAGCTGCTGCTCGATGCGGATCAGCTGGTTGTACTTGGCCATACGGTCAGAGCGGGACAGGGAGCCTGTCTTGATCTGCCCGGTGTTCACGGCGACAGCGAGGTCAGCAATGGTGGTGTCTTCTGTCTCACCAGAGCGATGGCTCATCACAGTGGTGTAGCCAGCGCGCTGAGCCATTTCCACGGCATGCAGTGTCTCTGTCAGAGAACCGATCTGGTTCACCTTCACGAGCAGGGAGTTGGCAACGCCCTTCTCAATGCCTTCCTTCAGGCGGGCCGGGTTGGTCACGAACAGATCATCACCAACCAGCTGGACACGGTGGCCAAGGCGCTCGGTCAGCTCTTTCCAGCCTTCCCAGTCATCTTCTGCCAGACCGTCTTCGATGGAGACGATCGGGAATTTCTTGGTCAGTTCTTCCAGGTAGGAGACCATTTCGCTGGAGGAGAAGCTCTTGCCTTCGCCCTTCATCTCATAACGGCCGTTCTTGTAGAACTCGGAAGAAGCACAGTCGAGGGCAAGGGTGATGTCCTTACCGAACTTGTAGCCAGCGTCCGTAACAGCCTTTTCGATGTACTTCAGGCCTTCTTCGGTGGAGCTCAGGTTCGGAGCGAAGCCACCTTCATCACCGACGTTCGTGTTCAGGCCGTTCTTGTGCAGCTCTTTCTTCAGACAAGCGAAGATTTCAGAACCCATACGGATGGCTTCGGCAACGGAAGACGCACCGACCGGCTGGATCATGAATTCCTGGAAGTCGATGGCGTTGTCGGCATGCTCACCACCGTTGATGATGTTCATCATCGGCACGGGCAGAACGTGGGCAAATGTGCCACCAACATAGCGGTACAGCGGCAGGTCCAGCTCCTCAGCTGTAGCACGTGCCACGGCGAGGGAGACACCGAGGATAGCGTTGGCACCAAGGCGGCCCTTGTTCGGTGTGCCATCGAGATCAATCATGGCCTGGTCAATGGCGATCTGGTCTTCAGATTCCATGCCACGCAGTGCATCGGCAATTTCTGTGTTCACGGCGTTGACAGCCTTCAGGACACCCTTGCCGTGGAAGCGTTTTTTATCACCATCACGCAGCTCTACAGCTTCGTGGGCACCGGTGGAGGCACCGGAAGGAACGGCGGCGCGGCCGGTAACACCGGAGGCCAGTTCAACATCTACCTCAACAGTCGGGTTGCCACGGCTGTCCAGAATTTCGCGGGCAGTAATATTAACAATAGCGCTCAAGGGAATTCTCCTGACTCTATGCGGCGGACCCTGAAGGGCCTATCATCAGGTGCAGGCTCGGATCCGCTTTCGCTCTATTTCAGTCTCAAAATATGCACCTGAGGTCAATTAAGATGCGACAATTTCCTGTCACGGCTGCCATGCTTGTTGCGCTTGGCGGCGTTTTTCCTTTTTTTGTGGGTGGATGGCTGTTTCTGGCCGGGGTGTTGACCTCTCTGCCTCACCTTAGTGTGATCCTCTTGGCTTATGGAGGCTGCCTGCTATCGTTCTATGGAGCCGTGCAGTGGGGGCTACTAGCCAGCAAGCCGACAATCATTCTGCCCAAAGGTGAAGGGCTACGGGACAGGCGGGCGCTCCTGATGGGTGCATTTGCTTTTCTGTGGGGGTGGTTGTCCCTCTGTGTAGGACTATTGGGAAGCCTGCGAACAGGGTTCGGGCTGGAAGCAATCGGTTTTGCTGGCATGTTCGCATTGGAGCGAATCGCAAACCGTTGCGGTGATTTGCCACCGGGTTATTTCATGGTCCGGACGATTAGCACCGGGCTCTGTGTGGTGGGGTTCTTGCTGGCTCTGCTGTCCCCGCAGGGGCAATTCTGAAGGCAGGTAGAAGGTCCTCTCTTTAGAGGACCTCCTCCTTGACGAGCCGATCCAGTTTCTTGAGCGAAGCGAGCAGGCTGCGCATCTCCGAAAGCGGAATCATAGTGGGGCCATCACTGGGGGCCGTGTCTGGCTCCTGATGGGTCTCGATAAAGAGGGCGCTGACGCCTGTGGCAATAGCAGCACGGGCGAGAGGGGCAACGAACTCTCTCTGTCCCCCTGTAGCCGTTCCTAGTCCACCGGGCTGCTGGACGGAGTGTGTGGCATCGAACACGACAGGGAAACCTGTCCGGGCCATGATGGGTAGCCCACGCATATCATTGATGAGCGTGTTATAGCCAAAGCAGGTGCCACGTTCGCAGAGCAGAATGCGCTCATTGCCTGTGGATTTCAGCTTGTCCACCACGTTCTGCATGTCTTGCGGGGCCAGAAACTGCCCTTTTTTGACATTGATGGCCTTACCCGTTCGACCTGCGGCAAGCAGCAGGTCCGTCTGACGACAGAGGAAAGCCGGAATCTGGAGGACATCAACAGCCTCTGCTGCTGGTGCACACTGTTCCGGTGCATGAACATCTGTCAGGACAGGAATGTCGAAATGGGCACGGATATCAGAAAGGATTTTCAGCCCTTCTTCCATCCCGACCCCACGGGCCGCTTTTACAGAACTACGGTTGGCCTTGTCGAAGCTGCTTTTATAGATCAGCCCGATATCCAGTTCCTGACACAACTCACGCAGTGATTCGGCCATGAAGAACGCATGGTCACGGGATTCAATCTGGCAGGGACCAGCGATCAGCCGAAAAGGCTGATCCTGACCAATGACGAAGTTTCCAACCGGAACATTCATGCATCCTGTTCCCGTGACAGATGTTCTTTCTTCGCGGCCCCAACGAAGCCGGTAAAGAGCGGATGGGGGTCAAACGGCTTGGAAAGCAGTTCCGGATGATACTGAACACCAATGAACCACGGGTGATCAGGATATTCCACCACTTCCGGCAATACGCCGTCCGGGGACATGCCGGAGAAACGGAGAGACGTCTTTTCCAGTACCTCACGGTAATGGACATTGACTTCCCAGCGGTGACGGTGGCGCTCACGAATTTCCGTCTTCCCGTACACTTCTGCCACACGGGACCCTTCGACCAGCTTAGCCGGATAGGCGCCCACACGCATGGTACCGCCAAGGTCTCCGCCTTCACGGCGGCGCAGAAGCTCCGTACCACGGGCCCATTCGGTCATGAGGCCAACCAGAGGTTCATCTGTGGGACCGAACTCCGTGGAGGAGGCTTTCTTCAGGCCAGCGAGTGAGCGGGCACATTCAATCACCGCCATCTGCATACCGAAGCAGATGCCGAGGAAAGGAATCTTATTCTCACGGGCGTAGCGTACGGCATTGATCTTGCCTTCGGAGCCACGTTCACCGAAACCGCCGGGAACGAGAATACCATCCATACCCTGCAGGAGTTCTTCAAGGTTGTTTGGATTCTCCAGTTCTTCGGCGTCAATCCAGTTCATATGAACACGGACATCCTGGGCAATGCCGCCATGCAGCAGCGCTTCTGCCAGAGATTTATAGCTGTCCAGCAGGGCGGTATATTTACCGACAATCCCGATACGGACTTCCCCTTTGGGCTCCCGCACACCACGGACGATCTTTTCCCAACGGGAGAGGTCAGGAGCTGTTTCATGCGGCAGGCCGAAATAGCGCAGGACTTCACGGTCCATACCCTGCTCGTGATAGGCGATCGGGCAGGCATAGATAGTGTCAACATCCAGAGCGGCAATCACGGCCTCGGGGCGCACATTACAGAAGCTGGCAATTTTCTGCCGTTCTGTCTGCGGAATGGGGCGGTCGGACCGGCAGAGCAGAATCTGCGGCTGAAGCCCAACATTCTGGAGTTCTTTGACGGAATGCTGGGTCGGTTTCGTTTTCAGCTCACCAGCGGAGGGAATGTAGGGCAGGAGGGTCAGGTGAACACACATCGTGTTCTCATGACCGAGGTCATTGCGGAGTTGGCGGATGGCTTCCAGAAAGGGAAGGCTTTCAATATCGCCGACTGTGCCGCCAATCTCGACCAGCACGAAATCATAACCATCCGTATCGGAAACTACGGCTTCCTTGATGGCATCGGTGATGTGCGGAATGACCTGAACGGTTGCCCCGAGGTAATCGCCACGGCGTTCACGGGCGATGACGTTGGAGTAGATGCGGCCTGTCGTGGTGTTGTCTGAGCGGCGGGCGTGAACACCCGTAAAACGCTCATAATGACCGAGATCAAGATCAGTCTCGGCGCCGTCATCAGTGATGAACACCTCACCATGCTGATAGGGGCTCATCGTGCCCGGATCAACATTCAGATAAGGGTCCAGTTTCCTGATGCGGACCTTATGCCCACGGGCCTGGAGGAGGGCAGCCAGAGCCGCCGAAGCAATACCTTTACCGAGGGAGGATACAACCCCACCCGTCACAAAAACAAAGCGCGTCATGGGAGGCCCTTATATAGTGGAGATGGGGGTGAGGGAAAGCAGATTATGTGTTCTGCTTCCCCTAAAATGCACGGTCAGGGATGCTGTGGTGCCTGAGGCTGCGCCGGAGCGGCAGGAGCAGCAGGCTGGCTGACAGGCGGATGGGCCAGAATGTCATGAGTCACGCCGCCGTTGGAGGCCCCACGGTTCAGTACGGCCAGGCAGAGGCAGAGAATCATGAAGATGGCAGCCAGAACGGCGGTGCTGCGGGTCAGCAGCGTTGCCGTACCCCGGCCGGACATGAAGGAGCCAAGCCCCTGACTGCTGCCAACGCCAAGACCACCGCCTTCGCTACGCTGGATCAGGATAACGCCAATGAGGGCCAGGGCAACCAGAACAGTGAGGATAAGCAGTAATGTGGTCATGCAGTCAGGTCCAACAGGTTATGAGGAGGGCTGAGGCGTTGTTGCTTCAGCCGCAGCGCCGATGATGTCCAGAAAGCTCTGTGCTTCAAGGCTGGCACTGCCGACCAGAACACCATCCACGGCCTCTATGGACATGATGGACGGTGCCTGAACGGAAGTTACAGACCCGCCATACAGGACCGGGACGCGAATGTCATCCGTCATGAGCCTCATTGGCAACAAGGCGCGGATCAGTGTCAGCTTTCTCTGAAGTTCTTCAGTGGAGGGTGTAATGCCGCTACCAATGGCCCAGACAGGTTCATAAGCCAGGATTCCACGGAAGCCCCTGGTCAGCGATCCTTCAATCTGGGTGGCAAGCACGCTTGCGGCCCGTCCCTCGTTTCGTTCGGCCAGATGCTCGCCGATACAGACGATTGGCGTAATACCGGCAGCCGTGGCTGCTTTGACTTTCTGGCGAATGATGGCATCGGTCTCACCGTGGTTCTGGCGGCGTTCCGAATGGCCCAGAATGACATAACGGGCCCCAAGATCTTTTATCATCGGGGCAGAAATATCTCCGGTGAAGGGGCCGGAGGAGGCGGGGTAACAATCCTGTGCCCCCATGCTGAGCTGTTCATAGGGAAGTCCTTCATCTTCCAGAGCTTGATGGACACCATCAAGCTGCGTGAAAGGAGGACAGATGATGGTGTGGAGGTGCTCCGGTAGTGGAGTGTCCTTTATGCCGCGGGCAACGTCTCGTGCGAGCTTCAGGCCGTGCTCGTGGCGAGCCTGCATTTTCCAGTTCCCAATGACGAATTTGGGTACGATGGCCATTCTGCTCTCCCCGGTCGGCACGAAGTATCCACGATCATGGATCAAAGAAGGGACACGCCGTGCTGGTCAATCTGTGTCGGCATCTCTATGCTGGGGCAGCTTAGCGGGTTTTCCCGGCTAATGCTATTCTGCCATCAGTAAAGTGATATGCGCCTTCGATGATTACTGCCCTGCGTCATTTCCTGGTTGACTCCTGGCTCGGCCGGGTGATTGCCTTTGTGGTCTTTGTTTCTTTTGTCGTTCTTGGGGGAACCTTTTTTGGAATGGGCGGCGGTATGGCCGGTCTGAACGGTGATACCGTGGTGCAGATTGGTACGCGCAAAATTACGCCTGTGGAGTTCCAGAAAGCGATCCAGCGGCATGTCGCTTTTGCTATGCAGCAGAATGGCGGTTCGGCAGATTTCCTGAAGACCCCTCAGGGGCGGCAGGAGGTTGGTCATGCAGCCCTGCGTAACCTCATTCTGGTGCATGAGGGAGAGCTGGCTGGTGAGCGGAATGGTCTCAATCCAAGCGATGAAACGATTCGTGAAGTCGTTTTCTCCATGCCGGATTTCAAAGACCCCAGCGGTAAGTTCGATCCCCGCAAGATGGATAATGTTCTGAAAGCCAGCAACCTGAGCCATCAGGACATGATTCTGGAAACACGGCGCATGCTTTACAGTGCTGCAACCATGTTTGCTTTCGGGCAGACAGTGCAGCCGCCGGCGCAGGAAGTGGACCTGATGGTGAATTATATCGGCCATGGTCAGGTGGTGGATATGGTCCGCTTGCCTTTCTCTCTGAGTGAGGTCTCCACCCAGCCGACTGATGAGCAGCTGAAACGGTATTATCAGAATCATCTCTGGCAGTTCCGTCAGCCGGAATACCGCCATGCCCGTATCGTGGTTATGACGGCAGGTAGTGTGGCAAAGACGATCCAGATTTCAGATGAAGACCTTCGGGCCTCTTATAATTTGAAAATGCAGGACCCGGCTGAGGCGGCTCGTTACAACAGCCCGGAACTGCGTTCCATTGAAGTGCTGGCCGTGGCAGATGAAGCAACAGCCAAGAAGCTTGCATCCGCATGGCAGGGCGGGAAAACATGGGCTGTTCTACAGAAACAGTATCCCAAGGCTATCCCGGCAACGCTGAATGATGCTCGTCTGACGGACCTGCCCGATGCGGCGCTGGGGAAAGTGGCTTTTGCTACACCGGCAGGCAAGGTTTCTGCTCCTGCCCAAACAGCAGCCGGGTGGAGTGTCGTGCATGTCCTGTCCATCAAGCCCGCCACGCATGTCAGCTTTGAGAGTCTGAAGGATAGCATCCGTGAGGACCTGGCAAATGAGCGTGCTGCATCCGTGCTGAAGGACCGTCAGAGAGCCTTTGAGGAGGCGGTGGCTGGGTCCACAACGCTGGATAAGGTGCCGGCTGATATTGGTGCGTTCCCTCTGGAGGGAAGTCTGGATGCGCATGGCAACCTGCCCGGTGGTGAGCCGGCCCCATTGCCGGGTGATGCAGCTCTGCGTCAGGCGCTGATTGAGCAGGTTTTCAGCCAGAAGAAGGATGAGCCGCCGCATGTTGTGACGGAGCCTGATGGCAGCGCATTTGCTGTGCTGGTGGATGACATCACACCGAGTAAGCAGAACAGCTATGAAACAGCCCAGCAGGCCGTGAAGGATGCATGGACAGCCGATGCTCAGAAACACGCTACGGAACAGCGTGCCACGGCACTGTTCCAGCAGGCGAAGAAAGAGGGGCTGCGTTCAGCTCTGGCAGGGCAGAAAGAAGACGCCATGCTTCAGAAGGATGAACATTTTTCCCGTCTTCAACTGCGGCATGATGTGCCGGAGCTTATCCTGAAGGCTGCTCTTGAGCTGAAGCCCGGGCAGACAGCCATGCTTCAGGCAGGGGATGGTTACTGGCTCGTGAATGTGACGGGGAGCTATGAAGAATCACCGACCCTGATGCAGGCCATCCGGCAGCGTATGGTTGCCCAGATGACGGCCGCCTATCGTAATGATCTTCAGGAGGCGCTGAGCATGTCTTACACCCGTGCGGCTCCCCCACGTCATTTCAACGCAGCTCTGTTCAACGATATTAATGACAGGGTACTCAGCATGATTTCAGGAAGGCTAGGTCAGCAGTGAGCAGGATTTTACATAGGGTAGAAGCGGCAGACCTGCTGACGCCGCTCTCTGTTTTTCTTCGTCTTTCCCGTCTGGCTGATGATCCTTACCGCCTTTTCTTCGAGAGTGTGGAAGGTGGTGAGGCCAGAGGGCGCTACTCCATCATTGCTCTGCTGCCGGATACAGTATGGCGCTGCAAAGATGGTCAGGCCTTCCGTGATGGTCAGAAAGAGGATGCGGCGCCACTTGTGTCATTGAAGGCACTTCTGGATGAAAGCCGGATGGAGCTGCCTGAGGGTATGCCGCCGATGATCGGCGGTGTTTTTGGTGTGCTGGGCTATGACATGGTCCGGCAGATGGAGGACCTCCCCAATCCACCGCCGAATGACTTGAATCTGCCGGAAGGGGTTATGATTCGTCCCCGGCTTTTTGCCGTGTTTGATACGGTGAAGGATGAGCTGATTCTGGCCACTCCTTTGCGGGATGGCGTGGATGCAGCGGAAGGTGAGGCTCTGCTGGCAGAGGCCGTAACGGCATTGCGTCAGCCCGTGCCTGATCCGGCAGAAACCCTGCCGGAAGGGAGCCACCTGGATGAACCTGTCTCCAATATCACCCATGAGGATTTCCTTCAGAAGGTGAAGACGGCGCAGGATTATATCGCTGCCGGTGATGCGTTCCAGATTGTGCCAAGTCAGCGTTTCACAACGGCTTTCCCGCTGTCATCTCTGGCGCTCTATCGTAGCCTGAGACGCATTAACCCAGCGCCTTTCCTGTTCCTGATGGAACTGGGTGAGTTTACCCTTGTGGGGTCGTCACCGGAGATTCTGGTGCGGATGCGGGATGGTATCGTGACGGTCCGTCCGCTGGCGGGCACTCGGCCCCGTGGGAAGGACCGTGAGCATGATCTGGCTCTGGAAAAAGAGCTTCTGGCCGATGGCAAGGAGCTCGCCGAACATCTCATGCTGATCGACCTTGGCCGTAATGATGTTGGACGTGTCTCCCAGCTAGGGACCGTGGAGGTGCCGGACCGTTTTGTGGTGGAACGCTACAGTCATGTCATGCATATTTCCTCCACCGTGACGGGGAAGGTGAAGCCGGATTGTGGTGCGCTGGATGCCCTGTCTGCAGCTTTCCCAGCCGGTACCCTGACAGGGGCTCCGAAGATACGCACCATGGAAATCATTGACGAGCTGGAGCCAACACGGCGTGGCCCTTATGCGGGTTGTGTTGGTTATTTCGGTGCTGATGGCGATATGGATACCTGTATTGGTCTGCGTATGGCCCTTCTGAAAGAGGGGCAGATGTATGTGCAGGCTGGCTGCGGCGTGGTCGCTGAGTCTGATCCGGAAGCCGAATATCAGGAGACAAGGGCAAAGGCCCGTGCGCTCTTTACGGCAGCAGAAGCGGCAATCAGGCAGGCTGTGCATAATGGGCGGCAGAGGGTTTCTGCAGAAGGGGGGTGTAAATCACCTTCCGGCGCATCATCTGAGAGAACAGATAAGACCTCTCAGACTGAGGAGACCGTCAGATGATTCTGCTGATTGATAATTATGACAGCTTCACCTTCAATCTGGTGCATCACTTTGGTGCGCTGGGGGTGGAGTGTGCTGTCAAACGCAATGATGCGCTGACTGCCGATCGTGCGCTGGAGATGAACCCGTCTGCCATCGTGCTGTCACCGGGGCCCTGTTCACCTGATGAGGCAGGCATCTGCTGTGAGTTGATTGAAAAGGCGGCCGGGAAGGTGCCTGTGCTTGGTGTCTGTCTGGGGCATCAGTCCATTGGGCAGGTGTTCGGGGCGGATGTCGTGCGGGCTTCCGTGCCGATGCATGGCAAGATTAATGCCATTCATCATGATGGCAGCGGGGTCTTCGCTGGTCTGCCGAACCCGGTGGATATGGTGCGCTATCACAGCCTGACGCTGGACCCGGCAAGCATTCCCGATTCACTCATCGTCAATGCGAAGACGGAAGATGGCGTCATCATGGGCGTGCGGCATCGGGAGTATCCGATTCACGGTGTGCAGTTCCATCCGGAGAGCATTGCGTCCAATTCCGGGCGTGAGCTGCTGGCTAACTTCCTCCGGCTGGCCAACGTCCTGCCGCAGAAAGAAGGTGCTGCTGGCTGATGGGGAGGCAGGACAAGCCTTTTGCACCTCTTTTGAAAAAAGTGGCTGCCGGAAAAGAGCTGGATGTTGCCGAGGCTGAACAGGCATTTATGCTCATCATGCAGGGGGCTGTTTCAGACATTGAATTATCGGCTTTTCTGACAGCCCTCCAGATGAGAGGCGAGACGGCAGAGGAGCTTGCCGGGGCTGTGCGTGCCGTCCGGCGCAACATGCAGGCTCTTGATGAGGTTCCAGAGGGGACAGTCGATGTCTGCGGGACGGGCGGGGATGGTCTGGGGACATTGAATGTCTCCACCGCTACGGCTTTTGTTCTGGCCGGGCTGGGCGTACCCGTGGCCAAGCATGGAGGCCGTGCCCTGTCATCTCGTGCAGGCGCTACGGATGTTCTGGAGGCTCTGGGCATCCCTGCGGAAGCCGACCATAGGCGGCAGGAAATGCGGTTGAAGGAAGGTCGGCTCGCTTTTCTGGCCGCTCCTTTCCATCATCCGGCTATGCGGATTGCGGCGCCGGTTCGCAAGCAGCTTGGTTTCAGGACATTATTCAATCTTCTGGGCCCGCTCTGCAATCCGGCACGGGTCCGGCGGCAGCTTGTGGGCGTGTTTGCGGAAGCATGGTGTCATCCTGTGGCGCAGGTGTTGGGGGAGCTTGGGGCTTTTTCCGCATGGGTTGTACATGGCCATACGGATGAAGGCGGTATTGACGAGCTGACACTTGCCGGACCGACTCATAATGAGGTGTGGGAAGGGGGGCGGATTATCTCTTTCGCACTGACGCCGGAGATGGCGGGTCTGCCCCATTATGAGATTGCTGCCCTCAAAGGGGGTGACCCGGCCAGCAATGCAAAGCGCATGATGAGCCTTTTTAGTGGAGAGGTAGGCTGTTATCGTGATACAGTCCTGCTGAATGCGGCGGTTGGCCTGCATGTTGCCGGTCGTGGCAATGTGCTCGAACATGGTCAGCTTTCTGTTCCTGCACTGCGGCGCAACATTGCCGAGGCCGCACGGTCTCTTGATGACGGGTTGGCTCATGAGGCTTTAATCCGTGCTCAAAGGGGTGTAAGTGCTCAGGACTGAACGCGAGAACCGTTCCTTAATGTTCCAAGGTAAAGATTCAGGACGAACATGATTTTTTTGCCACAGCGGTCGAGGGCTGCTTTTGCTCCTGTCGAGGACAGCGGACAGTTTCCGGTTTCTGGTGCATCTGCGGAGAGTAGTGCACAGGAAGCATCCAGCACGGAAGAGTCTCAGCCTGTTCCGGCAGATGGGGGGACAGACTGCCCTGTCGCTGGGGATGGCAGTGACGTGCTGGCCCGTATCTGTGCCCGGACCCGCCTTGATGTTGAGCAGCGCATGCAGGTCATGCCGCTGAAGGAAATTGCTGCTCGTGCCAAGGAGGTCTCTACACCGACCCGTGGGTTTGGTCAGGCGCTCCAGCACATCACGGCGGATAGGCGTGTTGGCCTTATTGCTGAGGTGAAGAAGGCATCGCCTTCCGCTGGTGTTCTGCGGCCTGATTACGATCCTGCCCAGATTGCCCGCTCTTATCAGAATGCCGGTGCAAGCTGCATTTCCGTTCTGACGGAGGGCTCCTGTTTTCATGGCAGTGTAGAGGACCTTCAGGCCGTACGGGCTGCTTGCAGCCTGCCCATTCTGCGGAAGGATTTCATTCTGGAGCCATGGCAGGTGCATGAAAGCCGTCTGATCGGTGCAGACTGCATTCTGCTCATCATGGCAGCGCTAAAGGAAGAAGAAGCCGTTGAGCTGATTGCTCTGGCCCGTGGGCTGGATATGGATGTGCTGCTTGAGGTGCATAATGAGGAGGAGCTGAACCGGGCACTTGCCTATGACAGCTTCCTGATCGGCATCAATAACCGCAACCTCAAGACGCTGAAAACGGACATTCAGACAACGCTGGACCTTGCCCCGCAGGTGCCGCCGGATCGTCTTGTCGTGTCCGAAAGTGGCATTGCCACGACAGAGGATCTGACGAAGGTTGGTGAGGCAGGCTGTAGTGCTGTTCTCGTGGGTGAGTCTTTGCTGCGTGAGGAAGATCCCGGCCTTGCCGCCCGGCGTTTGCTCGGTTTTTAAAAGAGTACTAACCCGGTATAAAAAGTGAGAGAGCGGGCTCTGACCCCGCTGGATTTCGGGGTGGAGTGTTGATACAACTCCGCCCACGCAAAGTTATTAGCCCCAGGAGAGTGTCATGGGTTCTATGACAGGTGCGCCGAGCCGCCAGAATGGCCCGGCGCTGTCAAAGGAAGAAATGGAGCGTGCCTACAGGGAGATGCTCCTGGTTCGCCGCTTTGAGGAAAAAGCTGGTCAGCTCTATGGTATGGGTTTGATTGGCGGTTTCTGTCATCTTTATATCGGTCAGGAAGCCGTTGTGGCGGGTATTGGCCTTGCCATGAAGAAAGGCGATCGGTCCATCACCTCATACCGCGATCATGGTCAGATGCTTGTTGCTGGCATGACAGCGCGTGGTGTCATGGCGGAGCTGACAGGTCGTGCAGGTGGCTATTCCCATGGTAAGGGTGGCTCCATGCATATGTTCTCCAAAGAACAGGAGTTCTACGGGGGGCATGGTATTGTTGGCGCACAGGTGGCCATCGGGACCGGCCTTGCTTTGACGAGTGCCTATAAGAAGGACGGTGCCGTTTCCATCGTCTATTTCGGCGAAGGCGCTTCCAATCAGGGGCAGGTCTATGAGAGCTTCAACCTTGCCGCCCTGCACAAGCTGCCCTGCCTCTATGTGATCGAGAATAACCGCTACGGTATGGGTACGTCCATTGAGCGTTCTTCTGCTTCGAAGGACCTTTCAAAGAACGCGGCTCCGTGGGGTATTCCGTCCCGTAAGGTGGATGGCATGGATGTGGCTGCTGTCTATCAGGCTGCCAAGGAAGCTATGGAACATTGCCGTTCTGGCAAGGGGCCCTTCCTGCTGGAAATGGAAACCTACCGTTATCGTGGTCATTCCATGTCCGACCCGGCAAAATATCGTAAGCGCTCAGAAGTGGACGAGATGCGCCGGACACGTGACCCGATCGAAGCTCTGAAAGCAGAAATGATCAAGCACGGTATTGATGAATCCTTCTTCAAAGCAGTGGAAAAAGATGTGAAGGCCACTGTGAAGGATGCTGCCGAATTTGCAGAAACCAGCCCTGAGCCGGATGCGTCCGAGCTCTGGACCGATGTTCTGGTGGGGGAATAAGTCATGGCCTCTCCTATTCTTATGCCCGCTCTTTCTCCGACCATGGAGGAAGGCACTCTGGCCCGTTGGGTCAAGAAAGAAGGTGACGTGGTCAAGCCCGGCGAAGTGATCGCCGAGATTGAGACCGACAAGGCCACCATGGAAATGGAAGCCGTTGAGGAAGGTGTTCTGGGGCGTATCCTCATCACCGAGGGGACGGATCATGTGGCTGTAAACACGCCCATCGCCGTTCTTCTGGAAGAAGGTGAAGATGCTTCCGCTGCGGATGCTCTGGACCTTGGCCCGAAGGCTGAGCCTAAGGCAAAGGTGGAAAAGAACATTCCGGCTCCGGCCTCTGCTCCCAAGGCTCCGGCTAGCAGCTCCACAGTAGAAACTACTGAGCCAGAATGGGGTGAGACAGCCGAGATCACAGTGCGTGAAGCGCTGCGTGATGCCATGGCTGCCGAGATGCGCCGTGATGAAGATGTCTTCCTGCTCGGTGAAGAAGTCGCCCAGTATCAGGGCGCTTATAAGGTCAGTCAGGGTCTGCTGGACGAGTTCGGTGCTAAGCGTGTCATGGACATGCCGATCACGGAGCATGGTTTCACAGGTATGGCCGTTGGTGCCGCCCTCTCTGGCGTGAAGCCGATCGTTGAGTTCATGACGATGAACTTCTCCCTGCAGGCGGTGGATCACATCATCAACTCGGCCGCTAAGACACGTTATATGTCCGGCGGTCAGATGTCCTGCCCGATCGTGTTCCGTGGTCCCAACGGGGCGGCTGCCCGTGTTGGTGCCCAGCATTCCCAGTGCTTCGGCAGCTGGTATGCCCATATCCCGGGACTGAAGGTTGTGGCTCCGTGGTCTGCCGCTGATGCCAAGGGTCTGCTCCGTGCGGCCATTCGTGATCCGAACCCGGTTGTGGTTCTGGAAAATGAGATTCTGTACGGTAAGAAGTTCCCGTGCCCGGTAGATGAAGACTTCATCCTGCCGATTGGCAAGGCCAAGATTGAGCGTGAAGGTAAGGATGTAACGCTGGTGGCGTTCTCCATCATGGTCGGTGTGGCTCTGGAGGCTGCTGAGCTTCTGGCCGAGCAGGGCATTGATGCTGAGGTCATCAACCTGCGGACTCTGCGCCCTCTGGATACGGAAACGATCATCAAGAGCGTGAAGAAGACCAGCCGTATCGTATCGGTGGAAGAAGGCTGGCCTGTCGCAGGTATTGGCTCCGAAATCTGCACCATTGCGGTTGAGCAGGCTTTTGACTGGCTGGATGCGCCTCCGGCTCGTGTCTGTGGGCTGGATATTCCTCTCCCTTATGCAGCAAATCTGGAGAAGCTGGCTCTGCCCAAGCCGGAATGGATTGTTGAAGCTGTGCGCAAGCAGTTTGGAGACTGAAACCAATGGCGATCAATATTTTAATGCCGGCCCTGTCTCCGACCATGACGGAAGGGACTGTTGCCCGCTGGCTTAAAAAAGAAGGTGACATGATCCAGTCTGGCGATGTGATCGCCGAGATTGAGACCGACAAGGCCACCATGGAAGTGGAAGCCGCGGATGAGGGTATCCTCGGGAAAATCCTCATCCCGGAGGGGACCGAGAATGTCGCCGTGAAAACCCCGATCGCCATTCTGGTGGACGAGGGTGAAGACGTTCCGGACGCTCCGGCTGCCGGTAACAAGCCTGCGGTAGAGGAAAAGACCGAGGCCAAGGCGGAAAAACCGGCCCCGATCGAAATTTCTTCTTTCGATCCCGATAAGAAGCCTGCTGTGGTTGACAAGGGCAAGGGCGAGCGTATTTTCATTTCTCCGTTGGCCCGCCGTGTGGCTAAAGAGCATGGGGTCGATATTGCCAGCCTGACAGGGACAGGCCCTAATGGCCGTATCCTGCGCCGTGACGTAGAGAAGGCGAAGGGGCAGAAGCCTGCTCCGGCGGCCCATTCTGCGGCACCAGCAGCGGGCCATGTCGAGCATGTGAAGCATTCTGGCATGCGGAAGGTCATTGCCCGCCGCCTGACAGAGTCCAAGACACAGGTTCCGCATTTCTATGTCTCGGTTGATATCGAGCTGGATGCCCTGCTGGCTCTGCGCAGCCAGCTGAACAAGGCTCTTGAGGCTGAAGGCTGCAAGATTTCCGTCAATGACATGGTCATCAAGGCCGTAGCATTGGCTCTGAAGAAGCTGCCGGGTCTGAATGTCCAGTTCACCGAAGCCGAGATGCTGCATTTTGAGGATGTGGACATTTCCATGGCTGTCTCCATACCGGATGGGCTGGTGACGCCGGTCATCCGTCAGGCTGACCGCAAGAGCCTCAAGGAAATCAGTCAGGAGGCCCGCAGCCTTGCGACCCGTGCTCGTGATGGCAAACTCTCTCCTGAGGATTATCAGGGCGGGACGTTCTCCATCTCCAACATGGGCATGTTTGGCGTGAAGGATTTCGCCGCCATCATCAATCCGCCGCAGGCTGCCATCCTGGCCGTTGCCTCTGGTGAGAAACGCCCTGTGGTGCGGGATGGTGAGCTGGCTGTGGCAACTGTCATGACAGCCACGCTCTCGGTGGATCATCGTGCCGTGGATGGTGCTCTTGGTGCGCAGTGGCTCAATGTGCTGCGTGACCTTATTCAGAACCCTTATTCTCTGGTGCTTTGATTCATGTCTGACCTTTTTGATCTTATTGTGATCGGTGGCGGTCCGGGGGGCTATGTGGCCGCCCTGCGGGCCAGCCAGCTTGGTATGAATGTGGCTCTGGTAGAGAGCACCCATATGGGCGGCGTGTGCCTCAACTGGGGTTGTATCCCCACAAAGGCCCTGCTGCGTTCCGCTGAGGTGTATCATACGCTGGGTCATCTTCAGGAATATGGCCTTTCTGCCAGTCAGCCGTCCTTTGACCTTGCTGCTATCGTGAAGCGCTCTCGTGGCGTGGCAGACAGGATGGGCAAGGGCGTTGCTCACCTGCTGAAGAAGGCCAAGGTCAAGACCTTTGATGGTCGTGGCAAGTTGGCCGGTCGTGCAGGGGAGGCCCATAAGGTCTCCATCACGAAGGACGGCAAGGAAACGGGGCAGATCCGTGCACCACATGTCATTCTGGCTACCGGGGCACGGGGGCGTCAGCTTCCCGGTCTGGAGACGGATGGTAAGCTCATCTGGGGTGCCCGTGAGGCCATGACGCCGGATACGCTGCCCAAGCGTCTTCTGGTCATTGGTTCCGGTGCCATTGGCATTGAGTTCGCCTCCTTCTACCGTGACCTTGGCTGTGAGGTGACGATTGCCGAGGTGGCTGATCGTATCCTCATGACAGAAGATGCCGAGATCAGCGCACAGGCGCATAAGGCCTTCGAGAAGCGTGGCATGACCATCCATATGGGTGCCAAGGTCGGTCCGCTGAAGAAGGGTGCCAATGAGGTCTCCACCACGATCGAAACGGCCAAGGGCAAGGTTGATCTGACGGTGGACCGTGTGATCTGCGCTGTTGGTATTGTTGGCAATGTGGAAGACCTCGGTCTTGAGGGCACGAAGGTCAAGGTTGACCGTTCTCACATCCAGACAGACGAGTTCTGCCGTACGGGTGAACCGGGTATCTACGCCATTGGTGACGTGGCGGCTCCGCCGTGGCTGGCTCACAAGGCAAGCCATGAAGGTGTGATCTGTGTTGAGAAGATCAGTGGCCGTTCTCCGGAACCGCTGCATGCCCGCAACATTCCGGGCTGCATCTATGCTCGCCCGCAGGTCGCTTCCGTGGGGCTGAGTGAGGAGAAGGCCAAGGCAGAGGGCTATAAGGTCCGTGTCGGGCGTTTCCCCTTCCTTGCCAACGGTAAGGCTGTAGCCATGGGTGAGCCAGACGGCATGACGAAGACGGTCTTCGATGCCGAAACAGGCGAGCTGCTTGGTGCTCATATGATCGGCTCCGAAGTGACGGAGATGATTCAGGGGTATGTCATCGCCCGCACGGGTGAGCTGACAGATGCTGAGCTGATGGAAACAGTCTTCCCGCATCCGACCATTTCCGAGACGATGCATGAGGCTGTCCTTGCCGCTTACGAGGGTGCACTGCACATCTAATTCATGGTTCAGCGTATCGTTATCAATCATCAGCGGGAGCGTATGGCGGCCATACGCCATCCAGAAAAAGCCCACCGGCCGGATAACCCGATCCAGAAGAAACCTTCATGGATTCGGGTGAAGGCTCCGGGCAACAATCCCGTCTATGATGAAACAAGAGAGCTGATGCGCAAGCATGGCCTGGCGACTGTCTGTGAAGAAGCAGCCTGCCCGAATATCGGGGAGTGCTGGTCCCAGCGCCATGCGACCATGATGATCATGGGCGAGATATGTACGAGGGCCTGCGCCTTCTGTAACGTCACGACAGGTCTGCCCAACAAGCTGGACCCTGACGAGCCCGCTCATGTGGCAGAGGCTGTGGCCAAGCTGGGGCTGAAGCATGTGGTCATCACATCCGTGGATCGTGATGACCTGCCTGATGGTGGGGCCCAGCATTTTGCTGATGTGATTGCTGCTGTTCGGGCATCTTCCCCCGACACGACCATCGAAATCCTGACACCGGACTTTCTGCGGAAGCCGGGTGCACTGGAAGTGGTGGTGGAAGCCCGACCTGACGTGTTCAATCATAACATCGAGACTGTTCCTCGGCTTTATCCGGGTATTCGTCCGGGTGCCCGCTACTATCAGTCCGTCCGCCTTCTGGATGACGTCAAGAAGCTTGATCCGTCTATCTTCACCAAATCCGGTATGATGCTGGGATTGGGTGAGGAAAAGATGGAAGTAGCGCAGGTGATGGATGATTTCCGTATTGCGGATGTCGACTTCCTGACTCTGGGGCAGTATTTGCAGCCAACGGTTAAACATGCTGCGGTAAAGTCATTCGTCACACCGGATGAATTTGCTGATTATGGGGCTATGGCCCGTGCAAAGGGCTTTCTTCAGGTCAGTTCATCGCCGTTGACCCGGTCTTCCTATCATGCGGATCGGGACTTTGCCGAACTGCGTGAGGCCCGGGCACGCCGTCTGAAAAAAGGTCAGGATTGATGCCGACACATGCCGAGCAGAGAGTGATCCCGTACTCCGCTGAGCAGCTTTTCGATCTAGTGGCGGATGTGGGTAAATATCCCGAGTTTCTGCCATGGTGTGTCCGTTCCGTTGTCCGGTCCCGTACGGAACATGAGCTGCTGGCTGATTTGACAATCGGCTTTGGGCCGTTTCGGGAGAGCTATACAAGCCGTGTACGGCTGGAGCGTCCCGATCGTATCATCGTGGGTTATGAGCGTGGTCCTTTTAAGCATCTCAAGAATGTCTGGACCTTCACCCCGGAAGGGCAGGGGTGCCGTGTTGATTTCTTCGTGGATTTCGAGTTTCGGTCTCGTCTTCTGCGGAATGCTATCGGGATGGTCTTCAATGAGGGTGTTCGCCTCATGGTGAAGGCTTTTATTACACGGGCAGGTAAGATTTACGGGCCACCCAAGGGGAACGACCAGCAGCTTCCGTAAAGAGAATGCTTCGCCGTAGTAAAAATACGGCAGATAGAAAGCTGTTTTTTATGTAATATTTCTTTTAGATAAGTGTGATTGTCTTGAAGAAATATTCGTCCTAAAATACCCCCATCATCACATGGAAGGATGATTGAGGAGGATTTTATGAAGAAACTGTCCCTTTCTGCTATCGCCCTGATCGGTCTGACAGCTGCTGCCGCTCCGGCTTTTGCTGCTGATGCTACACACACAGGTGCTGCTCACCACGCTCGTGGCGCTCACCACCACCACGGCAAGAAGTGCGGCATGAAGCATGCTGCTCCGAAGAAGGAAGACGGCAAGGCTCCGCAGGCTACTGACGACCTGAATGCGTCTTCCCTGCAGAAGTCCGCTCAGCCGGCTGCTCCGCAGGCCCCGGCCCCGCAGGCTCCTTCTCAGCAGCCTGTTCCGGATGCAGCTCCGGCTAACTGATCGCAGACATCTGTCTGTCAGTGGGAAAGGCGGCCCTCAATGGGCCGCTTTTTTTGTAGCTAGAGCATAAAGAGACATGTCCGTCTCAATATGTTCAATATAGAAGCGGGTCTCTTTGTATGGGATCAGCATAATCCAGCGTAACATGGTTTCTTCATCCGCTGTGGTCGGGGAGGCTGGGCTATTCATTTGTGTCTGCCACTGTTGGGAGCGGGACGGGCCCGCATTATAGGCCGCCAGTGCATAGGGCAGCACATTGCCAAAGCGGGCGTACAGGTCCGCCATGAACAGGCTCCCGATTGTAATGTTGATGTTCGGATCGAGTAGGTTGAGCGGAGAGGTCAGCCTGTAAGGTAGTTGATGACGGCGGGCTGTTTCCTGCGCTGTTGGGAAAAGAAGCTGGGTTAGTCCAAGAGCGTGGCGGGGGCTGACAGCAAATTCATCCATGCTGCTTTCCTGTCGGATCAAGGCAGGCATCAGGCCATCCGGTAGGGGTGAAGGAATTGCAACATCAAGAGTAGGATATCCTGCCGGATAAAGAGAGCTTCCCTGACGCATCATCTGGCGTGAGGCCAGAATGGCGGCTTTGGGCAGATTCATGGAGAGAGCTAGTCGGGCAATGGCGGGTTGGGCTGCCTTGTCCCCCTGTGTCCGTGCCTGAAGGAAGGTGAGGAACAGGGAGGCGTTCATCATGTCGCCTGCCTGTTGAAGCCGTGTTGCCGCATCTACGAGGTCTGGACGGGGAAGCCTTCCGCCGGGAGGGGGGGCGGGAAGTTTGTCTAACTGTTGTTTCAGGGCTGCTAGAAAGCGGTCGTCTCGTGTACTTGATGTCAGAAAAGGGGTGCGGAGTGTCTGGGCCAGAGCAAGCTGGCCATAAAATGTCGTGGGTAATGAGGCTGCTTTTTTGTAGAGGGTCATCGCATCATTGGCGTGACGGGCTTCTGCTGTTCGTGCCATCCAGTAGAGGCCGGTGGCCTGCCTGTTTAGATCTGTTTCGGTAGAGAGTGCTTTGAAATGAGGCAGTGCCTGATCCGGATCATGCAGGAGGGTAAGGGCTACATAGCCTGCCATGAGGTGGCTGTCGGGCGTGTGGGCGCCGGCCGGAATGGTATTGAGGAGATCGAAGCTGATTCTGGCAGCGTCCGGTGTGTTTGAGCGGAGCAGAGCACGGACAAAACTTGTGCGTTCATCCTGCCATTGCACGGAGGTCGGAGCAGGGCGGATGACGGTTTGCGTTATGTTGGCCTGTTGCCAGAGTTGCTGGGCTTCATCCAGCCTGTCATGTAGTCGCAGATATTTCAGCCGATAATAGGTTAGTGCGGCATCGTTGTTGCCAGCGCTGTTCCAGAAGGCAGAATCTGCGTCAGGTGTGGCAAAGCGGTTAGCCAGTCTGGGGTTCAGCAAGGGCCGCATATCGGCAGGTAGACGTTGAAGCTGTTGCCGGGCTGCGGCAAGTGAACCTGTACTTTCCAGCTTGCCATAGCGTTTCAGGTCATCGTCAGCTGTCAGGAAAGAGGAAAAACGAGCAAGAAACAGACGGGTCTCATCAGGTCCCATGTCCATCTCTCTCCAGAGCTGTCTTGCTCGTGCGGGCAGGTCCGGCAGAAAAGACGCGCAGGCTGAGAGGAGAGCACGCTGGGTTATAGGAAAGGCCGGGCAGAATGTGCGGCGTGTCTGGGGGGATGCATCTGCCAGAAGGGCCTTTTCATAACGGCTTTCAATCCGTTTCTGCAAAGGCCATGCAGGTTGCTGGTGAAGAAATGCCGCATAACGGCTGACAGGATAGGCGGTTCCACCGGGGGCGGTCAGGGCCTTCCATTCATTAAGGCGGGAAGATGTGGCTTGCGAGGTGGCAGGAGGTGGCACAAGGCCAAGTTCACGTTCCAGTGTGCGGTCTGTGTCATCTCCCATGGCTGTCGTGGTTAGACAGAAAAAGCTGCCTAAGAGGAGAAGGGCTGTCCGGCGGGCTGTTGTCATGGCGTCAGTGGATGAGAAAGGCGTCATGATACCCCCGAATGATAAGGTGGATACTGAGCCCTATCATGATGACCAGTCCCGCCCAGCCTGCCCAACGCAGACGAAGCATGAGGGCCGGGGTAAGCATGACACCAAATGTGATGACGAGAATTGAAACGATCAGCCCGATGATGAGGATGGCGTGATGATTGACGGAAATGCAGGCAACACCCAGAATATTGTCGAGACCAAGGGCAAGGTCCGCAATAATGATCTGCGGTATGGCTTCGGCCAGACTGGTGGAATGGGTGCTTTCTTCCTCCGGGGCAGGCCGGGTGAGCGTGCGGAAAAGAGCCCAGCTTGTCCATAGCAGCAGAATGCCTGCCGCAATCTTGGTGTAGGAGAATATGAGAAGGTCACTCAGGATGAGAGTCAGGCCGATCCTGAGGAAGGCGGCCAGCATTGTCCCGAATATCAGGGCCTTACGCCGGCATGACAGGATAGCCTGCCGTGAGGAGCGTTCCTGAATCTCGCCATCGGGTCTGGTCGGTCTTATGCTGTCGATGATCCGTTTAAGGATCACCACATTGTAACCGCTGAGAGCCAGATTGAGGATGATGGTCAGGCAGACCATCAGGATGAAATAGGTAGGAGACATGGCCATACTATACGTTGTCAGTGTCCAGCATATATCATTGTTCTCGACCGTATAGACGGAAAATACACCAGATGTGAGGCAGATCATTCATCCGGAGTATGATGCTGGCCGTGCTACTACGCCCTCTGCAAAAGCAGATCTATTCTCCTTATCACCTCTGGGCAAAAGGGTACCATTTAGGCTAATCAGGGCTGGATTGCTTTTCCTGCAGGAGTTACGTCATGGTTCCCCGCTATTCGCGCCCTCGGATGACGGCCATCTGGTCCCCTGTCAACCGTTACCGCATCTGGTTCGAGATCGAGGCTCTGGCCTGTGAGGCCCTCGCCCGTAGGGGAGAAATCCCGGAGGAGGCTGCCAAGGTCATCCGTACCAAGGGCGATGCGGCTATGGCGGCATTCTCCGATGCAGACGTGGCCCGGATTGATGAGATTGAAGCGGAAACCCGTCATGATGTCATTGCCTTCCTGACATGGCTGGCGGAGAAAGTCGGGCCGGAAAGCCGTTTTGTCCATATGGGCATGACATCTTCCGATGTGCTGGATACCTGCCTTGCCGTGCAGCTGACGCAGGCCACAGACATTCTTCTGGAGGATATGGATATCCTCCTTGCTGCGCTGAAGAAGCGTGCGCATGAGCATAAGCACACCGTCACCATCGGGCGCAGCCATGGCATTCATGCGGAGCCGATGAGCTTCGGCCAGAAGCTGGCTGGTCACTATGCTGAGTTCGCCCGTAACCGCCGCCGTCTTGAAGTCGCTCGTGAGGAAATCGCCATCTGTGCCATTTCCGGGGCTGTGGGAACTTATGCCCATATCTCTCCAGAAGTGGAAGAATATGTGGCGAAGCATCTGGGTCTGAAGGCTGAATCTGTCTCCACACAGGTGATCCCCCGTGATCGTCACGCAGCCTTCTTCTGTGCTCTTGGCGTGATCGCCAGCGGCATTGAGCGTCTGGCAACGGAAGTGCGCCACCTTCAGCGTTCTGAAGTGCGTGAAGCCGAGGAATTCTTCCATGCTGGCCAGAAGGGCAGCTCGGCCATGCCGCATAAGCGGAACCCGGTTCTGTCTGAAAATCTGACAGGTCTGGCCCGTCTGATCCGTTCCTATGTTACTCCGGCGCTGGAGAATGTGGCTCTGTGGCACGAGCGTGACATCAGCCACTCCTCCGTGGAGCGGAACATCTGCCCGGATGGCACGATTACGCTGGATTTTGCACTGGCCCGTCTGTCTGGCATGATGGAGAAGCTGGTGGTCTATCCGGACCAGATGCTTGCCAATGTGGAAAGCCTTGGCGGTGTGGTGCATTCTGGCGAGGTTCTTCTGGTGCTGGCCCGTGCTGGTATTTCCCGTGAGGATGCTTATCGTATCGTCCAGCGTGCCGCCATGGAGACATGGACCAAGCTTGGCACCCCGGAAGGCCGGACCTTCCGTGAGAATCTGGAAGCCGATCCTGCCGTTGCCGAACGGGTTGAGAAAGCCGTCCTTGATGATGCGCTGGACCCGGCACGTCATCTGCGTGCCGTGGATCAGATTTTCGCCCGCATTTTTGGCTAAGGACCCGGCGGGGATAATCCCGTCTGATCGCAGTCTCGTATAAGGGCACCCGGCTGTGCTAGGGTGCCCGGACGAACCTGTAGGTGCATCAAGTAAGGATTGAATGACATGGCTCGCCGTCGGCAGATTTATGAGGGAAAAGCCAAGATTATCTTTGAGGGGCCCGAGCCGGGGACGGTGGTCCAGTATTTCAAGGATGATGCAACGGCAGGCAATGGTGCCAAGAGTGGCATCATTACCGGCAAGGGCGTTCTCAATAACCGGATCAGTGAATATCTGATGCAGCGTCTGGGGGAGCTGGGCATTCCCACGCACTTCATCCGCAGCCTGAACATGCGTGAGCAGCTGGTGCGTGAGGTGGAGATCATCCCTCTGGAGGTTGTGGTCCGGAATGTCGTGGCGGGGTCTCTGTCCAAGCGTTTTGGCCTGCCGGAAGGCGACCGTCTGCCGCGTACTCTTGTGGAATATTACTACAAGAATGATGCGCTGAATGATCCTCTGATTTCTGAGGAACATATTGCAACATTCGGTTGGGCGCATCCGCAGGAGCTTGAGGAGATCCAGAGCCTTGCCTTACGGGTGAATGATTTCCTCTGCGGGCTGTTTACGGGTGTCGGTATCACTCTGGTGGATTTCAAACTGGAGTTTGGTCGCCTCTGGCAGGGTGAGGAGATGCGGATCGTTCTGGCTGATGAAATTTCGCCAGATAACTGCCGCCTCTGGGACAGCCGCACACAGGAAAAAATGGACAAGGATCGGTTCCGCCGGGATATGGGTGGTGTAGGCGAGGCTTATCAGGAAGTGGCGCGCCGTCTTGGCATCCTCCCGGAAAACGGACAAGGTGAGAATGTATCTGTGGAGGGTGTACAATGAAGGTCAGGGTTTTCGTCTATCTGAAGGATGGTGTTCTGGACCCGCAGGGCAAGGCAGTGGAACATGCGCTGCATTCTCTGGGGTTTGAAGGAGCCTCCCATGTGCGTATCAGCCGTGTGGTGGACCTGCATGTAAAGGCCGATAATGCCGAAGCCGCCAAGAAGAAGGGCGAGGAAATGGCTCGTGCCCTACTGGCGAATGAGGTGATTGAGGACTTCCATGTGGAGGTTACTGTATGACGCCTGTTCAGAAGACGGGGTTTGCTCTGCTGCTAGGTGCTGCCTGCATGTTCTTCGGTACGGCTGCTCATGCACAGCGCATTTCTTCCCTGTCCGGGATCGAACTGGGAGACCTCTGCCGGAAAGAATCCAAGCGCGCTGCGTGCGGGTCCTATCTGGCAGGTGTGGTAGATGGTGCCGCATGGTCTCAAAGTTTTGGTGCACTGGTTGGTGCCCGCCCCGCAACGGCTTTCTGTCTTCCCGCGGGTATTAAGGGGATTCAGGTGCGGTCTCTCGTAGTTGGCTGGTTGGCTGGACATGAGACGGCAGCAAGCCAGCCTGCTGGCCGTGCCGTGTATCAGGCCCTGCATGATAACTATGCCTGCCCCACCGGGATGGCCGGCATGTATGTTGAGCAGCGTGCTGAGGCCCAGAATATTTCCTCCCTGCCGGGCCGTGGCCTGGTCTCCATGTGCACGCATGAGAGCGGGATGCTGGCTTGTGATGGCTATCTGGCTGGGACAATGGACAGCGAAGTCTGGGCGCGCAACTATTCCACGGTTGAGGGTGTGCATACGCCGGTGGCCTTCTGTGTTCCGAAGGAAATCCGGGGGGCACAGCTCCGTGCTCTGGTGGTCGGCTGGTATGCTGGCCATGAAGACGCCCTGAATGAACCAGCCGGTCGTGGCATCTATCGTGCCCTGCATGACAATTATCCGTGTGCTTCCACGGTACGACCCGTTGCATCTGCACCAGTGGTACAGTCAGAGGACAATAGACAGTAAATGAAAACAGGTATCGTTGTTTTTCCGGGCACCAATCGGGAGCGCGATATGGCTCAGGCCTTCCGGGTGGTATCCGGCAAGACACCGCAGATGCTCTGGCATCAGCAGGATAATGTCGATGGGCTTGATCTGATCGTGCTTCCCGGTGGTTTCAGCTTTGGGGACTATCTCCGCAGCGGGGCCATGGCGGCTCATTCTCCCATCATGAAGGCTGTTCGCCAGTTTGCGGAGAAGGGGGGCTATATCCTCGGTGTCTGTAATGGCTTTCAGATTCTGACGGAATCTCAGCTTCTGCCGGGAGCGCTCCTGCGGAATGCGGGTCAGCGCTTCCTGTCTCAGGACTGTCATCTGAAGGTGGAAGGCCGGGACAGCATCTTCACCTCCGGCTGGAAACATGGTGACGTGTTCCGTGCCCCCATGGCGCATGGGGATGGTAACTATACGGCTGCCCCCGATGTGCTGGACCGTCTGGAAGGCGAAGGCCGTGTGGCTTTCCGTTACTGCACGGCGGAAGGGCATGTGAAGGACAGCGATGAGCATGTGAATATGAATGGCAGTGCCCGTTCCATTGCTGGCGTTTTGAGTGAGAACCGCCGTGTCTGTGGTCTTATGCCGCATCCTGAAAATCTGACTGAGGAGATTCTGGGCGGAACGGATGGTCTGCCACTCTTTACCGGGATCATGGAGGCACTGGGCTGATGACAGCAGCACCTGTTGATATTGAGCTGGCGCGCTCTTTCGGTCTGAAAGATGACGAATATGAGACCGTGCTGAACATCATGGGGCGGACGCCGAGCCTGACAGAGCTTGGCATTTTCTCCGTCATGTGGTCCGAGCACTGTTCGTATAAGTCATCACGCCTGCATCTCAAGACATTGCCGACCAAGGCACCGTGGGTCATTCATGGTCCGGGTGAAAATGCCGGTGTGATTGATATCGGGGAAGGGCTGGCGGCTGTCTTTAAGATGGAGAGCCATAACCACCCATCCTTTATTGAACCCTATCAGGGGGCAGCTACGGGTGTTGGCGGTATTCTGCGTGACGTGTTCACGATGGGTGCCCGCCCCATTGCGAACCTGAATGCTCTGCGTTTTGGTGATCCGTCCCATAAAGATACCAAGCGTGTCGTGGATGGTGTCGTCCGTGGGATTGGCGGCTACGGCAACTGCATGGGTGTGCCGACTGTTGGCGGTGAGGTGAACTTCCACAGCTCTTACAACTGCAACCCGCTGGTCAATGCGATGACGGTCGGGCTGGCCCGTCAGGATCGTATTTTCCTGTCTGCTGCGGCCGGCGTGGGGAACCCTGTCGTTTATGTCGGGTCCAAGACGGGCCGTGATGGCATCCACGGGGCCACAATGTCTTCCGCTGAGTTCGATTCTGAATCCAGCTCCAAGCGGCCGACTGTACAGGTGGGTGACCCCTTCACCGAGAAGCTGCTTCTGGAAGCCTGCCTTGAGCTGATGGCGACCGATGCGGTGATTTCCATTCAGGATATGGGGGCCGCCGGTCTGACCTCATCTGCCGTGGAAATGGCCAGCAAGGGCGGGGTCGGGATTGATCTGGACCTTGATCACGTTCCGCAGCGTGAAGCCAACATGCAGGCTTACGAGATGATGCTCTCGGAAAGTCAGGAGCGTATGCTCATGGTGCTGCGTCCGGACCGGACAGAAGCAGCCCGTAAGATTTTCGAGAAGTGGGAACTGGATTTCGCCATTGTCGGTAAGCTGACTGACAGCGGGCGGATTACGGTGCGTCATAACGGGAAGGTCGAGGCGGATATTCCGCTGGGCCCGCTGGCTGATGAAGCCCCGATCTATGACCGTCCGACCATGAAGTATGAGCGCCAGCCTGCTCTGGTACCGCCTGCTGATCCGTGCGGTGTTGAGAAGGGGTTACTCCGTCTTCTGTCCAGTGCCAACGGGGCATCCCGTGCATGGATCTGGAACCAGTATGATAGCGGTGTTGGTGGTCAGACCGTGCAGCGTCCCGGCGGCGCTGATGCAGCTATCGTCCGGGTGGAGGGGACCGATCGTGGTCTCGCCATGACGACAGACTGTACGCCTCGTTATGGGCAGGCTGACCCTTACATTGGTGGGGCTCAGGCCGTGCTGGAAGTCTGGCGTAACCTGACAGCCACAGGCGCCAAGCCTCTGGCCATGACGGATAACCTGAACTTCGCCAGCCCGGAAAATCCGCGCATCATGACGCAGTTTGTCGAAGCCGTGAAAGGCATTGGCGATGCTGGTCGTGCGCTGGACTTCCCAGTCGTCAGCGGTAACGTCTCCCTGTACAATGAGACCCGTGGTGATGATGGGTCAGTGACGGCCATCCAGCCTGCCCCTGTGATCGGTGGCGTGGGTGTTCTGGAGGACGTGCAGAAAGCTGTCGGTCTGGCCATGCCGCAGGATGGTGAGCTGCTTCTGGTTGGTGAGACCAAGGGTGAGCTTGGTCAGTCCATGTGGCTGAAGGAAATCCTTGGTCGTGAGGAAGGTGCTCCTCCGGCTGTTGATTTCGCTGCGGAACGGCAGAACGGTGATTTCGTGCGTGAGCAGATCCAGAAGGGCGCTGTTGAAGCCTGTCATGACGTGGCTGATGGTGGCCTGATCGTGGCTCTGGCTGAAATGGCGATGGCTGGCAATGTGGGTTGTTCCCTTGAGAAAGGCCCGGATGCTCTGCCAGAACATGTTTTCTGGTTTGCTGAAGATCAGGCCCGCTATGTTCTGGCCACGAAGCAGGCTGATGCTGTGGTGAAGGCTGCTCAGGCTGCTGGTGTTCCGGTGCGCCGTCTGGGACGTGCTGGTGGTAATGCCTTGAAGCTTGGCGACATGGCTGTGCCGGTCCAGCATCTGCGGAAGCAGCATGCTTCTTTCTTCCCTCGCTTCATGGGGAAGCAGGAAGACGATGCGCCTGTCGTGCATCTGGATGAACTTCCCTGAAAGAACGGACATAAGGAGGTTTCGACCATGATGACAGCAGACGAGATTGAAAAGACCCTCCGGGCCGCTTTCCCCGATGCGGAGATTATGGTTGAAGATCTTGCAGGCGATGGTGACCATTTTGCCTGCGAGGTCATCAGCGAAACATTCCGTGGCGTCCCACGGGTGAGACAGCATAAGCTGGTTTATGAAGCTTTCGGGAACCGTGTCGGAACGGAGCTTCATGCTCTCGCCGTGAAGACACGGACGCCTGACTGATTAAGAGGACGTGATCAAATGAGTGAAGCTGTTTTTCAGACCATCCAGTCTCTGGTGGATAAGAACCCCGTCATGCTTTTCATGAAGGGCGACAAGCAGTTCCCGCAGTGCGGTTTCTCTGCTCGTGTCGTGCAGATTCTGACCCATGTGGGTGTGGAGTTTGAGACGGAGAATGTGCTTGAGAGCCCTGAGATGCGTCAGGGGATCAAGGATTTCTCTCAATGGCCGACCATCCCGCAGCTTTATGTGAAGGGTGAGTTCATCGGTGGCTGCGACATCGTGACCGACATGTATCAGAGCGGTGAGCTGGAAAGCTTGCTGGCAGAAAAGGGTCTGCTGAAGAACGCCGGCTGAATTCTGGCAGTAGGGGGCGGTGCTTTATTAAATAAATGCTGGGATGTTACGTCTGACATTGCTTTCCTTTGCATGTCGTGGTTAGACTGCTCATCATTTGTGGCGAAAGGTTCCGTCCCTGCTCTGGTCGTGCGGGATGAGGAAGTTGAGGGAGTAGTGACATGGTGAAATCCCTTAAGGGAGGGGTTCTTTTTGGGCTTCTGGGGTTTGCAGGGCTGGCTTCTGCTCCCGCAGCTCATGCGGATCGTGTTTTGACAGAGCATGAAGCGAGCAAGCTGACATTCAGTGCGCTGATTGCACCGCCTTCGGCATTTCATCAGTTTCATCATGTGGCACTGCACAAGCCTGCTGCCTCTCACTGGCATGCTGCACCTGTTCGTCTTGCTTCAGCGCATTCTTCTCATCATGGTGCGGCTGTGCGGACTGTGGCCTTCCATGGCCATGTGGTCAGCAAGCATCAGCGGAATACTCATCGCCGCCGCGGCTGAATCCGTTATTATTTCGGATGGCTTGAAGTACCTACCCCATGAGCTTTCGGAGCTTCATGGGGTTTCTTTTTGTGGGCTCAAGAAAGGCGTAGAGCGTCTTCGATGTGTTCGATTGCTCCTTGCCCGTCAATAATGAGAACGTCCAGCCGGTTATTGGGGCGCTGCCAGTCCGGCCGTGTTTCAATGATAAAGCCAAAGGCGCGTAGGAGGCGTTGGCCTTGCCTGTGGGAGAGGGCATAGCGGGCATCAGCCAATGTCGTGCGCTGCTTGACCTCAATGGCCAGCAACCAATCCTCATTGGCCACCAAAAGATCAAGCTCGCCGTATGGGGTCCTGATGCGCTGGCCCAGTAGAGAGTAACCTTGCCCAAGCAAAAACTCTGCAGCCAGAGTCTCCGCTTCCAGCCCAGCCTTATAGGCTAAACTGCCCCGCTTCCTGCGGGCAGGAGAGGGGGCAGAGATCATGTTATCGGGCACGCAGGAGGCGGGCGGCTTCGACAGCAAAGTAGGTCAGGATGCCGTGGCAACCTGCACGGCGGAAGGCCGTGAGGCTTTCCAGAATGGTTTTTTCACGGTCCAGCCATCCATTTTCAATGGCCGCCATAATCATCGAATATTCCCCGGAGACCTGATAGGCGAAGGTCGGGGCTGCAAAATGATCACGGACCCGGCGGATGATGTCCAAATAGGGCATTCCCGGCTTGACCATAATCATGTCCGCCCCCTCTGCGAGGTCCATGGCGACTTCACGCAGGGCCTCATCGCTGTTGGCGGGATTCATCTGGTAGCTTTTCTTGTCGCCACCCAGCAGAGCATCAGAGCCGAGAGCATTGCGGAACGGCCCATAGAAGGCAGAGGCATATTTGGCCGCATAAGCCATGATGCGCGTTGTCTGGCAGCCATTCTCATCCAACGTAGCCCGGATAGCCTTGATTCGGCCGTCCATCATGTCGGAAGGAGCAATGATGTCGATGCCCGCTTTAGCCTGATTGAGGGCTTGTTGGCGGAGGACCTCAACAGATTCATCATTCAGAATCTGACCATCCTGAACCAGCCCGTCATGGCCGTGAGAGGTGTAGGGGTCCAGTGCTACATCGCCAATGAGGGCTAGCTCAGGATAAGCTGCTTTTAGCGTCCGTGCAGCTCGACACATGAGGTTATTGGGGTTCAGGGCCTCTGTGCCTTTTTCGTCCCGTATCTCCAGCGGTGTGACAGGAAACAGCGCTACGGCAGGGATGCCAAGCTCTACAGCCGGGCGAACATGCTCAGCTAGAAGGTCCAGACTGACACGTTCCACGCCCGGCATGGCCTTTACCTTCTGGCGCTGGTTTTCGCCTTCACAAACGAAAATCGGCCAGATCAGGTTATCGATATGTAGGTGAGTTTCGCTGACAAGGCGGCGTGTCGCCTCATCATGGCGGTTGCGGCGTAAGCGTGTGTGAGGGAAAGAAGTCATCATCATGCGGGCATGATGCCTTCTGTCAGGTCATCTGACCAGACCCAAAAAACCACCCCATCAGGCGGCAGGCTGATGGGGTGGTTATAGATGTTTAGTGATGGGTATGTTTCAGGCGACTGCGGTGCAGTCCGTAGCAGGCATAAATGCCCATGCCGATGACAAGCCAGAGTGCCAGACGGACCCATGTCATGAGGTCCATGGAGAGCATGACGGCACCGCAGGAGATAATGCCAAGGATGGGCACGAGGAACGGCCCGCCCGGTGTCCGGAAGCGGCGGACGGCGTCAGGCTGGCGTAGGCGCAGCACCATCACGCCGAAGCAGACGATGATGAAGGCTAGCAGCGTTCCGATGGATGTCATCTTGCCGAGGATGTCGATGGGCAGGCAGGCAGCCAGAATGCTGGCAACGATGGCCGTGAGGATATGGGATGTCCACGGGGTTCGGCTGCGTTCATTCAGCTTTTCAAAAAGCGGTGGTAACAGGCCATCCTTAGCCATGGAGAGGCACACACGGCTCTGGCCCATCAGCAGCCCGTAAATGACTGAGATATAGCCCAGTGCAATTCCCAGTGTCACAAGGGCAGAGAACCAAGGGATATGCAGGCTGTGCAGCACCGTAGCGACCGGGTTGGGATCGTGCAGCATGGCGCGGTAATTGACGACACCAACAATCACAAAGGAGAAAACGGCATAGATGACAGCCGCAAGTACCAGACTGCCAAGAACGCTCAGCGGGATATTGCGCTGGGGGTTGTGGCTATCCTGTGCGGCTGTGGAGACGATGTCAAAACCGATATAGGCAAAGAAGATCAAACCCGCTGCCCGCATCACACCGCTCGGCCCGAAGGAGCCAAACTGCCCCGTGTTGGTGGGGATGAAAGGGTGAAGGTTAGCGGCTTTGATGTGCGGTAGGCAGACAGCCGTCACACTGCCAATGATAATCAGCTTGAGCAGCACGATGGCCATGTTGATCTTGCTGGACCCTCTGGTGCCGAACATCAGCAGGGCAGTCACGGCGAAGATGATGAAGATGGCAGGTGCATTGAACCATGCCCGCACGAATTGCCCGTCCGGCGTCATGATGGAGGCGCCTGTGGGGGCCAGAAGGCGAGGGTCAAGCGAGATACCGATCTGGTGAAGGAGGGTTCCGAAATAGCCCGACCAGCTTGAAGCCACTGTGGAGGCATTGACCGTATATTCAAGAATCAGGTCCCAGCCGATGATCCACGCAATGCCTTCCCCCATGGAGGTATAGGCATATGTGTAGGCAGAGCCTGCCTCGGGAATCATGCCTGCCAGTTCGGCGTAGCAGAGGCCGGCAAAGGCGCAGGCAATAGCGGCGATCATGAAGGAGAGCGTCACGGCTGGGCCAGCATACTGACCAGCAGCCACGCCCGTCATGGAGAACAGACCCGCCCCAACGGTGACACCAACCCCAAGGGCAATGAGTTGCCACGGACCCAGCACACGCTTCAGCCCTGCATCGGGGGCCCCGGTCTGGGATATTGGTTTGGTGCGCCAGAAAGGCCGTCTCATGTAATCTGCTCCATGATGTTGCGGTGTCGGTCAGCAGGGAAGGCTATGTCCGATCCCCCGTTCTGAGATGACTGTGCCGTATGCTATAAGCGAAATAGATGACGGCACCAATGGCCAACCAGATAATTAGGCGCATCCATGTAATCAGGCTCATGGAGAGCATGACACTGCCGCAGGAAAGGATGCCCAAAGAGGGAATCAGCAGCGGCCCGCCGGGCAGGCGGAAGGTGCGGGGCGCATCAGGTGCGGTGAAGCGCAGGGCAATTACGCCCGCACAGACAATCACGAAAGCTGTCAACGTGCCGATGGAGGCCATGTTAGCCAGAACATTAATTGGCAGGCAGCAGGCCAGCAGACCGCTCACGAGGAAGCTGAGCATATGGCTGGGAACCGGCGTATGGCTTTTGCGGCTCATCCGGCGGAAGAATTCGGGTAGCAGACCATCCTGCGACATGCTCATCAGGATGCGGCTCTGGCCCATCAGCAGCCCGTAAATGACTGAGACATAGCCCAGACAGATGCCCCCCTTGATGAGCAGGCTAAGCCACGGAAGGTTGACGACATCCATCACGGTGGCGACTGGGCTGGGGTCATTGGCAAAGTGATGGTAGTCCACCACACCCACCAGAACGGCCGATACGATGACATAAACGACTGCACAGATGATCTGACTGCCCAGAATGGCAAAGGGCATCGAACGCTGAGGGTTTTTCGTATCATGCGCAGCGGTAGAGACGATATCGAAGCCAATATAAGCCAGAAACGCCATACCAGCCGCCCGCATCACGCCGCTAAAGCCGAAATCCCCATAATGCCCGCCATTAGGAGGAATGAAGGGGTGAAAATGCGCCATTTGGATATGAGGAAGACAGGCTACGATCAGCCCAACCAGAACGCATATCTTGATGCCCACGATGAGGCCATTCATGCGGGCGGATTCTGTCATGCCCCGTGTCAGCATGATGGTGACCAGCCAGAGAATGAACAGGCAAGGCGCATTGAACCACGCATGAGCCATGTGGCCATCAGGCATTTCCACCAGCGACATGGGCGGATGCAGCAGCCGGGGGTCTATGATGACCCTCCAGTCCTTGAGGAATGAGGCTATATAACCCGACCAGCTGGAGGCCACGGCAGCCGTGCTGACGGTATATTCAAGGATCAGGTCCCACCCGATGACCCATGCTATAAACTCCCCCAGAGCTGCATAGGCGTAGGAATAGGCTGACCCGCCGGAAGGGATCATCCCGGCCAGCTCGGCATAGCAGAGCCCGGCAAAGCTGGCAGCAATGGCAGCGATGAGAAAGGCCAGTGGAATGGCTGGGCCAGCATAAAGCCCCGCCGCCACGCCTGTAAGCGAGAAAAGACCGGCCCCAATGGTAACACCGACCCCAATGGCAATGAGTTGCCATGTGCCGAAGATACGTTTCAGCCCCGTGGAAGATGAGGCAGAGGAGGTAATGGCCTTTTTGCGCCACAGGGATGACATCATAGTGAAGAAGGTCCCGTGTCCGGTCGTTTCTGATCTGCTCCGGCTGTTACGTCAGCCGGCAGCGGCACCCGGAGAGGGTGCCACTTTCGGAGCGATCCTTCTTCTATGGAAGAAAATTATAATTTTCTACCCTATTTGATGGAATTGTTGCGCAGTCTGCTTTTTCTGATGCCATAAGCGAAATAGACAGCAAATCCCACAGCCAGCCAGATGATGAGACGCACCCATGTGAGCGGACTCATGGAGCCCATAACAATGGCGCAGGAGATGATTCCCAGCGCAGGGACCACAAACGGTCCCCCCGGTACCTGAAAACTGCGTGAAGCATCCGGTGCCCGAAAACGCAGGGCCGTCACGCCAGCGCAGACAATGACGAAGGCGAGCAGGGTGCCGATGGAGGTCATTTCTCCCAGCGTAGCAATGGGGACACATCCGGCCAGTAGGGCAGCGGCCACAGCTGTGATGATATGGGCTGTCCATGGGGTACTGGTGCCCTTGTGCAGGCGGCCAAGGAAAGAGGGAAGAAGCCCGTCATCGGCCATGTTCATGGCAATACGGCTCTGCCCGATGAGCAGCCCGAACAGCACGGAAATAAAGCCGAAGGTGATGCCGATTTTCACGAGAACGGCCATCCACGGCATATGGATTTTATCCATGGCGGTGGCGACAGGGCTGGGGTCGTGGGCAAGGGCACGGTAATCCACCACGCCAAGCAGGATGGTTGAAAAGACGACATAGATGATGGCGCAGGTTAGCAGGCTTCCCAGAATGCCAATGGGCATGTTGCGCTGCGGGTTCTTTGTGTCCTGTGCCGCTGTAGAAACGATATCAATGCCGACATAGGCAAAGAAGGCCATACCTGCCGCCCGCATGATACCGCTGATGCCAAACTGCCCGAATTCGCCCTGATTGGCGGGAATGAAGGGATGGAAGTGGCTGGTATCGACAAAAGGCGTACAGACGATGATGAGGCCGATGATAACCAGCATCTTGATGACCACGACCAGCGAGTTCAGACGCACGGAGAAATTCGTACCCCGCATCAGCATCAGGGTGATGATGAACAGGAGCAGCATCCCCGGTGCATTGCACCATGCATGCGCCGTATGGCCATCCGGCATGGTGACGGTGGTCATAGGGGGGCTGAGTAATCGCGGATCAATGATGATGCCCCAGCCTCGCAGCAGGGAGGCGATATAGCCTGAAGCACTGGAGGCCACAGCCGCCGCTCCGACCGTATATTCAAGGATCAGGTCCCAGCCGATGATCCAGGCGATGATCTCACCCAGCCCGGCATAGGCATAGGCATAGGCAGAACCGCCGGCGGGCAGCATCCCGGCGAGTTCGGCATAGCAGAGACCGGCGAAGCTGGCGGCAATAGCGGCGATGAGGAAGGAAATGATGACTGCCGGCCCGGCATTCTGTCCTGCCGCCACGCCCGTGAGAGAGAAAAGCCCCGTCCCCACGGTGACACCGACCCCCATGGCGATCAGACGCCACGGGCCAAACACACGTTTTAGTCCGTTATTCTGGCTCTCTGGAGGAGGAACTTGTTTGGTCTGCCAGAAGGGCAAGGTCATTGAAGGGCACTCTCGCATTTTTTGAACGTAATTAATCCGCAACGATAGACGTGCTTGGCTCGCACGCCTATAGAAAGGAAAGAGTTTTTTTGCGGGAGATGGATGACAATGTCCAAAAGCACCAATCAGGCCGGTCTGCATTCTTTCTTTCATGCCCCTCTTAAGGAGCGGGATCATGAAGTCAGTGCGATCCTGAATGCCGAGCTTGAACGCCAGCAGGATGGCATCGAGCTGATCGCTTCTGAGAACATGGCGTCCTTCGCCGTAATGGAAGCTCAGGGCTCTGTCCTGACCAACAAATATGCTGAGGGTCTGCCGGGCCGCCGCTATTATGGTGGCTGCGTTGATGTGGATAAGGTCGAGAACCTTGCCATTGAGCGCCTGAAGACACTGTTCGGGGCTGAGTTCGTCAACGTCCAGCCGCATTCTGGTGCCAATGCCAATCAGGCAGCTTTCATGGCGCTGGCAAAGCCCGGTGACACCATCCTCGGCATGAGCCTTGCTGCTGGTGGCCATCTGACCCACGGTGCCGCTCCGAACTATTCCGGTAAGTGGTTCAATGCCGTGCAGTATGGCGTGCGTGGTGAAGACGGTCTGCTCGATTATGAGGAGATGGAACGTCTGGCCCGTGAGCATAAGCCCCGCATCATCGTGGCTGGCAGCTCTGCCTACCCCCGTGTGATTGACTTCCCCCGCTTCCGCAAGATTGCTGATGAAGTCGGTGCTTACCTGATGGTGGATATGGCCCATTTCGCTGGGCTCGTGGCTGCTGGCATCTATCCGAGCCCGGTCCCTCATGCTGACATCACGACATCTACAACGCATAAGACGCTGCGTGGTCCCCGTGGTGGCATCATCATGACCAATGATGCGGACATCGCCAAGAAGATCAACTCCGCCGTGTTCCCCGGTCTTCAGGGTGGCCCGCTGATGCATGTCATCGCTGGTAAGGCTGTTGCTTTTGGTGAGGCCCTTCAGGATGAGTTCAAGCAGTATCAGCAGCGTGTGCAGGCAAATGCCCGTGCACTGGCCGATGAGCTGCTGAAATGTGGTTTCGACATCGTGACAGGTGGTACGGACACCCACCTCGTGCTGGTGGACCTGCGTCCCAAGAAGGTGACAGGCAAGAAGGCTGAGGCCCTGATGGAGCGTGCTGGCATTACAGCCAACAAGAATGCCGTTCCGTTTGATCCTGAAAAGCCGTTTGTCACTTCTGGCGTGCGTCTGGGCAGCCCGGCAGCTACGGCCCGTGGTTTCGGTGAAGCAGAATTCCGTCAGGTGGCCCGCATGATTGATTCCGTGCTGAGCGCTGATGAGAATGATGACGCCACCTTCGAGCGTATCCGCAAAGAAGTGAAGGAGCTGTGTGCTCGCTTCCCGATCTATGATCGTGCCTCTGCCTGATTAGGGCAGACATTGAAAGGGCATGGTGTGACAGCCATGCCCTTTTGGAAAAGCTGCCTTTAAAGCGTTTCCGCCGTGATGATGCGGATACGGTACTGGATGTGCTTTTCAATTTCCCGCAGGCGGGTCCGTTCAGCCAGTGTAGCGAAGGTGACGGCCCGGCCTTGCTTTCCGGCACGGGCTGTTCTCCCGATGCGGTGGATGTAGAGTTCCGGCGTCTGCGGCAGGTCCATGTTCACGACCAGCTGGATGTCATCAATATCCAGTCCACGGGCCGCAATATCCGTTGTGACAAGAATGGAACCGGGCTGTGCCTGATAGCGTTCCAGTGTTTTCTTCCGGTCGCCCTGTGTCTGGCCGCCATGAAGGGCAATGGCCTTGTACTGGGCCTTTCTTAAAAGCTTTGCGACAGAATCGGCTTTCTGTTTTGTCTTCGTGAAAATGATGGCCCGGCCCGCCTTGGCATCGGCCTGTATCTTTGACCGTTCCAGCACTGTCAGGAGCAGGAGCTCTTTCTGTGCTTCGGTAATGAACAGGGCTTGCTGGCGGATGCGGCGGGGCGTGACCTCTTCTTCGCCCGGTTCCACACGGACGGGGTCTTTCGTGACCCGCTTGGCTAGCGCCATGACAGGCTCTGGCAGGGTAGCGGAGCAGAAGATGGTCTGAGGGCGGTCAGCAATATAGGGCACGAGAGCCGTCATGCTGGCAGAGAATTCTTCATCCAGAAGACGGTCTGCCTCATCCAGAACCAGATAGATGATGTGTTCCAGCGACAGCTCGCCTTTCTCCACGAAGTCCAGAAGCCGGCCATGCGTGGCAACAATGATGTCGGCACCCTGCGCCAGTGAGAGGGCCTGTTGCTCACGAGGCACGCCGCCGCAGATAACCCGTGTGCGGAGGGGAAGCTGACGCCCTAACTGGCGGCAGACGCCGGCTGTCTGCATGGCGAGGTCACGGGTTGGTTCCAGTATCAGAACCCGTGGAACGGAATCGGTCGTATCTTCCTGTTTGAGGTCAGCTAGTTTCTGGAGGGCAGGGAGGACAAAGGCGGCAGTTTTGCCGGTTCCTGTCTGTCCGGGTAGGAGAACGTCACGACCTGCTAGAAGGGGAGGAATACCCTGCTGCTGGATGGGGGTTGGTTTGACCATACCCGCTTTCTGGGCGGCCTGTGCAAGCTGGTCGGAAAGGCCAAGGTCTGTAAAATCTGTTTGTGTCATGAATGTCAGTCTTGCCAGAAGGTGGGTGGTGATGTGATGGACGGAGACTACTGCCGGAGGGGATCAGAAATGCATGCAGCCATCATAGCAGAAGATTTCGCCGGAATGAGGTCTCAGGGGCGGGGGCTGGCAGAGCGAGCGGGTTTTTCGTGGGAGTTTCAGCCTGTCCTTGCGAATAGGAGAAAGCTGGTCTCACGTTTGCCTGTTCGTTTCTGGCCATATTCTCTGGGTCTGTTTGCCCCATTCAGCCTTTCTTCTGCAACCCGTCTCATCATCAGTGTGGGTGGAAAAGGAGCCGTGGCGGGGGCGGCGCTGGGCAGAGCGCACGGGTTGCCTGTTGTGCAGATACAGCATCCACGGGCGAAATTGTCCCCTTTTGCTCTGGTTGTGGCCAGTGCGCATGATCGACTTGAAGGGGCAAACGTGCTTTCCGTTCGCACGGCCATGCATGACGTGACACCGGCCCGCCTAGCTCAGGCCGCTGGGCCGTGGCGAGAACGCATTCGTGCGGGAGCGGAGAAGGTGTTGGGCGTGCTTCTGGGTGGTTCCAACGGACGTTACAGGCTGGAAGAACCAGAAGCCGTAGCGTTGTCTGAGGAGCTGGCTGGTTTCATAAGGCTGACAGGTGCCCGTTGTGTGCTGACGCCATCCCGGCGCACATCCCGTCAGGCTCTTGTGGTATTGCAGGAGCGTCTGGCCCCTCTGGGGGCTGTGGTGCTGGAGGGAGAGGGGGATGAGAACCCTTATATGGGGCTGCTTGCCTGTTCTGATGTTCTGGCTGTGACGCAGGATAGTGTTTCTATGATGTCGGAAGCTGTTGCTACGGATAGGCCTGTCGCTATTCTTCCTCTGAAGGGGCGGTCATCACGGCTGGAACATTTCGTAACCATACTTGAAAAAGCGGGACGTGTTCAGTCTTCTTTAAGGAACATATCATTTATGCCCTGCGAAAGACTTGACGATACTTCCTTGGCGGCTGATGAAATACATCACCGTATTCAGTTCAGTCGGGAAGGATGATTTCATGCTGGATATAAAGACATTTGGTCCGCAGGGCGGCAATGTCCTTTACAAGGCTTTGTCTCATCCTCTGGCTGTTGATACGATGAAGACGCTTGAGCAGACGCTCAAGGGCAAAATACTCGCCATATACGACCCGGATGACTATCTGCCGACAGTCTGCGGTTTATATCCGGCCATACGGCCTTCAGTCATTTTGACACATGATAGCGAGCAGGTCGGGCAGCCTGACGGTCTGGGAGGGCAGAAACAGGCTGTTGTTCATCTGGCAGAGAGTGACGCTGATGCGGTACTGGCCCTGTCCTTCGAGGATGCGAAGATGCGTTCCCGTCTTGAAGGTGTTCTGGGGGGGAAGCCGTTATATACTCTGGGTGATGCAAAGCTGCCGGATGAGTTTCTGCCTTATCGGCGGCCTTATCTGGATAAATGCAATTTTGCGACCAATTTTGCGTTTTTCCGGGAGACGGAGCGGTTCAGCACGAGGCTGGTTACGGCAAATTACTGGGCGAATTATGGCGCCACAGAGCTGCGTTACTGGCTGCGACTTTTTGATGAATCCGGTCATGTTCTGGCTGAGTGGTGTCAGGATGTGGAAGGTGCCAATGCTGGCGTGGTGATTGATAGCCGTGAGGTGAAGGAGCAGTTCGGCCTGCCGGACTTCACGGGGCAGCTTTTCATTCATGTCATCGGGGCCAAGGGGCATGATGTCGTGAAATATGCCCTCGACAGTTTTGGCCAGAATGGTGACCCCAGCCTGTCCGTTACGCATGATGCGAATGCGTGGCCTTCCATGAGGTTTGCCACGTTGCCGGCTCCTGATAAGGATGAGACGGTTTGTCTCTGGGTACAGAACAGTCATGGTACGGTGATTCCGGCGGGGGCTATTACACTGAATCCTATGGGTGAAGATGACCATCGGGCTGTGGCGCAGACGATCGGGCCTTACGAGACGGTAGCGGTGGATGTGGGGGCGCTGTTTCCTGATCTGAAATGGCCTGCCCAGCTTGAATTACGGTCGGGCCGTCATCTGGTGCGGCCACGCTATGAAGTCGTGCAGAGAGGGCGGACCCGCATTGCCCATATGAATGTGGAGCGTGCCGATCTGCGTCCTGATCCGGCCATTCGCACTATGTCGCCGCTGCTGGGTCGTGGGTTTGTGTTGCCTTTCCCGGTGCCGGACCCGGCGGTCTATACGAGTTTCGTTCAGCTCAATCCAATGTCCGAGTCTCTTGCAGACATGCCCATGAGGTTGGACCTGTTTGATGAGGCGGGACAGAGCTGTGGTTGTCATTTTCTTGGAAATCTGCCTCGAAATCATCAGGGAGCCGTTGCTCTCCACGAGTTGATGGACCAGCCGGGACATGCGGAGCTGGTCTATGATTTTCGTGATGGCGGGGAGGGTGATGGCTGGCCTCATGCGCTGATGCGCTACCGCCATCTTCAGACAGACCATGCGGCAGAGACGAGTTTTGGCGGGCATATTTTCAACACTATGATGACATGGCGGAATGAACCGCAATCTTACGCTGGTCCTCCGCCAGGTCTGACGACACGGCTTTTCCTGAAACTGGGACAGACGCTGGATGGTGTGGCTTTGCAGGGCTTCTGCCATCTGATCTATCCCACGTCCCTGCGTGAGGGGCGGCAGCCATCACGGACCTGCCTGCACCTTCATGCTTCTGACGGACGTGAACTGGCGGAGAAGGTTGTGATTATTCAGCCTTCTGGGTCCTATCTTCTGAAGCCGTATCAGCTTTTTGAGGCAGACCTTCTGCATAAGGCTGGAGAGGGTGGCTATGTCCTGATACGGGATTTAACCTGCCGTCTGTTTGGTTATCATGGGCTGGAGAATGGTGCCGGGTGCTTCTCTTTGGACCACATGTTCGGGTTCTGAGGCGAGATATTAAAATAATCTGTACATATGCTCTTTATCCCTCTTGCCACGGAAAGAGGGCACGGGTATAAGACGCCCATCCACAGAGACGGATGCGTAGCTCAGCGGTAGAGCACTGCCTTCACACGGCAGGGGTCACAGGTTCAATCCCTGTCGCATCCACCATGGATTTCCCTATAAAATAGCTGAAAACTGCGGATTGTGATGGGGGTTGGTGCCGTTATTGGCGTCCCGTTTCTTCCCACGAGTCTCCGTAGTTTCTTGCCCACCCATTTTGAGGGGCAAGAGGGCTTTTCACGGCCTGCTTTCCCCCCAACAGGCCGCATTCTCCCGCAGGGCATAATCAAGATCAGCCGCCTGAATGCGGATGTTCTTCAGCTCTGGGTGGGCTACCATCTCGGCATAGGCGCCCTGCTGCTGCTCTACAGTAGGCGTCTGCAGGTTGAGGCACTGCTGGCGGATGCGGACCTCGCTGCATCCTCCTAGTAGGGTGATGCAGCAGGCCAGCACCAGGGCGCATGGAACGTACAGCCATAGCGGGTTTTCCTTTTCCATCACTGTCCTTCCTTTCCGTCCCGAAGCTTCGCCATCAGCTCATCATCCGTCTGGGGAGCTGTGGAGGCTGCCTTATTCATGCGGGATAGGGTGGCGTTCTGGGCATTGGCCTCAGTCACGCTCTGTTGCTCAGACAGGACACGGGCGGCGTTTCGTCCGGCTCGATACAGAACCCAGCCGAACAGGGTGAGGGCAGCGATGAACGCCACCCCCAGCCCAGCGTAGAGATACATCATGCCGCAGAACTGACCTGTGCCGCAGTCGGCACTGGCTTTTTCTCTTTCACGGCGGCCGGCACATCATGGATACCGCCTTCTACTTCGGCCAGACCACTCTCAACACGGTTGATACCAGCAAAAGGGGCGGGAGCATCGAAACGGTCATCCAGAAGGGAGGCCGCTTCATCAGAGATGCTGCCGAGAATGGTGGAAGCCAGATGCAGGCGTGTTTTGGTCTTGATGCTTTCGCTGTCCCCCATGGCGCCCTCAATGAGGCCGAATAGTCCGCCAATGATGGAAGATGGGGTGTTATTTTCAGACATGGTGATTTCCTTTTCTGTGAGGGATGAGAAAGCCGGGTTCAGTCAACCTGGCTTGTGCGGTTCCTTGCCGGCGGCAGCGTTCTTTTCCAACGCTTCGACAACCGGAGGAATGGCAGCAGAGGCCACAGTGCGGGCCGTGCTGTTGTCGGGAAGGAGCAGGGGGACGGCAGCAATAAGCAGGGTCGATGCAAGGTTGGCATCAATCCCGCCCGTTACAGCGCCGGACAGACCGGCAATAATCAGAGAAAGACCCTGTAGCGTGGTTGGCTGACGTAACCAGTGCAGGGGCTTCATGCTGCTACCGCCTCCTGTACACCGGCAACCTTGTCCACCAGAGAGCCGTAGGGGTTCTTGCCGTTCTCCATGAGAATGATCGCCCGCATCAGCCCTGCCACAAGCTGCGGCGTGAAAGGGCCGAGCTTCTGATCCGGCGTGACACCAAGGGCATGGGACACGCCTTCAATGTAGCTGGCCGTGTCGTTCTCAGTTGGTGGCGCCCATTTGCTGATGATGCCTTTCACCGTATCGAGGCCGTCACGCTGGTTATAACGGAGCAGCTGACCACGCAGGGCAATCAGCCCAGCTTCTGGTGTGGCGAACACGGCAAAGCGGCCATGTGGGCCCGGCTCTTTGTGCGCTCCTGCCTGCCCGACATAATTCAGGTTGCCCGGATTGTTGTTACGGATACCCCGTACTTCCATGGGTTTTACCCTCCGATGTGGAAAATCTTCATGATGATGGCGATGATGATGCCGCCTGCGCCGTACCCTCCGGCAATGAACAGGGAGCGCCATGAATTACCTTTTCTGACCTGAACAAGGATGTTCTCGAGCATCTGCTGCTGGCTGGCCTGACGTTCCTTGACGACGGCCATGTCAACCTCGATGTCCCGGATGTCTTTCTTGATTTCCAGACCTTCGGCACGGGTCAGATACTGGTCATTCATGGGTGTTTCACCCCAGCACCAGAGGCATCCACCCACGCGCTTCCATTGAAGAAGACGGGCTGGCCTGTCCCGGCACAGTCAGTGCAGAAGAAGGTTGTGCCAGTTGGGGCAGAAAGCTGAAGGGCGGAATAGGGAACAGCCTTCATGCTCAATCCACCAGAAGTCCCAAAGGTCATGATGCCCTGCGCCGATGGAGGAAGATGTCCGCCATCAAAAATCCCATGCTGTGCAGGGGGAATGGCAATGCTGTCCGCAAGAGCCGTGCCAGTCATCAGGGATGCAAGAAGTGCGAGTGTGAAGCGCATGAGTGTCCGTCTCCATCATCAGGACGGACAGTTCATCATGCGTTTGTAATTCTGGTGTGTCTCACAGGGTTATTTGGTCGCATTGTACAGGTTGATGGTCGGCGACACTAGGAAACCCTGTCCCTGATTGCGCTGGACGAGCTTTTCATAGCGGGCCGTATAGCCGGGGTTTATCATGTCCTGAAGGCTGTAGATCACGCCATATTTCAGGGCAGCATTAATGACGGGCAGGTTTCCGAACGGTATCTGCCCTGAAGCGAAGCGCACGAGATCGGCCAGATAGGTGCTGGCTTTCTTGGCATCAGGACTGCCCGTCAGCTCATCACGGGTAGAGGTGAATATCCCGAACAGTTTTGTCATATCAGAGAAGGTCGGACCTGCCAGCGTTTCCAGTGCGCTGTTCCCGATTCTGTTCTGCTGGCCAAAGAGGAAGTCCCCATAGATGCCAGCGCCACCGCCCTGCGCCATGGCCGACATCCATGTGCGGACATCGCCTGCATCCCGTGGCTCTTTCCCAGCCAGTATGGCCTTGGTCTGCATGGCAACATAGCCCAGCACGGTCGTGGCAGCGATCATGTGGATGACGCCGGGCAGGTCCAGCCCGTTGCGCTGCACTTCCCGCTGATAGAAGCGGCGTACATGGGACACTGGGAAAGATTTGAACTGGAGCATGAGCCGTGCTGCCTGCCCCAGCCATGGATTCACATCATCCAGCCTGTTGCTGTTTCCCCGGAACTCTGCCTGCGTACGGACATCCGGCTCTGTCATGCCTTCACGGGTCTGGTCGGTGATGTATGCATAGAGCTTTCTGGTTAGTTCATCCCGCACGTCATCGGCAGTCTGACCTTTCTCGAGGAGGGGAGTAACAGTCTCATCAGACAGGCAGCCCATCTCGCTGGGCAGGATATGGTCTTCGCCTGCCGCTGTCCGTACGGCCTGTCGCATCACGTCCCATTCCGGCTGGGTAATGCCGAAGCGTTGCAGGCTGAACCTTAGCTTTCCATCAAGAGCTTCATAGGCCAGACCCGCATTACGCCCCAGATTGTGGGATAGCATCATGCCAACGCCTTCTGACAGGCTGTCCGTCCAGTATTGCAGGCCGTTGATGCGGTAAAACTTGTTGATGAGGTCGCTCATCTTTCCCAGAGGGGCGTCATTGGCAGAGAATCGGCTCATGACGGAGCCAAGGTGCCCTTGCAGCCCGACCCCCAGCATCCGGGCGATCTCCTTGCGTTCTTCCGGGTTTTCGCTGGCAAGGCCCGGCGCAAGGGCTTTCAGGCTGTTCCAGTAGCTTTCCAGCAGCGGCACACCATTATGCCGCAGGACGGAGGCATTCACGGCCAGATCGGGCAGGGAGGAAATGACGACCCCGCCCAGCTTCGTGACCTGGTTCCATGCGTGGGCATAGGCTCCGATGGTTTCCACCGTCTTGTTGGCCGGCTGTCTGGCCCTGCCTGTTATGATGTCCAGCAGGGCACTGCGCTCCAGCCTGCGGAGCCGGTCCACCATTTTGCCATCAGCGCGCTCACGGGCAGCCTGTACAGCTTCTTCGATCATGCTGCGGAACATGTTTTCAGGATTGGTACCTAGATCGCCCATCACGGCGGCATTGCGTGCTCCGCTGATGAGCCCCTTGAAGACGCTGTCCACCACATGCCCCTGACCGAACTTCTTATTGTATGCCAGCCAGCCATCGGCATCCTTGAAGTGCAGCACACGGTTCTGACTGACCTTCCTGGCAAGGTTCGATGTGCCCTTGAAGCCAGAAAGCCAGTCCCGCCCGTTGGCATTGTCATGCTCACCAGTGGACAGGTTCAACCAGACATTGCGGAGGAAATCTTCCTTCGACTGCCTGGCTGGCATCATGTCGAAGGTTCGGTCATCCAGCAAGGGAAGGATGGTATCCCGCCAGTTCTGATAGGCCAGATCAGAACTATCACCCCGTATCTTCCACATGTCATGGCTCTGGCGGGTGACGTAATGGTCTGCCTTGCCAATCCATGCGCCCTGCTTGTTCTGCATCAGCCGCACTGTGTCCTGATATTCAGACAGGATGCGGGCAGCCTCAGCAGCCAGCTTATTGCCCGTTGGTGCTCCAGCTTTCGGGTCATCCAGACGCCACATCTCACGGGCCACATCGGCGTCAAACTGTTCATCACGCTTCAGCAGGGCCTTGAAGACGCCTGCCTTGTCCAGATCGTGCATGAGCGGCCCAAGAAGCTGGGCGATGCGGGCGTGGCTGTTGGCATCAACAGAGAGGGCAGCACCATGCTCTCCGGTTTGCTTGCCAGCGAGAATACCCTCAAGGGATGCGGCTTCATCGCCTGCCACCACACGGCGGCGCAGGGCGGCCCGGACGATGAGGTTTTTCTTGCGGGCATTGGCCTCGATGATGGCGGCCAGACGTTCCTCATCGGCCATGCGGGCACCGGCTTTCTCCAGTGCCTCCCGTGGGGATAGGCCCTGCTTCATGTAGCGTCCAGCTTCCTTCTCCAGCCGCCCGAACATCTCATCAAGCTCCGCCTTGGACATTTCACGCCCGGCGGCTTTCTCGGCTTCATTGTAGCAGGGGTTCTCGTGGGTCATGGGGCTTTCCTTGTCAGGCAGGCAGCTGCGGAGGTGAGGGCATCGGCATTGCCATCGGAGAGGTCTTTCTCACGTTGGATTTCTGCCAGCTCATCCAGGCTGATCTGATCGCCCAGCGCAGTGAGCTGACGGTCGATCTGGTCGGAATAGGACTGTGCTTCGGTGATGGCTTGACTTTTCGGGGCAGGATTTCCATTGTCAGAGGCGCTGCTGTGGCGACTACTGGTATACACGCCATCACTGCCGGATTTATCAGGTGATGACGGGGGAAGGTTGGCACTCTTTTCGGCAGGGTGCGACAGGTTGGGGCGGCTTCCGTCCCATAGCAGCTTTCCTTCTTGATTTCTGTCTTCTCCAGTAGCTAGAGTGCCGGAAGATGCTTCTTCAGCCCCGACAGTCGCTGAAGGTTTTTGGTCATCGGGCATGTGGCCAGCTGGATTTAGGGGATGATCTTGCCCATTACGGTCTGAAGGGGTAGTGCGACGCCCTTCCTGAAGAAGTGTCTTCTTGTTCAGATAACCTGACTTGAACGGTGCGGCTGTTTTGACAAGGTAATAGCCGTCTTCTTTTTTGAGTTCCGTGACAGTGGCATCATGCTTTGCGCTGCTGGTGTTTTTCTCACCACGGACGATGATGAAATATGAACCATTCCGCTCATCCAGCCTTACCTCATTTGCATTCTTCAGAATGTGGCTGATGTAGCTGTCGACATCGTCAAAACCTGATGCTTTCATCTGGTGTCCATGCCGCTCCATTATGTGATGGCGGCCCGTAGCGTAATAGACGGTCTTTCCGTCCTTCTTGTATGGTGTGTGGGCTTTTTCACCATCACTTACGAGAACTGGCCAGTCTGGAACGCCTTCAATACCGGAAGGCATCCGTCCGACCATAACCGGGTTGCTCCCTGCCGCTGAAAGGTCCAGATGCTCAATACCGCCGGTTGGGAGTGGGGAAACATCCTGTCCCTGTTCCGGGCTGGGGGCCGCTTCTCTTTGGGAAGAAAGGCCTGCACGGCTCTGCGTGACCTCGTGATCCTCATACCCATGAAGGTTCCGCATGATGGCTTCGGCGGCACCCTGCTGAAGCTCATCGAGGCGCTGATGCGCTGCCTGATAGGCTTCCTGCACAACATCCTGCCATCCAGCATCATGGCCCTTGCCTTTTTCAGTTTCGATGAGGCGCAGGGCATGTTCCACAGCATCTTCCGGGCTGTCGCCTCGTAGGATGGACCCAGCCAGATCATACAGGCTCAGACTATCCACATCGGCATCAAGGTGCCGTGCATAGAGCCCCAGACGCTGGCGGGTGAGGGCATGGAGAAGCTGCTGTTTCGCCCCGATACGGGCGTGATGAACGGCCCTGCCTTCATCCATCATGGAGACGTAGCGGTCCCATGTGGAATGGCTGGCAAGCCGCAGGGCGTCCTCTATGGCATCATCAGGGTGGAGACCGGAAAGGATGGCGTCCGTGGCATGACTGTGTTCTTCTGGCGTCAGGGTGATGTTGGCATGAAGGGCCGCTTCATCAGCATCATCTGCCGCTCTTTCCCGGTGATGGTCTTCAATGCCGGAGAAGTCGGCCATCTGGCCTGATTGTTCGCCATTGGGGAAGACTTTGCGACCGTGGCTTTCTTCCACCATGGCATCCAGAAGATCGCTGATGTCAGCATCCGGCCTGAGATAGCCATGCTCGATGGCCCGTTCCCGTGCGGTATCCAGAGACATGCCCCCATTGCGGCGCACAAGACCGATGCGCTGGCGGTGAATGTCATTGGCTCGTAACTCGCCCCCTTCATCCAGCACGCCGCCATGACGGATAAGGAAGGTGAACAGGGAAGGGGATGATGGGCTGCTGCTGGCTGACATGGCAGGCTGCGGTGCAGTATTGTCGGACTGCTCCGGCTCATCATCAGGACGCTCATAGAGGGCCGCTTCATCCAGCGTGTCAGCATGGCTCTGCCGGAGCTGGGACAGGTCATCAGCAATCCTGTCCCGCAGGGGAACCTGAGACGTGGTTTCATCAGGCTCAGCACCATGCTCGGCCATAGTGCGATCGAGGTCATTTCTGGCGTTCTGGATTTCATGGATGTTCAGCAGGCTTTCAGCATTGCTGGGACTGTCGCTGGCCATGGAGGTGAGACCATCGGCCAGAAGCTGCCCCTTGGCATTGGTCCCGGCCCGCTCAAGGCGCTTGCCGAAGGCATAGCCCAGACCATGCAGGGAGCCGCCCAGGATGCCACCAAAGGCGATATTGCCCAGAGCCTGTCCGGCGCTCCAGTCATTATGCTCGTCACGGTCCAGATACATGTTGAGCGGTTCGAGAGCCGCCATGCCAACCGTCCCTTGGCTGGCACCCTGCACCGCACGTCCGGGCAGGCTTCCGGAGAGAGCCGCACCGACACGGCGGTTCAGCCCTTCGGCACTGAGTAGCCCATCAGCTACCCGCTCCATGCCAAAGCCCTCGGCACGAGCGGCGGCACTGCCAAGGGCTATGCCGATACGTTCTTCACCGAGACCGGGGATCAGTGCGGCAGCATAATTGATGGGGTCCAGAAAGGACGGAAGGGCACCCGCCGCCGTGTTCAGTATGCCACTGATGGCACCATCCGGCCCGTTGCGAATGGTGTTCTGCCGGATGAGGCTATTCTGCTTTTCCGCATTGAGGGTCTGGGCCAGAGCGGATGAAACAGGCTGGTCGAAACTGAGAACACCCTTGATGCCATAACGGGCATTGGCATCGTCCGGGCTGAGGGTATCGCCTTCGGTGCTTTTTGTCTCATGGCGTAGCCAGTCACTAAGGCGAACGACCGGCGTGTCATTGATTCCTTCCATGAAGGAAGCGCCAAGAGACTGCTCAAAGGATGACTGCTGCCCGGCCAGCCCCTCATCCTGAACGCTCTTGAGCGTGTTCAGTCCACCAGAAAATAATGACATAGCTCCCCCCTGTGAGGGAGAAGCATGTCAGGGGGTTGTAATTCTGGTGTGTCTCAGTTTCCCAGTTCCACATCCACGCTGACGCTGGTAACGGTCACGGGCAACGGCTGGTCTGTCTGAAGAATGAAGCTACCCTTTTGGGTCCAGTTGGGCGTGGGTATCCGCATGGTCATGCCGGAGATGAGCGCAGGGCCGGTATCTTTCTTCTGGTAAGGGTTAGGAGCTGACGGCCCTGCGGCGGCTCCCTGATTGTCCAAATCATGGAAGGTCCTGCCCTCGTTGGTGGATACACTCAGGCCGGAGGTGTTGTAGAGCGAGGCATACACCTTGCTGACACGCTTGCGCCGGGCGAACTGCGGCGGGTTTCCGAGATCCAAGGGGAGGGTGACGGCCCGTGCACGGATGGGCAGACCAACCGTGACCACGCTACCGGAACGGGGCAGGGAGAGGGTGCCATCATTCCCGACTGTCAACCCCGTGAAACCACGGCCATTAATGCAGGCTGATACGGTTGCCCCAGCCAGATGGCCCAGACCGGAGACGGTGATGGTTGCCTGCCCTTCGTAGCGCAGGCCACAGTCCACGAACCATGATCGGGTGATGTCATCATTCTCTGCCCCCAGCTGGCGGGACTGGATGCGCTCCACCGTGTAACTCTGCCGCCCTGCAATGGTGCGCTTCACTACGACATAGGGCGTATCCTCAATGGCGCCATAGCCATTTTCTTCCGGCACGATCGCAACCGACTGGAAGGCACCACCTTCCGTCTTGTGCTGGTGCCACGCCATGACATTCTGTTCCTTCAGATAGGTCATGCTCAGCATGGCCCCATCCGACCGCACGGCCCAGATCAGGTTGAAGGGGAACTGTGCAAAGGACCAGTCAGAAATCGTGTAGCCATAGAAAAGATGGTCTGCCAGTACGGACAGGTCATTGCCCTGGTAAATCTGGGCATACCAGTCATATTGCAGGTCACGGATATGGCTGCCCTTGTTCTCGATGAACAGTACGTCAGTATTGATCGGCAAGGGCTGCACATCGGAACTGCCTACGAACATCTGCGGTATGGCCGTGAAGTTGGAAGGCGTGATGGGCGTTCCCGTCTGGCCGCCTGAGATTTTCCATATGCCTGTTCCGGTAAAGGCCAGAAGGTCGGCCATGGGGACCAGATGCTTGATGGTGTTGACCTGCTGGCTGGCAATGGTGGCCGTGATGGCATCATCCGAAACGACAGGCGTGTGAATGTCGAAATTGGTATAGTTGGCGCTGCGGCTCATCCAGACCGTCTGAGGGTAGGCAAAAGACCCGGCAAAGACACGCCGCTGCTGGAAGTAGGTGACAGAGACCGGATTGTTGTTGCCGTCAAAGGGATTGCGATGGGCAGGCGGACCATTCTCGGTATCTGGAGCGTAATTCACGTCATCGAAGCTGAGGGACGTGGTATTGCCAATCAGACCCCACTGGCCTGCAAATCTACGATAGACGTTATAATAATCAGCCCCAGACACGGCAGGCCATGAGAGCGTGTTGTAGTTCCCGTAGTTCGTATAATAGCCGATATTGTAATTCGTCACGAAGCGGCCAACCTCTACAGGAACCTGAGACGTGACCGTGCTTGTCTTGCCTGTTGCAGGGTCCGTGACCGTCTGGGTCTGAGTGGTCATTTCTGTCTGGGACGGTGCCAGCGTGGCGTTGCTTTCCGTGTTCTTATCATTGGAGACGGAGGTGACGGCATATTCATACTTCACCTTGGATACGCCGGGCGTTGTGCCTGTATTGCCCGCATTACCTTCCACGGCAGAGGCCACGAGTGAAGCTGGGGCCTCAATGCCAGAACTGTATGGAATGACCTCCAGCGTCCAGTCAGTTTCTCCACGGCGGGAGAGGTTCATGGCGGGATAGCTGGAATGGGTCAGGGTCATCACGTCTGCCGACTGGGCATGACGCAGCCAGAAGGCATCCGCAATGCTGTAGGGCGTAGCCAGCTCGTAGGGACTGCCATCAGGGTTGGTAAGATAGGCCCCATTGCTGATGAAGCGGAGATAGTGGTCGCCAAACTCCAGCACATAGGACTGACTGTTATTGTAGATGAAGGCAATCAGCTTCGGTGGCGGCCCGGCGGCATCAGCCTTCGATGTGCCGATATACTGCGTTCCGGGACGGTTTGAGATGCCGCCTTGCACATGCACAAAGAAGTTTTCCAACTCGGCAGCACCAGAATGCCATTTTTCCATGTCTGATCGATAGCCGATCAGGGGGGCCATGATGCCCCCACTGAAAGAGCTGAACCATGTCAGCCCGACCTGCGGGCCAGAAGGAGCCTGTGCCATCAGGGCACCGCATAATCGCTGGAGGCTACATTATTTTCAAGCCAGACCATATCCCAGTAGCTGAGGGAAGGCAGCGTGAAGGTGATGTAGGTACCATTGCTGTCCTGTCCTGGTGAATAGGATATGGTCTGAGGTGCTCCATGCCGAACATCGGGAGACGCCCAGAAAAGCCAACCTAGTGCTGATCCGGATGTCACATACATTTTGACGGAAAGCGGCCCTGTCGTCTGAGGGGCCGCGGCGTTTGCGGCATTGTCGTTCACGTCATTGAATGAAGCACTGTTCATCTGCTGGTAATTCAGGAGATGCAGCATGTCGAAACCGGGTCTGGTTGTCTGAAGCAGCCATATCTTTCCTGCCTGTGCAGTGGTACTGCCTGAACCGCCTGATGTAATGGAAGCTGCTGGCAGGGAAGGTGCCCTTACATCACGGCGCAGGAGTTTCTCATACGCTACGCCAAAGCTCTGATAGTCATATTCAGCCTGGGCCATGCCAGCGGGAAGGGGAAGCATGTTTCCGATGGGATAGTCATCATTGGAGATGAAACGTGCACCATCCCCCTGAGACTGCTGGCCATCTACGATCCAGTCATGATGGGCCCCAGTCGCCATGATGGCGGCCTCCTGATACAGCACACCCGGGAGATTGAATGTGCAGTATCGTGCCCCTCCATTTATGGCGCAGTTCTTATCCTGCATGGGGCCTTTATTCATGCCCAGATCCCAGTCCATTCCTATTCCGTGAGGACGGCTGCTGGCCCAGCTCTGTATCTGTTGGGCTCGTGTCCAGAAATCACCAAAATTTCCAACGTCAGAAGGATTGTTCCACCGCTCATTGAAATGGAAGACTTCTCTCCGGCTCTGCACAAGGTCTTGTTCATTCCAGCTTCCGGCTGGATTGAGCGTCATGGGAGCATTGGTCAGGCCCGTGACTGTTGTGATGAACGAAGAATAGGCGTGTGAGAAATCAACCTGTCGTCCCTGTGCGTCATACAGCGCTTCGCTGATTCCTCCATAGGTGTCGATGAAGATACCATCGAAACCGAATTCATGGATAATCTTGTTGGCTTGTTGTGCCCAGTAATACTGCCATTCTGTATTATTTGGGTTCATGTATCCGATGTTTGCATAGAACTTTTTCATATCGGCAGTGCTGCATGTACCGCCATTGAGTCCACACTGGTTTGTAAACAGCCCCCACGAAATGGAAGCTCCTGATCCATCTTCCATAACGGCAGGTTTTATGCCGATATTGGCGGCATAAAGAGGGAAGTAGAAGAAGCTCCCCATATGCAGGGCCTTGGCTGTGGCCATGGCACGGCGCATGAGAGGTTTTTCTACGGTTTCACCATCACCATTGACGTAGCGTTCTTCATTGGACCACGGCTGATGCCAGCGATAGAGAAGGTTGTAGAACTGGAGATTGTTGCAGTGATAGGCATTCAGGCTGCTGACATTTTTTTCCGGGGATGTTCCGTAGATGACTTCTGGTTTCCATTCTCCCCAGTCAGAAAATGCTCCTACCAGCCAGCACTGGCGTGGATAAGTCCACCAGTCTGGAGAGAAGTCGATGGCTGTTGCCTGCTCATCAATGAGCCTGCCTGAAGACGTGGCGTCCAGCACGACGTGATAGCCCTGATAGGATGACATGGGGGTGGTTGGCACATCGAGCTCGACAGTCATTTCTTGCCCTTGTGGGAGGGCATCTACACTGCGAACTATAGGGGTTCTGACCTGACGGCCACGGCCTGTCACGGTGGCCGTAATGGATCCGCTAAAATTACCTCCTGTTCGGTTATTTAGATGAATGAACAGACGGGCGATATTTCCCTCATCATAATGGGATCTGTCCATATTGATGGACTGGATGAGAGGGCCAGAAAGGTGAGGGCCTTCTTCTGGATGGAATGACCCCGCATATGCACACGAGGCCATAAAAAGGGAAAAAAGGGCTGGGATGGACTTACCAGTAAGGTTCATAATGGGTACTCCCCTCGTTGTCTTTTATGGGGCGGCAGCCTGTTGATCCAGGGATGGAACCGCATAAGCTTGTATTGGTTGTCGTTCCCCAATATTGAGGAATAGCCTGCATGTTGATAACTGAAGCATAGATAGTAAGGGCATTTGAGCTTCCATTAGCAGATATCACACTCTTGCCACTGGAATCCTGCCATATTTGTAGATAATTTCTAGTATTTTTGCTTGATATATTCACTGTTGAACCGTTAAGGTTTACGTTTCCGCTTTCAACATTAAGTGAATTTCCAAATATGCTAACATGATTTCCATTTGGATCAATATTTAGATTTCCTACTTCATCCTGCCATATGTCTGCCACACTTCCTGATATGGTTGATCTGAACCGGATTAAGGGAGACGGCGCAGATGTGATTGTCATCCGACCTGTTATTTCAGGATCGGGAGAAATCCACGTTTGTGATCCAATACCAAGAAATGATCCATTACTCGTACCATCCAGAAAGAATATGGGTGAGAATGAGCCGTATTCATCAAAAAACCCAAGTGCTGGACGTCCATCAACTGGCTGAAAGCTGATAATCTGTTTTTCTGTGCTTGCTAGATTGAACCCACTATTTCCTGTTAATGTCAGATTTGTTGCTGTTCCATTTTCAGCAGGTAGCATCCCAGAAAGAGCATCCTGAATAGACTTGATATCGGACTGACCAACTTTAGACTGCAAATCAGAATTAATGCTATCAAGAGCATTTGGTATCGGCTGCCCCTTATAAAGGAGAGCCGCCTGCCAATCTGCCAACGTGGGAGCATAATTCTGTGTCCATCGGGCTGGGGAAACTTGTGCTACCCCTGTTGATGGAAACGCAGCCAGAAATGCGACCAGCCATAGGAATTTTTTCACAGTTCTATTTCTCCTGATCCATCCTGAATGCCATCGGTAATGGTGCCGTGATAAGGCCTGCGCCACCCGGCAGGGCTCTGACCGATAGTCAGGATGCCAATGCGACCATCTGGGGTATCGGCGGGGATATACAGGCATGATCCATCAGCAATATCCCTCATGGTCAGGCCAGTGGGGATGACACCATTTTCCCCCATGGGTGGCGCATAGGGAGCAGCAGCCGGGGCAGGTGGCTGACTGCCACCCGCTACATAGCCAACATCCAGCGTATTGCTTGTCTGATGGATGTGATGACCATAGCCAAGGCCAGATAAGCGCACACCAAGCCAGTCAGGCACAGTCTCGGTGCTGACAACCTCAACACGCTGGTCAGCCAGACAGGCCCGCTCCACTTCACGGCTTGCTTCCTGCTCCACGGCAGCAATCGTGCTGCCATCAATGCCCAGCGTGGTGGCAACAGATGAGGCCAGACAGAGCCAGAAGGCCCGGCGGAAGGCAGCCGGCCAGTAGTCTATGTCCACGTTCTTCGTGATGTAGGTCACGCTGACGGTCTGGCTGTTTGTCAGGATGACAGGGCGCAGCACTGTGCCACCAGCCTTGCCCATGCCTTCGCCAAAACCATCCCTTGGGTCGAACATCTTCATGCGCTGGTCAATGGGCTTGACGGTCTTGCCATCATCGACCCGCAGAACCCGGACACTGTCTTCCGGCAGAAGGATTTCATACCGCCAGAGAGGGCTGTCACTGGCAACTGCTGTGCCCGTACCCACACAGCGGGGCCACTGCCATGTATAGGCAGGACCACCGAAGCTGGCCGGATGGGCCAGCAGGCTCAGCAGCACATCGTCATAATAGGCAGCGCAGACACTGGCTTCCACAGAGCCGTCATCAAACGCCGTGATTCCGCTCTGCGTCCCCAGACGCATCATGGCCCTGTTGCAGAGGTCAATGGCTGTCGTCATGATGCCTTACCCTTTTGAGGAAGACTTCCTGGGCGGCGCACCATCAGGGCGTGTCAGGTCTTCCTGAAACTCCCGACTGTTCACGTCCCGCTGGGTCAGCTGGCCAGCCTTTTCTTTGGCCGAGCGGGCTTCATCATCCAGCGGTTCAAGATTGAAGCCGGGAATTCCGGAATAATCCACTTCCTCACCAACGGTTACAAAGTGACCATTGATGAAGCTGTTCTGTGTGACACGATATCTTGCCATGATTGCCTCACGCCACGTAGTTCTTGGGGTAGGCAATCTGGGCAGGGACATCCAGATTGATGCCAGCTGTCACCGTTCCAGATGTCAGAGCCTGAGCAGGATTATAGGTCAGGCGCATATAGCGGTACGGCGTGTTGGAGAAAGCCGGTTTGGCCCGGACAGCAAACGGATTGCTCGGACCAACCAGGGAGAGGTCAATGCCCGGCAGTTCTTCCAGTGTGGTCCAGTTCTGGTTGTCAGCGGAGACCTGAATCTTCACATCCAGCTTGCCACTGTTCGGAGAGGGCATGTTGGGAAATTCTACCCAGATCTTGAAGCCCTCGGTCGGCCCGAAATCACGGGCCTGAGAGAAGTCAATGACGTTGGTGGATGGCGTGTCCTGCCCGGCGGGAGCCTGTGTCAGGTCCTGAGCATTGGAGAAATTGAGCAGTCTGTCGGTAATCATGATGCAAATCCTGTGATAGTGTCTTCGGTGTTCATGATGGCATCCACCACACGAATGGGGATGCCACGGAAGCGCAGGACCGGCTTGCCATCGAACTGGTCCTGAGTGAGCAGCACGTTGGTCTTGTTCATGGCCTGAATGGACAGGGCAGAAGCAATCGTGCGGTTCACATAGAAGGCAGGGCGACCAAAGGAGAGCGGAGACCCGCCCGTAGCCCGTGTTGCAGACTGCACGTTGGAGGCAGAGCTGGGCATGGTCGGTGGCTTGAAACACGCAGCGGCCATCAAGGCGATCAGGTTAGCCGCATCAGGTCCAGTCAGCTTAGATACATCGATGTTGCCGATACGGACGAAATACCGCCAGTCACGGATGGTCAGGCCGCAATCCCATTTGTAATGCATCTGGTAGGCCTGATATGGATTTCCGTTTTCATCCAGAATAGGCGCATCGGTTGTGACATCCTTCTGCTGGAGCCCCGCAACGGAACCCTTGGGGAAGATGCCGAAGCCGGCAGTCGGACCCCAGCAGCAGAGCCAGATGGACGTGTTGGTGCTGCCACGCCCGCCAGCATCCATCACGTTGGCAGCAGACGGTGCCCTGCTGGTATCAAGCGTGTTGAAGCGGGGAGACAGACCGGTGAAGGCAGCCACGTCCTTCTGTTCATTGCCATAGAACAGGGTACGGGACATCTGCTGGTTCATGCCCTCAAGGAAGGCGAGGTCTTCAGACAGACGGAAGGCAGCGACATCACCTTCAAGGTTGGCAAGGTCTTTGTCGATGGTGGAATAGGTTTCCAGCATCCCGCATGTATCCGTGACCTGTGCGGTGGTGGACTTGCCACGGGGCACACCATAATTGAGCATACGCCATGTGGCGGCGGGCAGTCCTGTACGAACGGTCGTCTTGTTGCCGGTCGGCAGGTTGCCTTCCTTCCAGATGAGGTCATCCAGAATCTCGTTGGTCTGGGAGAGAAGGTTGACGGTATCGGCAATACCACCGTTCGGGTCACGGCGGGCAGCCCAGTCAGCCAGCGTCAGAAATGTGCTGCTATTGAGCGACATGGTTCAGATATCCTCGTCAGTTGGAGCCATAACGGCGTCGGGCAATGGCCTCGTAGCTGTTGTCTTTCAGCTCGCTGGCCGGTTTGCCCCGGTCGGGTGTCTGGGCAGCTCCCAGAGCCTTGCCGATGGCATTGAAGGCATGGATGACAGCGGGATGATTACCCGCCCCGGTCTCGACCAGAGCCTTGCGGAGGGCATCTTTCTCGCCTCCGAACTGGCTGAAGACATGAGCCACGTTCTGCATGATTTCCGGCTTCAGGGCCTCCCCATCGGAGAGTGTCCTGTCCTTCAGGGCCGTGTCACGCCATCCCTGCTGGAGAGCCGCGTGCTGTTCAGTCAGACCAGTCAGGCGGTTCTGGAAGAACTCCAGCCCGTGCTTCGTGATGGCATCGAACTGCTCCTGAGACAGGCCATGCTCACGGGCCAGAGCTTCGTAGGAAGACAAAGCCTCCCTGTCGATCTCCATGCCCTCCGGCGGGGTGAATTCGTATTTTTCGGGGACTTTGGGCTTGTCTTCACCCTTGGCGTCTTCATTTTCTGCCGGTTTTTCGGCAGGTTTCTCGCCAGAAGTGGCTGTATCAGCATTATCACCATCCGGGGCTTCATTACCCATCAGGCTGGTGTTGTCTGCTGCTTCTGGCGTAGTCTGACTGGTCCCGGCATCAGCCGCCGGTGCATCAGATGTCGGGTTTTCCGATGGCATACATGCACTCCATCATTCGTGATGGAGGCAAGCATGGCAGCCGTTTGTAATTCTGGTGTGTCTTTATGAAAAAACCCTCCCAATGAGGGGAGGGTTCACAGTCACTGCTTGTCAGTATGTGTCTGTCGCTCAGGCGGCTTGTTGGCTTCCATGTATGTCGTGACGTTTTCCAGCCATTGGGCAACATTATGGGGGATAGAAACGGCCCCTCGTGCCCATTGCCTGACGGTGCCTTCGCCACGCCCGACAATGCGGGCAAAGCCTCGCTGTGTCCAATGGAACGTGTCCAGGCATTCCCGGAAACGGGTCGGTGTCATGATTGCCTCCCTAGAAATATAGACCTTTTATCAGTCCGTAGGCGAAAGCCACCAAGGCAACCAATCCCAGACCAAACCAGATGAGCCGTGGCCGCTCAAGAAGCCATTCCATAGTGTCCTCCCTTATGGTGGCGGTGATATGAGGGGGATGGCTCCCCCTCATACCGTTAGTGGGATTTAATCATACTGGCCAGCCAGTAACCAAGGTCTTTAGCCGTTGCGGCAACGGTGCAGACTGTTTGTATTACGACAAGCCAGAAGACTATTTCCTCACGCTTGGGGGATTTGCTCATAAGCAACCTCCTTTTTGTCGGGCTTGATTGCCTCGACAAGTTTTTTATACGCAAATTGCGTTTATTTTACAACATCAATTTTTCAGAAAAAATATCATCACAGGTGGAGATTGAATTTCTTCCAGTTCTCCACCGTTGTCTGTCGGTCAGGTCCATATCGTCCGGCCAGAATATCCTTTCTCTGGACAACAATGGGGTTGCCATCCTTCCCCTGTAGGTACTGCCATTCACCGGGCCTTGTCTTGCTGGGGATGGCGAGGCTGTAGCCGCTGTTGTCAGAAACGGAGACCCACTTTCCAGACTCTCTGGCGTTGGCCAGAACCTGATCGTTGGAGAGCTTTTCACTGACGCCGGGCAGCTCCTTGACTGAAACATCATCAGGCTTCAGCTGCGACATGAATGTCGCAAGGGCATCCTGTGTTGTGTCCATTTCCCCCTTTTGTGTCCGCAGGTAGCCGGACGTATCGTATTTCAGGTCCACGATGTCCTTGCGGGCCTGCTTCAGGGCATCATTCAGGCCCATACCTTTTCCCATATAGCCCAGCGCCTGCATCTTCACCGTGTCATAGATGTTGCGGTAGCTGGCAGGCCCTCCCTGTTGGAGGAGCATGGTCTGGCGCATGTCGGCCAGACTGTCGCCCACAGGATCGGTACTGGCCGTGGCATTGAGCTGGGCTGCGCTGGGCCCGGCCAGACGCTTCATGTCCTCCGGAGCAGTCTGGAGGTTGCGTTGAAGAACATCCCGTGCCGTGGTCTGCTGTGGCGTGTCCATATCAGCAATGACGGCATAGGGGGCGGGCAGGCCTTTCTGTACCAGCTCGTCCAGAATGCTATTCCATGCCGTCTTGCCGTAATGCTGTTTCAGCCCATCCATGATAGGGGCAATCTTCTGCTTTGTCGTGTCGATCTTTGACAGGCCACCGATGATGCTGTGTGCCTGGTCGTCCGTCAGGTAGCGAGGGTTTGCCACGCCCATCATCTGCTGTACGGCCCGAAGCTTCCCGGCGTAGGCCTCAAAGGCTTCAGGCGTCTGGTTCTGCTGGTAGTCCTGCCATGCCTGCTGCACGGCGGGGTGCCCGGCGGCATAACCTGCCGGATCATCCTTGAGGGCCTTTGCCCGTCTGGTCATGGCAAGCTGGAGGTGCGCCTGTATCTGGGCACGGGTGGCGTAGTCATCCACACTCGCATCGCCCAGGGCAGCCTGAGACGCCTGCATGTAGGCCCCGACCTGTGCTGGTGTAGCCCATTTCAGGGCATTGAGGGCAAGACCTGCCTGACGTCTCTCATTCAGGCCGGACACGATGCGGTCAGCTTCATCCGGCTGGTAGAGTGACCTGATCTGCTGTTCTGGCACCTGATTCTGCGTATTGCCGTCCATGTAGGCTTTTGAGAGGTCATTGATCTGCCCATGCAGGGACGCTCTCGCATTCCGTGTCTGGGCCTCCCACAGCGCATTATTGTGCATGGTTCGGGACATGGCGTGATCTTCGATCTCCTGCCCATAGCCACGCTCCTGCGCTACCCGATGAATCTCTGACAGCTTGGCAGAAAGGTCAGGTGGCGTGGCGGACGGGGCGGGGACATTGCGTGACAGGGATGAGGCAACCCGTGAGACATAACGCTGTGTCTCCTCATAGGGGATGGACTGCACGAACTGCTCATCACTGATGGCCCCAGTGCGGAGGGAGGGGACGCCGTACTACTTCAGCCATTTATCCACGGTTCCCGCCCCTGAGTTATGAGGACTTTTCCGCATGGATTAATGAACAATTCGGCGCTCTCCATCCTAAAGCCTTAAATATCTATCTCAAGCGGCAGGATATGAGAATTCAGGTTGAGAAGGCCCCAATGGTCCATGACTTCCTTTAAAGAGAACGTCTTCATCATTCTTAAGAAGCTTAATACCTTTCCGCGTAAGGAGGTTAAGGTATGGTGTGAGGTGGTTCTAGACCGTACTATTCATAAAGCCACCTTGAATGGTTACATAAGAGATAAAGCGAGGCTGAGAGGCATCGCTAAGTCTCTTTACTGGTTTATGAGAGGCTGTGGAACGACATATTCGTTCATCAAGCCCTCAAAGCTTCTATTTGATGTAATGGCATTATGAGGAATGAGCGCATAGTGCCAAGGCTTCCCTTCATTTTCTTGAGTATGCTTAGTCGCATAATAACACCAGCGCAGGGCAGTTTTTTGTTTTGCTAAAACTGTGTCACTCTTCATCTCAGATGCCATTTTAGGTTCACATAGATATTTCGCATCTGTGGTTTCAACGACAAAGTCAGGCTCATAAGCTACGCCGTTTTTATATTCAATTTGGAAGAAGCCCGGTGCTGGCTTCATCCAGCGTATAACTTTCTCATCATTTTCCAAGATCTGAGCAAACCTTAGCTCCCCATCAACAGAATCAAATTTCTGTAGTGGGTAGCAGCATTTGGTAAAGCCACTGAATATCATCTTCTTAACATCGCTCTTATTTTCAGGAATTGACTTAAAGTTGCGTGATACTGTACCTTTTTGAATGGTGCAGTTAAAAGGTTTCAAAATGGTAGAACCACGGCTAACAGTTACCTGATAATCCGTAGGTGTCTCCCAATAATGCTGCATAAGTTGGACAACAATAAAGTCAGTGATTTTGTCTTGATTGTGAACGAGAACATTTTCGACATCGCTCTCATCTGGGAGATAAGACTTAAAGCGGGCGACAATCTGCCTTGCAAGCTTATTGAGCAATTCTGTATGCCCGTCATAATCCACTAGTTCATGGTCGATTAAGCTACGAATGATATAGCTTTCAAGCTTATCCTCCTTATCATACCCTCCGTCACAAGAGAGTAAGCTGCTTTTGTTGGTACGAAGTTGCTGGATCAATATCTCATGATTAATAGGCTGGAAGTTTAGTTTGTCTAAGCCTTCAAGCTCGAAATCATGAAAACCATATGTCACCTCGCGTGAAGGAATAAGAACAATCTTTGGAATGTCAATAGATAACTCAGCAAGATTTTTAGTGACCGTTTCAACAACCTCTTTAACCAAACTATTAAAGTTTTCTGGCTCCAAGGCTAATGCGCCTTGTTCAGGTCGAATAATCTCGGATACTTCCTTGATGATTCTTGTTTGAATTTCAGATGTTGATAATTCGCGTGAACTCCGCAGGCGCTCATACCGTTTTGCAACATCCATTGCTACCTCAGCAACCTTATGATGTTGAGGTGTAATAGGGACGGCTGTTTTTGATGTTTCTGTTGGCTCGTGATAGTCATACCCGGTTACCGAAGCCCCCGTCAAAGCTATAGATGCCAAAGACGGAACTGTAATCGCTTGGGGCTTTTCAAAGGGCACATCCCTGCCATTTCCAATCTCAATTTTCTTCTTGATAATGGAATTAGAATTATTGGCGCGGTCAATAATATCTTGAAACGTGTCATGAGCGATGATTGTTAGGCGATCTACAGCATCAACCTCTGTTTTACGCCCATATGGTAAACGCAAGCCTCGACCAATGGTTTGTTCGGTAAGATTTTCAGAAGCCGAAGCACGAAGTGGGACAATGGTGTATAGGTTCGTTACGTCCCAGCCTTCTTTTAGCTTATTGACATGAATAACAATCTCAGTTGGCTCGTTAGGATCCTCAATAGATATGAGACGTTGAATATTTTCGTCCCCTTCCGCCCCAGATTGCTTTGAATGTATCTCGGCAACCTTGCCTTTATAGCGGCCGTCAAAGAAGTTATTTGATTCTATTAAGTTGCGCAAATTGTGAGCATGGTCGGTGTCTTGGGCAACTACCAGCATGAAGGGCTTAATGATCTTCTTGTTATGCTGGCGAGCATAAACATCAAGCTCAACCTTCGTAAACTCATGATGGTGAATACCATCTTCCAGCTTAATACGCTCAAGCTGTTCAGGTGAATAGTTTTCAGGTTTGAAATCTTTGCGTATCGCAACTGCTGGATCTTTCACATAGCCATCTTCCATAGCCTCGGAGAGAGAATAGTCATAAATGACATTCTTAAAATTAACTGGAGAGGAACCAGTGGTTTTTGGAGTGGCTGTAAGCTCAATCCCTAGCACTGGCTTCAACTCATTAATGGCCGTTGCGCCCGCTGTGGCGCGGTAGCGGTGCGCCTCATTCATTAGGATAACTAGATCTGGGAGATTGGATAGATAATCAAAATAGCTCTCTCCAATGGTCTCATGAAGGCGTTTAATGCGTGGCGTACTTGACTTATTCGCTCCTTTCTTATTTTCGGTTGCATTAATCTTTGAGATATTGAAGATATTAATAAAGAGCGTTTCGCTATTTTCAAAAAGCCGTCCTTGTATACGGAGATTATTCACATCGAAGCGAACACCCTTGCCGCTCTCATAATCCTCACCCGTGATGATAACCGGTGGATTAGCGCTTATCTCCTGAATCCCTTGGAAAACATATTTAGGGCTCTTGGGGCTAAAATCCTCTTTGAGCTTTTCATAGATCGTCAGGTTAGGTGCCAGCACAAAGAAATGACGACTACGGCCGGTGAGATAGAGATAGCTGATAAAGGCACCCATGAGACGAGTTTTCCCAACGCCTGTTGCCAAAGCAAAGCAGATAGAAGGGAAGTCGCGCTCAAACTCTTCAACGCTTGGGTAGTTCTTTTTGACAGCTTCAAGATCTCGCTCAAGATCGGTTTCTTTTGAGAACTCAATGCTCTCTAGCACATGGGCCAGTATATCAAGTGAGTTATTTTGTGGGCGGCGAAGTGATAGGCGGGCGGTAATATTTCTAATAGTACGGTTCATGATTAATCCTCCTCACCATTGAGACTAAATAAATCTAATTGTGGTGGATTGCTTGTTTTGACTGGATTTAAATTGGTCACATTTAGGCTGTAATCGTCTTTGCCCCATTCACATTTTTTCAAAACAGCCTGCGGTATCTTTTTAAGCGTTATATTGTCAAAAGCATCGGGATTGGCATTGTAAGCCTTACAACAGATCAGAAGTGTCTGGTTAGGACCGACTTCTTCGCTAATAGCGCGCAAATGATCATGAGTAAGGCTGTTTGTTGTCACATAGATATAGTCGCTTTCTGTGGACTGCCCATGCATCCAATAATAGTTCTCATTAGGTGCATAGGTGAAACCCATATGTTTGCACATGGCTTCAGACAGCATAGAAGCATTGTATTCTTTGCTGATAACCCATTGTCCCCATTTGTCCTTTTCAAGCATGGATGGAGCCAATCGATAATAGCGAAAACCGCCGCCGCCCTGCCAGCCAACATCCTTAGAGACGCCAGTTTGGTCGGTCCCATCAACAATACGCTGTAGCCTTGGAATAATACTGAGTGTGACAATGTTCTCCAAGCTCAACCATGATCCACCGACGCCCCATTTTGTGAGCGACCGCACCTGTTGAACCTGATCCCGCAAATGAATCTAAAACAATATCTCCAGGCTCTGTACTCATCCTAATAATTCTTTTAAGCAGAGCTTCTGGTTTCTTGCTATTAGGGAAAAGCACACCACCTTCTTGTTGAACCTGTCGGCGCAGCGTTCTGTTGCATATTTTTGAAAGACGGTGTCGTAAAATATCTAGATTATTTGCAGATGTTTGCCGTCCCACATACTGTCCCTTAAAGGAATCTATACTTCCGAAAAAGTGGGGATCAATCAGCGATATCAAGCTATATCATTCAAGCAGTGAATTTTGTAATGGCGTTGCCGAGAGTAGGACTTTCTTACGACCATCTAGGGCTTTTTGAGGTCGCTTGGCAATTTTTGCGCCGTCTTTTTCCAGATATTACGAAGCTTATGGTCTTCTTCAAAGACAACTAAGTCCCATTTTATATTTTTTACATCCACATGTTTGCGAGAGGCAAATTTATATGAGCAAATAATGACACGATCCTCTTTTTGATCGAAAGGCTTCAATACGCCTATCTTTTTATCCGATAAGTAAGATGCGCTTTCAATGATATAAGATGGAATATTAAACTTCTCTAAAAGCTCTTGAGACTATTGATTATGCAACATGGCTGGAACAATAAGGATGATCTTACGTTGCCGCTCTGCCTATTTCTGGGCAATGATGAGACTAGCTTCAATCGTCTTACCAAGACCGACTTCATCAGCCAGTAAGACGCCTTAAAGAGCGGTGATCTGAGAGAAAATAACGCCGCCTCAACTTGGTGAGGGTTTATATCGACCTTAGATTAGGCAGATGATTTTGAGAGGGTATGTTCTGTTGAAGCTGCAATGGTTAAAGCATGTGCCAGATAGACTGTTTGTTGCTGCGTATATTCGGTCACTTTCATCATTCCTTTTGCTTTTTTAATTAAGATTTATCGCCACGCCTTATAGGCCACCCCTTGAAGTTAGATTATGGCGCACTGAATTTCAATTGAAAATTAAATATTGTAAACCTCAAGGGCAGGGGACGTGATGCCCGCCATGAGGTGTGGAAGGCAGCCAAATTGCTCAGAGCGATTGAATCGGTCTTTTCCACGATCTATGGGCCTTTGAAACGCCCCCGGCTGGACTGATTAGGGACATGGAAGTAGCGGCCCCGTGTGGGCAGGATGTAATGGCTGATCTCCCACCATGTATCTCGCCAGACCCGCCTGTCAGAACGCAGCATGACAAGCCTGCGGTCGGCCTCATCACGTATCAACGAAGGCTGCTTTATAGCGGGACGCTGGGCCATGGTCACAGCCTCCGAGTAGCGTTTTCGGTGCGCTGTTGTTCGTCTGGGTCAGGCCCTGCGAGCCGGTCAGCAGGGTAGAGCCGAAGCCGCCCGCCAGCTTGCAGTATTTGTGGCCTGTTGCGCTTGTTGTTTCCCGGCCTGCGTAATCTGAGCAGCAGGGGACGGAGTAGGGAGGGGATTGGAAAGATGAGGCGTTGATGTGCACATAATGCGCCACCATCGTGATGTCTGTAATTTTTGGTGTATCTTTTAGGGAGGCAGCGGGTAATTGTTATGGGCCTGTTAGTTGCGGTAAGGCAAGGTATGAAAATTTAGTTAGGTTATTTTTGTGATATGAAATTTAAATGCATATGAATATCTGTAGAGATGTATTTTTTAATTTCCAGCATATGCATATATAGCCAACTACCGTACATCCCGGATACTTTGAAAACTATATTTGGTATCCGGGGGTGAATGTTCATTAGAGTATATTTCTATTTGGTGCATGCAGGGGATGGTGGGGCATTAAGTTCCAGGGAAATATCTGGTTCCATTCTTCCAAAGAAAAAATATTGTATAGGGACATTTTTCATGGCTCGTATGCCAGCTTCATCGTACTTTCCGTCGCAATTGAATTTTCCTTCTTCGACATAGTCACGTTTTGCGTCACTATCATCGGGACCTATCATGGCAGCGGTCCATTGTTCTTCTGCCGCGATAGCCTTATCATTATCCATGTCTTGGTTGGCTGCTGTGGCGGAGAAGTTTACTTCGTCATTGTAGTGAGCACCATAGCTGACGATGCCCATGCTGGCGTCTATGCTATTCCCGCAGGCGCCGGCAAAGCATAGACCAATCGGTTGGTTGTTGCCCTGAAAGATGGTGTTGAACTCTCCAAGAGTCATATCTGCAAGAGAGAGAATAGGATGGTTGTCCGAAGTATTGCCGCCTAGAGGGATTGTGCAGTTTGGTGTGACGTGCAGATTGTATCCTTTAATTGTATCTCCAGCTGCATACGCTGTAACTTCACAATCATCGACCATATAGGTCAGGGTTGTTAGTTTGTCTGAGCGTTCTCCTATATATTTGGCGGGGCCGGTAATTCGTTCTAGATAGCCGCGGTCTATTTCCAGCATGTCCATCTGGAAGATACGCGTGAGGGCAGGGCCTTTCCCACTACTGACTAAAGGCTGTGGAAAGCTGATGAAGGAAACATCAGAACGCCGGTTTGCCCTCTCCGTACCGAATGTAATCAGCCCCAGTTTTTGGAGGTGCGGTATTTCGTCATTTGTAATGACGCCTGTCTTGTCATCACCATAAGCGGCTTGCCATTTCTTGATGGCATTTCGTGTATCATGATCGTAGATCCCGTCAGCTATAGGGGGAGAGCGGTATAGATAGCCGCCATCAATCAGTTTTTGCTGTAGGGCTGTATGTAGCGCAATTGAACGTGTGATTTCTTGCGTGTAAGGCTCTCTCAACGAGTGTGACAGGGCAGTGGTCTGTCGCTGACGGACATCAATGTAGCAGGTTTTTTCCTGTTCTGATAACGGAGCTGCTGTAGGGTTTACCGGCGGCAAGGCGCAGTCGTGCCGCAAAATAGCATCATTTTCGGCGAGTTGTTTGGCTACGGCCGTATGGTTTTTGGCAGAATCTTGTGCTTCAAGGGCGTAACGTGCCTGTATATAATGCAGGGCTGCCATCTTGAGAGAAGGGTCAGAACAGGCAGCGACAGACAGAGCACCAGTTTGTTGAAGGTGTGTACATAGTGTTTCATCTTTATTTTCTGCTATTGCAGCACTGCTCATCATGACGGAAAGAAGAAAGCCTACTGTTAGTCCTGTTGATTTTTTCATGATGTGTTCCTCTTAAATGACCGCATAGAGGGATTATGATCTCGTAGAAGGAGATCGGCAAGTAATTGTAGATGGTTATTTCTATTGGGTAATTTGGTTTGTCCTAGAGCTATATCGTTGAAGTAGGATACATACGATATCAGTCTATTCTTTTTGGACTACGGTTTTGTGCAGGAACGATGTGCCTTGAAATTAGTTGGCATAATCATTGAATTTTTTTAAAATCTTTACACAAACCTTACTATAGGTATGGGAAAGTACCAGATGGATATCTTGTTATATAAAAACGCTTCCTTAATGCCTGCCAGTCTGTTTTGATAAGAGCAAATCAGGAGGGAGTTACTATGTCTTTATCATCTACAGTGGCACGCAAATTTCTGCTTGGCGGATTGATCGTAGGAGGGGGGAGCATAGCTTGTGCAGTTGCGCAGGATGTCGCTCCTCAGGCAGGTTTGAAGAAAATTACAGCTACGTTTTCGGGGTCTGTCAGTCCTGCTGGCGCAATCGAAAACAATAAGACAGGCAAGATTATCGGCGAAATCGATCGGACAGGGGTTGTTTATAACAATACCGGAACCATTGTGGGGTCCATTGATGCTAAAGGGATTGTGCATGATGCCAAAGGTGTGCCAGTCGCTCAGGTGGACCTGAATAACCGTCTGGCAGGGGTAGCATTCCTTCTGGGGCAGCAGCAGTAAGAAATCTTTTGGATGACGTTCTCATTCTAGGGGCTGTGAAATGAGTGTGCCAGTTCCGTCAGAATGTTTGTGATATCCTGTTGCACTTTTGAGAAGTGTCGATTGGGCTGTAGCGTCTGCATATTGAGGTAGCAGGATCGGTTGATCTCTATTTGGAGACTTTGCCGATTCTGCTCCATTTTTCCGTACCTGCCTGTTATATACCCACCAGAATAAGGGACGTTACGCTGGACGTGGTACCCCTTTTCGGTAAAGAGACGTTCGGTTGTTCTGATAAGTTCGTCAGAACAGGTTTTTCCGTGCCGGTTACCTAAAACAATGTCACAGGGCCGTGTTTGCGCAAGTGGTGGCATGGAGTGGATATCTAACAAGATGGTAGAGCCAAACTGCTGGTAGAGCGTTTTTTGCGTTTGTTGCAGGGCCTCATGATAAGGCTCCCAATATTGGGAAAGGCGGCGGCCTGCTTCTTCAAGGGGAAGGCAATAACGATAGATGCTTTTTCCCGGTGAAATGCAACGGGGAATCACTCCATAGCCTGCCTGCACTTTTTTGCTGAATATGAAGTCGTTTCCGATAAGGGGCGGAGAGAACATGCTGGTATCCAGTTCTCGCCAATCTCGATTTACATCACAGAAGCTACGTGGAAAGAGCGCCTGAACAAGACTCAGGCCTTTTTCTGGCATGTGTCGAAGGAGTTGATCCGTATAGCGGTCCTCCATGCGCTCCAGCTCGTCCATGGGTAGGGCAGCGACCTGGAGGAAATCATGCGGATAGTCACGCCCTGAATGCGGTGAGGAGAGCAGAAAAGGCGTCCGATTCCGGCATGTGGGGAGATGTATCCCAACAGCGGAGGATGAACGGACAGAACTAGCGCACGGAATTTTTTGTATTTTTTTCACATTAAAGGCTTGCCACATTCCATAGGCTGAGGTAAATACCATTTCACACCAGACGGGGGCGCATAGCTCAGCGGTAGAGCACTACCTTGACATGGTAGGGGTCACAGGTTCAATCCCTGTTGCGCCCACCACCCCTCTGGTGATTATCTCCTTGAAAAATTCGTTTCAGGCTGGCTTATCCGGGAGCTCTTGTCCTTGGAGCTTGTTCTCCCGATATACATCAAAGATGTACGCCATTAATGGTATAGCGTGCCTTTACGTTGAGAAGGAAAAGTCTGATGTTCCTGAGTCATATTGTGGTGGGATCGAATGATCTGACAAAAGCCAAAAAATTCTATGATGCCCTTTTCGGTGTCATGGGGGCTGAGTTCTGCCCGCAGGATAATCCGGATAGGCTCGTCTATCAGAAAGACGGACAGATATTCATCATTACGCGTCCTATCAATGGGGAAGCAGCTACGGCTGCGAATGGCGGAACGGTCGGACTTGCTCTGCCTTCTCCGGAAGCTGTGAGGAACTGGCATAAAGCCGGTGTTGAAGCAGGGGGGCAGAGTATCGAAAATCCGCCGGGTGAACGTACCGTCATGGGTATGACGCTATATCTGGCCTATCTGCGTGATCCTGATGGAAATAAGCTCTGTGCTTTCCATAAAATGTAACATGTAACCTGATACAGGTTATTTGTTTCTGAAAAATGGCCGTATCACGTTGGTCGAGTGATACGGCCATTTTTGTAGTGACATGACTAAAATGCAGCCCAACCATACAGTTGGTGCATTTAAAATGGACTAAAATATATCTAATTATAACGCGTTGTAATATAAAGATTTTATTCATAAAATAGATTTTACTTGTTCAGTGTCTTGTCGGTAAAAGTAATTCCTTTTTCACGATTAATTGCAATTCCCTCGCATAGGGTCTTAACTTCGAGGCGGCGGTACGGAAGGCAGTAGAAGTATCCGTTCGTCATCAGCCTTTGTAATCGTGCGGGGCTGCTTATTGAGTGAAAAGGATGTATTGAAGATGAGCTCTCACTCACCGTCCAATAAACCGGTAAATGCAGGCCGTAGGCATGTTCTTGGTGCACTTGGAGCATCTGTTCTGGCTGGTGGCGCTGGTAAGGCTATGGCGCAGTCTCTTGGTTTTCCTGCACCGCCTTCCGGTCTTGGGCAGCGCCCGTATCCGAATCTCCTTCGCCCGCTGAATGATGGTCCTCGCAAGTTCGGCTATGCCATTGTGGGTCTCGGCAAATATGCGGTTAACCAGATCCTTCCGGCCTTTGCTGAGTGCGAATATGCCAAAGTGACAGCGCTGGTCAGCGGTGACATTAACAAGGCCCGCCGCTTGGGCAAGCATTATGGTATCGAGGAATCACACCTCTATACCTACGATAATTTCGACAAGATTGCGCAGGACCCGGAGGTTGATGCCGTTTACATCATCCTGCCGAATTCCCTGCATGCCGATTTTACAGAGCGTTCCTTCCGTGCTGGCAAGCATGTGCTGTGCGAGAAGCCGATGGCTGTCACCGTTGAGGAATGTCAGCGCATGATTGCGGCTGGCAAGAAGGCCGGCAAGAAGCTGATGATTGGTTATCGCTGCCATTTCGACCCCGTCACGCACAAGGCCATTGAGCTGGCTCGTACGAGCATTGGCAAGCCGCAGATCATTTCCACGGATAATGGTGACAATACCGATCCAACAGATCCAACTTACCAGTGGCGCCTGACCCGTGCTCTGTCTGGTGGTGGTGCACTGATGGACCTCGGTATTTATGGTGTTAATGGCTCCCGCTACATGCTGAATGAGGATCCGATTGAGGTTCAGGCCACCATCATGCCGCCATCAGATCCGATGTTCCGTGAGATTGATGAAACGATCGTGTGGATCATGCGTTATCGGTCTGGGGCTGTTGCTCATGGGAGTGCGTCCTTCAATGTGAACGCCATGTCCCGCTTCAATCTTCAGGGGACGGATGCCTCCCTGCGGATGGACCCGGCCACCAGCTACTGGTGTAACAGTGTCAGCCACTGCACGAGTGGTGACACGCATACATGGTCCACACCGATGTTCACCATCCCGGCACTGAACCAGTTCTCGGCTCAGTTGGATCATCTGGCTATCAGCGTTGCGAACAACACGCCGCTGGCTGCTACAGGTGAGGAAGGAATGCAGGACGTGCGCCTGATTCAGGCCATGTATCAGTCGGCCAATTCCGGCAGCCGCCCGGTTTCCACGGATTGGGGTGATTGGCGCAAGACTATCTGATCTTTCTGACTGGATGAGACGACAGAAAGGGAGGCCGTGTTCTGCACGGTCTCCCTTTTTTGTGTTTTAGGGGGCAGTAGCGTCTATCCAGCCTTGCAGCATGTAGGCGGCAGCCATTTTATCAACGACTTCACCACGCCGTTTGCGGGTCATGTCGGCTTCCTGAACCAGAAAGCGGTTTACAGCACTGGAGGAAAGACGTTCATCCCACAGGCAGGCGGGCAGGTTCAGCCGTTCGCTGAGGTCATTGGCCCAGTCACTGGCCGCACGGGCCGCCGGGCCGAAGCTTCCATCAAGAGACAGCGGAAGACCGACCACCAAGGCGCCAATCTCGTGTTTCTTACAGAGCTCCTGAAATACCGGGACCATCTGCTTCATTTTCTGGCGCATCAGAACAGTCAGGGGAGAGGCCAGCATAAGAGCCGTATCGGAGAGGGCCACACCGATCTGTTTGCTGCCGGGGTCCAGTCCCAGAACTGAATGTGCGGCTGGGAGGTGATTACGCAGGTCATGTGGATTGAATAGTGTCATGGCAAAGGGGTATGATCTCTTTCATGGCCGTAAAAGGCTGATGTGACTGATGTCTATGATACAGGATTATACATGTCGCTTGATGCGAAAACAGTGGCAAAAATGGCCAGACTAGCAAGGGTTGGACTGTCTGATGAGCAGGTCCATACCTATCAGAAAGAAATGCAGGGGATCATTGGCTGGGTAGACCAGCTTAATGAGGTCGATGTGACGGATGTTCCACCAATGATTGGAACAGGTCTGGCCCAGCCACGTCTGCGGGACGATCAGGTGACAGATGGTGACTGCCGTGAAAAGGTACTGTCCAACGCACCGGATCGTGAGGGCCCCTTCTATACCGTGCCGAAGGTGGTGGAATAATGAGCAGCATTTTTGATTATACTCTTGCTTCCGCTCGTGAGGCTCTCCGGGCCCGTAAGGTCTCGGCCGTTGAGCTGGTTGATGCCCATATTGAGGCGATCGAGCGTCTTGATGGTGGTTTGAACAGCTTCATCACCCGCACGCCAGAACAGGCCCGCCTTGCCGCCAAAGAGGCAGATACCCTGCTTGCCAAAGGTGAAGGTGGAAGCCTGTGTGGTCTACCCATCGGGATCAAGGACCTGTTTGCAACGGAAGGTGTCCGCACGACAGCCGCCAGTAAAATTCTGGGCAACTTTGTGCCGCCTTACGAAAGCACGGTGACGGCCAATCTGAAGCGTGATGGAGCCATTTCGCTGGGCAAGCTGAATCTTGATGAGTTCGCCATGGGGTCCACCAATCTGACCTCTGCCTTTGGTGGTGTGGAAAATCCGTGGAAGCGTCGTGATTCCGATGCAAAGCTGGTACCCGGTGGGTCTTCCGGTGGGTCGGCGGCGGCTGTGGCCGCAGGGCTGGTGCTGGGGGCGACAGGAACGGATACGGGTGGGTCTATCCGTCAACCGGCGGCATTCTGCGGGATTACGGGCATCAAGCCGACCTATGGCCGCTGCTCCCGTTTCGGGACGATTGCCTTCGCCAGCTCTCTGGATCAGGCTGGTCCGATGGCTCGCAACCTTCAGGACTGCGCCATTCTGCTTGAATCCATGGCTGGGTTTGACCCCAAGGATTCCACAAGCGTGAATAAGCCGGTTCCGCATTATGAGGCTGCTCTTGGCCGTGGCGTGAAGGGGCTGAAGGTCGGTATTCCTAAAGAATATCGCATTGACGGTCTGCCTGCCGAGATTGAAGCCATCTGGCAGCAGGGCATCAATTGGCTGAAAGAGGCGGGTGCCGAGGTGGTGGATATCTCTCTGCCACACACAAAGTACGGTCTGCCTGCCTATTACATTGCCGCTCTGGCCGAAGCATCTTCCAACCTTGCCCGTTATGATGGTGTTCGCTTTGGTGAACGTGTTAAAGGCGATTCATTGGATGCGCTTTATGAAGCCACCCGTGCCGCTGGCTTTGGGGATGAGGTGAAACGCCGCATTCTGCTGGGCACTTATGTGCTGTCTTCCGGCTATTATGATGCCTATTATCTCCGTGCTCAGAAGGTCCGTACGTTGCTTCAGCGTGACTTCCTGAAGGCCTATGAGACGGTTGATGTCATTCTGGCACCGACGGCTCCTTCCGGGGCTTTTGCGTGGGATGAAAAGCCGACTGATCCTGTTCAGGTCTATCTGAATGACGTCTTCACGGTCCCGGCCAGCATGGCGGGTGTACCGGCCCTGTCCATTCCGGCCGGGCTGGACAGCCGTGGCGTGCCGCTCGGGCTTCAGCTGATTGGCCGTTTCTTTGATGAAGAAACGCTGCTGGCTGCTGGTTCTGTGCTGGAGAAGGCCGCATCCTTTACCCATCGTCCTACCATTCATGCAGGGGTGTCAGCATGAGCGCATATCGTATCACGGGTGAAACTGGCGAATGGGAAGTCATTGTCGGGCTGGAAGTTCATGCCCAGATCGTCAGCCAGTCCAAGCTGTTTTCTGGTGCTTCTGCTGAATATGGCGGTGAGCCTAACACGCATGTCAGTCTGGTTGATGCAGGCTTTCCGGGGATGCTTCCGGTCCTGAACCGTGAGTGTGTGGCACAGGCCGTGCGGACAGGGCTTGGATTGCGGGCACAGATCAATCTGTTCAGCCGGTTTGACCGCAAGAACTATTTCTATGCAGACCTGCCTACGGGGTATCAGATCAGCCAGTTCGAGCATCCGATTGTCGGCAAGGGTACGGTCGAGATTGAACTCTCCGATGGTGAGGTCCGCCATATTGGCGTGACCCGGATGCATATGGAGCAGGATGCGGGTAAGTCTATTCACGATCAGGACCCGACACGGTCCTTCATCGACCTGAACCGTGCCGGTGTTGCGCTCATGGAGATCGTGAGTGAGCCGGATATCCGTTCACCGGAAGAAGCTGGTGCCTATCTCCGCAAGCTGCGTCAGATCCTGCGTTATCTGGGGACGTGCGATGGCAACATGGAAGAAGGCTCCATGCGTGCTGATGTGAATGTCTCTGTTCGCCGTGAAGGGGAGGAGGGATATCGCACACGCTGTGAGATCAAGAACGTCAATTCCGTGCGTTTTGTCATGCAGGCGATTGAGGTTGAAGCGCAGCGTCAGGTTGATATTTGGGAGTCCGGTGGCGAGATTGATCAGGAGACCCGTCTTTTCGATCATGTAAAGAGCGAAACACGCTCTCTGCGGACGAAGGAAGATGCTCATGATTATCGTTACTTCCCGGAGCCGGACTTATTGCCGCTGGTCATTGAACAGTCCTGGGTGGATGAGCTGAAAGCAGCTCTGCCAGAACTGCCAGAAGACAAGCGTGCCCGTCTGGAAAAAGAATATGGCGTGTCCCGTTATGAATCCGGCGTTCTGACGGCTGAGCAGTCCGTGGCGGACTTCTATGAGACGGTTGCCCGTGGGGCTGATGCCCGTCTGGCTACGAACTGGATTCTGGGTGATTTCTTTGCTGCCCTGAACCGTACAGGGCGCAGCATCGAAGACAGCCCGGTCTCTGCCGAGGCTCTGCGTGAGCTTCTGGCCCTGATCAGCGATTCCACCATCAACGGGAAGATCGCCAAGGAAGTCCTTGAGGACATGGTGGAAACCGGGGAGAGGGCTTCCGTCATCGTGGACCGCAAGGGCCTGCGTCAGGTGACGGATACCGGAGCCATTGAAGCCGCTATCAATGACATTCTGGCAGCTAATGCTGACAAGGTGGCTGAGTATAAGAGCGGTAAGGACAAGCTGTTCGGTTTCTTTGTTGGACAGACGATGAAGGCTATGAAAGGGAAGGCAAACCCTGCCATGGTGAACGAACTGCTGAAGAAGCTGCTGACGGCATAAAAAATTATAAAAAAGAGTGTTGTAGGGGGTTTACGCTGACGCCATTTCCCCCTACAAACACTCCTGCGAACGCCGTGTAAAAACCGTTTACAGCGGAGGGGTGGCCGAGAGGCTGAAGGCGGCGGTTTGCTAAACCGTTATACGGGTAACTCCCGTATCGTGGGTTCGAATCCCATCCCCTCCGCCACGGTACTACCTGAAAATAGCCAAAATATAAGTGTTGATATAGCGGTTTTGTGACCGCTTGTTGTGTCAATTTTTATTTATGTTGTGGTGGATTTTGTGGGGGGTGTCTAATGGTCAATGTTGTATTCCCCAGCAGGCTGCATTCTCATGCGCAGTCGGCATGGTCTTCTTCTGCTTCATAGCAGCTGCAATGTCATAATACCGCCATCCACTTCGGTCAGACTATTTTCAACACGGTTGTTACCAGCAAAGAATGGGGGAGCATCGAAACGGTCAGCCAGAAGGGAGGCTACTTCATCAGAGATGCTGCCGAGGATGAGATGCAGGCGTGTCTTGGTTTTGATGCTCTCACTGTCGCCCATGGCGCCTTCAATGTAGCTGGCTGTGTCGTTCTCAGTCGGGGGGGGCACTTGCTGATGATGTCCTTCATCTTATCAAGGCCATTACTCTGGTTATAGCGGAGCAGTTGACCACGCAGGGCCATCAGGACAGCTTCTGGTGTGGCGAACACGGCAAAGCGGCCATAGACAAAGCGGCTGCCGACAAGCTGGCGCAGCGCTGCCAGACAGGCCTGCGTCTGTGGTCCAGCCTTGTTCTGGTAGTCCAGCAGGACGAGTTCTGGATATCTTTCCAGTTCCCGCCGGGCATCTTCACTGATCGAGATAAGGCCGCTTTTATATTTGTCGTCACAGTTGGCGGGGTCGCCAACGTTGGTCTGGTTCCCCGATGGGCCTACGATGAGGTCTGCCATCAGTTGGGTATTCCTTCCACGCTATACCGGATGATGCGCTGCTGGCGGGCAAATGCGTCAATTCTCTGCCCCAGCCCATCGATGCGCTGACCAAGGGCTTCATCAGCAGCCTGCCGAATATTGGCTTTTGCCTTCAGGTCAAACTGCTTGGCCATACCCGCAGAACTGGCAGCATCAGATGTGAGAAGACCCTGCGCCGATGGAGGAAGCTGTCCACCATCAAAAATCCCATGCTGTGCAGGGGGAATGGCTATGCTGTCCGCAAGAGCGGTGCCGCCCATCAGGGATGCAAGAAGTGCGAGTGTGAAGCGCATGAACTGTCCGTCTCCATCATCAGGACGGACAGTTCATCATGTGTTTGTAATTCTGGTATATGTCTTTATAGGTAAAGCTGGGCATTTCTTATTTTTCTAGGTTAGCATTCATGATGAGGTTCTATTTTTTCTGGGAGCCTCTTATGAAACGCTCGGTATTTACCATTGCCATTCTGGTTATATTGAGCCACGCCCATGCCCAGGATGTTCCTTTTGATGAACGGACGGACGATTATTATAAAAGTAGGAACGCAGCTCAATTTGAGTCTATATTGTCAGATTGGGGGGCTCTTTTGACGATCTTACGTCTGCCGCTGAAGCAGCTTATTTTTATCCATCTTCTCCATGTGGACGTCAGTTAAACATGGTAAGTAAAATCAATGCTGATTTTGGTGAGAAGTGGCATTTTAATTACCCAGAGAAAGATGAGGCTGAAAATAATTCTAAAATTTACACGATTGTCTCTGATATTGTAAAGGTGGTTTTTGTACTAAAGAAGGTCTGACGCGTTATGCGAAATCTCACAGACCGGCAACAGATGATGAACTTGACTATGTTAATGAAAGCTTTGGAACGAAATGAAGAAGATCTGTGGAAAGACTGGCAGCAATAGCTGCACGGTGTCCTGATGCTCAGACAGAATGCGGGCAGTCTCGGTAGCCAGTTTATTGCCTGTTGGTTCCCCGGCTTCTGGTCTGTCCAGCCGCCACATTTCACGGGCCACATCAGCATCAAATTGTTCATCATGTTTCAGCAGGGCCTTGAAGACGCTTGCCTTGTCCAGATCGTGCATGAGAGGGCCAAGAAGCTGGGCAATGCGGGCATGGCTGTTGGCATCCACGGAGAGAGCTGCACCATGTTCTCCATTCTGCTTGCCAGCGAGAATATCCTCAAGGGATGCTGCTTCATCGTCCGCCACCACACGGCAGCCCGGACGATGAGGTTCTTCTTACAGGCATTGGCCATCGATGATGGCAGCTAGGGTCCTCATCGGCCATGCGGGCACCGGCTTTCTCCAGTACCTCCCGTGGGGAAAGTCCCTGCTTCATGCCACGCCCGGCGGCTTTCTCGGCTTCATTGTAGCAGGGGGTCTCATGGGTCATGGGGCTTTCCTTGTCAGGCAGGCAGCAGCAGAGGTGAGGGCATTGGCATTGCCATCGGAGAGGTCTTTCAGACTGATCTGATCGCCCAGCGCAGCAAGCTGACGGTCAATCTGGTCGGAATAGGCCTGTGCTTCTGTAATGGCTTGACTTTTTGGGGCAGTATTTCCCTCGTCAGAGGCGCTGTTGTGACATTCGTCATCTCTCCCAGACTTCGGGGTACCGGACGTAGTCTGCCCGTGAGGATTAAAGGAGTCGGAACCCTGTCCGGTTGAGTTCGAATTGGTGCTGAGATCCTTTTCCCACAGCAGCTTTCCTTCTTGATTTCTGTTTTCTCTAGTAGCTAGAGTGCTGGAAAACGCTTCTTCAGCCCCGACAGTCGCTGAAGGTTTTTGGTCATTGGGCATGTGACCAGCTGGATTTAGGGGATGATCTTGCCCATTATGGTCTGAAGGGGTAGTGCGACGTCCTTCCTGAAGAAGTGTCTTCTTGTTCAGATAACCTGGCTTGAACGATGCGACTGTTTTAACGAGGTAATGGCCGTCTTCTTTTTTTGAGCTCCATGACAGTAGCGTCATGCTTTGCGCTGCTGGTGTTTTTCTCACCGCGGATGATGATGAAATATGAGCCATTCCGCTCATCAAGCCTTACCTCATTTGCATTCTTCAGAATATGGCTGATATAGCTGTCGGCGTCGTCAAGACCTGATGCTTTCAGCTGGTGTCCATGCCGCTCCATGATGTTATGGCGGCACGTAGTGTAATAGACGGTCTTTCCGTCTTTCTTGTATGGCGTGTGGGCTTTTTTCACCATCACCTAGAATGACAGGCCAGTTTGGAACGTCCTCAATACCGGAAGGCATCCGTCCGACCGTAACCGGGTTATTCTCTGCCGCTGAAAGGTCCAGATGCTCAATGCCGCTGGTTGGGAATGGGGAACATCCTGATCCTGATCCTGTTCCGGGCTGGGAGCGGCTTCTCTTTGGGTAGACAGGCCTGCACGGTTCTGCGTGACCTCGTGATCTTCATAAGCATGAAGGTTCCGCATGATGCCTTCGGCAGTACCCCGTTGGACCTCATCGATACGCCGATGTGCTGCTTGATAGGCTTCCTGCACAATATCCTGCCAACCAACATCATGGCCCTTAACTGGGGGGGGGCTTCTGAGTGAAACGACCCGGCATGTGTATATAAAAAGACATAATAATATAATGAATTATAAAAATTATTCCATTTATGTAAAATTATTATTTACTATAAAAGGTTATCTATAAAACTATAATTTATATTTTGAACGAAATAATATATCAAGCCAAGGTAAACTTATGGAATAATTATGATCTTCTTTTTGATAATGATGTAATAAATGATGCCGTTTCCATAAGGAAAGAGGAAAACTTCTCATACGAAAATTGTGGGTAGCAAAGTGCATACAATCGTAAAAAATATAACCAGCGAAGAAACCAGAAAAAAAAGAACTTCCCGCAGATATACCACATACATAGATGGACCCTCCCCATATGATTAGTCCTATTGGAAGACTAACTATGATGGGCATTAGTGTTCGGTAAGGATGATTTGGTTGAATATGATGATTCCCATGAAAAATATATACTAGACGTTGTATTTCTTTTTTTTCACTGGCGAAGTGAAATACAAAACGATGTAATAAGTATTCTGTAATAAACCATAAAATTAAAGCTGTCATGAAGTATATAAAAAATTTACATAAGGATATACCATAAAAAACAGCGATGGAAAGGACAATCACTTCAAATGACACACAAAACATTAAAAATTTTTTAAGAGAAGTAAAGGTTAGGTTCTCTAACCAATCCTGTTTAAATATCCTCACAGGGGGCTCATTGCCGGGAATTTTACGTCTGGGAAGATAAGGTTGTGTAGGGTCAGAGCTTCTAATAAGCCGGGAAGGAGATTCTGACATCTTACGACATTACCTCATGGTAATTATTGCAGCCTAAGGGAGTCTGATAAAACATGTCGTTACTCATCGGACTCCATAGAGACCAATGGTAGCGGCTTGCCCCATAAACGTGCCTATGAGAGCATCAATCTTGTAGATTGCATTAGTCGAGGCATCAGCAATTAAAAGAACATCATGGTCCTTCATAGGGATCCTTTGAGTAAGGAAATATTGCGTTGGATTCAACATATCAATTGCATAGACGATAGGGGCAGTGTGATTTCCGGACTGTACTGGAACACCTAAACGTTTGCATATATCTTCATCTTCATAACGAATAAGATAGACAGCGTTACCATCTGCTCGATTATCTGCCGGCCCCCCGATTCGGGCTAGGGCACCTGCCAGTGTAAGATTTGCCGTACCAAATTGTACCTCATTACGCTGTTGACTCTGTCCAACCGCACCGAAAGCGGTAAAAGTACGTGGTTGATAAATCACATGAATACGATCCCCTGGGGCTGCTTTAATATCTTCATCTGGATGATTTTCCAAAGTAGCCAAATCTGTTGTGCCAACTTTATTATTTCTAATAAGTTCTACTTGAGAGTCCTTAGGGGGATACTTTGATCCCCCTGCAATAGCAATTACATCAGATAAATGTTCATCAGCGAGTGAAAGAGTTACTCTGCCGGGATGAGATATTTCACCAGATACGATAACGGTATTACCAATGTCATTCTTTATATGAACCATCACTTGAGGGTCTTGAGACTTTCCCTTCAAACCATTTTGAATAATAGATGCCACTTGACTGGGAGTTTTCCCAATAATTTTTAATCGTCCAATATATGGAACCATGATGGTTCCATCAGCTTCAACTTGTGTTGGTGGTAAATTTTGGGACGAGATATGAGGCGTACCACTAATGGCACTTTCTCCACTCGTGCTAGTACCACCAATACTGCGATCCGACGACGAGAAAAGCCCGCTACCAAGTTCAAAAATAGTAATTTCTAGAACATCTCCAGCTCCAATATGGTCATTTCGGGAGATTTTATAATTAATATTATTTAAAGTGGAAATGAGAGGTGGAACCTCAGCGGCTAAAATATCGGCAATCTCAGGAGTCACATTAAGCATTTTATAGTTTAGGGCCGCTCTATTTTTGGATGATTTTGTATAATGATTCATCTGCTTTTGTGTTGGAGCTGAGCGAGGTACCCAGCTACAACTTGCTAAAAATAGCACCATGAATCCGCTTACCCCTTTCAGAACAGGAGGAAGCATTTCAAAAGTGTGAGAAAATGTTTTTCTACGCAAGGAAAAACGGGGCATTCGGAGTGTCCTGATATCACCTATAAAATTGGCTCTCTCTATGGTTATCCCTTTTTAGGGGGTAAGGCAACCCCAGCCTAGAGTTGTAGGAATTGATTGATATAACGAAGAATGAAAGCATATTAAATTAATTAATATTTGTTATTTCTCTTAATTACAAGAGGATTGAGGTTAAATTTTTATTTTTGAGTTGAGAGTGGTTTTTATAAGAAGGTGGTTTTGCAAAAGAATATTGCATTTTGCTTTAATGATTAATGTTCGGATAACATATCTGGCTTTTGAAAGGGTTGACGGGGAAATGATTGCGTTGATAAGAGCAGTGCAACTGCGAAGGATTGTTTCCTTGTGCGTGAGTAATTAGGGGCAGTTGACCATGAGTGAACCGACTATGGAGCGTGTGCAGGAAACGTCTGTAGCCATTTCATCAAAGAGCTTGGACGGGGTAAATCGGGGGTTCAGGGAGAGGGGTCCTCAAGGTTTGTTCTTGTCTTTTTTTAATAAAATAAAAAAATGGATTGTGCATCGTTGGGTTTTTTTCTGTGTTGTTTTGCTTCCTACTCTATTAATGGGTGTTTATTTGTGGGGAATTGCTGCTCCTCAGTATGTTTCCGAAACTCATTTCTTGGTACGGGGTAAATCTAATAGTGGGTCTACTCTTGGAGGTTTGGGGAGTTTATTGGACTCTGGACATGGAGGGACGCAGGATACTTATGCTATACAAGATTACATGATGTCTCGTGATGCATTGCGTATGCTGATAAGTAAGGCTGATTTACGAGGTGTTTTTAATAGACCCGGAGCAGATTTTTTTGCAAAATTTCCGTCTCTTTTTACTAGGAATGATTTTGAAAGTTTTTATGATTTTTATAGGGGCCATGTTAAAGCCCAGATAGATGAAGAGACAGGTATTTCACATCTAACGGTTCGAACCTTTTCAGCTCAAGATTCACAATACGTTGCGCAAATTTTGCTTGATGCAGGGGAGAAACTCGTTAATGAGATGAATGCGAGGCAGAGATATAACACTCTTCACGCAGCCCAGGTAGAGTTGGATGCCAGTTTAAAAGAATTGCATGATATAGAAATGCAGTTGGCTAGGTATCGTTATGAGAATCAGATTATTGACCCAATGAAACAAGCCACTCCTATGATAGGAACGGCTTTTTCATTGGAGAGTACATTATCAATGATTGAAGCTGAAAAAAAACAGCTTGATCGTATTGCTCCAGATAGTCCTCTGAGAAAGGTCTATGCCCAAAGGATTAACTCTATTAAGGCACAGATGGAGCGAGCTCAGGAGCATATTACGGGAGAGAAAGGTTCGTCAGTTTCGTTGGTACCGAAACTTTTAGGATATGACGAGCTTGAAGAAAAAAAAGTTATAGTGGAAAAGAAGATTGCAGCTGAAGCATCTGCTTTGGAGGTGGCAAAGGCACAAGCAAATCGACAGATGCTGTATGTAACTGTCGTTGCGCAACCTGACTTGCCTGATTATCCAGCCTATCCACGTAATTTCGCTACGATTGTGGTAACTTTTTTGACTATGTTAATGCTTTTTGCAATAGGTTCTTTGTTAGTGTCAGGAGCTAAAGAACATGCACTTAAGTAAAGACGTTGATTTTTTACAACGTAGCTCGCGTAGCGCAGAACGGCATGCTAATCTGTCACTTTTTCAGGCGTTTTGTACGCAGGTACGTGTGATTTTTGCTCTCATTATGAGGGAGACGTTAACTAGATATGGACGAGAAAATATAGGGTTTCTTTGGGTTGTCGGTGAGCCAATTCTCTTTTGTGGTGGGGTGGCAGTTGTTTGGACTGCGGTACGTCCTTCGCATGAACACGGTTTACAGATGACTGCCATGGTAATAACGGGGTATATCCCGTTGACGATGTTTAGGCATGCGCTTTCTCGATCAACAAAAGCTTATGAAGTGAATTCTAGTCTTCTTTTTCATAAGCTCGTGACGCCATTAGACATAATTTTTGCGCGCACAACATTAGAGGTCTTAGGTGTATTGATTGCTGCTATTATTATCACTTTTGGAGCAATTATATTAGGGTATATGGCCCCTCCAGTGGACTGGAGCTTTACATATGCTGGTTTGTTTTTTGTTATATTTTTTTCATATGGAGTTTCTTTTATATTTGCTTATTTGACTGAGCGCTCAGACACTCTCGAGAAGGCTGTTGGTGTGATTAATTATCTTTCTTTACCATGGACAGGGGCATTCGTAATGATTGATTGGCTTCCTCCACAGTATCGTTGGATATTGGAAGATACATCACCTCTTGCTAATGCAATAGAGTTGATGCGTTCAGGTGTTTTTGGTTCTAAAGTTGTTGCTCATTATTCACTTATGTATCTATTTTATACATGTGGAATTACTTTTTTGATTGGGTTATACTTAACATTGAAGATACGGCCGCATATTAATATGTCCTGATTTAGGAGAATGAAATGATAGGGTTGCGCTGTGTAGATCTAACAAAATGTTATAATCTTGGGCATAAAAAAAATACGGTTTTAGATAAAGTAAACTTTTCTGTAAAAAAAGGAGAAAAGTTAGGTATTTTAGGGCGAAATGGAGCAGGAAAATCGACCCTCATTAAGGTTATAGGAGGAGTGGAACCTATAACTTCTGGAAATATAGAATATAATATGACTGTTTCATGGCCTCTGGCTTTTGGCGGTGCTTTTCAAGGAAGTCTTTCAGGGCACGACAATTTACGGTTTATATGCCGTGTTTACGATTTGGATTATAATGAGACATTAGATTATGTTCAAGGCTTTGCTCAGTTGGGAAAGCAGTTTTATGATCCTGTTAAGACGTATTCTTCAGGAATGCATGCAAGGCTCGCTTTTGCATTGTCTTTGGCTATAGAGTTTGATTGTTATTTGATAGATGAAGTTATCATGGTAGGGGATGCGCGTTTTGCTCAGAGATGTGAAGATGAGTTATTTGGCAAACGTGCGGATAGGACACTCTTGATAGTCTCACATAACATGGATTTTATGAGACAGGTGTGTGACCGAGCTGTACTGCTTCATAATAAGAAGATACATGAGTCGAGCTCGGTGGATGAAGCTATTTATTCCTATTTTTCTTTGTAATCTCTTTTTAAGAAAGGACTTCCTTTAATGGGAAGGTGATTTTTGTTTTTATCTCTTTAAAATCTGTATGTTATTTGATAATAACATGCAGATTTTAGGGCTCTTTAAATTTTTGAGGGTGTTGGGTATGGGGTATCATAAAGTGGAATTCGTTCATCAAGTGTTAATCTTGGAGGACGGGGGATTGCCGAACCCTGTTCCAGACTTTCTAGAAAAAAACATTTTAGCTATAAAAAAAGTCTATCCGAAGGCAAAGCATAGGCTATGGTCTTCTAAAGAAATTAGAGAGTTTTTGAGGTGTTATTTTTCTTTATCTGTTCTTAAAGCTTATGATACACTAGCCCCCTTTTCGTACAAAGCGGATTTAGCACGGTATGCACTGTTATACATATATGGTGGAATGTATGTAGATATAGGTGTTCGTTTACTTCGTCCTTGGAATATCCCCTTACGGAATGATATTTCTGCTTTTCGTGATGTTTCTTTTGTTTCACCAAGTTGGTCAGCTATACAGACCGGATTGTTGTGGGCATTGCCAGGGCGGGAGGAGTTTTCCTTAGCCATTAAATGGATTGTAGAAAATTGTAATAATCGATTTTATGGGAAGAACCCCCTATATCCTACAGGGCCTGTCCTTTTAGGACGCGCTTTTTTGAAGGTTATGGCTTCTAGGGGGAATAATGCCTCTGCGGATGATCAATATGTAGGATTGTGTAGATGTGTCACACCGGAAGTGGAAATGCTTAACGTGGTTTACATTTCCAGAGAAGGTGATGTTGTTGCCCTCCGTAATAAGAAGAAAGGAGGGGATATAAAACATTTAGGCTTTTCAAAGGGGAACAATTATAATGACATATGGGATAGACGTCAAGTGTATTCTGAACGTGTCCTGTATTGGAAGTCAAATGACGAGATGATTCGTATAACAGGAGGTTTCAGAAAACGAAATGGTATTTTGACTTTACCTTCAGGAAAGGGGATGACATACGGTCCTTATGTTACTCTCAGGAGAGGACAATACATACTGACCATACGGTTTTCTGGTGAAAATCTCAAGTTTAATTTTAAAGTGGTTTTGACATCAGAATATGGCCATAAGATACATGAGAAGTATTTTGTCACACAATCTTTTTTGGAAGGAAATGATCTCAAGTTGCATTTTGGAGTGAAAGATGAGATGAAGCGGGCTGAATTTAAAATATATTCTCGAGAAGAATTTATAGGGGGGATAGATGCATTTTTTATCTCAGATATTTCTCTGAAACAAAAAATAAAAAGTATTTCTCGTGTTAGAATTCCTTTTTTATCTTTTAGTTAATTCTGTTTTGTAGGGGGATGATATGTCTGAAGAGTTCCACAAAATTACTCATCTTCATCAGGTTTTTATTGTTGATGGATATAAAACGCCGAAAAAACTACCACCTTCACTCGAATATCATAAAGAAATTGCAAGAAAATTGTATCCACATGCTATGTATAAATTGTGGGGAGGGGATGATTTAAGAAGATTCCTAAAAGAGAATTTTTCAAGTGATGTTCTAGATGCTTTTGACACCTTGAAGCCTTATTCTTATAAGTGTGATTTGGCTCGTTATTGTTTGATGTATGTCTATGGGGGAATCTACTTCGATTTGGCTATTCGCATGGAACATGAGTGGAGAATTCCATTACAGTACGGTGTTGCAGCGTTTACTGAAATTTATGATGGAATGGACTGTTGGGCTTGTGTCCAGACAAGTCTTTTGTGGTCTCTACCCAAACGTCGAGAGTGGTATCTTGCGATAAGGCAGATTGTTGAGAATTGTCAAAATAAGTTTTACGGACCCCACGATCATTACCCTACAGCGGGAGCATTATTAGGACATAGTTTTGCAGCTGCTATGAGTGAAAAAGGACAAGAGCCTGAAGCAGATGATCAGTTTGTTGGAGAAGTGCGATATGTGACACCTGATAGAACTAATCAAAATGTGACATATGTTTCGCCCTTACGTGATCTTGTGGGAATGCGCAATAAGATCCAAGCGGGGGATATATCAGCGCTGGGTGTGAGTGGATCGAATAATTACTGTCAAATATGGAAGGCTAAACAAGTCTATCACGAAAGTAAACATATTTGGTTAGCGAATGATAAGAATATAGTTATTGATTCTGTTGGAAAAAAAGAAAATGGTTATATTTATATACCGAAACGTAAAGGAAGGGTTTTTTATGGGCCTTATGTAGATTTTTCTAAAGGGCATTATAAAATTACTCTTAATTTTACGGAAAGAACGAAATACAAAAAGATATTTTTAGATATTGCTAAGGAAGGTGGAGAAACTATTAGAGAGTTTGAATATAATCATCATGAAAATACTGAACGTGAAGAAGAAGTTTTTTTCTTTAACCTTGAAAAAAATGAAAAATCATTAGAGTTTAGAATGAAGGTATTTGGTGATTTTGAAGGTGGTGTAACAAGTATTGTGGTTGAGGAAGTTAAAGAACTGGAGTGGAGGATGAATCATCCTACAATTGTTAATGATCAGGTAGGAGTCTTATCAAATAAAGGTATTACTCTTAAACAAGGAGACGCTGGTCGAGTTTTTTATGGTCCGTTTGTGGATCTGCCGCCTGGTGCTTATTCTTTGGAATTTATTTTTGATAAAGGAACCTCATATAGAAACTTAGAATGTGAGGTAAAGTTTGGGTTTTCTGAGGAGGTTTTGGATAAGTTAAAGGTGTCAAACAATAGAATTGTTAATAAGGAAAAAGAAAAATTTGAGTTTTATTTATATAATTCTAAATCTTTTGTAGAATTTTGCTTGTTTGTTTTGGGGGACTTTTCTGGTAGGATTTTGTCTATAAAATTAACTAGACAAGACTTGCCAGGATGGAAGAAAGTATCGAATAAGTTAGATAATATTTTTGTAGGAAAGGAATGAAGGGTTATGGATGGTCAAGTTATAGAGAAACATATAGGTCGGTATGTCATTTCCCATTTTCAAAGAAGTTTGTCTGAGGTTGTTGTTGTCTTTGTTTCTTCTGGAGGACATAAACATGAATTTAAAGGTTCTTTGAGAAGATTCTCTCTTTCAGTAATTTTTGTGTATGATCAGCAGGCTTCGTGGTTTAGTGCTCCTGAAGCTCCTGAAGTCTTTGAGTATGTAGCGTCAATTGTTGCCCAGTATAAGAAAATTGCTGTTATGGGTGAATCATTGGGGGGGGCAGGAGCGATGCTTTTCCCTCGTTTCTGCCCTTTCGTTGATCGTGTACTAGCTTTTTCCCCTGTTTACACTTTTGCTTATCCGTATGATTTTTTTCTGAGAGGATGGACAAAAGAGCAATACACACCTAATTTTTGGTCCTTTCATGCTCCTGAGGCGCCGTGTAAATCTTCTACAGTTCTTCTTTTTGGCTTAAGAGAATGGCGAGATATACCTTTTGCTGGCCTTTATAAGTTGAATAATTATTCAGTCCTTTTTGTTAAGGGGGCAGGTCATATGGTGGCTAGCTCTCTAAAGTATGGAGGAAATGAAGATTCACTTCTAGCATTGCTAGAAGTTTTTACGGATTTTTCAAAACGTTTTGATGAAAGTGCAGTTTCTAGATTGCTTTCTCACCGATTGGGTGAGTATGGCTATGATGATGACGATTACTTATATGAAAATGAAGGGGTAAGGACTTCACTTAGAGTAAAGGATGCTATTTTCTTACCGATAAAGGAGGGTTTACTTAATCTTTCGCAAGGGCGGCCTGCTAGTCAGAGTTCGCTTAGTGAGTGGTCGGTTGGAAAAACTCTGGAGGAGGATGCTGCTCGAGCTGTACAAGAGAATTTACCAGAGTTTTTTGCTTTTCATACTGATGTAGAAAATCAGCCATGGTGGGAGGTTTATCTTGATGAGGGAGCAGTTGTATATGAAGTGAGATTATTTAATAGAATTGATAATACAGGTTGTTCTGAGCGTTCCCTACGTTTTAAAATAGAGCGTTATTTGAAGAAAGAGGATAGATGGGAGATGATTTTTGAAAAAGCTAATCGTGACTTTTTTGGAGGAATAGATGGCAAACCTTTTATATGGGAAACTCCATCTGGAGTAGAAGCGGATAAGATTAGAATAACTTCTTTGGAAGGATACGAGTGTCTTCATCTTCAACATGTAGATGTATTGGGAAGATACAGGACATTATAATGCGCTTCTATTGTTTTGGAATTTAATGAGAAGGTTGTGATATGCGGTGTCTTGTTACAGGCGGTGCTGGGTACGTTGGCTCTCATGTGGCACAGGAGCTTTTGGATAGAGGGCATCAAGTTGTTGTTCTAGATAATTTTAGTACTGGTCATCGTAAGGCGATTCCAGTAGGGGCTGAATTAAGAGAAGTTGATTTGGGGAATGTAGAAGAAACTAAGTATCTTTTGGCCAAAGAGAAATGGGATGTAGTTCTGCATTTTGCGGCTCTCTCTCTTGTAGGGGATTCAATGAATGATCCATGTCATTATTTGAAACGCAATACAGAAACATCTCTTAATTTAATTCAGGCGTGTGTAGAAGGTGGAGTAAAGAAATTCATTTTTTCGTCTACTGCAGCTTTGTTCGGTGGTGAAAATCGTGTTGTTCCGATCCCTGATGATGCTGGAATTGAGCCTGGTTCTCCTTATGGTGAGAGTAAGTTCTTTATAGAGCGTGCTTTAAAGTGGGCTGACAAGATTTATGGGCTTAAATTTGCTTGCTTGCGTTATTTTAATGCTGCTGGCGCAGACATTCATGGTCGTTTAGGAGAAGACCATAGGCCAGAGACTCATTTAATTCCTTTGGCAATTGATGCAATGTTGGGGCGTCGTCCATTATTAAAGATATTTGGGAGTGATTATCCAACTAATGACGGGACGTGTGTCAGGGATTACATTCATGTGAACGATTTGGCCGATGCTCATATTCGTTCGATTGATCAGCTTGAGCATAAGTCTGTTACATACAATTTAGGAAATGGACGGGGTTTTAGTAACCTTGAAATTGTTAGAGGTATTGAGCGTGTTTCTGGTCGTTCTGTGCCATGGGAATGGGGAGAAAGCCGAATTGGCGATCCTGCTGTTTTAATTGCTGATTCTTCTCGGATCAGGAAAGAAACAGGCTGGAATCCTAAGTACTCATCCTTAGATGATATAATTGGAACAGCATTGCACTGGCGTGAGAAAAATCCTCAGGGATATAACGAATAGAATAACTGAAGCCCAACTTGTTTGGTATCTTTCATCTAGTGGAGATGGTAGTTGTCCCAGTATAAAGTTGTCATTGATGGTTTTAACTTAGCCATGCCAAAAGGTACTGGGGTAGCCACATATGCTCGTACTCTTTCTAAGGTATTAAGCAATGCGAATTGTAATGTCAGCGTATTATATGGCTTAGATGTAGCTAACAATTTAAATTCTTCTTTAAAGGAAGTGCTTTTTTTTGAAGAACTAACTCTTTCCTCTCCTTATAGGAGGGATCCTTTTCCATCAATAAAATGGTGGAAAAGGACTTACTCCCATTTTAGAGGTCGTGAGGCAAATGAAATTTTTATAAAAGAAAAAGTTGATTATCATCTCTTTCAAGAGAGAATGCCTGCTTTTGATCATATTTTTAATGTGCCTTTCTTATTTCAGATGGCCTCTGGTTTCTTTAAAAAGACTGGGCGCTTTCTAGAAATAAAGCTTTCTAATGCTCCGGATATAGCTCATTGGACCTATCCACTACCTATTCGGATTGTTGGTGCAAAAAACATCTATACTATTCATGATATAGTTCCATTAAAAATGCCATCAACAACATTAGATGATAAAAAATTCTATTATTCTTTATTAAAAAAAATAGTTAAATCATCTGATTTTATTTGTACCATATCGAATACTTCATTAAATGATATTACCTCATTTTTCCCAGATGCACGGAATAAAATATATAATACCTATCAAGTTTCTTCATTTAATGCTGGGATTAATGAGTATTCATCTGGAATTCGTGAGGTAGAACGTCTTTTTGGATTAAAGAATGAGAGTTTTTTTCTTTTTTTTGGTCAATTGGAGCCCAAGAAAAATATAGGTCGTTTAATTGAAAGTTTTATATCCTCAAATAGTAAGCATCCTCTTGTTCTGGTAGGATCTAACGGTTGGAAGGAGGAAGATGAATTACGTTTCTTGCAACGTGGCATTGATTTAGGTGTGATATTCCATATTCCCTATTTGCCCGCTCATCATTTGGCATTATTAATACGTCATGCTAGGGCTGTTTTGTTCCCGTCTATATCGGAGGGATTTGGTCTTCCCATATTGGAGGCGTTTAATTTGGGAACACCTGTATTAACAGCTAATATTGGAGCTACGAAAGAAATAGCAGGGGATGCTGCTGTATTGGTTGATCCATATAGTAGAGAAGATATAAAAAAAGGAATTGAATTATTGGGTGCCGATGATGATTTATGTGATTCTTTAAGGACTAAAGGGTATGAACGCGCTTTTTTCTTCTCTGAAGATAATTATAGAGATCGTTTGATGGAGCTATACCGCATGGTATTATGAGATATTACATAAAATAAAACTCCTTCAACTTTTCTGTATAATGAAGTGTTGAGAAGAACTTAGCGCGTTCGTATCCCTTTTGAATTATGCTCTTTTTTTCTTCTGGAGAGAGTGTATCAAAATAAGAAATACCTTGAACTAATTCTGTAATATCACCCGTAGGGGAGCATAAATAAGCAGCGCCGCCGGCTATTTCTTCTGTAGCACCACCTTTACTTGTAAGAACTGGTGTTCCTAGAGACATAGCCTCAATGATAGGTATTCCGAAACCTTCTGCTAGACTAGGAAAGAGCAAAGCTTTTGCTTCAAGAAGAGTTCGAAGTAAAGATAAACGTTTACTCCATGGGAGGCGGATTATAGTACTTGTAGGTCCTTTGGGGCTACAATCTGGTTCATCATCACCATACGGTCCAATAATAGCAAGAGGTGTATTTGTTTGGCTAAGAGCGTGGGCTGTTAATAGGCGTTCTATATTTTTGCGATTTTCTACCCGTCCGTAGAATATAAAGGAGTCAGGAGGTGCAATTCGGGGAGCATTTTTAATTTCTTCTAATATCCCATCATCAAACTCTACCGGTTGATAGAGTGTCGTTATTTGTCTCTCTGAGAGAGAGAAAAATTTCAACATTTGTTGACGTACTGTTTCTGATATAGCAACAAATTCAACAGAATTTTCAATTAGATTTTTAATTAGATGGTAAAAACGGGTTCCGTCAATTCCGGTTAGGTCAGGATGCGTAAGTGGAATTAAATCGTGAATGGTTACTATATTACGGCAGCCTTCTATAAGGGTAGGTAAAGGGCATGTCCAGTGCATGATGGAAGGTGGTATAGCAGGACGTAATTTGAGAATTCGACCATGTGTGCGATAATGAAGATGGGCTATACGATAAAGGTCGTGAGATAGATATGCTTTGCCCCATTGTGATTGAAAGCTGGCTGTACTAATAGGAGAGGGGTAGGAACAAATAGAACGGATAGCTCGTTGAAAAGTCGGATAGGTGGGTAGCCCTGTTGTATCCTCAAGTAGCCAAGCTGTCTGTAATCCGATTTTCTCTATAGCAGATCGATGATTAGATGCGTAGTAATAAATGCCAGTACCACCAGATCGGCTTATATTTCGGCCATCAAGCCATATTTCTGTTTGAGAGACTGCTACTTTACTGGAGTTATTGAACATAGGATCTAATGCCTCCCTAAAATAATTTATTTTTATAGGTTAACTCTACACAATTCTGTAAGGAACGTGTAATACTTTTCTCCCATGAAAGAGGGGACCAATTTTCGAGGAGTATTTTTTGTTTCTGCCAAAGAGCACCTTTTTGTGAAAAGTCTATAATGGCCTTCTCCCAATCTGGTGTATTTAAAGGATCTAGATAGAGAGGTATATCGCCACCAACTTCTCTTAGTTCAGGGATATCTGAACAGATACTCGGAACAGATAGACTCATTGCTTCTATTAAGGGTAGACCATAGCCTTCGGCAAAGCTTGGGAAAAGAAGTCCATTTGAGCCTGTGAGCAGGGAAGTCACTTTTTTGTCTGAGAAATTACTAGCCTCAACAACACTACCTTGTAGTGTTGGACAACGATCTAATAGATCAAGGATGTTTTCATTTTCCCACCCTCTTTTTCCAATGAGAAAAAGTTCTGGAACATTCTCTTTTCCATATTGTTTAATCATTTTCCGCCAAAGATGCAGAAGTAAAAGGTGATTTTTTCGTGGCTCTATAGTGCTGATATAAACGAAATAAGGCTTGTTAGCTTTAGAAGAAACGGCATAATAAAAACGTTTCATAGCTTGTTCATGGACACCATGTGGAATGGTCCATATGGGAGGAGTGGCTTGTCCCGAAGCTATGTAAAGACGTTTGAGAGTATCTCCTACTGGATTCGTGGGAACAATGACAGCATTGGCTAATTTTATAACTGTTTCCATGCGCATTTTATGACGTGCAGATTCGCGAGGACGGGCGTATTCTGGATATTCAATAGGGATTAGATCATGAACCATAGGAACAAAAAATGCTCCGGTTTGGTTTAGAATATTTTGAATTGATTTAATTTTCATTAGATGGTGATGCGATAACAGAAGGTAAATACTCGGTCTTGGTATGGAAGATAGGGGACGAGAGAGAAAAAGATAGGCATTTAAGTAACGTGCGCTTTTAATTGATTTTTTTAGTCCATCATCGTTTCCAAAATTCCACTTCCTTACCAGGGAGTTGATGAAAAAATGGACTGTTTTTTTGGGGAGTGCCCCCATTTTTCCGGACAAAGAACGAGCTGTAAAATAAGTTTGTTCCGAGTGATATTTTATAAGATATCTGGCATAAGCGAGTTCAACACGGTCAATTCCCGTAGGAACGCGCTGTCCTGCCCGTGATAGTAGTCGTGAGATATCTAAAATATAGGATAGGGGATGAGATGCATTCATTGGTTTTTTGACATATGAGAGTGGTGATATTGTTCAATTCGGATAATTGCACTGTTCGTCAACTTTTCAAGTCCTTCTTCAGAAAAAAAACCTCCTGGGATTAGGCATTGTTCAATTAATACACGACGAAAAGCTGCAAAGATGAGAGGGGAGGGAGGGTGAGGAGCTCGCCAGAAATCTTTTAACATTGATTGGTCTGTTAGGCCCGGCATGTCGTAAATGGCTTGTCCTAGAGTGATGACGGGTACATTGTGTGCCAATGCAAGCGTACCCGTTGTGCTATTGACAGTTACAACACCCCGGGCATGGCGTACCAGTGTAGCAATGTCTCCGAGTTCCATATAGTCGACCCGATTACTAATACCATGTGCTGTGGCAAGACGATGGACGAGCTTTTTCCAATCCTGAACACCATTGTCAAGGGGGTGTTCTTTAATTACAAGGCGCATTTCCAGTGGGGCATATTTGGCAAAGGAAACAAGAACTTCTGTAATTACTTCTGCAACGCCGGAATAGGAAGAATGTAGCCGCAATTGAGCATCGGCATCCAGCTGTAGAGGGAGCAGCATGTAAGGCTTTGCCCCCTCAAGTAACCAATCAGTTAAGATGGCACTGCGTTGCTTAGCTTTTCTACGGCGGCAGAGACGCCGTAACCATCCAATGCCTTCAACAAGTGGCGGCCATGGACGATAATCTGTCCAATGAGGGAAACGCCACTTTAAAAGAATAGTGGCAGCATTATAGGCTACTCCCTCCAATGCACGGCGGCGGAAGGAGGAGGGGACAGATTTATGAGGGGCGGCAGGAGGAAGCTGGCTGGCGTGTTGATAGTACCATTCAGGATCCTTGGGAAGGGTGGAGTTACCATTGACGCCCCCAAGTTCCAATGTGACCCAATCCGGTCGAATATAGCCTTCTTCAAAAACATGAACCGCTATCCCCATTTCCCGACATATGAGAATGGCTTGTCGATGGAGTTCGCGGCAGTCTCCGAACAATAATACGTCTGTAATGTGGTATTTTTGCAGAATACTGCCGAAAAAGGCAGGCCAAGCCCCGTAATTATTACGGAAAGCAATTCCTCCGCCTAAACGCCAGAAAAGTTCATCGCCTCCGTTAAAGTTGATTTTCCATACACCGTGTCCGCGTTTTTTTAGGGCGCGACCTATGTACTGGAAAAAAGGTCCCATAAGCCCTTGAAGGAGAAGAAAATTACGTTTTTTTTGGGGAGGGTTTTCCAGAGATATAGGCACAAGCGTGTCAGTCTCTGTTAACCTTGGATCCTCAAAAAAATTAGACGGACGTCTGACTCGCGCTGCGTCTTCAGGAGATTGGGCTGTGGATGTTGTTTTAATATGATTAGGCATGAGGGGCCCGATATGATGAAATGAAATGCATGAAATAGCGGCGTAGCTGACCCTGCTTCTGTCGTAATTTCATAACGTATGTGGGTTTCCAGAGTTCGGCTCTACTAAAACAGTCGATTAGTTCTTCCACCTTACATCGCCGTTCCGTCCCTGGGTTGATATACAGCGGATACAGAATAAGAGCGATGGCAGCAAGGTCTGTTATATCTCGTCTGCGCCCCCGGCGAGGGAGGGCTGGACCTAGATGTGTTGTCAAACCCCATCCTGCATAAAAAGGAGCGCCGTAGGTTGTGACATTTTTGCCGCGGATCAAGGCTTCAAAACCCATTAATGACGTCAGAGTATGAACCTCATCAATTTGTTCGAGAAGCTGGCTGATGCTACCTTTGCGGTGTATGGCATTGGCGTAGGAGAGAACTGTTCTGTCTGAAAGATATCCGGCTCTATGACCAGCTTCTACGTCAGGATGAGGGCGATAAATAATCCAGGCCCTTGGGTTTAAACGGCGTACTTCCATAAGGAGGGCCAGATTGCTCGCTATGTCTCCGCCACCCCTTACAACAGAAAGATCACCAGCGACCTGACCGGGAACGAGAATGATGGGACGATCATCATTCGGGAGAGGCACTCCAATCTGTGGCGCAGAGTTGGAAGCGTATTTGGAGATATGGAGTTCTTTTATTGTGGCTATGAGGCTATTGGCCCGTTCTCGGGTAGCAGTGGAAATGTCTGTCTCCCTTAACATATCCTCCAGATCGCTCGGGTGGGATGGATCGACATAGGCGCCCTGACTGTCAAGAATGATGGAGCAGGGGGGTAGGAAGCCACTTCCTAAGCCGAGTGAACGGATGAAGCCGTCTTCCATGATAAAGAGAGGGACATTCATGGCGCGCGCCTGGGCCTGCAAGGCAGGCGTGACACGATTAGCCCAGACAGCTAGCCCCTTCTTTTTTCTTCGAGCATAGAAAAGGGCACAGCGTGAAAACCAGAAAAAACGTGGTGATACGTCCTGTGTCAGGAAAGCCCGGATGCGGCCGCGTTTCCACCATGTTATTCCGTAGCAGGCGGCAATCGGCTTGGCCGGTCTGGTTCCAGATGCAGAAAAAGAGCACGACATGGGAAAATTAGAGGCCTTTTTATACCAAGGGCACGGCAGGGCTTGTAGCCTCTTATCAGGAAGTGTTTTTCTGTGAAAGGGAGAAGATAAGATATAAAAATTTATTGAATATTCATTCTATCTCTTTAGTCATGTTTTTGGAAAATTCATAGCTGTGTTAAAAAAATATATAAGTCTATAAAAACTACTTGATTGCGTGTGGAGTTATAGAGCCTGTAAATGTCATATTATATCGTACCGTTATTGATAATGATCGTGGGGAGCTTCTTTGTAGGGGAGGGGGTTGATCTTTTTGTTCGCCCTTTTCGAGGGTTAAGGAAACCACGTTTTATTTTGTTGCGTGCTCTGCCTGTCATGATGGCCGGAAGTATTTTCTTATGTTTGACAGGCGCTGTAGGTATTTCTTTATTGCTTGTAGCGGTTTTGGTGAGTGTCATTGTGACGGCATCAAATCTTAAAATGCGTCTTTTGAATGAACCTCTTGTCTTTACTGACCTTGCTCTGATTGGTTCATTTTTCAAGCATCCACGATTTTATATTCAGGGTATTCCTTTAGCTGTACGTTTTCTGTCCGTATTTGGTTTTTTCATTTTGCTTTATCTTATCGTATTAGCGTCCTCACTTGACCTGAGAGTCAGGCTGGTCGGTGTGCTAGGAGCTATTGTATCAGGTGGTCTTTTGTGGAGGCTGCTTGAAAGGGATAGTGATATTGAAGCGAGACAGCCCGCCTTATGGGCGAACATATATGATAACGGCCTTTTGCCAACGCTGTTACTCTATGCGGTGCGTTGCCGTAAATTGTCCTCGTTGCCGGTTAAAGAGGCCTTGCCAAGGACTCCTGGAGCACCAGAGTCTGTCATCATCATCCAATGTGAATCATTTGCCGACCCTGCTGACCTGAAGAAAGAGTGGGCGCCTCTGTCTGCGCTTCTCCAGTATAAAAAAGAAGCCGTGCAATGGGGACGGTTTCTCCCCAGCGGGTTAGGGGCATACACGATGCGTAGTGAATATGGTGTCCTGTGCGGTGATGATGAGGCTGCATTGTCTTATCGTCTTTTCGACCCATTTCTGACGGCAGATCAATCGCCTTCTCATGCGCTGCCTAGGCGTTTAAGAAGGTTTTACGAGAAAACTCTTTTCCTGCACCCATATGATTTACGGTTTTATGGACGGAACCGTTTGCTCCCTCTGTGGGGATTCACGGATATCATCGGTCGGGAGCGCTTCTCTGAGGGGGAGAGGGTCGGTCCTTATGTAAGTGACCGTGCTCTGACGGCAGAACTTTTGCGTTACCTTCAGCAGAATAACCATTTTCTGGCCTATTGCGTCACGATTGAAAATCATGGCCCTTGGAAAAAGGGACGATTGGGGCAGCCAAGTGGTGCCGATGCATGGCATCAGCATGTGCAGAATGGCGATGCTATGCTGCGGGAGCTGGTCGAGGGCATCAGGGAAAGTGGCCGGGATGTGATGCTGGTCTTCTTTGGGGATCATAGACCAGCTTTGGAACCTCTGCCTGCTGTCGAAGGGTTGGAGAGGAGCACGCCCTATGTGATTATGCGGCCTAACGCACCTGAAGCCATAAAGGTAGCGGATAATCCCGTTGATGTAACGCCAGCGGGGCTACATAGGAGCATTCTGAAACATATCGGTGGGTAAGCAGATATAAAAAAGGCGGCTCAGAGGGAGCCGCCTTTTCCTGTCATCAGGCAGGGATTACTTGGCTTTACCCTGGTTGGCGACAGCGGCTGCCTTGGCGGCAATTTCTTCAGCATCACCAAGGTAGTAGTGCTTGACGGGTTTGAAGTTCTCATCGAACTCATACACCAGCGGCACACCTGTCGGAATGTTCAGGTTCAGGATTTCATCCTCTGTCATGTTGTCCAGATATTTCACCAGAGCACGCAGGGAATTGCCGTGGGCAGCGATAATGACCTTTTCGCCCTTCTTGATGCGCGGCAGAATGGTGTTTTCCCAATAGGGGATGACACGCTCAATAGTCAGGGCGAGGCTCTCTGTGACCGGCAGCTCGTCTGCGTTCAGAGTAGAATAGCGGGGGTCATGGCCAGGGAAGCGTTCGTCAGAGCGTTCCAGAGCTGGCGGGGTCACGGCAAAGCCACGGCGCCACTGCTTTACCTGCTCGTCACCATATTTCTTGGCGGTCTCAGCTTTGTTAAGGCCTTGGAGGGCACCATAATGACGCTCGTTCAGGCGCCAGTTCTTTTCAACCGGCAGCCATGCCTGATCCACACCATCCAGAATGTTCCAGAGTGTATGAATGGCACGCTTCAGCACGGAGGTGTAAGCGTAATCGAAAGAGTAGCCTTCCTTATGCAGCAACTGGCCGGCAGCCTTAGCTTCGCTGCGTCCTTTTTCTGAAAGGTCAACGTCATACCAACCAGTGAAGCGGTTTTCCTGGTTCCACTGGCTTTCGCCGTGACGGACCAGAACAAGCTTTGTTACGGCCATGATGAACTCCTTAATGTATAAGGTTTTAGCAACAGAGGGAGATTGCGCCACTCCAGTCTGAACTGCAAGGGTTCAGTCTCACTTAACGCCGTCTGTGAGAGCATATCCGTTATGAGGAATGCTAAAACATACAGAAAAGACCATCCGTGGAAGGATGGTCTTTCTGGAAGGAAGGTCATGCTTCCGTTCGTTGTTGCTCCTGTTTTTCGGTGTAGCGGCGTGCTTCCGGCGAGACTGTGAGCGTCATAGTGAGAACGGCTGATAGCAGATAGATGATGGCGAATGTCCAGATGACGTAAGACATTCCAACGCCAAAGATCATTTCACAGAGTGATACGATTGCAGGACCAACCCATGTTGAAGCACCAGCACCCAGACCAAGAATAGAGAGAGCCGCTGCTTTCTCTCGTGGGCAGATCTGTGGCATCAGACCGGAGAGAGGAACGAAGGCGGCAATAGAGGCACCGTAGAGTATGCCGACTATAGCGGCGGCAAAGAAGTTTCCGGGATACCAGAGTGGGACATAGTAAAAGAGGGGAATGGTTACGAAGCCCCCAACACCCCCAAAAGCGGCAACGACAAAGCGATAGCCAATCTTGTCGGCCACCATACCGGATATCAGGTTAACAATGATGTTACTCAGAAAAATGAGCGACAGAAGATTGAGCCACTGTCCCAGCGTAAAGCCAAGATGGTCGACAAAGAAACCGGGCATGATGGCCAAGAAGGCATATTCTGAGGATGTATCAACGGTACGCACGATACCTGCAATGAGGGTCTTAGGCTCCCGCCAGACGATGCTGATGGACCCGAGAAAAACCTGCTTGGCAGATACATCGGCAGGAAGAAGACGGCGTGTGCCGGTTGGTTCCTTCGTGAAAAGCAGGGCTGTCAGCCCGCCAATGATGACTAGTCCCAGAGAGCACCAGAATGTGTTGATTTCACCAATGGCAGGGATGGCGAAACGAGCGAACTGGGAGCCAAGAGTGGGCAGGCCGGCAGAGAAGGAGAACCAGAACCATCCTGCTGCTGCTCCGAGCATGGATGTAGGGGTTGCTGCTGCGATCCAGACCAGAAAGCTGTAAGCGAATAAGGGATAGGCAAACCCACGCAAGGCGTAGAAGGTGAGAATCCACGTGCTGTTGTTGGGGGTTAGGCCAAATATGAGAAAGCCAGCCTCCAGAACGGCCCAGAGAATCAGCCCGATCCACATGACCCTTTTAGGCCCCATGAGGTCGGATAATGGGCCGGCAAACCAAGCCGCAATCATCACGGTAATACCGTAAAAGGTGAACAGCTCGTTGACGAAGCTTTGAGGGTGGCCGGTATGTAGCATGAATGTATCGAGGTAGCCGGCCTCAACACCATCCCCAACCATAAAGAGAAGTTGCCCGATAAAGGCCCAGAACAAGGCAGAAGGTATGCCTATTTTCTCAACAGGATGTTTTTTTATGTCTGGTTGTTCTGTCATAAAATCTCTCCATTTACTGATAGAGGAAAAAGAGAGGCCAGTGTCTCGACCATTCATCTTCCATAGATGATTGACTGACCTTACGAGAGTGCTCAGGTCGTTAAATGATCATCCGTACAGTGAGTGTTTTTATTGCTGGCCTTGGAATAAGGAACCAGTACGCTTATCTGTACGAAGAAGTATGATACGCATATCATAAAGGTAATTTTTTTTCAATTTTGTGGCATATGCGATTTTTTAAGGTTCATATCCAGCATGTTATATGAAGCGTAATTATTTTTCTGAACCCTATTTATGAATCGCTTTTCTTTTTCAGTAAGATAGGGATCTTTTTCAATGTTGTTTCGATTTCATTCTGAAGTGCAAAAATGAGGCCCATGAAATTTTTAGTTGCGAAAGAATGTCATTATCATTAGCGTTTCAGAAAGAGCCAAGTGAGGGATGGGGTTCAGATGATTATATGCTCGTGCAACGGTTTGTCTGACAGGGATGTACAGGCTGCCATTCAGGCCGGGATCATGAAGGTTTCTGAGGTCTATTCTGCCCGCCAGTGTCAGGTGAAGTGCGGGAACTGTGTGAAGGGCGTTGCCTGCCTTTTAAAGGAGGCTCGACAGAAGCGCTGCCCTTGCCCGACAACGGTTGCGATTGAACAGAATATGGCGGCGCAGGCTGTTAATAGTGATGAGATTGAGCAAAAAAAAGAAGCCTTCCTGTGAGGGAAGGCTTCTTCTTATAAAGTCAGTTTCTGACAGTTATCAGTGACCGTTGTTCTGGTCGGCACTGTCAGAGTTCAGCGTGATGTAGCGCTCCAGACCGACCTGTTTGATGAGGTCCAGCTGCGTATCGATGAAGTCTTCATGAGATTCTTCATCAGCAAGGATGCGGAACAGCAGGTCGCGTGATACGAAGTCACGGACGCTTTCGCAGTAGGCGATGCCTTCGCGCAGGTTTTCCAGAGCCAGAGCTTCGACCTTCAGGTCGCACTCCAGAATTTCCTTAACATTTTCACCAATCTGAAGCGGGTTCAGATGCTGGAGGTTCGGCAGTCCGCCGAGAAAAAGGATGCGTTCGATCAGCCAATCGGCATGACGCATTTCCTCGATGGACTCCTCATACTCTTTCTTGCCGAGCTTGGTAACGCCCCAATGGTTCAGGGTACGGGAGTGGAGGAAGTACTGGTTGATTGCTGTCAGCTCATTGGCGAGCTGTGCGTTGAGATATTCAATTACCTTTGGGTCTTTCGCAGCCATTGGGCTCTCCATCATGTTATGTATGAACTGTTGGATCGTATCCGACGGGTGATGTTTAGTGTTTGGTAAGATGAAATGCAATAAAAAAATATATTTTTCATGTATTCGTATTTGATAATCATTATCATTGGGTTTTCTTGAAAAGGATTATCAAATTCATTTTAGAGATATTGTTCAATTTCTTGGCTGTCACGGTTAATTTTTGGATATCTTATTACGATGATAGGTTTTCCCTGCTTAATAGAGACCTTAACGGGAGGAGGGGGTGCTTTACCGGACTCTTGTTGTTTGATATTTATGGAACATAACTTTAGAAAAGGATGAGAGTTATGGATCTTTCACATGCTCTAAAAACACGATACGCAACGAAGGCGTATGATGCTACACGGCGTATTCCTGAAGAAACAGTAAAGCAGCTTCTGGAGGCTTTGCGTTATAGCCCGTCTTCCGTGAACGCTCAGCCTTGGCACTTTATTGTGGCAGATGATGAGGCTGGTAAGCAGCGTTTGGCTAAGGCAACGCCTGCTGACAGCGAGGTTGTTTACAACCGGAAGAAAATTCTCGAAGCCTCTCATGTTATTCTGCTTTGCTCACGGGATGAGCTGCCGAAATCTTACCTGACAGAGGTTCTGAATAAAGAGGAGCAGGATGGCCGGTATGCCACGCCGGCTGATCGTGAGGGTATGGAGGCCGCTCGTGCAGGCTATGTCCACCAGCATCTTGAGGCAGGTGATGTTGCTCACTGGAACCAGAAACAGGTGTATCTGGCGCAGGGCTTCCTTCTTCTGTCAGCAGGTCTGCTGGGCGTTGACGCAACCCCAATTGAGGGGTTCTACCCAGATATTCTGGTTGAGGAGTTTGGCTTTCAAGAGAAGGGCTTGACGCCTCAGGTAATTGTATCTCTCGGCTATCATGCGGAGAAGGATTCCAACGCAAAACGTCCTAAATCTCGTCTTGCGCCGGATGTAGTCTTCTCAAAGGCTTGAAGTTGTTTTCGGTCAGAGGAGGTAGTATTCCTCTGGCCAAAAATTATAAGCCTAGACTCCGTTAATAGGCTCGTATCCATGTCCAAACCGTATGTTTTTTGTATGAATATGTGGCGGAGAGAGAGGGATTCGAACCCTCGGTACGCTATTAACGTACACACGCTTTCCAAGCGTGCGCCTTAAGCCGCTCGGCCATCTCTCCGCTGAGCGATGAGGGGACAATATCATTATTCCTGATGAACGCAAGCCCCTTTCTGAGAATTTTTTATAAATTTTTCAATGAGAAGGGCAGATTTGATGCCCGGACGTTCTTCAACTCCTGATGAGACATCTACGGCGCGCGTTTTGCTGACACGCACGGCCTGTGCCACATTGTCCGGTGTCAGCCCTCCCGCAAGAAGCCACGGGGCAGGGGCACGCCAGTGTTCTGTCAGGTTCCAGTCAAAGGTACGCCCCAAACCACCGGGGCGCGTATCGCCTTTTTGTGAGGGGGCTTCAATGATGTAGCCATCAAGGGAGGTGACATCGGGCAGATCCTCGGTTCTGGCAATCCCACGGGCTAGCCAGACTTTTTTACCAGTCTGACGTTTCAGCGTTAGAGCCGTTTCCTCATCTGTATAAAGCTGAAGGATATCCAGCGGGACCTGGTCCAGTGTTGCAGCAACCTGCTTAAGGGTCGGTTTTACGAAAAGACCGACACGGAGAGGCCCGCCCTCATCTGCAGTCGGAATGGCAGTATGAAGATTTGCAGCTTGTTCGGGCGTTACAAAACGGGGGGAGGCAGGGTGAAACACCAACCCTACCCAATGAACGCCCAATGCCGCACAGGCGTGCATATCTTCTGTGCGGGTTAGGCCGCAGATTTTAACCTTTACCTGCATCGGGTAACGGCCTGAAGCTCGTCCTGAATAGCCTGCGCTGCTGCGGCTGGATTTTCCGCACGGGTAATGGGGCGTCCTACCACAATCCAATCGGCACCGGCCTGTGCTGCCTGCGCAGGTGTCATGATGCGCTTCTGGTCATCTGTGCTGCTGCCTGCGGGGCGGATTCCGGGGACAACCAGTTCTGGTCCATCGCCTAAGGCATCACGGAGGGCTGTGATTTCGTGGGCAGAGCAGACAAGCCCATCGGCGCCAGCTTTAATGGCCATCTTTCCGAGGCGCACAACTTCTTCCAGCGGTGTAGCGTTAATACCAATTGCTGATAGGCTTTCTTCATTCATGCTTGTGAGCACGGTTACAGCCAGCAATCTGGGGCGGGCTGTCTTACCTTCAAAAGCTTCTTCAAGCACGGCCCGGGAACGGGCAATCATTTCCGGGCCCCCAAGGGCATGGATGGTCATCAAAGATGGATGGATAGGGGTAAGCGCCTTTAACCCGGAAGCAACGGTATTCGGGATATCATGCAGCTTCAGATCAAGGAACAGTTCCTGCTTCGCGGCAAGGTTTCGTACTGCATCCAGTCCGCAGGCATAGGTGAATTCTAGCCCCAGCTTGATGGCATCAACCTTGCTTTCCAGTTCTGTGGCCCATGTCAGGGCCTGTTCATAAGAAGGTGTGTCCAGAGCGGCAATGAGGCGGGTATGGTGAACTGACATTGAGGTATCTTACTTTTGCTGTGCGGTCTGTGCCGTTTCGGAGGAGGGAGTGCTGCTGGCAGGTGCTTTGATCTGGTCTAGCCGCTGATGCAGCTCAATCAGCTGTTTCTGTGCGCTACGAAGCTGGGATTCCGCTTTGCGGGCACGCCGGCGCTGGCGGAACTCACCAAACCAGCCCATGAGGAGCCCCAGAACAAGGGCCGGTACAGCAAGAAGGGCAATGAGCTTGCCCATTTTTATGGAGAAGCCAAAGGATGCCAGCCAGATGGTTGTATCATCCAGATTGCTCATGGCGAAAATGGCAGTGAATGCCAGAAAGAGGACAATAATCAGAAGCCGTATCATAGGGCTACTCCTATCCTGCCTCATAGCAGGGGACAAGATGGACGGGGATGGTGGAAGGAACGCCAAGGGTTCCGCTGGATTTTATAAGAACTCCAGTGTTCTGTCATCGCCTACTTCTGACAGTATGCGATCAGGTGAATGTTAGGGCAGGACTGCTCCCTAAAAGCTGTGATCTCTGGTATAGGGGAAAACAATGCATCTTCGTGCGGAGAGAGGTTGACGGGAACTTTATGGATAAGGACAGGACTTTTTTCGGCACAATTGCGAATGACCGTGCAAAGACGCCTGTCTGGTATGGGTTTGATGCATCCTGGTACCGTCGCCGTTATATGCGCCGTCTGGCTGAGATGGGGGAAGCGCTTGATGATCGGCATTTGTCAGAAAACTGGCAGGCCGATGAGGGAGGGGATGGAACATCTCCCAACCGCTTTTTTGATGAAGAATGGTACTTACAAAATTACCCCGATGTCAGGCGGAGTGTTCAGGAAAAAGGTATTTTTCGTAGTGGTTTTCAGCATTATGTAGATGTTGGCTGCCAAAGCTGTGCGGGACACTGGCTTTTCTCCGCTGATTATTATCTGGGCAAGAACCCGGATTATGGGCTGAGGGCCATTCGTAACGCTGGTTTCGTCAATAGTTATGATCATTTCATTTGCATTGGTGACCGTCAGTTTAGAGCACCTCATCCTTTCTTTGACCCGGAACTTTTCATCCGGGAATGTTTGAACCGGGATCTCCCGTTTGATCCGTCTCAGGGAGCGTTGGCTCAGTATCTGTCTCTGGAACATGCAGAGATGGGAATGGTGCGGACATCATGGTACTTTGACCCACTCTGGTACCTGTCCCAATATCCGGATGTTGCAGAAGCGATCGAAGCAGGGACCTTCATCAGCCCCTTGCACCATTATATGAGCCATGCAGGGGTAGAAACTTACAGCCCAAACCCATATTTCGATGAAAATTACTATCTGAGTAGTTACCCGGATGTTCGTGATGCCATTGATCGGAAAGTGTTCCGCAATGGCTACGACCACTTCATCCGTGCTGGTATTAACGAGCTGCGTAATCCGTCTGCAGAGCTGGATATGGCGGGCTTTGTTGCGGGGCTCAATATACCTGATACACTCAGGCAGGCGGGTGTTGATAATCCTTTTCTGCTCTGGGTGTTGCGGCAGGAGGGTAGAATCAGTGAGCCTCCACCGGCAGCTTTTATCACTGCAGCCAATGCTCTGGCTTTGCGAAAGGTTGAGGCAGCGCTCCCGTCTCTTTTCCGTCAGCCTCTGAGGTTCGATGAGCAGAGGCATCCGCCGCTGAGTGTCGTTCTTTTTTCCAAAGGGAATTACCTGCTGGATATTGCAACATTGATGTCACTTCATGCCCAGAATGTGCCGGGTATGCAGGTCATCGTTGCTAGTACAGGCAATGCTTTGTCTAGACGAAGGTTGAGACAGGCTGTTGAGGGCATTGAGTATTTCTTTACCGAAGAAATCCTGCCGCCTGTTCAGCAGTTACGCAGGATCATGCCTCTCATTCGTGGCGAACGGATTCTGCTGTTGGAGGCCGGTATTCAGTTGCTTCCCATGGCCTTGTCTTTTGCCATGGCTTCCATGACACGGGAGGTTGCGGGTGGTAGCGGAAAGCTTCTGACGGCAACGAATCGGGTGCTGGAAGCTGGAAGTGCCGTCTGGAGAGATGGGAGCGTGACCTTCTGTGGTCAGGGAGAGAAGGCACAGTCTCAGTCAGTTCGTTTCCAGCGCATTATGGAAGCGGTGCAAGGAGGCCTGTTATTCTGTCAGCATGATGGTTTGGCCAATGCCTTGCATTATCTGGACAGAGAAGCAGGCGATGCCCTGTTTACATGCCTCTCCATTGCCCTGAGGGCTACCGGGCGGACCTTGTTCTATTGGCCTGCTGTACAGGCTAGAGTTCTTGATGCGACATTTGAAAGCTATTCAGCCAGAACGATCAGCCCCACGGCTCTTAGGCGGATTTTCCCTTCTTTCCTGCCTATGCATGCTATTGCACAGGGGGATGCCCGTACGGGGAATAGTTATCGCCCCGGCGTCATGATGGTATTTCCCCGTTTGCCCCGTCTGTTGGAAGGGGGGCCGGTCCGGCGTATCATGCAGCAGATAGATGCCTTCCGGGCATTAGGCTGGCGGGTGCTGGTCATAGGGCTGGAAAGAGGTGATGAAGACAGGCTGGTCATTCATCATGATTATCCCGCCGATGTGGAATGCTGGCAGGGCATAAGGGATTTCCCGTCTTTTCTGCGGGACCGCAAGGCAGATACCAAACTGCTGTGGCTCGGAGGTACGGACATGTTGGCCCGTCTGGGGCCAGTTCTGGCATCAGGGGAGTTTTCCTTCCGGGATAAGGCGATCGTTCTGGATATAGTCAGTCAGGACGGAACAGCCCTGAAGGCAATGGAGACGCATCTGAGGCGTCTTGTTGGCGTTGTGGATGAGCCGGACCTGTTGATGCAGGAAGCCAGAGGAGAGCTGGAATATGCGTGGCTCTGTCAGGGTATTGTTACCGGAGATGAGCTGGAAGCAGCCCTCCTGCGTAAACTGGGCTACGGGAATGTGATGTATCTGCCTTACGCTGTCTTTCCCCGGCAGGAATTGACGGTAAAAGAGCAGGAAAATGAGCCTCAACAGCGGGTTCTGTTCCCGTTGTCGATTTATCGGGCTGGCGATGCAGGGCATGACGGGTTTGATTGGTTCTGCCTTTCTGTCATGCCTTATCTACGGCGCCATTTTGGTGAGGAACTTCCGGTTTGTGTTGGGGGGTATCACCATCCACAGGTTGACCTTGGCTTTTATGAACGTCTGGCGCCATTGGATGGTCTCGCCCGGATGGACAGTTTCGCAAAGATACTGAGGCAGAGTCGTATTTTGGTGGTTCCGGCACGGGTGCTTGCCACGCAGGCAACGGAAGTTTTGGAAGCCGCCGGACAAGGGGTTCCCGCCATACTCAGCACTCCACAGATGGAACGGCTGGGGTGGAAAGATGGCCGGGAAGCTCTGGATGGCGGCTTTAATGATCCGGAGCAGTTTGCTCAGCAGCTCATCCGTCTGCATGAGGATATCGACCTGTGGAATCGCATCAGGAACGGGGCGTATGAGCACGTGCGGAAGCATCATGGGTACGAACGGTTTCAGGCGGTGTTCAGTCAGTTTGTTGACATGCTGTTTGCGGGGCCATCCCAGATGGAGCGCCCTTTGCGTGATGAGAGGGCGCCATCTCGTCACGCTTTTGCTCCAGCGCCCTTGCGTGTGTTGTTGAAGCCGGTTGGTGAACCGCAACCTAAAGTAGTGGATCAAGACGAGGCACTTGGAGAAGATGATGAGGATGAAGACGATTTCATGCCTCTGCCAACTCGTCTTGGTGTGACGCTTCCCAAAGAATATGACGATCAGAAAGACGAGACTGTCGATGAATGAGACTGTGGCAAAAGTTCTCCAGTATGTGGATGAGAATCATGAAACGGCGGTAGAGCGTCTTTTTTCTCTGTTGCGCATTCCCAGTATTTCTACGCAGAAGGCGCATAAGGATGATTGCCGTAAGGCTGCTCGCTGGCTGGTGGATGAGCTGGAATCGTTGGGCTTCAGCGCAGGGCTTAGGGATGTCTCATGGGCTGAGCCGGGCAATCCTATGGTTGTAGGGCATGATGAAGGAAATGCGGAGAAGAGTCAGTCTGGCCAGACTCATGTTCTGTTCTATGGTCATTATGACGTACAGCCGACTGATCCGGATGCTCTGTGGCAGAGCGCGCCGTTCGAGCCATGTCTGAAAGAAGATGCCAGTGGCAGGAAAGTCATCGTAGCCCGTGGTGCGAGTGATGATAAAGGTCAGGTCATGACCTTTGTAGAGGCATGCCGAGCATGGAAGGCCGTACATGGTCGCCTACCTGTTGCGGTCAGTTTTCTGCTGGAAGGCGAGGAAGAATCAGGTGGAGAGAATCTGCTTCCTTTCCTCATGGCCAATAAGGAGGAGCTGAAGGCTGATGTAGCGTTGATCTGCGACACAGCCATGCCGGATAGGAAGACGCCTGCCATAACGACATCTCTGCGTGGAACGGTTGCAGAGGAAATTGAACTGGTTGCAGCAACGCATGATCTCCATTCTGGCATGTATGGCAATGCAGCAGCGAACCCTGCTTATCTGCTTTGCCAGCTGATCGCCGGGCTACGGGATGAGACAGGGCGAATCACGTTGCCGGGTTTCTATGATGGTGTCGTTGTGCCAGATGCCCAGCTACGCCAGCAGTGGCAGGCTCTGTATCCGGATGATTCGGCTTTGCTGGGAGAGGTGGGGCTTTCCTGCGCTGCGGGAGAAGATGGATTCAGTGCGATTGAGCAGACATGGTGCCGCCCCAGTTTCGAAGTGAATGGCATTACGGGTGGGTATCAGGATGATGGCTTTAAGACAGTCATTCCAGCCCGTGCTTCTGCAAAGCTGTCATTTCGTCTGGTAGCGGGGCAGGACCCGCTGAAAATCCGTGATTCATTTCGGGCTTATGTTCGGGATTTTCTGCCTGAGGATGTCAGCGTGACGTTTACGCCACATGGCGCTTCAGCTGGGTTTGCGGTTCAGAAAGAAAGCGCCTTCCTGTCAGCAACATTGGATGCTCTGACTGAGGAATGGGGAAAGCAGGCTGTGATGACGGGCTGTGGCGGTTCCATTCCTGTTGCAGAAGAAGTGCGGGAAGCGCTGGGGATGGATGCATTTATGGTCGGGTTTGCTCAGGCTGATGATCGGATTCATTCACCTAATGAGCAATATGGTCTTGATTCTTTTCATCACGGGATACGTTCGTGGGTAAGGATATTGGCGGCACTGGCAAAGTGACCGCTATGCAGAATCGCCTTATGCCTTTGGCTCTAACCATGGGGGACCCTGCCGGTATTGGTCCGGAGTTAGCCCGCCGGGCATGGCGGGCCTTGCAGGATAGTGATCGTGTGTTTTTCTGGATCGGTGATCCAGCCCTTTTGGGTGAAGACATACCGTATAGGATCATTCAGCATCCGGCCGAAGCCGCTGCATGTTTTTCGGAGGCGATGCCGGTGCAGAGAGTGACCTGCCCGGAGCCTGTCCGTGCGGGCCAGCCGTCATCAGGTAATGCTTCAGCCGTCATAGAAAGCATAGAACAGGCCGTACAGCATGCACTTTCAGGAGCGGCTGGTGCAGTTGTGACGAATCCTATTGCCAAGCATGTTCTGGCTGCTGCCGGTTTTCCTCATCCGGGGCATACGGAGTTTCTGGCAGCTCTGTGCGGGACATCAGGGCAGGAAGTCATGATGTTGGCGTGTCCAGAACTCAAGGTCACATTGACCAGCATTCACGTGTCTCTGAAGCAGGCCGTTGAAACATTGTCGGCGGAACGGATCATGATGGTGAGTCGTCTGACAGCTTCAGCCTTGCGGCGTGATTTTGGCATCAGTGAGCCCCGGTTGGCCATTGCCGGGCTTAATCCTCATGCTGGAGAGAATGGCATGATGGGCGATGAGGAGATTAGGATCATCAGGCCCGCCGTTCTGGCCTTGCAGGAGGAAGGTATCAATGCGCTGGGCCCCATGCCGCCTGATACCCTTTTCAGTGCGGCAGCTCGGCCTCGTTATGACGCTGCTATTTGTCTCTATCACGATCAGGGGCTGATTCCTGTTAAAACGCTGGATATGGCTGGAGGAGTGAATATCACTCTGGGGCTGCCCATTATCCGGACATCGCCAGACCATGGAACGGCTTTTGATATTGCCGTGGGACCGGGGGAAACGGGAGAGGCGGATATTTCCAGTCTTTTATCTGCTCTTGGTATGGCCCATGATATGGCGTGTCAGCGTAGCGCAAGCGATGCAGTGAATGGATGAGAAGGGAAAGGAACAGCCGATGATCCGTCTTGGCATTAATGTGGACCATGTGGCGACAGTGCGTAATGCACGAGGTGAGCATTATCCCGATCCTGTGCGTGCTGCGGAGCTGGCGTTAGACCATGGTGCGGATGGCATCACAGCCCATTTGCGGGAAGACCGCCGTCATATTCGGGATGAAGATATTCGGCGCCTCCGTGCTCTTTCGGCACCTCTTAACTTTGAGATGGCTGTGACGGACGAAATGGTGTCTTTTGCCTGCGAGATTAAGCCTCATGCTTGCTGTCTGGTTCCTGAAAGACGGGAGGAGCTGACGACAGAAGGAGGGCTGGATGTTGTCGGTTTGCGGGATAGTCTGGCACCGCAGATTGCCCGTCTTCGTTCAGCGGGTATTCGTGTGTCTTTGTTCATCGACCCGAATGAAGACGCTATTCAGACAGCCGCTGCGCTGGGCGCTCCGGTCATTGAACTCCACACGGGGGCTTATGCTCTGGGGAAAGAAAATGAACTTTCACGTCTGCATGAAGCAGCTCGGATTGCTGCTGAATGTGGGCTGGAGCTGCATGCTGGGCATGGTCTGACTTATGATAACGTAAAGCCCATTACGGAATTGCCGGGCCTCAAGGAGCTCAACATAGGGCACTTCCTGATAAGTGAGGCTATTTTTGTCGGGCTAGGCGCTTCAGTACGAAGGATGAAGGACCTGCTCGGCTGATATATGGAATGCCCTGTACATAACAGGGCATTCTTCTGTCATCAGTTGCCGGTATATGTCCTGAGAATGGGCAGTCCGTTATCCCCCTGATGGAGGTTTATCAGCCCATTATTACGCCGTACTTTGGGAATGGATCCATCTTTAGGAGCAGGCTGGATGAGTGGCTCATTCGGCTTGTGGGCGTAATTGGGGACAAACTTGCCAGACTTGTCAGAGTAGGTTGCTTCTGTCCGCTGTTCTTCTGTCGGCATGGAGTGGAAAGCGGAGATGGGGCCCATAGGCCAGATTCCGGGTGCATCACGCATCGTGCCTTCAGGCTGCCGGGCACAACCACGTGTCAGCATGGAGCAGATACCGTCCTGGCCGATATATTCATCATCATCGCCAGCATAATGAATTTCTGCAACACGGTCGTGATCGATCCGCACCAGCATACGGCAGCTTGATCCAGCCCCGCCGAAAATGGACTGATAGGCGCTGATAGCCGCACTGGCCGGAATGACGCCAGAATTGGGCAGAGACGGAACAGACCGGGAAATATCGTATTCCCATACGGCCGTTGTGTCATTCAGCGCTTTGGTGGAGTTGGGAGAACCGGCGCAGGCCTGTAGATCATAGGTTGTCATGCCAATCATCTCATACTGCGCTTTATGGGCTTCATGAGCATCCCAGTAGCCACAGGCGGATAGCCCCACGGGCAGCAGGCAGGCAAGCCGGTACAGGAACTTCCGAAAGGTCATTCTTACTCCCATAAGAGCCGAAAGGCAGGTCATGGTCGGATGCTCTATCATGTTTCTCTTTCTGTCGGAAAGATGGGTTTTAGTATCGTGGCCAATGAGCTAGAGAGGGAAGGCGCTTTTTCCCTTTATGGAGTTTGTTTTATGGCCGATATTTCCGCTGCTGAAATTCCTCGTTTACAGACAGCGCTGCGGCGCCTGCTAGGCTCGCCGGAGCTTACGGTGGAAGTACCACCACGTAAGGGTATGAGCGTGGAAATCGCAGTAGCTGGTGAGGTCGTAGGAACCGTTTATCGTGATGAAGACGAAGGCGAAGTGTCTTATGCCATTAATATGACCGTGCTGGAAGAAGACCTGCCGCCAGCCTAAGACAGGTCAGGGTTCTTCCAGAGCTATATGGGTTTGATAATGCCCTCCCATCTAGTCGTGATGGGAGGGCATTGTTGTTTTTGGTAGGAAGCTATCAGTCCAGAGGAGCGCAGCTACGTTTCAGCCATGGGTGCAGTTCATCTTCGAGAAGGGGAAGAAGTTTCTGTTGCACGATAGCGTGATACTGGTTCAGCCAATGTTTTTCCTCCTGTGTAAGGAGGGTTGCATCAATGAGCCTGCGATCAATAGGGGTGTGCGTCAGAACTTCAAATTCCAGCCAGTGGCGGGCTGAATCTTTCTGGGGGCTCTCCTGGACAAGCAGAAGGTTCTCAATACGGATGCCATAGGCTCCAATTTCATAATAGCCCGGCTCATTGGAGAGGATCATACCCGGTACAAGCCCGGTTGGCCGTGGCGCCACCGAAATGGACTGTGGCCCTTCATGGACGGAAAGATAACTACCAATGCCGTGCCCTGTGCCATGATCGAAATCCAGCCCTTCATTCCAAAGGGCGGAGCGGGCAAGGGTATCCAAACGATATCCCGGCAACCCCATGGGAAAGCGCTGCCGACTGAGCGTGATGTTCCCTTTGAGAACGGCCGTAAAGGCACATCTTACGTCTTGGGGAGGTTCTGCCGGTCCGACCCAGATGGTACGGGTGATGTCGGTGGTTCCGAAAGGATATTGCGCCCCGCTATCGACCAGATAGACGCTATTCTCCTGAAGGACACTGTCCCGTCCTGCTTCAGCCCTATAGTGGGGATAAGCCCCGTTAGGGCCTGCGGCTGAAATGGTCTCGAAGCTGGGGCCCTTATAGTCTGGGGCCAGTTTACGAAATGCTTCCAGTTTGTCGGCTAGTTCAGTCTCGTGGTGGCCAGTACCGTTGCCCTCAAGCCAGTGGAGGAAACGGGCCAGAGCAATACTATCCAGTTTGTGGGCCCGGCGATTGCCCTCCTGTTCCACTCTGTTCTTTATCGCCTTGGGTAGAGAGCAAAGATCAGGACCATCAACCTGATGAACACTCGCTTCTTCCAAAACCATTTGGAACCAGATGGGCGTTGTTGCCGGGTCTAGCCTCACCGTTTTTCCGGACAAGCCCTTCAGGTATTTAGAAAGGGATGAGGGCGGCTGAAGGTGAATTCCAGAATCTTCTGGTTCATCCTGAAAGCGAGAAGCTTCTGCAAAGATGTCGGCCGTGCCATCTGCATGAAGAATGCCATAGGCGTGGGCTATGGGCGTCATGGCAATGTCGCTGCCTCGAATATTGAGCAGCCATGCAAGAGAGGAGCAGTCTGCCAGAATCATGGCGTCCTGTTCGGCTGTGCGAAGCTGTTGGGCGAGCCTATCCCGTTTGCTGCGGCTTGTCTCGCCTGTCAGTTCAGGAGGGTGATGATGGATCGGTCTGGCAGGAGACGCAGGCTGGTCGGACCAGGCAAGATCAATCGGGTTATTTTCAAGCGGGATGAGCTGGAGACCGGCTGTCTGCCAGCCCTTTAGTTCTCGCTGGCTGACCAATCTGGGATCGTATCCGATACGCATTCCCTTGGCTTTCTCGGACAGCCATTTTTGAGGTGGATAATGTCCGCTATGGCGGGTCTCCCATAGGTCTTCAGGCGCCTGCTCGGCCATCTGCACAGTATAGCGTCCGTCTGAGAAGACACAGCCTTCGGTCTCAAGGAGGATGGCTAGCCCGGCGCTGCCCGTAAAGCCTGTCAGCCATGCCAGCCTTTCCGCATGCGGAGCAACATATTCCCCCAGATATTCATCGCCACGTGTGATGATGAAACCGGATATATTCAATGCGTTGAAATGCTGTCGGACGAGAGCGGGACGCTCTTTCAGAGGAATGGACGAAAGAAACACGGGCATATCCCATCAGATCGTGTGAACAGGAAGAAAAGCAGGTTGGATCAGGCGGGCTTCCGTAAGATCAGCGTGCTCCATGGTCCCTCTTTGAGCTGTTTCTCCAGCACGAGGCCTTGTCTTTGATGTGCCACAAGAACCATGCGGGCTTGTGTGTTGAGAAGCCCGGCAAGGATCGCCGTACCTCCGGCCTGTAGATTGGTCGCAAGGTCTTTTGCCATGCGGCAGAGAGGGCGGGCCAGAATATTGGCAAAGACGAGGTCATAAGGTGCTTTCTGCCGGACGGCTTCCGTGTGCCAGCCATTGCCGAAACGGCAGTCCAGCAGAGGCCCCAGGCCATTCAGTTTGGCATTGGAGGCCGCTACACGGACTGACCATGGTTCAATATCCACGGCCAGTACGGGTCTATGGAACAGTCGTGCGGCAGCCATGGCCAGAATGCCGGACCCGCAACCCATATCAAGAATTTTCTGCGGGTTGCGATGAGCGATTAGCTCTAGCGCTCGCAAACAGCCACGGGTCGAGCCATGTTCGCCTGAGCCAAAGGCAATACCCGCATCCAGAGTGATATTCAGCCGGTTGGAAGAAGGCTCATCTTGCAGATGTGTACCACGGATGCAGAAGCGGCGGCCAACATACTGGGGTGGAAAGGCCTCCTGTGTCCGGGCAAGCCAACCCTCTGCCTCGGTGTTATGGCGTTCCAGTGGGGCGTCAACGCCTGTCATGGCACGGACAAGGGCGAGGGAACTTTCCAGCTCCTCCTCGTTCTTGCCACGCTCTTTTACGGCTTCCAGCCGCCAGTAACGCTGCTCGTCATCTTCCTCAAACATGCCAACCGTATCGCAGACTCCCAGAAAGGCCTGTTCAAACAGTGGAACATGGGCTTCTTCCACGACAATGGACAGTGTTTCCAGAGCACGGGCATGGCGGGAGTTGATATGAGCGGGGGCAATAGGGCTCTGCTTCGTTTTCACGGTACGATCTCCACAAAACCGGCCATGATCCGTTTCAGGCCGACATCTTCAAAATTGACGGATAGCTGTTCACCATCCAGAGCAACGACAGTTCCTTCACCGTAGCGTTTATGGCGGATGGTGGCGCCAAGAGGGATGGCGGGGCGGGGGGCTGCTTTTTTAGTGCCATAGCGACTGGAGGAAGGGCGGTTCATAGAAGGCCGTGGCGAACGGTTGAAGAAGGAGCCGGAACGTTGAGCCTGTTGGGAAACCGTGTGTCGCACGATCTGATCTTCAGGCAGCTCATCAATAAAACGGCTGGGGAGGGAATCCTGCCAGTTGGCATAGATGCGCCTGCTGGCTGCATGGAGGATGAAAGCCCGTTCTCGTGCACGGGTGAGGCCGACATAGGCCAGCCGGCGTTCTTCTTCCAGCGCCTGATTCCCTCCTTCATCCAGAGAACGCTGTGACGGAAAAATGCCTTCTTCCCAGCCGGGCAGGAACACTGTGGGGAACTCCAGCCCCTTAGCAGCATGGAGGGTCATGAGGCTGACCCTGTCTTGTTCGTCCTGAGCCATGTCGCCATCCATGACAAGCGCAATATGCTCCAGAAAGGCGTCCATGGTGGGGAACTCGCCAATGGCACGCAGCAGCTCCCGTATGTTGTCCAGACGGCCTGCCGCTTCAACGGTTTTGGGGTCGTCACGCCACATGGTGAGATAGCCGCTTTCTTCAAGAATGGTTTCCGTAGCTATGACATGACCGTCTTTTGACGTGATTTCCCGTGCATGGGAAAGAGCCGCCATGAATTCACCAAGGGTTGCGGCATTCTTGCCTTTGACAAGCCCCTGATCCAGCTGTTTCTGAAGTGTCTGCTGTAGGGAAAGCCCAGCCTCTTGAGCTGCTAGGCGGAGGCGGCTGAGGGCGACATTCCCAAATCCCCGCTTGGGGAGGTTAACGATACGTTCAAAGGCCAGATCATCCAGCGGATAGAGAACAGCCCGCATATAGGCAATGGCATCCCGGATTTCGGCCCGTTCGTAGAAACGAAGCCCGCCAATGACCTGATAGGGAATGCCCATCCGCATGAGGGAGTCTTCAAAAGACCGGGTCTGGAAGCCTGCCCGCATCAATATGGCCATGCTGCCATAAGCGTGCCCCTGCTCATGTAGAGTCTGGATGCGGGCGCCTACGATGCGGGCTTCATCATCTGAATCAGGGGTACTGATGACTTCAATAGGGTCACCATCCACATCTGTCCGACCGGGCTGGAGGGTCTTGCCTAGCCTGTCCTCATTATGGGCAATGATCTGTGAGGCGGCGCTGAGGATACGGGGGGTGGAACGGTAGTTTTTCTCCAGCCGGATGATGGTGGCACCGGGAAAGTCTTTTTCAAACCGCAGAATATTGGCGATATCAGCCCCCCGCCATGAGTAGATGGACTGGTCATCATCCCCCACACAGGCAATATTAGCGGGCTGTCCATCTTTTCGCCGGGCCAGAAGGCGTAGCCAGAGATACTGGATGGCATTGGTATCCTGATACTCATCGACCAGAATATAGCGGAAACGGCTCTGGTAGCGTTCCAGCACTTCAGGATGCTGCCTGAAGATTGTGACCATGTGCAGCATCAGGTCCCCGAAATCGCAGGCGTTCAGCTCTTTCAGACGGGCTTGATAAGCGGCGTAGATGGCTCGGACTTGCCCGTTGGCGAGCTCAGTATCCTGTGCCGGTGTTATGGCATCAGGCAGAAGGGCTCGGTCCTTCCATAGCTGGATCTGGTGCATGATCCGTGCTGGTGGGTAGCGTTTGGGGTCCAGCCTCCATGGTTCCATAACCTGCTTGAGCAGGCGTATCTGATCATCCGTATCAAGAATGGTGAAGTTGCGTTCCAGCCCAATGAGGGCAGCATGCTGACGGAGCATGCGGACGCAGAGAGAATGAAAAGTCCCCAGCCATAGATTTTCCACGGGTCTGTCGAGAATGGCGCTGATGCGCTCTCGCATCTCTCTGGCAGCTTTGTTGGTGAAGGTGACAGCGAGTATCTGCTCTGGCCAGGCGAGTTGCTGGAGCAGAATATGAGCGAAGCGTGTCGTCAGAACACGGGTCTTGCCTGTTCCGGCGCCTGCCAGAATGAGCAGAGGGCCTTGTGTTGTTTCAACGGCAAGGCGCTGCTCTGTATTCAGTCCCTCCAGATAATCGGGACCGGAAGGGGAAAAGCGGGGGGAAAAGAGATCATCAACCACAATTATCTGATATAATGCGGCTTCAGCCCAATAGCTAGGACATAAGCTGAGATTGTGAGCAAGGCAGACTCATCACGCCACGGGCATAGGGCCCGGATGCGGGAACGTATTCTCACCCATGGTGCTGAGACGTTGGCGGATTATGAGCTGTTGGAAGTTCTGTTGTTCTATGCTGTTCCCCGAAGGGATACAAAGCCACAGGCTAAAGCATTACTGGCGGCTTTTGGGTCTCTGGGGAAATTACTGCAAGCGTCCCCTGCTCAACTGAAGGGACAGGGGTTAAGCGAGCGACTTATTACCCTGTTACAGCTGCCTGTCATTGCGGCTCGGTCTCTCATGGAAAGTGATGAAGATGTGCCACCTCAGTTGGGGAATGGTGAGGCTCTTTTACGTTATTTACGGGGGACGCTGCATAGAATGACAGAAAAGGCCATTGGGCTGATCTGTCTGGATAGTAATAACAGCTTAATTCAGGAGGAGATACTACCGGTTGGTGGCGTGAATGGGTGCCATCGTCAGATCGCTCGGACACTCCTCGCTTGTCATGCTACGGCGGTTATCATCGTTTATTATCATCCGCAGGCACCAGCAACAGCTTTAGCCCCTGAAGTGCGTGGTCTGAAGCAGGCTTTGCAGGCCCTTACGATTACCGTACATGAGGGCATTCTCATTGGTGATGGATGGCATGTCAGTATGAGTGAGGCAGGGTTATTGTAGGCGCATGAACGGCCCTTCCACACAGATACCGTCTCGTGAACAGATTTTCCGGCTGATATCTTCTTTCTCAGTAGCTGGGAAGGAAGCTCAGGCAGAAATGGAACGCAACCTGCTGAGAGATTATCCCTCGTTTACGGCTTTATTATGTGCCCAGCAGAAGGATAGTCAGACGATCCTCCGGAAATCTGTCTCTTTATCGGTGTTATGTGCCGTGCTGAAAGAATTAGCGCATCGTTATGGTCGTGCGCTTTTGCCAGAAGGTAATCTTATGGAACAGCCTGAGTTGCTGCGGGATTATCTGATGGTTCATATGGCACGGGAGCGGGTTGAACAGTTCCGCCTTTTGTTCCTTGATGAAAAGAATTGTCTCATACGGGATGAGCTACAGAGTAGAGGCACGATCAACCACGTATCGGTTTATCCGAGGGAAGTGGCCAAGCGTTGTCTGGAACTGAAGGCTGAACGTCTCATCATGGTTCATAATCACCCTGCGGGGCAGACAATGCCATCCCGGGCGGATGTTGTGATGACGCAGCATATTGAAACTGCGCTGAAAGTAATTGATGTGGTTCTGGTGGACCACTTCATCATTACAAGAAAAGCCCAAACCAGCTTTCGCCAGCTTGGGCTTTTGGCAGAACAATTTTGAATGGTACCGCAGTGGGTCAGTCAAGCGCTGGTTTATAATGAGTCAGCACCATGCTGCCCGGCATTCCCCCACGAGGGAAGATGCGGTTTACATGCCCCATCTTCCGGCCAGGACGGGCCTCCTCTTTGCCATATAGATGAACTGAGGCGTTTTCTTCCCGAAGGATCTCCGGAAGAAGGGCCATGTCATCAGGGCCGATCAGATTGTGCATGTAGGCATCGGAGTGGCGCCGGGCAGGTGGTAGGGGGAGACCGGTTACAGCACGGATATGCATTTCAAACTGATCCACGAGGCAGGCGTTCATGGTCCAGTGGCCAGAATTATGCGGGCGGGGTGCTATTTCATTGACCAGTAGCTGGCCATTCTGCTCTTCGAACAGCTCGACCCCCATGATACCCACCAGCTCCAGCTTTTCGGCAAGCTGTGTTGCCAGTGCCTGCGCTCTTTCTGCCAGATCGGGCATGACCAGAGCAGGGGCGATGGAAACACGTAGGATACCATCCCGGTGATGATTTTCTGCTACGTCAAAACAGCGGACGGTGCCATCTGTGCCACGGACCACCATCACGCTGATCTCACGGGCAAAATTTATCTGCTGTTCTGCAACCAGAGGATAGGGGAGCTGGTCAGCCTTGGTCAGGATATCCTGAAAGGCGGCTTCATCAGCCAGACGGAACTGACCTTTCCCGTCATAACCAAAGCGGGTTGTCTTGAGGATGCAGGGGAAACCAAATGAAGGCAGGTCCTTCAGCCCTTCAGGCCCGGTGATTTCCCGCCATGGCGCAACAGGAAGACCATGAGACTGCAGCATGGTCTTCTCTGCAATGCGGTCTTGGCTTGTTTCCAGAATATGACCGGAAGGATGCACCGGGCAGAATTGGGCTAGATGTTTCAGCCCAGCTGCGCTGATATTTTCAAACTCGAACGTGATGACATCGCAGGAGCGGGCAAAGCCTTCCAGACAGGTGAGATCATCATAAGAACCCACCGTGAGCTTGGCAGATGTCTCAGAAGCTGGACTGGGTGTGCTATCGGAAAGGATATGAACCTTATAGCCCAGTCGTGCGGCCGCCACAGCGGACATACGACCAAGCTGGCCCCCACCAACAATACCGATCCATGCGCCGGGCTGTAATGGCTTGTCCCTCATCAGACCGGGGCCTCCGCAACAGCGGCAGTCTGGTCGGCGCGGAAGGCTTCGAGGCGCTTAGAAATTCCGTTATCGGAGAGGGACAGGACGGAGGCGGCAAGCAGTGCTGCATTGATGGCGCCTGCTTTGCCAATGGCCAATGTTCCTACGGGTATGCCTGCGGGCATCTGAACAATGGAAAGAAGACTATCCTGTCCCTTGAGTGTCCGACTTTCGACCGGAACCCCGAAAACGGGCAGAGAGGTCCATGCGGCACACATCCCCGGTAGATGGGCTGCCCCACCAGCCCCAGCTATGATGACTTTCAGGCCACGCTCACGAGCCGTTTTCGCATAATGAGCAAGACGATCCGGTGTTCTGTGAGCGGAAACAATCCGGACTTCGTAGGCAATGCCCAGTCGGTCCAGATGTTCACAGCCATGCCGCATGGTTTCCCAATCGGACTGGCTGCCCATAATCACGCCCACTGAAGGTTTTGGTGAGGCATTCATGATAATCTTCTCCGTTTTCTCAGAAACCGTTGCTTGTTTCATCGTGAGAACGGAAAAGACTGTTGGGGTCAATGTCCCCATGATCTTCCTGGAGGGGTTTGCCTTCCCGGACAAGACGGTCATTAGCGGCCTGTACGGCAGCGTTCAGGTCTGTCTGAGTGCAGAGACCAAGAATGACAGGATCACGAGGTTTGATGTTGGGGCTGTTCCAGTGCTCACGGTTGCGGATTTTGGCAATCGTGTCCTTGGTGGTACCGAGCAGGCGAACGATCTGCGTATCGTTCAGCTGAGGGAACTGACGGAGCACGAAGGCAATTGCATCCGGACGGTCATGCCGCTTTGCTACTGGGGTATAACGTGCGCCCTTGGCGCGGCGTGCCACAGGATTAGGTGTTGCAATCAGCTTGAGACGTGCGGAAGGGTTGGCTTCGCAGCGTTTGATCTCAGCCTCGGTCAGCTGATTGTTCTTGATGGGGTCATAACCATTGATCCCACCACCCACTTCACCATCCGCAATGGCCTGGATTTCCAACGGATGCATCCCGCAGAAAATGGCGATCTGGTCGAAGGTAAGGCCGGTCTTTTCAATAAGCCAGACGGCGGTCGCTTTCGGCATCAAGGGCAGGGTCATGTCAATGCAGTCCTTTGCAGAGCGATAATATGGTCCGGCATCTGGCAGGGCCGGGCCACTCTGAAAAAGAATCACCCGCCACCCTCATGAGGGGCGGTGCCTGCGCAATGCACGACATTGCCGCCAAAATGCTCCAGAGCGTATGAGAGGTCAAGATGAGAAACGGAAGGATAGAAAAAGAAAACCCTCCACCTCCAGAAATAGGAGGGGAGGGCTTATTCTTTTCAGGGCGTCCCGAATAGGCAGAAGGTCTTACTTCTTAATGTTGCCAATACCGGAGAAACGCTTGTTGAACTTGGCAACCTGGCCCCCTGTATCCAGAATACGCTGGACGCCAGTCCAGGCCGGATGGGTCTTAGGGTCAACGTCCAGGCGCAGCTTGGCGCCAGGCTCGCCGTAGCAGGAACGGGTCTTGTATTCGCTGCCATCAGCCATCACGACTGTGATTTCATGATAGTCGGGGTGGATGCCGGATTTCATAATATTTCCTGAACCTAAAAGAAAGAGCTCCGATACCGACCGGAGCAGACGGTGCCCTCATAAAGGATTTTGCCTGTAAAATAAAGTCTGGGAGCCATTCTTTTTCATCATCCTGTAAAGGTTAAAAACCTCATACAGTTTTGCCATAGTGCGCTATATGTTATGATGAGACCTGAATCACGGACCGTAAAATGCCTGCCAACGGTCTTTGTTCTCTATTTTTTGGAAATAGGATTTGTATGAGTCTTCTCAAAACACCCGGTTTTAAATCACCTGGCTGGCTCACTGACTTCCAGAAATTCATCATGCGTGGGAACGTGGTGGATCTGGCGATCGGTGTGGTGGTTGGTGCTGCATTCAGCTCCATTGTCAGTAGTGCCGTGAAGGATATCCTGACCCCGGTTCTGGGATGTCTGACGGGTGGTGTGGATTTTTCCAATGTCTTCATTACTCTAAAGGGCCCTGTGAAGGCGACTTTAGCAGAGGCGCAGAAGGCAGGGGCCGTAACCATCAATATTGGGCTGTTCCTCAACGCTGTTATTCAGTTTCTGATCATTGCCTTCTTCATTTTCTGGGTGATGCGGTTGATCAGCAAGCTGCACCGTAAGGAGGAGGCTAAGCCTGCGGCTCCACCGCCGCCTTCCAAGGAGGAGGTGCTTCTGACAGAGATTCGCGATATTCTGGCGGCGCGTTCATCAGAAACATGAGCTGTTTTTCGTTCGTAAAAGAAGCGGGACGTTGCCTTACGATAGGCGGCGTCCTGATGGCTGTGCTGTCCGTTCGAGAGGTGAAGGCAGATGATGCTGCTTTTGGGGTGCCGTTGTCCCCTAATGCGCATTTATATTCCTATTTCATCATCAATGGGATGGCTCGTGGTGCCTTTCTGATGGGACGATTGCATCAGAAAGATATGCCCACCCTCATTCAGATGGATGAGCAGACGCGAAAAGTGATGATTCACAATCTGGATTCCCAGACCATTCGTTCGGATTTTAAGGCGGATCAGATACTGACCCGTTATCTTAGCCTTATTCAGAAGTGACGGTTTGAGAGGGTATAGGGTGTATAAAAAAGGGGGCTTTAATGAGCCCCCTTTTTCATATGTCAGCCTTCCTTGCGAAGTCTTTTCTGCCCCATCAGGAGCAGAAGCGGTGCGGCAATGAAGATGGAGGATGATGTTCCAACAACAATGCCGAACAGCATAACCGTAGCGAAGCCGGTCAGAGTACTTCCTCCGAATAGGGCCAGTGGGAGCGCTGCCAGAAAGACCGTCATGGAGGTTCCCAATGTTCGGTTCAGCGTCTCATTGATGGAAAGGTCCAGCAGTTCCTTCAGGGGCATGGTGCGGTATTTACGCAGATTTTCACGCACACGGTCATAAACCACGACCTTGTCGTTCGTGGAGTAGCCCAGAATGGTCAGCAATGCTGCCACCATAACGAGATCAAACTCGAAACGTGTGACGACCAGAAAACCAATGGTTTTGGTCAGGTCCAACACCAGCGTGATGACGGCGCTCAGGGCAAATTCACGCTCAAAGCGGAACCAGATATAGATGAGGATCATGCCAAGGCTGAACAGGAGGGCCAGCACGCCATCCCGGAATAGCTCTGAGGAAACAGAGCCACCAACAGCATCGGCTCTCTGAATCTGCACACCGGGTACGGCCTGCACAATGACAGTTCTTACATGATCTACCAGCTGTTGGGTAACGTGCTCATCTTCACCACCACGGGGTAGGTTAATAGCGATGCGCATATCCTGCGGTGATCCAAAAGATTGTACGGATGCCGCATTGATATGACCAGCTTTGAGGATGGCCCTCATATGAGCAGGGTCTTCTGCAGTGGGAGAATGTGTTTCCACAATGACGCCACCACGGAAATCGAGCCCCAGATTAAGACCTGGTGTGAAGAATAGGATCACCGAGGCGATGGATAGAAGGGCAGAGATGATCAGACCGGCATGGCGTCCACGCATAAAGTGGATCTGTCGGTCATCACGTACGAAACGGAGAAGGGGACGAGAAAACATGATGATTAGACCGGCAATTCCTGTGGGCGTTTATGGGCGTACCAACGGACAATCAGCATGCGTGAAAGAACCAGTGTGGTGAACAGCGTGGTTGCAATACCGATGGTGATGGTCAGCGCAAAGTTCCGGACGGCACCTGTGCCAAAGACAAACAGCATGACATGGGCCAGAAATGCCGTGGCATTACTATCAATGATGGTACCTGTAGCCCGCTGGAACCCTGCCTGAAGGGCCTGAAGGGGTTTACGCCCCTGACGGACTTCTTCACGGATACGCTCATTGATGAGAATGTTGGCATCCACGGCCATGCCGAGGGTCAGCAGAATACCAGCCATACCCGGTAGGGTGAGTGTTGCCTCAAAGAGAGACAAGATTGCCAGAATCATAATGAGATTGGCAAAAAGGGCAATATCTGCATACAGGCCGAAGCGGCCATAGAATAGCAGCATAAAGAGCACGACCAGCACGAAGCCGACTGTGAGGCTGATGACGCCTGCATGAATGGAGGCCACGCCAAGGCTCGGGCCGATGCTTCTCTGCTCTACAACGGTAAGCGGAGCGGGAAGGGCGCCAGCACGCAGCAGCAAGGCGAGGTCGGAGGCGGAGCGGGCTGTGAAATTGCCGGTAATGATTCCCCGGCCAGCCGTGATGGGGCCATTAATGACAGGGCTTGTTAGAACACGACCATCAAGAACGATAGCAAATGGCTTGCCGACATTCTGCGTTGTGATGCGTGCAAAATCGTCTGCGCCTTTATTATCAAATTTCAGTTCAACAACCCATTGGTTGTCACTCATGGTAGCGGCTGCATCTGCCAGGTTGGCGCCATCAACGTCAATTCGGTCTTCAACGGCAATCTCTCCACGACCCTCCGGCAGAGGCAGCATCGTTGCGCCCGGTCCGGCATGGGTTGGGTCTGGAGCGACCAGATGGAAGGTCATGCGGGCTGTTGTGCCCAGTAGAGACTTAATGCGTTGAGGATCGCTGATGCCGGGCAGTTCCAGCACGATGCGATCTTCACCTTCACGGGCAATACTGGGATCAATAGCGCCGGTGCTATCAATACGGCGCCGAACGATCTCAATAGACCGTGAGACGGCTTCGCGAGCCCGGTTGCGAATGGACTCTTTTGTGAGGCTGACGACAAAATGGCCATCTTTTTCACTAATGGCTAATTCGCCTGGGGTAGAAGGTGTCAGGTCTTCCAGAACCTTCCGATCATTGTCCTTTTCACTTTCAGCACGAGGAGTGACTAAGACGGAGGTTGTGGCATCATCACGCTGGATAGCACCATAGCCTAGATGAGCGCTTAACAGGCCCTGACGGATTTCGCCTTCAAGTGACTGGAGACGGTCATGCTGGAGTGTCTTTGTATCCAGCTGCAACAGGAGATAGGAGCCCCCTCGCAGGTCAAGACCGAGATGCACTTGATGCCATGGCAGGGACTGTGAGGGAGATTTTATGAAGTTGGGGAGGCAGAGAAGGGCACTTATCAGGCAGATACCCACCACGCCCAACATCCTGAGGCGGCTATAATACAACATAGGGGGTTAGAGAACCTCAAAAAACGTGGAAAAAGAGGCCAGAACTAATCTCGCAGATGGGTGCGACCATGCCCTTTTAAGTATTTTATTGCAACCATTATGCAGGGCTGGGTGGCGTCTTGCACAACCTTGCACCAGTGCTATGATTCCGATGATGAAAAAGAGACAGACCCTTGATGTGGCAATTGTAGGGGCCGGTTATTTTGGCCGTTTCCATGCTTTGCAGGCTACCCGCCATGAACGTGAAAATCTGGTCGGTCTTTATGACCCGGACCATGACCGGGCCCTTGTTGTGGCTAGAGAGGCGGGGACATCAGTTTTTAGAGATTATGAGAGCCTGTTAGCGCATTGCGAAGCGGTCATCATCGCTTCACCAGCAGAAACCCATTATCATCTGGCGAGACAGGCACTGGAGGCCGGGTGTCATGTTCTGGTGGAGAAGCCTCTTTCATCGACAGGATGCGAAGGTGAAGCGCTGGTACGTTGTGCAGAGGAAACGGGGCGTGTTCTTCAGGTAGGGCATCTTCTGCGTTATTCGGCAGAGCATCATGCCATCAGCACCCGCATTAGGCATCCTCTTTATATCGAGGCAACACGGATTGCCCCCTATAAGGAGCGGGGCACAGATGTTTCGGTTGTGCTGGACCTGATGATTCATGATCTTGATTTCATCCTCTCCCTTGTGGACAGTCCGATCCTGCATATTGATGCTATGGGTGCTGCTGTTTCCAGTGCCCATGAGGATATCGCGAATGCCCGTGTGCGTTTTGAAAATGGATGTGTTGCGTCCATCACGGCCAGTCGTATTTCTCTCAAAACAGAACGGAAGATGCGTCTGTTCGCACAAGAGGGGTACCTGTCTGCGGATTTTATGAGTCGAAAGCTGGTGTTTATCAACCGTTATGAGGGGATGCCTTTGCCCGGCGGTAATGGCTTCCGGCGTCAGAGTGTTCACTGGCAGGATCATGACAATCTTGCGGCCGAGCATGATGCCTTCGTGGCGTCCTGTCTGGATGGTGCGGCCGTGACTGTTGACGGGAAGGCGGGGCTTAGAGCTCTTGACGCCGCCCTGAGAGTTGGAAAAGAGATACGGGCTGCGCAGGACATGGTTCGGCGTTCGGGCCTGATTGATTGAGAAGGGATATCTTTGTGGACGTAACTGAATATACGCATCAGATTAATGCGATAAATCCATATCTCAGCCTGCTCATTTTTGCGTTTTTGATGCTCGCTATGCTGGCACTGTATTTTCTGCCTAGCATCATAGCTATCGTAAGGCATCATCCGCAGAAATGGTTGCTGGTTGCGTTGAACGTTTTTTCCGGCTGGACAGGTATATTATGGATTGGTCTGCTTATCTGGTCTCTGTGGTCAAAAGAGCAGCTGGTCTCTTTTCAAGACAAGCAGGGATGGGGACCGTATCAGGCTCATGACAGGACGCAGTCCTTCGGCGGCACGTCTGCTGATACGATGGAACAGCTTTATCAGATGAAGGAGCGTGGCGCCCTGACGGAAGCTGAGTTTTCCAAAGCTAAGGAACGCCTCATCAACAAGCTTTGATAGGGGGCTTCTCTCCGGCCTTCTGATGTAGGTCGGAGAGAATAGGGTGTCGTGTGGGTGGCGTCAGCCTTCCAGTTCTTCCCGTTTGCTTTCTAGTTCAACCCAGCGTTCCTCTGCTTGACTGAGTTTCTGCTCGGTTTTTTCCAGTGTTACCGTAATCTTTTCAAACCGTACGGGATCACGATTGTAAAGCTCCGGATCGGCCAGAGCGTTCCGGCAGAGGGTGGCGTCCTTTTCCAGTTTTTCCATGAGTTCAGGCAACTGGTCGAGTTCCCGCTGTTCCTTATAGCTCAGCTTGGCGGCTGCCTTATTCGTGGGACGGGAAGAAGCGGGTTTGTCACCTGCTGAGGATGCAGAGTCTTTCTGCTGCCTCTCCGCTGGGGAACGTCCTTTACGCTGGGCCAGCATGTCGGAATAACCACCGGCATATTCAATCCAGCTGCCATCTCCTTCAGCTACAAGAGTGGACGTTGCCAGTCTGTCTAGAAAATCACGGTCGTGGCTGACAAGAAGAACCGTACCGGCATAATCGCCGATCATGTCCTGCAACAGGTCTAGAGTTTCGAGGTCCAGATCGTTGGTAGGTTCGTCCAGTACGAGAAGGTTGGAAGGGCGGGCAAGGGCGGCAGCAAGAGCAAGACGGCCTCTTTCCCCACCGGAAAGATGGCTGACAGGTGTGCGGGCCTGTTCGGGGCGGAAAAGGAAGTCCTTCATGTATCCGATGACATGACGTTTCTCCGTCCCGACCTGTACCATTTCCCCATGCCCATCCGTCAGGAAGCTGGCAACGCTCTGGTCGCCATCCAGAGCACTGCGCTGCTGGTCCAGCGTGACCATTTGGATGGAAGGACTGCGGCGGATTTCACCTGTCTGTGGTTCCATGTCACCGGTCAAAAGGCGGAGAAGGGTTGTCTTGCCGGCACCGTTGGCACCGCAGATGCCCAGCCGGTCTCCCTTGGTGATTTTCAGTGTCAGGTCATGGATGAAAGAACGGTCTGGATATGACCAGCCTATTTCCTCGGCAGCGATAACGATCTTGCTGGTATTCTCAGCTTCACTTACGTCTAGTTTCAGTGTGCCCCTCTGGCGGGAGGCGATGTCACGCCGTTCGGCACGCAGAGCGGCGAGTTCGGCAACACGGCGGACATTCCGCTTTCGGCGGGCCGTGACACCGTAACGCATCCAGTCTTCCTCACGGGCGATCTGACGGTCAAGCTTGTGTGCGGCCCGTTCAGCCAGTTCGATCTGTTCGTCACGCCATGATTCGAAATGGGCAAAGCTGGCATCAAGCCGCTGGGTAGTGCCTTGCTCCAACCAGATGACGGCTTTGCATAATGTTTCCAGAAAACGTCGGTCATGACTGATGATGACCATACCTGCACCAGAAGCAAGAAGCTCTCTTTCCAGCCATGCAATGCAGGGGAGGTCCAGATGGTTGGTCGGTTCGTCAAGAAGAAGGAGGTCTGGTTCGGTTGCCAGTGCACGAGCTAAAGCGCTGCGCCGGGCTTCCCCACCGGAAAGGCTGGCGCATGTCTCATCGCCACTCATGCCCAGCTCGCTCAACATAGCACGGGCCCGGTAATGGGCTGTTTCAGCAAGGCCGGCCGTTACATAGTCGAAAACGGTCTTCCATGCGGAGAGGTCAGGTTCCTGCGGAAGGTAATGAACCTTCAGTCCGGGCTGAAGGAAGCGGTCGCCACTATCCTGTTCCAGCTCTCCGGCTGCAATGCGCAGCAGGGTGGATTTGCCAGACCCGTTCCGTCCGACAAGGCACAGCCGTTCGCCAGACATGACGGAAAATCCGGCGCCGTCCAGCAGGGGCCGGCCGCCCAGTGTGTAGGAGATGTTCTGGAGATTGAGAATTGGTGCAGACATGCGTCTGATGTGAGGAAAATAGAGAGGATTTGCAATACAAAACAGGCTGAAGGAGGAGAGAAAGATTTTTCCGATGGAAAACTTTCATTCTGTCTGTTTTTCTTTTTCCATCTTCGCCTGTATATGTCTCCGCATGAAGGCAGACAAGAAGATGCTCAAAGGCTGGGTACGGCAGCAAAATCGCGCCAATCGTCCAGCTACCATGATATTGGCCCTGATAGGGATGCTGAACGTCCTTGTCGGAATGATCCTGATATGGAGCCTTGCCTCCATTCTCGCACGACTTCTGACAGGGGGACAGGGTCTGGATTTCCGTTATCTGGGACTGTTCATTCTTGCCTCCGTTCTTCGTGTCCTGCTGGGGTATGCTCAGGAGCTTCTGGCCGTTGCCAGTGGAGAAAAAGCCCGTAAGCGTCTGCGCCGTGAACTGCTGGACCGTTTCTTTGCTCAGGGACCGTCACTGCTTCGGCATCAGCATAGTGCCTATCTCGCCTCTATGTTGACGGATCGTGTTGAGGCTTTGGAGGGATATTTCTCTCGGTGGATGCCAGCCTCTGCACTCTGGGTCGTGGCGCAGTGGTCTGTTGTGCTGGTTGTGTTCTGGCAGAATCACAGGGCTGGTCTCATTCTTGGTGGGTGCTGCCTTTTCCTGCCTGTCTTTCAGGCTGTTTTCGGTATTGCCACGGCTGTGGCATCCCGGCGTCAGATTCTGGCTCTTAACCGTCTTCAGGTTCGTTTCCTTGACCGTATCCGGGGCATTGCGACCATCGTGCTGTCCGGAAATGCAGAGAAAGATGCGCAGGCTTTAGGGCATGCTGCTGACGAGCTGCGCCAACGTACCATGAAGGTGCTGCGTGTGGCTTTTCTAACGTCTGCTTCAACAGATATTGCGATGATTGTAGCTCTGGTCTGGATCGTGATTGATCAGCGCCATGGCCTTCTTCATGTCGGTTCCGTGCCGCAGACAACAGCTATTCTATTCGCTGTTCTTATGGTTCCGGAAGCCTTTGCGCCGTTCAGGGCTCTGTCCGCCGCCTATCAGGATAGGGCACAGATTACCAATAGCGGCGAAGCCATACAGAAACTTCCAGCCCTGCCAGTCTCTCAGGGAATAAAGACGGCTACTCATCAGTCTGTCCCTCAGCGGTCAGACCGTGGGATAGAGCTGAACGTAAGAGATATTTCTTATAGATGGGTAGAGGATCGCCCTCTGGCTCTGGCCGATGTGTCATTTCATCTCAAGGCTGGAGATATTGCTCTTTTGACGGGCCTTTCCGGTGCTGGGAAGTCAACTCTCATAGAGATGCTTCTGGGATTCATCCGGCCTTTACAGGGAGAAGTGCTGCTTGGGGGCGCTGATCTTCAGGGATTGAAACCGGCAGATGTGACCCGTCAGATTAGTTGGATCGGACAGAAGCCCGTCATTTTTGCGGGTACGTTGCGGGACAATATCATGTTTGCCGCTCCGGAGGCTTCCGAGGCGCAGCTTCGGGCGGCTCTGGAAGCATCATCAATTACGGACTACCTGCCTCTTTTGCCTGATGGTCTGGACACTCAGTTGGGTGAACGAGGGTTTGGCCTCTCTGGTGGGCAGGCTCAGCGTATTGCCATTGCCAGAGCATTCCTGAAAGATGCGCCTTTGCTCATTATGGATGAACCTACAGCTCATCTTGATCCGGCAACTGAGAAAGACATTCTGGTTGCTCTGCGGCGGCTTCTGGATGGGCGAACGGCTCTGATTTCTACCCATTCTCCTCAGTTCCATAATATTGGTGAGACGGTGCGTCTTGTCATGGAAAAAGGGCGGATTACGGCACAGGAGACATTGTCATGACGCAGCTGCGCCCCTTGTGGAACGTATGGAAAGCTCGCTGGGCTCGCCTCCTGATCGGACTTCTTCTGGCTGAACTGTCAGTCTGTTCAGTCTTTCTCCTTATGGGGCAGACAGGCTCCCGGCTAGGGTTGATTGCTGTTGGAGCTGCGGCTGCCTTCGGTATTCTGCGGTTTGCGGGTGCAGCCCGTATCATCCTGCGTTATCTGGAACGTCTAGCAACGCATGATGCTACCTTCCGGGTGCTGGCTGATATCCGCCTCTGGTTCTATCGCCGGCTGGCTCATGGTGCTGCGGCAGGGTTGGGATTTCGGCGTTCTGGTGATTTGCTGTCACGCCTTGTTTTAGATGTTCAGAGTCTGGACAGTCTTTATCTGCGCATTCTGGTGCCACTGGCCACGGCTCTGCTTAGCTTGCCGATTGTTATTCTGGTCTGTCTGAAGGGAAGTGTGCTGCTGGCCATTTGTGTTGGCGTCATTTTCTGTCTGACGGCCTTTGTTCTTCCGGCCTTCATGGCAAAACTGTCCTATCGTTGGGGACCAGAATTGCAGCGGACGCAGGCTGAGATGAATAATCAGGCCCTTGATCTTGTAGGGGGTATGCGTGAGCTGAGAATCTTCGGGCAGGAGGAAGCCGCTACTAAGCGTTTCCTGGATGCAGAGAGTGCCTTTTATACAGCACAAAGGCAGCAGGGACGGGCCATGGCGCATATTCATGCGCTCTCGCTCTTGCTGACACGGTTGGGTGTCATTTGTGCTCTGGGGGGCTGCGCCGGGCTGTTCTTCCCTAAAGAACAGGCAGTAGTGGGGATTACCGTTCTTTTTGTGGTTATGACGGCATTGGATAATGTTGTGGATTTGCCACGTGCCGGTCTCCTGTTCGGGCAGGTGCGTCATGCTGCTGAGCGTGTAGCAGAAGCGACAGTTGTACCGGAAGGTACCCCTGATGAGGGAACGCTGCCTGTGCCGGCTGGGTCTGAAATTGAGGTCAGAAATGTCACGTTTGGCTGGACAGCAGAGCGGACGGTTCTGAAGAATATCAATTTCAGGCTTCGGGAAGGTGAACGGGCTGCACTGATCGGCCCCTCAGGTGCGGGTAAGTCCAGTCTTGCGGCTCTACTGCTTAAGGTTGTCTCTCCTCAGGAAGGGGAGATCATTCTTGGAGGTGAGGATATTGCCGACATCAGCACAGAGGCGTTGAGGAGTCGGGTTGCTTGGTTGTCTCAGGCAAGTCATTTATTTGATGATACAATCCGGTCCAACCTTCTTCTGGGGCGTGAGCATCTATCTGACGAGGCTATGTGGGTAGCTTTGGAACAGGCGCAGATCGCTGACTTTGTTCGCTCTCTGCCGGATGGTTTGGATAGCTGGATTGGCGAAAATGGGTCGCATATTTCTGGTGGACAGGGGCGGCGTATTGCTCTGGCCAGAGTTCTTCTGTCTGATGCACCCGTCCTGATCCTTGATGAGCCGGGAACAGGGCTGGATGTGGAAACGGAACGGGCTTTTCTTGACACGCTAAACAGTCTTGACCGTTCCCGTACCATTCTTCTTATAACACACCGTCTGACAGGTGTTGAGCAGCTGGATCATCTCTGGATGCTGCAAGATGGTGTTTTGAAGTCTCATGCTCTGTGATGGGGGGAGTGTTTTTACTGCCCCTGTAGCAAGAGCATATTGACCACAGGAAAAAGCACGGGCAGTTAAGGATGGTATTTTCTGTAATGGATGGGAAGGATGTTACCATGAAAAGGGTTTCTGCTATCGTGCGCCGTCTGGCCCCTGTGGGAGCAGCCTCCCTCGTGCTGGCCGGGATGCTTTCAGCCTGTGTTTCGCACCCGCCTCGGGATGATTATGTCGTCTTCTTCGACAGGGAGTCCGTTAATCTGAGCCCGACAGGGGAGGAGATTATCGCTGAGGCTGTGGATGCTGCTCACAAACGCCATATTTCTAAAATTACAGTGTCTGGTTCTGCCGGTAAAAGCGAAGACCCGGATGTGTTGAAGAAACTGGCTGACGCCCGTGCAGACAATGTCATTGATGTTCTGGTGAAAGATGGCATTAAGCGTGAGGACATCCATAAGGAGTCGTCCGTACCGACAGCTGTTGAGGATTCCCGTGTTGCGCTTCGCCGTGTCACGGTTCATCTGGGGGCACATTGACACTCGGGTATGATTATCAAGCTGGGGAAACGTGTCAGGGTATAGGAAACCCGATAGATCGTTTCCCTCGGCATGTTGGTGACACTCCAGAGGATGTCCTTCATCGGGTTTTTGGCTTCCAGACCTTTCGGGGGTTGCAGGAAGACGCCGTCAGCGCTGTAATGAATGGTGAGGACGTGTTGGTCCTCATGCCGACAGGGGGAGGCAAAAGCCTTTGCTATCAGGTGCCTGCTTTGTGCCGAAAGGGCGTGGGGCTGGTTATTTCCCCCCTGATAGCGCTCATGGAAGATCAGGTAGCCGGGTTACGCCAGCTGGGTGTGAGGGCGGCCTCTCTCCATTCCGAAATGGACTATCAGGACCAGCAGACGGTTCAAGAAGATCTGACATGCGATCAACTGGACCTGCTCTATATTTCTCCTGAGCGCCTGCTCACATCTTACACGCTGAATCTTCTGAAACGATGCCGCTTGTCGCTCATTGCTATTGATGAAGCGCATTGTGTTTCTGCTTGGGGACATGATTTCCGGCCCGAATATAGAGAGCTTGCTAACCTGAAGCAGCTTTTTCCGGGCGTCCCACGGATAGCCCTGACAGCAACGGCTGACCCTCGGACACGCAGTGATATTCTCACGGCGTTGGATATGCCTCAGGCTCATGTTCTGATGGGAAGTTTCCATAGGAAAAATCTTTTTCTTCAGGCACAGCCAAAATTATCTGAAATCCGTCAGGTGCTGGACGCATTGAGCCGCCATATGGGGCAGGGGGCAGCCATCGTTTATTGTGGTAGCCGTAAGAAAACAGAAACGATGGCCCGTCAACTAAGGGAAAAAGGCTATACGGCCTTTGCCTTTCATGCCGGACTTCCCCCAGCGGAAAAGAAAAATGTTCTGCTGCGTTTCCGTTCCGGTGAGCCCATGGTTGTGGCAGCGACCATCGCTTTTGGGATGGGAATAGACCGACCTGATGTCAGGGCTGTTATTCATCTCGATATACCGGCTTCACCAGAAGGCTATTATCAGCAGATTGGCCGAGCTGGGCGTGATGGTGAGTCTTCTCATACATTGCTGCTCTATAGTGGTGAGGGTGTTGCGCGGGCTCGTTACTGGCTGGAGGAATCTCAGGCACCAGAGGGCGAAAAGCGTGCCATGCAGGGGCGGTTAGAGAGCATGATCTCTCTTACGGAAACAACAGGCTGCCGAACGCAGGCCATCCTTGCCTGTTTTGGGGAAACGCTGCATGAGCCCTGCGGCCACTGTGATAACTGCTTACACCCTCCATCAACGTTTGATGCTACCGAGGCTGCTCAGAAAGTGCTTTCCACTATCTACCGGACAGGGGAGCGTTTTGGGGCATTACAGCTGATTGCTGTCCTTAAGGGAAAAATGACTGAAGCAGTGGAACGTCATGCCTTGCATCATCTTTCCGTCTTTGGGATAGGCAAAGACAAAACAGACACATGGTGGCGTATGGTCATACGGCAATTGATTGCACGTGGAGCCATCGGCATGACGGGCGATCATGGGGGGCTTGGCCTTCGGCGGGATACTGCCCGCCCCATATTGAGAGGGGATATTGTAGTCAGCCTGAGGGAAGATGCCTCTCTGCGCCATGCGATGGCAGCATCAAGCACGTCTCAGAGCGATCCGGCTGATGACCTCTCAGAAGAAGAACATCAGTATTTTCTGAAGCTGAAGATGTGGAGGCGGGAGGAAGCCTATCAACAGGGGATCCCGCCCTACATCATCTTCCGTGATGTCACCTTACGTGACATCATTAAGGCCCGACCTGCTAGCAGGTCGGCACTGGGAGATATCCGGGGAGTTGGTCAGAGCAAAATCGAGCGTTATGGCGATGCTGTCCTGACCATTCTGAACGGTCCTTCGTAATAAAAAAGGGTTCAGGGCCCGACATGAGGTTCTTCAACGATGGGCTGCATGGTGAAGGATGCAGTTACATCACCGATATTCTGGAAGTGAAAGATGAAGTCCATCTTGTTGCCCGGTTTAAAGGGTACCTTCAGGCTATGGCAGATCAGATGATAGCCGGTTGTGGGGAAATATAGTGTTCCTTCATGCGGGACGGCCATTCTCTGAAAGATGTTATATGTTTCCCGCGGGGACTGGATTGCAACCTGACTATTACGGTTTGACGTGACCGATGCGCAGCCGGGGGAGGAAATGCCTTGCAGTAGGAGGTCAGTCTGCCCCTGATTGGTCAGGGCAAAGGTCCCAAAGGCGAAAGGCGCATCCTTGTAGCGGGTGTGCAGCGCTGTATCGGTAATGGAAATGTCTTTGATGGAGGGGGTGGTGTTGTCGGCAGCGAGTGCGGTACCCGTAGCCAGGCTGGCCAGCATGGCCATCGTCATCAGGGAAGTACGCATCATTGTTTCCGTTATCCTTGTTTCTGCTACCTGAATTGAGGAAAATGTAGCGGGATCATAAAGAAAAAGGCCCTTTCATATTCCTCAATGCTGCTATTTCCGATAAACTGCGTTGCATGTGGGGTCAAGTAAGACCCTGCTCTGGTTGCTTTTTGGAATATGCCATGCACTGCCCTTTTTGCGGAAATCAGGAAACGCAGGTCAAGGACAGCCGTTCTACAGAGGACGGAGCAGCTATCCGCCGGAGGCGTATCTGCTGTGCCTGTACTCAGCGTTTCACGACCATAGAGCGTGTGCAGCTTAGAGAGCTGACCGTTATAAAAGCGGATGGCCGTCGCATTCCTTTTGAACGTGACAAGTTGGCTCGTTCCATTCGTATCGCTTTGAGAAAACGCCCCGTTGATGAGGTCCGGCAGGAAAGGCTGCTTAATGGGCTTGTCCGGCAGTTGGAATCATCAGGAGATCAGGAAATTCCGTCTTATAAGATCGGAGAGCTGGTCATGGATGCTTTGCGTGATGTGGATGGTGTGGCCTATGTCCGTTTTGCCAGTGTTTACAAAGATTTCAGGGAAATAGAAGCCTTCTCAAAGATTCTCGTGGATATGAGTAAGACTTCCAATCCTCCCTCTCAGGAGCCTTCATGACTGAATCGTCATCCTCTACACAGCGGAAACGCAGCCGGACCATTGCCCGTATGGCAGCAACGCAGGCGCTTTATCAGTGCGAGCAAACAGGGGCTAATCCTGAGAGTGTTTTGATGGAGTTCATCCGGCATCGGCATATCGCTCCCACGGCCAGCTTTGAGGAAGGGCATATCCCTGATGCAGACCTTAACCTGCTAGAGGAGATCGTTAGGGGTACGGTTACTCGGCAGGATGCTATAGATCAGGCATTAACATCCCTACTGCCGGAAAGCTGGCCGCTGAATCGTCTTGATCCGGTACTCCGGGCTTTGCTGCGGACAGCTATCGGGGAAATTATGGCGGGTCTTCCGGCACAGATTGCCATTAATGAGTATCTGGACGTTGCTCATGGGTTCTTCAGTGGTGATGAGCCAAAGATGGTGAATGGTATTCTGGATAAATTTGCTCGTCAGAAAACTGGTGAGCGGGAGGCAGAATAAGGATCGAACGTCATGGGAGAATTTGATTTCATAGCTCGCCATTTTCGTTCATTAGCGGGCGAGGGGGCTATGGAGCTTCGCAATGATGGAGCGACCATGCGTCTATCTGCTGGCGAGGAGCTGGTCCTTTCGAGCGATACCATGGTTGAGGGGCTTCATTTTCTCCCTGACGATCCTGCCGACACGATCGCCCGGAAGCTCCTGCGCTGCAATTTGTCCGATCTCGCCGCAATGGGAAGTCGCCCTCGGCATTATATGCTGAATGTCAGCCTTCCAGCCGGGCGTCATTATGATGATGGTTGGTTTGCACAATTCGCTGCTGGGTTGGCAGCAGATCAGAAGCAATTCAACATTAGTCTGTTGGGAGGGGATACCACAGGTAGCCCATCTCCATTGATGCTGAATGTCACCATTCTGGGAACGGTTCGTCAGGGCGAAGCCTTGCGGCGTGATGGCAGCCGTCCAGGAGACGGGGTCTGGGTTACCGGGAATCTAGGTCGGGCAGCTCTTGGGTTGCAGGCACGGCTTGGCAGGATTGATGGCGTTGATGAGGCGTTAGTGCAGTTTTATCGGGTGCCCATGCCGCGGGTTGGGCTATCGCTATATGGCATTGTCAGTGCGGCCATGGATATATCCGATGGTTTGGTGCAGGACTGTGGTCACATAGCAGAGGAATCGGGAACAGCGATTACTCTGTTTGAAGAAAAACTGCCTTTTCTGCCTTCTGTTAAAGCTCATATGACCCATCACAGGGAATTGATCCTGTTGGGGGGAGATGATTATGAGCTGCTTTTAACCTGTCCGGTAGAGAAAGAGGCAGCCTTACAGGCTCATTGTAGTGAGCGAGATGTTCCCGTTACACAAATAGGGGAAGTCACCGCTGGCAGCGGTGTGAAGATGCTGGATCGCCGAGGAGAGCCCATACAGTTTTCACGGACGGGCTGGCAGCACTTTTGAAATGACAAAGACCCTTCTTCCCAAAATCAGGAAGCAAGGGTCTTTTCATAAAGACGATGTGTTTTGTGAGGGTGTGGCACGAGCGATTCAGCTAGATTACGCATGCCTGTATCGTTTTCCAGCACCCAGCCCAGTTCGACCCATTTGTAAGGCAGTGTATGGCCACGGCGCATGAGCTCAACAATGGCGAGTGAAGGTAAGAGTGATCCCAGCATGGTGCCACGCAGCTTGCTTGATACGCCAAGCAGAATGACGCGGGCAGAACGGAACTTATGCGTTGCTAGCCGGTAGCCCAGACGCATCCAGCCAAGAGGAGAGGGGGCACCACCCAAGTCACCGGCAATATCGTAAAGATTGGGTAGCACCATCGCCATGGCTACGGGCTCACCATTCTGGTCAATCTGTACATAGTGTTCAGGACGTAGAAGGGGCTTGATCTGCTCGATCATGGCCGACATTTCATAATCCTGCATGGGTACAAAATTATATTTATGCGACCACGCATCATTATAAAGCTTGCGTAGAACTTCACCCTGCGCCGTTATTTCTTTCTTCGAGAGATCACGGGTCGTGATGCTGCTGAGACGTCCTTCGCCCAGCCTGAGATTGCCGGGGACCTTGAACTTATTTTCAGTATTTTCATCAAGCTCCAGTCGGTAGCTCAGCAGATCCTGTGCTTTTTCGTAACCGGATTGACGGATAAGCTCATCTAGTCCTTTTGGATGCCATGGAATGGCGATCATAGGGGCAGAAAGCTGCCCTTCCACCATCGTCCCAGTCTCCGCATTTCCACTGAGGGTTACTGGGCCACGCACCTTAGAAATCTGCCGTTTTTTCAGCCAATCTTCAGCAGCCTGTAGAAGTGCGGAAACAATTGGTAATTCAGGCAATGCATCTAGCGCCCCAAACTGACCGATCACTTCCTGCCAGTGCTCAATTGCCTTAAGATCGACTATAGCAGCGATTCGCCCAACAGGCCGATCACCACGCCAGGCGAGGAAGTACTGAATTTCCGCATGGCGAAAAACAGGCGCTTCCTTGGGGTTGAGCAGATGTCTCTGCTCCATGTCTAAGGGGGGAACGAACCCGTCCATTCCCTTATAGATATGGCGTGGAAGTGTGATAAAACGACGTAGATCTCCCCGTGTTGTAACGGGACGAACATCGACCTCGGCAGACTGAGAGTTTGGCGCTTCACATTGCATAGCAATGGCTATACTCGTACACGGGCTTTCCCGCTAGAGGGCAAAAAAGAAAGGGGCTTCATGTCCAGACCAGAAAAGAACACAACGACGCTCCGGCATCACATCCTCATAACTGGCGCTTCCAGTGGCATCGGAGCCGCCTTGGCGGAGTATTATGCTCGCCCTGGTGTTCATCTGACATTGTGGGGCAGGAGTGAAGAAAGACTGGAAAAAACGGCGACTGCTGCGCGTACGAAAGGTGCCAGTGTCGATACACTCAGCATTGACCTGACTCAGGCCGAAGTGGCTCTGAAGGAGCTTATCAAGGCGGATGATAAGCTGGCTGTTGATATTCTGATTCTTTCTGCTGGTATGGCTGATATTCGTCCTCATAATGCTTTGGCAGAATCAGCTGATACGGCTCTCAAGATGTCGATGGTCAATTTTGCCACACCTGTTGCCATGGCGACTGAGATGGCTAACCGTATGGCTGCCCGCCGGCATGGCCGTATCGGGATCATGGGGTCTGTCGCATCTTTCCATGATCTGCCTCTGGCAACGGTTTACAGCGGTTCCAAAGCAGGGTTGGGGCGCTTTAGCACGGCACTTCAGGCGGCTATGACGCCGTATAATGTCCGTGTCTGTCTCATTGCTCCGGGTTTCATTGATACGCCCATGAGCCAGCGACTGGATGGTGAACAGGCCTTTCTGGTGCCAGTGGAAAAGGCCGCTCGTAAAATTGCCCGTAGCATCAATTCAGGTAGAAGCGTGTTGGTGTTCCCATGGGTGTTCCAGCTGACCCGGCTGTTGGAAATGGCGTTGCCGCGGCCTATTGCACACAGAATTCTGCGCCGTTTGGATGTTATGCAGCACCCTGAAGGAGAGGGGGGGGCGTAATTCATTTCAATATGATCGCCTTCCGGTAGGTGGGTGCTTGCAGCTATGAGGTTGGCGTGGGAAAAGGGGGCAATATGTCTCTCTGCGCATTGAAGGAAAGATCGCATGAAAGAAATTGTTGCGCTTGATATCGGTGGGACCCACGCCCGATTTGCCCTTGCCAAAATTAAGGATGGGCATGTTGTATCCCTCGGGGAAGCCACAACGCTGAAATGTGCCGAACATGCCTCTCTCGCTCTGGCATGGGAAGCGTTCGAGCGGCAGCTGGGCCGACCTGTCCCACGTGAGGCTGGGATTGCTGTTGCTTGTCCGATCACGGGTGACGTGCTGAAGATGACCAACAATCCGTGGATCATCCAGCCAGCTCAGCTTGGTAGCCGTCTGAAACTTGATGATTTCGTGCTGGTCAACGATTTCGGGGCTGTAGGGCACGCTGTGGCCCAGGTTGGCCCCGAATATATGAACCACCTTTGTGGCCCTAATATTGATCTTCCTTCTAAGGGAACCATTACCATTCTCGGCCCAGGGACGGGCCTTGGTGTTGCTACCCTTTTGAGGGGGGAGAATGGGTATCATGTGATCGAAACAGAAGGCGGTCATATGGATTTCTCACCGTTGGATGCAATTGAAGATCACATTCTTCGCGCACTGCGTGATCGCTTCCGGCGTGTTTCTGTTGAGCGAATCGTTTCTGGTCCCGGACTGACCAATCTTTATGAGGTCATTGCTGAGCTGCAGGATCGGCCGATTACCATCAAGGACAATCGGACCTTGTGGACCACAGCGATGGAGGGAAGTGATACACTTGCTTCTGCTGCATTGGAGCGCTTTTTCCTGAGCCTTGGCGCAGTTGCTGGAGACTTGGCACTCGCACACGGAGCTCATGGTGTTGTTGTTGCTGGTGGGCTTGGTCAGCGTCTGGCGCATATTCTTCCGCAATCGGGCTTTGCTGAGCGTTTCCTTGCCAAGGGACGCTTTGAAGCCATGATGGGGGAGATGCCTGTGAAGATCATTACCCATCCACAGCCGGGCCTGTACGGTGCTGCGGCTGCTTATGCAAGTAAGGTCGCTCATTCAGATATGGCATGAGCGATCGGGGGCTGGTGATGGAGCTAGCCCCCATTCTTTTGCTGCATCAGAGTGTATAATTTAATGCGTTTTTCAACGGTAATTTTATCAGGTCTTGTTTTGCTGGCCGGATGTTACGGCTTTGTGACTGGTCAGTATCAGAATACTCACTCGGATGCGTGGTTGGCGCCACCACCTGATATGATGTCGGCAGAAGCTGCGGAAGATAAAAAAGTCTATCTTGCAACTCGTCAGTTAGAAGGATCTGAACGGTGGCATCAGGCCATGTTGGATGCAACTCTAAGTGATGAGGAAACCGTTCAGAAGTTTTTGGATATAGGTCACCTGCGTCTGACCGATGCGGATAGACGAGAATTGAAAAGGCGTCTTGAAAAAGCTCAGGCGCTGGCTCGTTCGGCCATGTCACGAGAAAAAGATATCTGGCGCAGAAGGCGTCCTTTTATTGATTACGGAGGAAGAACGTGTGTTGTTAATTATAAGCGCTTCGTTACCAGTTGGTCTTATCCTTCAGGGCATACGGTGAGAGGTTACACAATTGCTTTGATATTGGGAGGAATGTTTCCCGATAAAGAGAAGAAGTTATTGGAACAGGCCCATGAATTTGCGGAAAGTCGTGTTATTTGTGGAATGCATTGGGTTTCAGATGTTCGAGCAGGGGAGCAGTTTGCACGTAAATTGTATGAAACGGTAAGGCGAGTAAAGTAAAGTCGTAAATCTATAGTTGGCATAATCATTATTTTATTTTCTTTTAAATTTTTAACTAATCACAGAAATGAAAGGTAATTTTAGATGTAGGGAAGAACACTGGAGGTCTGGGCGGGAATCGAACCCACATACGCGGATTTGCAGTCCGATGCATAGCCATTCTGCCACCAGACCTCATGTGTTGCCCCCTTATTAAAGATAAATGCATAAGGGTCAATAGGGAAAAACGCTGTAAGGCATTTTTCACTTATTTTCAGAGACATTCTCCCTTATAATCCGCCTCGAACCTATCCCAGTAACTGATGATCAGACCGGCGATCCAATCACATGAAGTTTCTTCCTTTGTCATTTCCGAGAATCAAACGGTCCATTCATCTTGGGGGTAGCCTGTTCATATGCGTCAGTCTGATATCAGAAGGGGCCTATGCTCAAAACGCTCCAATGGCTGCAAACAATCCAGAATTTATCCCACATACGCTGAATGAAGCACTTTCCTTAGCTTATTTAACAAACCCTCAATTACGTGAAGCCAGAGCTCAATTACGTGCGGTTGATGAACAAATGTCAGCGGCAATGGGAGGGTGGCGACCAACTATCTCAGGAAGCGGTGCCCTTACATATTATAAAGGGGAAAGCAGATATGAACAGCAAACTACAGTAAATGGACAAAAGGTAAAATTCCCCAATCTGCAACGCTATAATAGCGGTGGATACAATACATCAGTGACACTCAACCAGCCTATCTATCAGGGTGGTAAAACAGTTGCTGGTATTCACATGGCTAAAAACCAGATTTTTGCACAACGGGCCCGTTTAATCCAAATCGAGCAGGAAGTGCTTTATAATGCCATGGATGCCTACGTCCGCCTTGTTGGAAATAAGCAACTTTTGCAGGTCAGTATCAATAATGAACGCTCTCTGCAGCAACAACTTGATGCTACAAACCGGCGCTTCAGATTAGGGGAACTCAGTCGAACTGATGTTGCACAGGCACAGGGGGCTCTGGCAACAGCGACAGCCGAACGGCAACAGATTGAAGGAACAATACAGTCTATCCAGGCAACTTATCTTCAGGCAGTTGGCGTTCCTGCTCCACCTGATCTAGTTCCACCTCAGCCGCTGGCACTTCCGGTGAAAACGGAACAAGAAGCGGTCATGGAAGCCGTACGAAATAACCCTAATGTTATCGCTGCTCTTTTCAATGAGGCACAACAGAAAGATAACATTTCGGTGCAGATCGCAACCATCATGCCAAAACTATCAGCTGGTTTGGGCTATCAAAGATCTCGTGACCAAGGTCAGGATCATTCACTGCAGGATAATAAATACGCTTCGCTCAATCTTCAGGTGCCTATTTATCAGGGAGGGAGTGAGTACTCTGCTATCAGACAAGCTCGACAAACTGCCATCGCTGCCCGGCATGAAGTTGATGTCCAGCGACGTTTAGCCCTTCAGCAAGCATCAGCAAGTTGGCAATTCTACGTAGCACTTAAGGAAACACTCGAAAGTCACAAAATTGCTGTCTCCTCCAATCTTGCAGCTCTTGCAGGTGTGGAGAGACAGGCTCTTGTCGGTACAGCTACAACTTTGTCCGTATTACAACAGCAGGCAACATTACTGCAGGCACAGAGAGATTTAATCCAGAACGTCACATCACTGGTTACAGCATCTTATGATATTGCCCGTTCTATGGGTAGGCTGACAGCTGTGGACCTTAAGCTGAATGTTCCTCTCTATGATGAAAAGGCTTATTACCGCGCTGTTAAAAATCGACTTTGGGGTATCGGAGACTATCAGACGAATCTTCCGGGGCGCTAAGAAAACAAAGATTTTCAAAGGCTGCCTATCGGCAAGTTTTTCTGCTGATGGTATGAAAAAACCCACCTTACACGATAAAATCAACATTCTGGGAAACCATGTCTGAACATACCCCCCATGCCGCTCTAACTGAATCTCAGCTGGAAAAGGCTTTTATCCCGGCAGACTACGAGACAACGCTATATTCCCAGTGGGAAAAGGATGGCATTTTTACAGCTAAGGTAGAAAATGGTGCCCATCCTTATTCTATCATGTTCCCACCGCCTAATGTGACAGGGACATTGCATCTAGGGCATGCTCTGACATTCACATTGCAGGATATCCTGATCCGTTGGCAACGAGAGAAGGGGGCCAATGTACTCTGGCAACCCGGAACCGACCATGCAGGTATTGCCACCCAGATGGTCGTTGAACGAGCATTAGATAAAGAAGGCATTAACCGGAAAACTATTGGTCGCCCCGCTTTCATTGAGCGTGTCTGGGAATGGAAAAAAGAATATGGCGGCACAATTATCCAGCAGCTACGCCGCCTTGGTGCCTCTGCTGACTGGACACGTGAACGCTTTACCATGGATGAGGGGCTTTCACGGGCTGTCCGTAAGGTTTTTGTTCAGCTTTATAACGAAGGCCTGATCTATCGTGATCGGCGTCTAGTTAACTGGGACCCTGTTTTTCGATCTGCCATTTCCGATCTGGAAGTGGAGAACAAAGAAACAAAGGGCTCCATGTGGCATATCCGTTATCCTCTGGAAAACGGCAAAACAATTACCATTGCCACAACACGGCCGGAAACGATGCTAGGTGACGTTGCCGTAGCCGTTAATCTTGAAGATGACCGCTATGCCGATTTAGTGGGGCAAAAAATCATTCTTCCGCTAACGGGTCGTTCCATCGTCATAGTAGCCGATGAACACTCAGATCCGGAGAAAGGAACAGGGGCGGTCAAGATCACCCCAGCACATGATTTCAATGACTTTGAAGTTGGTAAACGGCATAACCTCCCTGCACCAACCATTCTTGATGAAAGCGCCTGCATCAGCCTGGATGAAATTCGCTCCGAGCTATCAGAGCATGATGGTATAAGCGATCTAACATTCGTTCAGTCTTTGGAAGGTCTGCATCGCGATGAAGCCCGTAAAAAAATCATCACACAACTGGAGGAAATGGGCTGGCTGGAGAAAGTTGAACCACACGTTCTGCAAGTCCCTACGGCCGAACGTGGTGGAGCCATTGTTGAGCCGAGACTAACCCTGCAATGGTACTGTGATGCGCCAAAGCTGGCACAGCCTGCCGTCGATGCTGTCAAAAATGGCAAAATGGTTTTTGAGCCTAAACAGTGGGAAAATACTTTCTTTGCATGGATGAGAGAGCTCCAGCCATGGTGCATCAGCCGTCAGCTCTGGTGGGGACATCAAATTCCAGCGTGGTACGGCTCTGACGGGAAAACCTATGTCGCTGAAAGTGAAGCAGAGGCTCAGAAACAGGCGGGGCCCTCCGTAACACTGACACAGGACGAGGACGTGCTGGATACATGGTTCAGCTCAGCACTCTGGCCGTTCACCACACTGGGGTGGCCTGAAAAGACCGCTGAACTGGAGTTCTATTATCCCACCAGCACATTGGTCACTGGCTTCGACATCATTTTCTTCTGGGTTTCCAGAATGATGATGATGGGTCTCCATTTCATGGGGGATGTACCCTTCCGCAAGATTCTCATTCATGGTCTCGTCCGTGACGAGAAGGGACAAAAAATGTCCAAATCGCGCGGCAATGGTATCGATCCACTGGATCTGATTGCTGAATATGGCGCTGATGCAACTCGACTTGCTATCGCAGCCGGAGCGGGCTTAGGTCGTGATATTAAGCTGGGCAGGGGGCGTGTAGAAGAACATCGCGCCTTCATTACAAAACTGTGGAATGCTTCCCGCTTCTTACAGATGAATGATGTGAAGCCTCGTCCGGACTTCAACCCATCAGAAACAAAATCCATACTTGCCCGCTGGATTCTGGAAGAAGCCCGTAAGGCCGTCACACAAGCAGATTCAGCGCTGGAAGCATCTCGCTTTGATGAATACACACGGTGCTGTTACCATTTCGTCTGGAATATCTTCTGTGATTGGTTTGTAGAATTTTCCAAACCGACCTTCCGGGTAGGAGGGGCTGAAGCAGAGGAGCTCAAAGCAGCAGGGGCTCATGTTCTGGGCATCATCCTGCGTATGATGCATCCGGTCATTCCTTTCGTTACGGAAACACTCTGGCAGAAGCTTGGTTATCAAGGCCCGTTCGCAGTTTCTAATTGGCCGGAACAGACACAGATTCCGGGCGCAGACGCTGCAGCAGATGAAGTGAATTGGGTTATCCGTCTCATCAGTGATGTGCGAACCGTTCGTTCTGAAATGAATGTGCCACCTTCACAGAAGGCACCTTTGTTGCTGCGTGACGCCTCTGCGCAAACGATTGAGCGTGCTCATAAATGGCAAGCAGCTATTGACCAAATGGCTCGAGCTTCTGAGGTGTCACCACTTACTACTGAACCTCCTCATATGGCTGCCCAGATCATTCTGGATGAGGCAACCATCTTCCTGCCACTTGAGGGAATCATTGACCTGGATGCTGAAAAAGCCCGCCTAAACAAAGAAATCGCACGACTGGAAACGGAAATAGGTAAGGTGGACAAGAAGCTTTCTAATGAAAACTTTATCTCCCGTGCAAAACCTGAAGTCGTGCAAGAAAACCGAGATCGCCTGTCCAGCTTCCAACAAGAACTAGAGAAACAGAAGATTGCTTTGGGGCGCATTAGTTAAATTACCCCCGCTGGCACCATAATAAAAAAGGGCCTGCCTCTCTTTTATGAGGCAGGCCTTCCTATTTTTATAGTTTCAGTTTTACTGCCGTTTTTTTACAACAATCTGAGATAGATCACGCACAGCTCCATGAGCAGCGCTGGTCGTCATGGCAGCATAGGCCTTCAGTGCGGTAGAAACTTGCCGTTCACGGTCAGGCTGCCATCCTGCAGAGCCCTTTGCATTCATATCAGCCCGGCGTGCGTCTAGCTCATCCTCTGAAACATCCAGATGCAGCAGGCGTGCAGGAATATCAATGATGATGGAATCACCTTCATGGACAAGACCGATCAGGCCACCTTCTGCAGCTTCAGGTGAAATATGACCGACTGAAAGACCTGAACTGCCACCAGAAAAACGGCCATCAGTAATCAGAGCACAAGCCTCGCCCAGCCCCATGGACTTGAGATAACTTGTCGGATACAGCATTTCCTGCATCCCCGGCCCACCTTTAGGGCCTTCATATCGAATGACAACTACATCACCGGGAGCTATCTGCTTGCCCAGAATGGCGTTCACGGCAGCGTCCTGACTATCAAAGACACGGGCACGCCCACGAAACTTCAAGATATTTTCTGCAACACCAGCCGTCTTCACAATGGCACCATCAACAGCCAGATTTCCGTACAGCACGGCAAGACCACCATCCTGAGAAAAAGCGTGCTTCTTATCTCGCAGAACGCCTGTCTGACGGTCTTTATCCAGCTCCTTATAAGTACTGCTCTGAGAAAAAGCTTCGACAGTTCTTACCCCTCCCGGTGCAGCCTGAAAAAGAGCAGCAGCTTCATCATCATTAGCCTGCATGATGTCCCAATGCTTGAGGGCTTCAGACAGGCTTGAGGAATGAACTGTCGGAATGCTGGTATCCAGCAGTCCTGCCCGATCCAGCTCTCCTAGAATGGCAGGAATACCACCAGCACGATGGACATCTTCCATATGCACATTCGCAACGGAAGGTGACACCTTACAAAGATGAGGCACCTTGCGAGAGAGGGCGTCAATATCACTCATTGTGAAATCAACCCCGGCCTCATGCGCAGCCGCCAGAAGATGCAGCACCGTGTTCGTAGAACCGCCCATAGCAATATCCAGCGTCATGGCATTGGTAAAGGCTGCCTTTGTAGCGATGCCTCGGGGCAAAACGGTTGCATCATCCTGCTCGTACCAGCGCTTGGCTAATTCCACACTCAGGCGCCCAGCCTGCAGAAAAAGGTTTTTCCGTTGGCTATGCGTGGCCAGCAAAGATCCATTACCCGGCAGAGATAAACCCAAAGCTTCGGTCAGGCAGTTCATTGAATTTGCAGTGAACATGCCGGAGCATGATCCACATGTCGGACAGGCAGAACGTTCCACTCGCTCGGACACGTCATCACTGACACGTTCATCAGCAGCGGCAACCATGGATGTTACAAGATCCACGGCCCGTTCAATGCCATCCATATCCGCTTTGCCAGCTTCCATAGGACCACCAGAAACAAACACTGTAGGAATGTTCAGCCGCAGGGAGGCCATAAGCATTCCCGGTGTGATCTTGTCGCAGTTGCTGATACAGACCAGCGCATCAGCACAATGCGCACTGACCATATATTCTACAGAGTCAGCGATAAGCTCCCGTGAGGGGAGGGAGTAGAGCATTCCCCCATGCCCCATGGCGATCCCATCATCCACGGCAATGGTATTGAATTCTCTGGCAACGCCACCGGCTTCCTCCACAGCAGAGGCAACCAGTGCGCCCATGTCTTTGAGATGAACATGACCGGGGACGAATTGGGTATATGAGTTAGCAATAGCAATAATCGGTTTGCTGAAATCACCATCCTTCATGCCCGTTGCTCTCCAGAGCGCACGGGCCCCTGCCATATTGCGGCCACGGGTGCTAGTATGGGAGCGGTAAACGGGCATTAAAAACCTCTTTCAGATAGAAACGTTTGATGGCGTTTTATAGCAAGAAACATAATGATAAAACAAAAAAACTGAAAGATATGAAAAGCGTGATCTACTCCCTCTGGTTTAAACCTGTTCCGGGCATCATATGCACGATACTCATCGTTTTATGTCTATAGGACCATATCATGACACAGACATCATCCATCATTCTCGGAGGCGGCTGCTTCTGGTGTGTTGAGGCTATTTTTAACGGGTTGCGAGGTGTTGTATCGGCAAAACCTGGTTATGCTGGTGGGCATACGGAGCAGCCGAGTTATAAAGAGGTATGCACAGGCAAGACAGGCCATGCCGAAGTCGTACAGATTATTTTCAATCCCGTAGAGATCAGTCTTGAAGATATTCTACGAGTTTTCTTTACAACGCATGACCCCACCCAGTTAAACCGTCAGGGAGATGATGTAGGTTCTCAGTATCGCTCCGTCATTTTTGGAGATAAAGCGCAACAGACTACGGCCCGCTCTATTCGAGACGAAATTGCTAACCAGAATATATGGGACGCTTCACTTGTGACTTCCATTGAAGGCCCTGCCCATTTTTGGGAAGCCGAGGAAAGTCATCACGATTATTTTGCCCGTAACCCAGAAACGGCTTACTGCTCTGCCGTTGTAGCCCCGAAAGTGGCCAAGGCTCGGAAACTATACCGAGACCGCCTGAAAACAGCTGAATAACCAACCATTGGCCATCAGAATGAGGGAATAACTCACATTCCCTCATTCATCATCTTCTAGCAGGACCCTGTCTGTCTCCTCATCATACCCAAAGAGGCTTGCATACCGGGCCCATGATATGGCCGTGTTCAGTGTCTGACGTGCGTAGGATGTGGACATGGTATCTTCCAGTTTCCGCCGGAAAATATCCGCATCCATGGCATGACTGCTGCGTTCGTCCAGAGTGCCACGAATCAGCCTCAATAGCGGTACGGCATGGAGCAGGGCTGTCCTCATAATGTCACGGCGTGCATCTGCATCGCCTTCTACAAATGTACGGCCCGTACTGGTGAGCATAATGTCACCATCCTCAAGCTCAGCAAGATCGAGGAGCTGCAAGGTCTCGCCAAGGGGAAAAAGGTCATCCAATGTCATCTGAAGCTGGTTAGCGAGCTCAGGCAGATCGGCTCGGCCTGAAAGAGGCGCATGGTCCAACGCCTCCATCAAACCTACCAGCAGTTCAATCGAAATATCTGGCAGAACGATAAAGGAGCTACTTTCATCCTGTATCTCATCCTGCTTGGCAACAGACAAATCAGCTTCTGAAACACTGGGAGCTCGTAATGTCATGAGCGTGTAGATCTGATCCACGAAATGCCGGAAGTCATTATCCTGCCTGTTACGTGGATGAGGGAAGGGAACCACAACCTCATGAGTGATACGACCCGGCCCAGAAGAAAAAAGCAAAATCCGATCGCACATGAGTACGGCTTCTTCAATGGCATGCGTTGCTAGAACCATTGCCTTCAATGGTCCAAGCCGGTGTTCCTGCCAGAGTTCTATCAGGTCAGTTCTCAGATTTTCTGCACTTAGATGATCGATATTTAGAAACGGCTCATCAAGCAGCAATATTTCTGGCTGTCGGGCTAAGGCACGGATAAGAGATGCGCGTTCTTCCAAGGCCCCGGAAAGCTCTCTAGGATACGCCCCTTCATAACCGTCCATATCAAGCACGGCGATGATGGCATCAGCGATCTTTTCCCGTTCCTCTTTTGGCTGACGTTTGGCTTCTAGAGCAAGAAGCACATTTTCTCTAACCGTCAGCCATGGGAAAAGCACATCATCCTGTAATATGATCGAAACAGCTTCCAGAGCCTGAATAGTAGCCTTTTTCTCTTTCCAGAAAACGTCCCCCGTTCTGGGAGTATCCAGCCCGGCCATGATTTTCAAAAGGCTCGATTTTCCCGAACCCGAACGCCCGACAAGGCCGAGAATCTCACCTTCTCGAACCTCCATATTGACCTGTTCAACAATTGGCACGTCCTGATTGCGTGATTTACGCGCAAATTGTGCACAATCAGTCAGCCGTAAGAGTGTCGCACTCATGAACTAGATCCTATAACGATGCGCCATGCGTTCCTGAAGGGGGATGAAAATACCCCAGCGCACACAGGCAGCTAACAAGGTCATCAGACACAGAAACAGAAGCTGCATTCCGTAAAGATGTTTCTGAAGCAGGCCAAGCAATACCGTATTATGCTCTGCATCCAGGGTAGCGACCATATAGACACCATCCCAGAAGAAAGGCAGCACGATAGTACCAGCCTGAAGAAGAACCGGGCAGATTAACGGGAAACGAACATTCCTCCATAAAGAAAAAGAGGGCAGGCGCAAATGCTGCCCCATTGTTACGAACTGTTGCCCCATCGGTCCATTTGCATAGCCTAGGACAATCCAGCCACACATTCCCATAACTGCCATTGCGGGGAGTATCACCTGCGGTAGGTGGATGGCCAGCCATGGGAAAAGGAGAGGAACAGGGAGTAGAGCACCCGTTAAAGAGACTTTCCTAATCCAGCGTCTTGTTTGCCCAGTATATCCAAGCAACAGCCCTCCCACATAGGCCCAGAATCCCCCAACTATAAAAAGGGCAACAGCCAGATACCCTAAAGGCCCCAGAATGGTCAGAGCTCCTTCTGGCCATGGCCAGAATCGATAGGAAAGCAGAATTGCCGTCAGAATCATCCCGGATATTCCGACCCATATGACATACCGGCCGGAACTTCTATTTTTTGCAGAATGCGCAAGGTCGCAGACTGCATAGCGCCGTCCGTATCCCCTTAATGGAGCGATCAACCCGTGCTGGACCAGAAAGACCAACAGGATCATTAGGCTGAAAAGACCAACAACAGCTGATAGGTCATGCCCTCTGATGGCAGACAGAAATGTTCCCCCTAATCCCAGAGCTTTATGAGGCATGAATAGAGAAACAATCATCTCCCCACCGAAGATGCATAGCCAGAAATCCGGAAGATTTTGGAGAACAGACCTGACAAGGTCAGGAAAAGCGAACGGAACATGCAAGCGCCAAAAACTTTGCCAACGGCCTAATCGCAGCGCTCGGGCAGTCTTCAAAAAACCTGCAGGAATATCATGCCCGGCTTCAAGAGTAGCATTAACGCTTCTGGTCAACAGGCTGAACATGGCTATTGCAGCCACACTCCAGAATGCAGGGAAAAGAACGCACACAGGCCCGAGCAGACAAAGTGACGGTATTTCTGCCAACACGGCCGTCACTTTTGACAAAATCTGCCGGGCTCCTGCTGAACAGGCAGCCACAGATAATAAGACACAATGCCCCACAGCAGAAAGGAGCAATGCCACTACGACTTTTTCAAGAGACCAGAAGATTCCTTCCCACTGCACTGGAAAGGCTGCCGGAAAAGCATAACTGCGATAAAAGCCGTACAATATGCCAATGGCCAACAAGGAGCAGGAAATGCCACTTCCTCGATAGGCCAGAAGCCAACGCATGAATTTACTTTCCAGTTTAGAAAGATACGCAAAAGGCCACGACTGTCTTCTCATGATGTGCCCAAAGTTAGATGGACTTTCATAACTGGACCTTAACAGTTAGCCTCATAGCTCCACGGGCGGCCTATTCAACGTGGGCTCGATCGGTCAGTGACCAGTGCTGCCAAAGCCACCTTGTCCTCTTTCCGTTTTATCAAGGCTGGTACATTCCTGCCACTGCATTCTTACTACAGGCGCCAGAACGCCCTGCGCCACACGCATGCCACGTTCAATCACAAAATCTTCTGTCCCGGCATTAATGAGAATAATGCGGATTTCACCCCGATAATCCTCATCAATTGTCCCCGGACTATTAGGCACCATAATTCCATGTTTCAGGGCGAGCCCAGAGCGGGGCCGTATCTGCAATTCATACCCTTCAGGCAAGGCAATACATAATCCCGTTGGAACAAGAACACGTTCACCTGGCTTGATGACGAGCGTTTCATTCACAGCGGCTTGGAAATCCACACCGGCGGCTCCGGCCGTTCCGTAAGCTGGAAGTTCCAGACCTTCAGAATGAGGGAGGCGAAGAATGCGAACATCCACGATATCTGACATGGCTCTTAATATTCCTCAAAATGACGTTTCAGACTCGTGCCTGAAAAAATTGTGCTACTCGATCAGCCAGACGATGGGCCAGAGACGGCTTATCCATTTCCGGCCATGCTTCTGTTTCATCACCTGTTAGAAAGAGAACCTGATTCCGCTTTCCACCAAAGCGGTGTTTGGTCACATCATTGGCAAGAAGCCAATCACAGCCCTTTCTAAGCCGTTTCTGTTCAGCATGTTTTCTCAGGTCATCCGTTTCTGCAGCAAAGCCGACCACGAGAGTAGGGCGTTGGTCATGTCTGGATAGCGTTGCCAAAATGTCAGGATTTTCAACAAGCTTTAAAACAGGAGGAATACCATCACCAGATTTTTTCATCTTGCTGGCATATGCGACATCAGGCCGCCAGTCACTGACAGCTGCCACGCAGATAGCCGCATCTGCTGGCAACTGCTCGAGACAAGCGGCTTTCATGTCCTCCGCTGTTCGCACATGAATACATGTCACATTGGCAGGAGGGGATAATGAAACAGGACCGCTAATAAGCCTCACATCAGCACCATGTTGTGCCAAAGCGTCCGCAACAGCATAACCCTGTATCCCAGACGAATGATTGGAAATGAAACGTACCGGGTCGAGAGGCTCTACGGTAGGACCAGCTGTAACAATGATCCGCTTTCCAGATAGATCAGTTCTTTTGGAGAGCAGATTACGAACGGATGACACGATATTTTCTGTCTCAGCCAGTCGTCCGGTACCTTTTTCCCCACACGCAACATCACCCGGTACGGGCCCTATGAACGTCACCCCTCTCTGCCGGAGCAGAGAATAGTTAGCCTGAGTAGCTGGATGGCTCCACATATGCGGATTCATAGCAGGGGCAACAATGATAGGTGCCTCTGTTGCCAACAGAATGGTTGTTGCCAGATCATCAGCCATGCCCTGCGCCATACGGGCCATCAAGTCTGCGGATGAAGGGCAAACCAGCACCATATCTGCCGATCTGGCCAAGGCAATATGACCGATCCTGCTCTCCTCACCCGGGCGGAAAAGATCGGTATGAACAGCCTGCCCACATAAAACTTCCAACGATAGTGGCGTTAAGAACTGTTGGGCGGCTTCTGTCATGACAGGAATGACTTCCACCCCATCACGCTGAAGCTCTCTAGCAACATCCAGAGCTTTATAGGCAGCAATACTACCACTCAGAATGAGGATAATCCGTGCCATGCTTGTTAGAGCCGCCAGCCTGAATGAATTGCCACGATCCCACCGGAGAGATTCTGATAGGTTACACGTTCCATCCCTGCATCACGCATCATTCCGGCAAGTGTTTCCTGATCCGGGAACATACGGATGCTTTCTGCCAAATACTGGTAACTTTCTGCATCACCAGCAATCATCTGCCCCATACGTGGCAGAACCTGAAAGGACCATGCATCGTAGATAGTCGAAAGAGCCGCAACGTCCACTTTAGAAAACTCAAGACAGAAAAAACGTCCACCCGGCTTCAGAACACGCTGGACTTCTCTAAGAACGGCATTTTTGTCCGTGCAATTCCTCAGCCCGAAAGCCATTGATACCCGATCCATAGACGCATCAGGAAAGGGAAGCGCCTCGGCATCGGCCACGCAGACATCCATACTCCCGATCAGCCCGGCTTTAATGGCACGTTTTCTACCGACTTCAAGCATAGCTTCATTAATGTCGGACAAGACCGCATGTCCGCCACCACGACGCAGCCACCCGAAGGTAATGTCCCCCGTGCCGCCGGCTAAATCGAGCAGTTTATGCCCCGGCTGAGGAGAAAGCATGGTGACGAAAATACGTTTCCAGACCCGATGAATACCAAGTGACATGGCATCATTCATGACATCATATTTGCCAGCAACGCTTTCAAAGACCTGCCGGACAAGTGGCTTTTTCTCGTTTCGCGGTACGTCACGATAGCCGAAATCAATCGTATCAGCCTCGAAATCAGCTGACTGAGAAGATGAGGTGTGAGAGGAATGGTTTTCTGTCATGCGACCATCGTTATCTCATTGTGGATATTTATGCCAGAACTCCCAGAAGTCGAAACCATCCTCCGAAGTATGAAGCCTGCTCTGGAAGGGCAGTATATAACCTCTATTGAGGTCAAACGCCCTGATCTTCGTACACCTTTCCCTCCCGGCCTATCGACCATTCCGCTCCACAAAACCGTCATTCAGTTACGCCGCAGGGCCAAATATATCCTGATCGACTTCCAGCATGGCTGGAGTCTGCTCATCCATCTGGGAATGTCTGGACGATTATTTATCGATCCTGCTTCGCAGAACATCCCACCACGCAGGCATGAACATCTCGTGATATGGACGAATAATGGCCACCGTATCGGCCTAGTTGATCCCCGCAGGTTCGGCATGGTCTGTCTTTTCCCGACAGATCAAGAAGCACAGCAGCCTCAATTGAAACATTTAGGGGTAGAGCCTTTATTAAACACATTTACACCGGAACGGCTCGCAACCCTTTGTGCTACAACACGTATGCCCATTAAGAACGCCTTGCTGGACCAACGTAAGGTAGTGGGATTAGGGAACATCTATGTCTGTGAAGCCCTATTTAAGGCTCGCATTCATCCTGCAAAAGCAGCAGCTGATCTGACTCGGAAGGAGATCAGGCGGCTGCACGGATTTGTGAGAGAGATTCTACAAGCCGCCATAGCGGCAGGAGGGTCCACTCTACGAGATTATGTCCGTACAGACGGTCAGCCCGGAGCTTTTCAAGAGCTTCATCTTGTCTATGGCCGAGAAGGGGAAGAATGCCCCGTATGTCGTTCAGAAAATCGTCATTCTGTGATCATGCGTATAGCACAAAGTGGTCGTTCCACATTTTTCTGTCCACACTGTCAGAAAAATCCGCATAAATGAGTGTCCATATCGGTGCAGAATAAAGACAGAGCTTGACGCAACGCTGGCAGGAGAGTAGAGGGTCAGACATTATTTTTTAGCGAACTATCCGCAGGAAACCTGAAGCCCATGGCAAACAACGCATCTGCCCGTAAACGCATCCGTCAGAACGAGCGCCGCCGTCTGCGCAATGCTTCTCGCCTGTCCCGTATGCGTACCTTCATCAAGAGTGTTGAGAAGGCTATCCTGTCCGGCGACAAGGCAGCAGCAGCAGAAGCTCTGCGGGCTGCTCAGCCTGAGATGCAGCGTGCAGCTGGCAAGGGCGTTATTGCTCGCAACACGGTCAGCCGCAAGCTGTCTCGTCTGTCTGCCCGCATTAAATCCCTTTCTGCTGCTGCCTGATCAGTCTTCAGAGCAGGGAACCGTTCTGCTGCATTGTCGGCAGGACGGTTTTGGGCGCGCCTCTTAGGGCGCGTTCTTTTTTTGCCACCTCAAAAACAGTCAGAGCATTCTGCTGTCCAGGCAAAAACACTTGATTACCCCTCCCGCCGGGCTCTACCCTAGCTGGAGGCACGTGAGACCAGAGTACGGAGATCAGAAGTGGAAAAAGCTCAGTCCCAGGACGCTGCTATGGCCCCTTCTGAAACAGACTCTCTCAAAATATCCTGGTTGCGCATCTGCGAACGCCTGAAAAGCGAAGTAGGTGATGTAGAATACAGGATGTGGATTCAGCGCATCACACTTGGCCCGCTGGATGAAGATGAAATCGTGCTGTACCTGCCGGAACGCTTCCTTAGGGACTGGGTGAGGGCACAATATGGTCAACGACTGCAATCTCTTTGGCGTGAAGAAAGTCCTCTCGTTCAACATGTTGAGCTGAGAGTTGATAAAAAAGCCCAGCGCGCAGCATCAGCCGATGAAACGCCAGCCCCATCCGAACCCACCATGCCTGCCCGTTCAAACATCAGCATAATGGCAAAGGAAGATGCAGCCGCTTTAGAGCGTGAGAGTAGCTCTCCATCCCACTCGACAGGGGGGGAAGTCCGAAATGATTTGGCTGTCCCATTAGACCGCCGCTTTACGTTCGATAATTTTGTGGTCGGCAAACCGAATGAATTTGCCTATGCCTGTGCTGGCCGTGTTGCTGATCATCCGGCAAGCCCCGGTTTCAATCCTCTATTTCTTTATGGGGGCGTTGGATTGGGGAAAACGCACCTTATGCATGCTATCGGCCTTAAGCTAATCAGCCGTGGCAATATCTCGGTCGCCTACATGTCGGCTGAAAAGTTCATGTATCGTTTCATTGCCTCCATGCAGTCTAAATCTCAGATGGAGTTTAAAGAACAACTTCGATCAGTTGATGTTCTGATGATTGACGATCTTCAGTTCCTGATCGGGAAGAACAGCACGCAGGAAGAATTTTTTCATACATTCAATGCGCTGGTTGATGCAGGAAGGCAGATCATTGTCAGTGCCGACAAAAGTCCTTCCGATCTATCTGGTCTAGAAGACAGGCTTCGTACACGACTGGGCTGCGGCATGGTGGCAGACATTCATGCCACAACCTTTGAACTCCGTATCTCTATCTTGGAGGCTAAAGCCAAAGCTTCCGGTACGCCTGTTCCACCGAAAGTTCTGGAGTATCTGGCTCATAAAATCACGACCAACGTACGCGAGCTCGAAGGCGCTTTGAATCGCCTTATCGCACATGCTGATCTGGTAGGCCGACCTGTCACGCTGGAATCAACACAGGATGTCCTCAAGGACATGCTCAAAGCACATGAACGCCGCGTCACGATTGATGAAATTCAGAGGAAAGTTGCCGAGCATTTCAATATCCGACTGACAGATATGTCGTCTGCTCGTAGGGCAAGGGCCGTAGCACGTCCGAGACAGATAGCTATGTTCCTCGCCAAACAGCTTACGAGCCGAAGCCTACCAGAAATTGGGCGAAAATTCGGAAATCGTGATCATACAACTGTCATGCATGCCGTTAATCGTGTTTCTGAGTTGATGGAACAGGATCCCGGTCTGGCAGAAAGTGTGGAGCTGCTACGGCACATGCTGGAAAGCTGAAGGCACCTTTTCAAACAAGATGTTATTTTGCTAAAGGGACATATTACTCGTCCCGATAAGGCTGTGGGGTTGTCATGAAGTTTACGGTTGATCGCGCACCGCTCCTGCGTGCACTGTCCCATATTCAGGGTGTTGCCGAAAAGCGCAATACTATCCCCATTCTGGCCAATGTTCTGATGGAACATGACGGCGAAATTCTGCGCCTGACGGCAACGGATATGGAAATTGCTGTTGTTGAAGAAGTGCCGTCAGAGGCGACCCGTGCAGGGTCAGTAACAGTACCGGCTGCTGTCCTTTTCGAAATTGTCCGTAAACTGACCGATGGTGCCTTGATCGAATTTGAGCAGGCAACATCTGAAGACCCGCTGCACCTGCGGGCAGGCCGGTACGCCACCAGCCTGAACGTTCTTCCGGTTGATGATTTTCCAGCCATGGTCGCAGGGGATTTGCCACATCATTTTGACATTCAGGCAGGTGATCTTCGTGGGCTGATTGATCGGACCCGTTTTGCCATGTCCAATGAGGAAACCCGTTATTACCTGAATGGCATCTACCTCCACATTGTTCTGGAGGGAAAGAAGAATTATCTGCGTGCCGTAGCAACAGATGGCCACCGCCTCGCCAAGGTGGATACCCCAGCACCCTTTGGTGTCAAAGGCATGCCGGGCATCATCGTACCTCGTAAAACGGTTACCGAAGTACGTAAGCTACTGGATAATGATGGTGCTTCTGTTGAAGTGGCTCTTTCTGAAACACGTATCCAGTTCCGCATCGGCTCCATTCTGCTGACATCCAAACTTGTTGATGGCACCTTCCCAGAATATATGAGGGTCATTCCTCAGAACAATTCACGCATTCTTCGTGTCAGTAAGCAGGACCTTGCCGCCGCTGTGGGCCGTGTCGCAGCCATTAGTCAGGAACGTTCCCGACCGGTAAAACTGACTATCACAAAAAATCATCTAACACTTTCTGCAATCAGCCCTGATCAAGGGATTGCACAGGAGGAGCTGGATGAAAATAGCGTCACGTATGACAGTGATGACGTGGAGATTGGTTTTCAGGCCCGCTATCTCACGGATATCACCGATCAAATCGATGCCGAAGCTGAATTCGCACTGGCCGATAGCTCATCTCCAACCCTGATACGGGACACGGGACATCCGGACGCCTTGTATGTCCTGATGCCTATCCGGGTCTAAGACCCTTTGCGGTTACGGCGTCTAACTCTAACGGATTTCCGTAATTATGGACGCTGTGTCTGGAGGCCTTCATCTGCACTCTCTGTGCTAACAGGAGAGAATGGCAGCGGTAAAACCAACCTCCTAGAGGCCCTCTCTCTGCTCGCACCAGGGAGAGGGCTTCTCGGATCTCCTTCTCATCTTTTACCAAGGCATGGCCGTACCCAATGGGGTGTGACGGCTGACCTTGAGAAGAATGGACACCAGTTTCATCTTTCCACAGGCATGACAGAGGGTAGAGGGCGGCGCACTTTCCTTCTGGATGGAGAAAAGCCCCGGACACTCAGTGAGGTAGCTCAGCTTTATCCCTGTGTCTGGCTTACCCCACAGATGGACCGTCTGTTTCTTGATGGAGCCTCAGGGCGGCGACGCTTTCTTGATCGTCTGACAGTCGCTCTTATTCCCGATCATACCCAACAGATCATGGCGCATGAGCGCTCTGTTATGAGCCGGAATCGTGTCCTTCTCGAACAGCCCCATGAAGCTGCCTGGCTCGATTCACTGGAAACATCCATCAGCCGTCACGCAGTTGCGGTAACGGCGGGCCGCATGAATCTGATCGAGACTCTGAAAGAAACCCCCTTCGGGAACAAGGCCTTCCCTGGTACTGCACTAGAGCTTCACTGTCCCATTGCTCAAGCGCTGGAAAAGAGACCTGCCCTTGAGGTTGAAGATTGGCTCCGTCATTCTCTCCAGCAGGCACGTTCCCATGATAGAAACCGCAAAAGTACATCTCTAGGGGCACATAAAGCTGACATCAGCCTACAGGATGCAGAAACAGGTAGGGATGCAACTCAATCCAGCAGTGGGCAAAAGAAGATCATGCTGCTCAGCATCATTCTGTCTCACGCGCAGGCTATCAACAGAACGTGGGGCGTTCCCCCCATCATTCTTCTGGATGAGCCGCTAACCCACCTTGATGAACGATGTCGCCGCATTTTGATGGAAAGCCTTTTAACTTTGCAAACAACCACCATCATGACAGGAACAGAAGCTGACCTTTTTTCGCCCCTCCAAGGTATGGCTGAGTTTCTGCATATCCGTGATGGTTCGCTTCAATCTGACTCAACCTGTTGAAACGAGGAGATTCATAGGGATAAGGGAAGGGCAGCACTGGTCATTGCAGGCCTCACGCAGTATATTCAGTTCTCATATCCGTCATTGTACCCGGAGTAATGCGTAGGCATGTCAGAATCTCATAACCAGCCGGAAATCCAGTCTTCCGATCATGAGGAATATGGCGCCTCCTCCATCTCGGTTCTGCGGGGTTTGGATGCTGTCCGTAAACGGCCGGGCATGTATATCGGTGATACAGATGACGGCTCTGGCCTACATCACATGGTTTTTGAAATCATCGACAATGCCGTTGATGAGGTTCAGGCAGGTTTCGCATCCTACTGCATTTTAACCCTCAATGGTGATGGTTCCGTTACCGTACGCGACAACGGGCGCGGCATCCCAACGGATATGCACGAGGAAGAAGGCATCAGCGCGGCTGAGGTCGTGCTGACAAAACTTCATGCTGGTGGCAAATTTAACCAGAATTCCTATAAGGTTTCTGGCGGGCTGCATGGTGTTGGGGCCGCCGTAGTCAACGCTCTTTCAGAAACCATGGATGTCCGTATCTGGCGTCAAGGGAAAGAACACGTCATCCATTTCCGTCATGGCGAACGGCTGGCCCCACTTGAGGTTGTAGGCGAGTCAGACGAGGAAAACGGGACGGAAGTTACGTTCAAACCCAGCTCTGAAACCTTTTCCAAAACCGAGTTTGATTTCAGTGTGCTGGAAAGGCGGGTCAGGGAGCTGGCTTTCCTGAACTCTGGCATGAAGATTATTCTTCGTGATGAACGCCACAGCGAGCCAAAAGAAGTTACCTTCCATTATGATGGTGGGCTATCTGCTTTTGTAAAATGGCTCAATAGCTCCAAAACAGCCCTGATTGATCCACCAATTACTGGTGAGCTGGAAGATGAAACATCTGGCATTCGGGTAGAGTTTGCTCTTTGCTGGAATGATAGCTTTCATGAGACCATGCTGTGCTTCACCAATAATATTCCACAGCGTGATGGTGGAACCCATCTCGCTGGCTTTAGACAGGCGCTGACACGTGCTGTTGGTAAATATGCTAGTCAGTTAGGCGGCCGGAAAGAAACAAACAACCTTACAGGTGAGGATATGCGGGAAGGACTCTCCGCTGTCCTATCCGTTAAAGTCCCCGATCCGAAATTTTCTTCCCAGACAAAAGACAAGCTGGTTTCTTCCGAAGTTCAACCCGTGGTGCACACCATAGCGGCGGATATGATTAGCCACTGGTTTGAGACGCATCCTAAAGAAGCTCGGATCATCATTGCAAAAATTGCTGATGCAGCCAGCGCACGCGAAGCTGCCCGCCGTGCTCGTGAACTGACACGCCGGAAAGGTGTCCTGGATGTTTCTTCTCTACCAGGGAAGCTGGCAGACTGTCAGGAGCGTAACCCGGAAGGTGCAGAGCTGTTCATTGTAGAGGGTGACTCTGCTGGTGGCACAGCCAAACAGGGCCGTGATCGGCGTTTTCAGGCAATCCTGCCGCTACGAGGTAAGATCCTCAATATTGAACGTGCTCGTTTTGACCGTATGCTAGGGTCCGCTGAAATTGGAACTCTTATTACGGCTCTTGGGACAGGCATTGGCCACGGACCGGCAGAGCAGGGGGGCTTCAATATTGATAAGCTCCGCTACCACAAAATTGTCATCATGACAGATGCTGATGTGGATGGTTCCCATATCCGGACATTGCTGTTGACTTTCTTCTTCCGGCAGATGCCGCAGCTTATTGAGAATGGCCATCTTTATATCGCTCAGCCTCCACTGTTCCGGGCTAAACGTGGACAGGAGGAGCGTTATCTGAAGGATGAACCGGCTCTCGATACGTACCTACTGGATAAAGCGCTGCATAATGCATCTATGACATGCCATGATGGGCAGGTCATGGAAGGAGCGGCCCTGCGTGATGTCATCGATCGCTTCAGTAAAATTGCTCAGGATATGAGAGCTCTATCTGCCCGTATTCCACTCTGGGTTATGGAGCAGGCCGCCATCAGTGGGATCATCAATACTGAAGCGAATATCCGGGAAAATGCATTGGATGATTTCGTGAAGCGTCTTGATGCTGCCTCGCCTGAAAATGAACGAGGCTGGCAGGCAGAGGCTGATAAGCAAAGTGTCACATGCCGCCGTTTCCTTCGTGGCGTTGGAGAACGCCATACATTCGAAACAACACTTCTACGCTCCAGTGAAGCCCGGCGCTTGCAGGCCCAAACTGACTGGCTGGCAACCTTCTTCCGCAAACCCGTAACATTGAGGCTGGACCAGAAAGAATATGAGTTCTCTGGCCCTGGCATGATGATGGAGCAGATACTTGCTCAAGGACGGCGGGGGCTGGCAATCAACCGCTTCAAAGGGCTGGGAGAAATGAACGATGAGCAGCTCTGGCATACCACGCTTGATCCTGCCACACGCACTCTACTGCAGGTTCAGATCGGTGATGTAGAAGAAGCAGGACAGGTCTTTTCCACCCTGATGGGGGATGTTGTAGAACCCCGTCGTGAGTTTATCGTTGATAACGCATTGAAGGTTGCCAATCTTGACGTTTGACCTGTCTTTTCTGTCCCATCGTCCTGTCTTGCGCCGTTTTGCAGGATTGACGATGGCCATTTCCTTTCTTTTCGGGCAGGCCGAGGCTCAGGCGGCTGGAGCGGAACAGAAAGCTACTGACCAAAATACGCATCTGCATTACAGCGTGTTTGTCCACGGCTATCATGCACTGAACGCCGATGTAGACTACGTCATGCAGCCTTGGGGATATGGCATAGAAAGCCACCTTTATACCGCTGGGCTGGCAAGTTGGTTTCTGACACTCAATTTGATGAGCAGTGCCCAAGGGCGTTTCAATGGTGCTGAGATTACCCCTGTTTCCTTCAGTAATAAGGGGTTTTCCCGTGGGGAGGAGCGCAAGGCTCATATAGACTTTGACCTCTCTGGGCCACATGTAACTGTTCTTTTCCCACCGGAGAAAAAACGGGAACCATTGCCGGAAACAGAGCTGAAGCAAGCTGTTGACATGCTAAGTTACCTTGTTGCTCTGACGCACCGTATGCAGGTCAAACAGAATTGCACCTTCGGAAAACCTATCTTTGATGGGGTTCATCTTTCCTATCTGGATATGCACGGTCCAGACAAAACATCTATGCCCAAGGACCATAATCCGTTCTTCAAGGGCGAAGCCCAACGCTGCGACTTTACTGGTCGGCAGATAGGGGGCTTCTCGATTGGCTCCCCTTTCAAGGCGGCACAGTCTGCTCCTCATCCGGGTACGGTCTGGTTTGCGCATGATGAAAAAGCCGGACTATTACCCGTACGTATTGAGTTCAATCATTACAAAATGGGTCTGATCCTTGTTGTGCTCCAGACAGCACCACAATTTTCCACCATATCACACGGCAATCAGGTACATTAATGTCATTGCCCCCTGATGGGGCATCCCAGTTTTTACTTTCCCATGGCCTATAATAGGCTTCAGGAGGCATGACTTATGAGTTCTACGACCACAGCCGTAATTCTGGCCGCCGGTATGGGGACACGTATGAAATCCCGCCATCCCAAAGCCATGCAGCGTCTGGGAAACCAGCCGATGATCTGTCATCTTATCAAGACAGCTCAAAGGGTTGTGGATCGTATCGTGGTGGTCATTGGACCAGATATGGATGAACTGGCCAGACTGGTCGCACCACATAAAACGGTGATCCAAACTGAACGTCTTGGGACCGGACATGCAGCTAAAACGGGGTTGGATATACTGGATGCAGGAAAAGCCATTATCCTTTATGCAGATAATCCTCTTTTAACAGCATCCACCATGCGAGAGCTGCTTGCATCACAGAGTGATAACGAGCTTTCTCTCTTAGGTATGAAACCTCGTGATCCGGGCCAATATGGCAGGATTGTTACGGGAGATAATGGTCACGTTAAACGGATCGTTGAATATAAAGATGCCTCAGAAGATGAGAGAAAAATTTCTCTATGCAATGCGGGTATGATGTGTGCTGATGTTCAACATTTTAAAAAATGGCTGGCAGATATTAAGCTCAACAACGCACAAAATGAATATTATCTAACGGATGTAGTGGCTTTGGCTGCTCAACAAGGATCAGTCACGTATGTTGAAGGCACAGAAGATGAACTGGCAGGCGTCAATTCCCGTGCCGAGTTAGCTCAGGCAGAACTGAGATTACAGCAGAGATTACGGCGACAAGCTATGGAGCAGGGGGTAACTTTGGTTGACCCCTCAAGCATTTTCCTTAGCTCTGATACTATCCTTGCACAGGATGTTATAATCGAACCTAATGTGTTTATCGGTCCAGGCGTTGTTCTGGAGGAAGGATGCACAATCCGTGCCTTTTCTCACCTTGAAGGATGCACCGTAAAACCAGGAGCAATGGTTGGTCCTTACGCCCGTCTACGACATGGAACAGTCTGCCATGAAAATAGTCATGTTGGTAATTTCGTAGAACTAAAAAATACCAACCTTGGCAAAGGTGGGAAAGCCAATCATCTCACTTACCTGGGGGATAGTGAGATCGGTGCTGGTAGCAATATTGGCGCAGGCAGCATCACATGCAATTATGACGGCGTGTTTAAACACAAGACTGTCATAGGGGAACGCTGTTTTATAGGGTCGAATAGTGTCATGGTGGCCCCTGTTAAAATAGACGATGAGGCCATGACGGCAGCAGGAAGTGTCATCACTAATGATGTTCCTTCTGGCGCCTTAGCATTTGGGCGGGCACGACAGACAAACAAGGATGGTAAGGGGCGAACCCTTCAGGAAACATTGCGACAGAAAAAGGAGCAAGGCTGATGTGTGGTATTTGTGGCGTTGTCGGGTATCAGCCTGCTACTCCGATTGTATTCGAGGGGCTACGGCGTCTGGAATATCGTGGTTATGATTCTTCTGGCATTGCTACCGTAAATCATGGCCAACTTTCACGCTGTCGAGCCGCTGGTAAGCTTGATAATCTGAAACATGCCCTGGAAGAAACTCCACTTACTGGCACGACAGCTATAGGCCATACAAGATGGGCCACTCATGGAGCTCCCACAACTGGCAATGCCCATCCGCATCAGGCGGGGCAGGTAGCGATTGTCCATAATGGGATCATCGAGAACTTTTCTGAATTAAAAAGTCTTTTGGAGGCAAAGGGGCGCTTCTTTGAGACCGAGACAGACTCTGAGGTAGTAGCCCACCTTTTGGATGAGCATATTCAGCAAGGGATGCCCCCTAAAGAAGCTGCTTTTGCAACCATCCGGCAGTTAAGAGGTGCTTACGCCATTGCCATGATCTTTGAAGGGCATGACAATCTGCTTATTGGTGCCCGTCATGGTGCGCCGCTGGCAGTCGGGTACGGTAATGGCGAAATGTTTCTTGGGTCAGATAGTCTGGCTCTGGCACCGCTCTCTAACCGTATTACCTACCTTGAAGATGGCGACTGGTGCGTCTTAACACGAGAACAAGTTGAAATTTTTGATGCAACCGGCAATGCGGTTAACAGGCCAGTGCAGACAACATCTCTTTCAACGGGGCAGATTGGGAAAGACGGATATCGTCATTTCATGGAGAAAGAACTTCATGAGCACCCTGTCGCCATTGGTCAGACATTACAGCGGATCATAGACCCTGTAACCCGCCGCATTGTACTGCCTGAGATGCCGTTTGATGTAGCTAACCTGTCCCGTGCTACAATTACGGCCTGTGGTTCTGCTTTTTATGCCGGTATGGTTGGGCGTTACTGGCTGGAAGAATTAGCCCGTCTTCCTGTTGATATTGATGTTGCTTCGGAATTACGTTACCGGCAGCCACCGCAGCCAGATCGTGGCCTTGCTCTACTTATTTCGCAGTCAGGTGAAACAGCGGATACGCTCGGTGTTCTGCGAGAACTCAAAGCCGCAGGGCAGAGTATCGTCTCTGTTCTTAATGTAGAACACTCTACCATGGGGCGGGAAAGTGACCTCGTTTTGGGGATGGTCGCAGGGCCTGAGATTTCCGTAGCCTCCACTAAAGCTTTCACAGCTCAGCTATCCGTCCTTGCTGCTCTGACGATTGACTTCGCTCGTAAGCGGAATCTCATTGATGAACAGAAAGAGCGTGAGCTGACTGACAGCTTGTTAGACCTGCCGTCTCATGCACTGGAAGTCCTTAATCTTTTTGAGCAGATACGCACTATGGCACGTGTTATCGCCCAAGCTCGTGATGTTCTTTATCTTGGTCGTGGCATATGTATGCCAGTTGCACAGGAAGGTGCTCTGAAGCTTAAAGAAATCAGCTATATCCATGCTGAGGCTTATGCAGCAGGTGAGCTGAAACATGGTCCTATCAGTTTGATTGATCAAAGCGTGCCTGTGGTGGCCATTGCACCCTCTACCATCCTTTTTGACAAGACACTCTCCAACCTTCAGGAGGCCCGTGCCCGTGGGGGACGGATTCTCGTCTTTACGGATGCCAAGGGGACAGAACGGCTTAAAGACGTTGCTGAACACGTCATCGTGCTGCCTGATGTCAATGCATTTGCAACGCCTATCCTATACGCCATACCTGTTCAGATTCTAGCTTATGAGGTCGCCCTTCTTAAGGGAACAGATGTGGATCAGCCTCGTAATCTGGCCAAATCTGTTACCGTAGAATGAACATATTCCCGTAACAGGGAATAATCTGTCTGTTTTTACAGAATAATGGCAGGGCTTTCCTATGGAAGGCCCTGCTGCCTGACCGCAGGAGGCTTGCTTGCGGTCTGTTTTATGCGTAGTCTCCAGAAGCTACAATGCGGATGACAGGAAGGGAAATACCAGATGGAGATAGGGCTTGCTGCTGTTTTGCTGACCCTTGTTTTTCTCCTTTTTCTTATCAGTTTCATTCCGCCGCTGGCCAAGAAAATCAACCTACCTGAAACGGTCATCATCGCCCTTCTGGGTATTGCGCTGGGAAGCATTTCGTCTCTCATAAACAATTCCATGGGACTGGACCTTCTTGAAGGACCAGCAGGGGCCTTATTATCCTTTCCAATTAATAGTGAGGGGTTTCTTCTCATATTCCTGCCTCTCCTTGTATTTCAGGGGGCAATGGGAATTAATGTCAGAAGTCTGACGCATGAGATTGCAACGGTTCTCTTGTTGGCGATCGTAGCCGTCATCGTATCCACGGCAACTATCGGGTTTGCCCTTTATCCCTTTGCCCAACAGAGCCTTGTAGCCTGCCTGCTTCTTGGGGCCATCGTGGCCACGACTGACCCTTCAGCTGTGGCCAGTATCTTCCGGGAAATTGGTGCAGCGGCACGGCTCAGCCGTCTGGTGGAAGGGGAGGCCCTGCTGAATGATGCCGCTGCCATTGCCATTTTCACCATTCTGGTAGCAGCAATTACCGCTCATCATCAAATCAGTTTCAGTGAAGCCTGCATCGACTTCCTAACTAATTTTGCCGGAGCCGTCATTATCGGTGTGGCCGTGGCCCGGCTGGCCCTTTTCATGATTACGGCCATCAGTGGTTATCCTGCAGCAGAAATTACCCTATCCCTTGTTCTGCCTTATGGGGTCTATATTCTTTGTGATGACATTCTGGGCTTTTCCGGGGTTGTTGCAACGGCTTCCGCTGGTTTGACGATATCCGCTTTCGGTCCATCCACGTTCCGTCCTCAGACATGGCGCTTCCTTCGGGAGCTTTGGGAGCAGATTGAGTTCTGGGCTAGTACACTCGTTTTCATGCTGGCAGCCATGCTCGTTCCCCGCATGATGATCGGTATTACCCGCTGGGATCTACTTCTGATTCTCATTGCCAGCTTGGCAGGCCTTTTTGCTAGAGCAGCCGTCATTTTTGGGCTCCTGCCCATTCTAATCGTGACCCGTCTATCACCGCCCGTGCCAACACGGTTTAAAACGACCATGGCATGGGGGGGGCTGCGCGGCGCCATTACGTTGGCACTAGCACTAGCTGTGAATGAAAATCCGCATATCAATGATTCCATCACACATTTCGTAGGTATTGTTGCTACGGGGTTCGTACTGGTTACGCTGCTCATTAATGGAACAACACTACGTTCTCTCGTGCTATTCTTAAAGCTGGATAAGCTGTCTCCCATTGATGAAGCTCTACGAAACCAGATTATCGGTATCGGCCTTAGTCATGTGGCTCAGCGTGTTGCTCACGTGTCCGATGAACTCAGTTTTGGCACTCGTACACGGGGTGGGGTCATCAGCCGATTGGAGCAAAGGGCTGAAAAAGAGAAAGCCAGCAACAGCTTTGAGACAGCCCTGACAGATAAAGACCGTGTCAACATGGCGCTTCTAACCATCGCCAACCAGGAGCGTTCTTTGCTGCTGGACCTGTTCCGTGTTCAGGGCCTTTCAAGCAGACGTGTTATTGAGACACTCCTGCGGGCAACAGAAGCTATTGTGGATGCAACCCAGCTGGAGGGACGCTACGGCTATGCAAAGACACGCCGTAAGAGCCTCCAACCCTCATGGCGCCTCCGCTTTGCACAGATGTTGCATAAGCGCTTGCATATAGACCGTCCTCTCACAGTCTGCATGATGGAACGCTTTGAGACGCTTATTATTTCTCATCTAGTATCTACGTCTCTGATCCGCTTTGTACGGGAACGTATGGAGCCCACTCTGGGACTGCGTATTACAGAAATCGTTTCTGAAGTTTTGGGACGTCAGCGCAAACTTTTGGATGATGCCTTAGCTACCCTGAGGCTGCATTACTCAGGATATTCGGAAGCGCTGGAAAGCCGCCTGCTGCGCCAGATTGCCCTTCGTCTGGAAGATGAGGAATATGCCACTCTGGCTAAGGATAATCTCATCTCACAGGAGCTACATCGTGAACTGCATCGCTCCATTGAACGGCAGAGAAACCGACTGGATACACCGCTTCGCTTTAACCTGCGTAGCGGGATTGAGCAGCGCCTTCGTTCTTTCCCTGCCTTTAATGGCGTGCCAGATGGAGCGCTGCATGATCTGGCTGGGCGGGTTTTCATCTGTTTTCTTTCACCCGGTGAGGTGCTGATCCGCAAAGGTGAGCGTATTCATACAATTTATGCTCAGGTTGCCGGTCTGGTTGAAAATACAACCAGTGCAGACGAGCATGAAGTCATGCTAGGGGCAGGGGACCTGATTGGAGCCAATAGCCACATTCAGGGATTGCGTGCACAGAATACCGTACGCTCACTACAGTTTTCCCACATGCTGGCTATTCCAAGAGCAGATTTTGACAGGCTGTTGAAGCGTTTCCCCATCGTGAAACGTCAGATCATGAAACGTCATGACATGCGCTTGAAAGGCTCATTGGAGGCAAGTGTCGTTGTAACACGAGATGGCAACACCATCTCACCAGCTCATGAAGCCGGGTTCATCATCTCGCCATTCATAGAGAAACGCTAATTTCCTGCTTCTAAGCGGGGGCGGTGGAGAAAAGTCGGCTAGCCATACGGCTTGAAGCAAGCAGTAGAATGGTGGAAAGCAGAGCTGCACCAGAATGAAGCCCCCAAAACAGAATATCGGGAATCTGGTGCAGCATTCCTGCCAATTTGCCAACCATCAGATTTCCCAGAAAAATATGGAGCGTAAAGCAGGAGATTAGTGTCGTATTATGTCGCTCTGGGGCATAACGGGAGAAAAGAGCCATACCAATCGGGAATGTCATCCCGCAGCCAATATCATTGACGGTATGGAAGGCCACGCCCCACCATAAGCTTACCTGATGAGGTTCCGGGCAGACATACTCTCCGGCGGCCAGAAAAAGCGGACCGGATGTGGCAATGGCACTCCCAATGATGATTTTGGTCATATCATGCACAGTGCCATAACGACCATCGTACCAACGCCAGAACCAGAGCACGAGAAAGCCCGTAATCATGCTTATGACGCTATCCAGCGATACGAGCGTGCTAACTGGGCAGGTAATACCAAGCACCGTCAGCCGGTAATGTTCTCCGCCCCAAAGAAGATAACCATCCATGATCTCCTGATTAGGCAGAACACCAAGCGCAAACACGACAACAAGCCAGAGCAGGAAAAGGATGCGCTGTTTCTCCACTCTGGAGCAGCCTGTCTGTTGGGTGTTACTATCAACGGTATGGAAAGGACGTTCTACCGGAAGGTACCGGCGCCCTATGATATAACCTCCCAGTCCCATCATCATGGCACAGACTGTTGTGATGAAGGCCCAACGCCATGCAATCGTACCTAGGAAAGCACAGAGCAGGGGGGAGATAATGGCCATGATCTGAATACTCTGGCTATAAATCTGATAGGCATCCGACCGACGACGATCTTCCAGATGATAGAGCGCACCAACCTGTGCCTTAAGGCTCCCTGAAAAACCAACACCAAATAGAAACAGCCATAAAGCCAGAACAAAACAGGCTTCTATCGCCATAAGGCAAAAACTAAGCGTCAGCAGACTGATACCAATGACGCCAGAACGTGTCCGCCCTAACCCACGGTCGGCAATGAAACTCCCCAGAAAAGGCGCCGCAAAAATAACCGCCATAATGAGACCGGAAAGACTACCTGCCGTGGCATCCAACCCTTTCGGCGCATATAAGGCGTGGTTGATGCCAAGCAAAGAAGGAAGACCTACGACCTTTGCTGCTCGCTCTGGATGCTGGAGCATGTCTTTCAGATAGACCACCAGTACGGAGAGCATCCCATATTGAGCAAAGGACAGCCAGCCTTCTGTCCAAAATAAAACCCATAAGCCTTTGGGATGGCCCCAGCTATTTTCTAATGCGAGAGATTGATGAACAAGAGCAGGGGGAGGCTGGGTATGTGGCATGGAGGTCTATTATCTATGACGGATGGGGAGTTTACAGCTTAAAAAATACCGCATTATATGAGTGACAATTCTTTTAATCAGATCATCTGAAAAATGTCATCCATGTAGGCCTTTTTATCTATCATACAACCATCTTTAAGGTGCTTGCCACTACATCCAGTCCATTGGCAGTCTGTCTGTTCTACCAGTATGCTTTTCATGAATTACTGAGACCAGAGAAGACATAGAGAGTTTTCATCTGATCTCGGTTCGTTCTGTGCTAATTTTCCTGTTTCTAAGGTATTTCTTTTCAATAAATCGTCTTCCTTTTTCTGCAACGACTACATAAGAGGCGATTTTTCCACGCTCTATCAGTTCGTTCTTTATTATGTCATTATTAGATTAGTGCCTTATTTTCTCGTCAATATTTAAGGTTTTCATGACTATCTCCCAAGATTGCCTGAATGACGCCAGAATATCACAAAAAGCAGTCCAACGAATGGAGATTCTTTGCCCATCATATGACCGCTTTTGACGTTCCAGACTGATATTCTGACGGGTTTACCTGTGCATGTCTATTCCGCCTATCATCGGTTAAGGCAGCGTTCTATCGGCCTTACGGCACACGCTTTCTTAACCGGGCAGGGGTTCATCATTCGTCCAGCCGCAAGGGCGTGTCCGTATGAGAAGGAACCAGCATACAGCCATAAACGCATATACGGGCCTTTCTGGGCATGTTTCTGTCTGGCTAAGTTGATGCGGGGCAGGGGAGTAATCAAAGAAAAGGGTCTCTATACTTTATATAGGTGACTTATGGAAAAAGATTTAAACGCAATGACACGAGATGAATTAATTGAATATATTATTGTATTACAGAAAGAACACGAAGAAGAAATTGATGCAATAATTAAATCGTATGATGAGATAGAGCCATTTTAATAATATTGACCCTATCTCATTACTAATTCACCGCAAAACTGTCAGAAGATTGGACTGCCCAACAATTCTGCGATGTTCTGTTAATCAGACAAACCACATTTTTGATTTGCCCGTCTTTTTTTTAAAGTCTTCACATTCTTTATCAAAGTCTTTTCTTACCTTATCCATATACCAATAAAATTTTTCTTCCTTTGCCAACCAATCATTTTTTGCGATCCCATTTTTCTTGATATAGTCCTGCGTGTGATCAAAAACTTCACCCCATCTAGGACGATATTTTTCCATGACACTTTTGCGACCTTCTTTTTCTTCACGATCAAGGTCAACCGCATCATTATAAATCTGCTTGAAAGTCTGTTCTCTAAGACTGCTTATAGAGACCATCGCTTTCATAGCCAGTTCATCATTTCTCTCAACTGCTTCATTCCACAATAAAGAGGCTCTATTCCAGAACCCTCTCAGGAACATTTCTTCATACACTGACAGATAAATATAGCCATCTACCGGTTCTATGAACTTAGGCTCCTCCTCATAGAACCTCTTATGCAGCATGTCATCAATATCAGGAAGATCAGTTTTTTTAAGACGGACACCTGAACGATGTTCATAAACTGGCACAACAGCACCATTTGAATGATAATAATAAGCCATGTTTAATTTACGACCAAAGGTGTCCTCTTGTGTTTCCTGAAAGTCAATAAACGCTTTCAGCATACCAATGACACGCATATAGCCAAAACGCTGACAGTCATGAATAATCTTTTCACGCTTTTCCAGAATCAGTTCACGTTCCAGACGAGCGCATTTGGCATCAGATTCATCAATTTGACGGTCTTTGAGCATAATGGTGTCAGAATAACTGTTACGGCGTTCAACTTCCTTGACGAGAACTTTTTTCCACTCATCAGAGGCAACTTGCAGTCCTTCTCTGTAGGCATCAGCAACAGCTTTATTCAGATGTTTTACATTACGTCTTTCAATCAGATAATCAACGACAGAACTGGCACCCTCATACAGTGCCCCACCCAGACCTTCAACTAAGGCTCCACCAAAATATTCAATAGCCATTTTTCTAACCTCCACACCAAGAAAACAGGTTTATAATGGAGAGTGTTCTGTCGCTCTGTCTATACGGTAACGGTTCATTTTCCAATTTTCACACTTTTTTAATTTAGCCTCATACAAGAAGGTCGCTCTAGGATTAAGACAATGGCTCATATGAAGATTGCAAAGACCGCCCATAAGGAAGACGGTTTGCGCCCCAACCAGAAGACACTAGAGGCCATCACACGTCTCAATCGGGGTGAGGGGCAGCGTTATTCCAGTTCTGATGAGATGTTCAAGGCTCTGGATAAGCTGTGAAGGTTCGGCTGGTTTCTGTTCCTGATGCTGCTTTTCTAGATGATTATAAGGGCCACTTACAGAAGCCCTTGGTTGGGTTTAATTTTAAATACGGCCAGCCAGTGAACAAAAAAGATTGTGAGTCGATTAGCTTCAATCATCTTTCTCTAAAAGCTCATAAATATGCAGCGGGGGAGGCTAGGACAGTACACGAGCTCCGTTAATCCTTCATGAGCAGTATGATCTGCACGAGGGTAAATGTGGCGATGGTGAGGTTCGTAAAGTTCTCGACATTGTGGGCAATGGTCAGCTTCAGTTCAGATATGCGGTTCTGACTGGTGGGCCTTGTGTTGATGTGGACTCACTGGAAAGTCGCATAATATATATTATGTAAACTCATATATACTAAAAAATTCATTCCCAGCCATCCATTCAGGTTACATTGCCAAATTGACCCTTCCTCATTTCAATGTATGCTTGTTTTTAAAAATTTAAAAACCCTATTAATTATGCCAACTTTATTTATATAAGACCATCCTAACCCTTCCTATCCTACCTCTCGATAAAAACGTTCAAATCTACCACCTAATGCAGTCAATACCTCATAACCAATCGTGCCAGCTTGTCTGGCAATCTCAGCAAAACTTTGTTCCTGTCCAATAACTGTCACCCAATCACCTTCCTCCAGCTCTGTTCCCGTCACATCCACCGAAAGACTATCCATAGAAATACGCCCTAACACCGGCAAACATTCCTTCCCCTTCCACAAAGCACCGCCTCGCGAAAATGATCGAAACACACCATCAGCATAACCAATACCAACAGTTGCCACGCGCATGGCCCCCTCAGCTTTGTAAGTTAATCCATAGCCAATACGCGTCCCCTCTCTTATCTGTCGAATTTGTAGAATCTGTGCTTCCAGACCTATGGCCGAAATGAGACGTTCTTTTTCACCTTCCTGAGGAGCAAGACCGTAAAGAGCTATCCCGGGACGAACCATTTCAAAGTGATAAGCCTCTCCCAGAAAAATCCCAGAAGATGCCGCCAAAGACCGTGGAACACCGGGGAAAGCAGCGCTCATTTTCAAAAAACATGCCAACTGTTCTTCGTTAGCACGATCCTCGGGCTGGTCAGCACAAGCTAGATGACTCATCACCAAGACAGGCTTCAGCTCTTTAACAGCCTCATCCCTCATATCTTCCCATGAAATGCCAAAACGAGACATCCCAGTATCAAACTGCAGAGCCGCCGGATGCTCCCTTCCCGCCTTTTGACAAAAATCCCGCCACTGTCGAACCTGTCCAAGACTATTGAGTACTGGAATCAACCCATACTTCACCATAAAGTCCGGCTGGTGTGGCAGGAAACCATGAAGGACAAAAATCCGCTTCTCAGGGCAATAACTCCTGAGCTGACGCCCTTCTTCCGGGTGTGCCACGAAAAAGGTCTGAACAGTATCTGCAAGGCATGAAGCGACCTCCCGCATGCCCACCCCATAAGCATCCGCTTTTATAACAGCAGCGCACTCTGCCTTCGCAGCATATTCTGCCAGATAAGCATGGTTCTTCCGAATGGCGGACAGATCCACCATTAGGCGCGCACTTGTCTGCTTGCAGGATTGCGTCACGCCAGATCCTTCATATTGTTGCTCTACCGAATTACCTAACCAATCTTACAGAAAAGATCTTCATGGGAAATTGTTATTTAACAATAAATTTTTTGCCATTTGTCTTATTCTTTCAGGGGGTTCTGATGCCTCTCACAGCAGAAAAGATAAGATTTTTCCTACCAGTTGCAATTTTGTCCGTGAAATTTGTGACATATGCTTGAGGCATGAGGGAGTTTTGTATTAGAGAGCATGGCACGCCATGCTGTCCTGCGCCTGCCGGACAGTCTTTGCCCTGATATGCAGGGGTTAAGAATTTTTGATTTCGCAGGGGCCTCAGGATTTCATCCGATGGTCCAAACGGAGCTAGTCCAGGTTTGACCGAGGCCAATCAGAAACCCAATTCCACGCTTTCCATTACGCCCAGCCGTTCAGGGATTGAACGCCGTTATGGAGACTTCCCCAGCTTCCCCGCTGCCCTTGATTATGCGGCACAGGGCAAGAGTGGCTTCAATATCTATTCTGGGCGCGGCACCCTACTGGAAGCCCTCCCGTACAGCAAACTGCGCCAACAGGCGCACGCTACGGCACGCCGCCTGCTTGGCCTAGGTCTCAAAACAGGTGACCGGGTTGCTGTTATTGCCGAAAGTGATGGCGATTTTGCTCGTATTTTCTTCGGCTGTCAGTATGCGGGCCTCGTCCCTGCTCCCCTACCCTTGCCGGTCGCCTTTGGGGGCAAAGAAGGCTATATCAACACGCTAAGGGGTATGATCACCAGTGCGGATGCTCGTGCTGTTGTCATACCGGATGTCATAAGCGGGTGGACAGCTGATATTGTCGCTGACTTCCCACTACTCTTTGGCGGATCTCCCTCCGAATTGATGGCCCTTGAGGAAAAAGATATTCCTCTCCCTGAAATCGATGGAGATGCTCTTTCATACCTGCAGTTTTCCTCTGGCAGTACCCGTTTCCCTATGGGGATCAGCGTCACGCAGAGGTCCGGTATGGCCAATGCGCATGCTATCGCCAAATATGGATTGCAAGTCTATCCCAGCAGCGATGAAAGAGACGATCGCTGTGTATCTTGGTTGCCACTCTACCACGATATGGGCCTTGTCGGGTTCTTCCTGACTCCCATGACCTGTCAGCTCTCGGTAGACCTACTCCCTACACGTGAGTTCGCCCGCCGCCCTCATGTATGGCTGGAACTTATCGCCCGCAACAAAGGGACCATGTCTTACAGCCCATCCTTTGGGTATGAGCTCTGTGCCCGCCGTGGGGTGCGAGAGGAGCTTGACCTCTCCTCATGGCGCATTGCTGGCATTGGCGGGGATATGATTCGTCCCCACATCATCCAGAATTTTGCCACTGTATTCGAGCAGTGCGGTTTCAGTGGCAAAGCCTTTGTTGCAAGCTACGGCATGGCAGAATCAACGCTAGCTATCAGCTTCGCTCCATTGGATGTGGGTCTGCGGGTAGATACAATTGATCTTGCTGCCATGGAACAGAAAGACTATGCCAGCCCTGCTGATGAGACGACCCAAGCAGCTCGTGATTTCGTGCTGTGCGGTGTATGTCTGCCAGAACATCAAATTGAGGTCCGTAGTCCGTCTGGGCGCGTTCTGAAAGAACGTGAAGTCGGCACTGTCTATGTACGTGGTCCCAGCCTGATGTCCGGCTACTTTAACCGCCCTGAGGAAACAGCCAAGGTCCTGTCCGCCGATGGATGGTTGAATACTGGTGACATCGGTTACATGTTGGATCAGCAGATCGTCATCACTGGCCGTGCAAAAGACCTCATCATCATCAATGCCCGAAACATCTGGCCGCAAGATCTTGAATGGGCTGCTGAGCACGAAATTGCTTCTCTGCGCTCACGCGATGTTGCTGTATTTTCGGTTGATGAAAATGAAGGGGAAAAAGTCGTTGCTCTGGTTCAGTGTCGCTTCACTGAAGAAGAACCACGCACCAAGCTGAAAAACGATCTGGTTGCCCTCTTTCGCCGTTTGCATAGCATCGATGTTGATGTCGTTCTTGTCCCGCCACGCTCCCTTCCACAGACCTCCTCTGGAAAGCTGACGCGTGCACGCGCCAAGACCATGTATCTTAACGGAGAGTTTACGTAAGAGCCGAAGGGACTATCCCCTAACGGGGGAAGATTATATACTTCCCCCTTCTTCGCTTGGTCACAGAGGGACAAGACATGACAGACAGTGTTTCCGATATCTCCCATATGATTCTCCAGAAACTTCTGGAAAATCCAAAGGTGCCGCGTGACATCTCTGGAGAAAGCCGCATCGTTGAAGATCTGGCCTTTGACAGTCTTGCCGTCATGAACTTTGTGATGGAAATTGAAGATACACTTGATGTCTCCGTTCCTCTCGATAAACTGGCAGACATCCGTACAATTGATGATCTGGCAGCCTGCTTGCATGCCATCAAGGCGGAGCAGGTATGAGCGCAGGACTTTTTGACAAATACGCTACGTTAAGGGGGAACTATGAGTCCCTCATGGCAACAAGTCCCAGAAACCCTTTTGGAGTTGTTATTGAACGCCCTCTCTCTGCTACCGTAGGTATCATCGAGGGGCGTGAAACACTCCTGTTTGGGACCAACAACTATCTGGGTCTTAGCCAATCAGAAGCAGCACGTGATGCCGCTATCCGTACTGCCGAGAATATGGGTGTAGGCACAACCGGATCACGTATCGCCAATGGCACATTTGGCCTGCATCAAAAACTGGAAAAAGCTCTGGCAGACGTGTTTCAAAGAAAACACGCCATGATTTTCTCCACTGGCTACCAAGCCAACTTGGGCACAATTTCGGCTCTAGTCAATAAAGATGACATCCTCTTTCTTGATGCTGACAGTCATGCCTCCATTTACGATGGTGCCCGCCTTTCAGGCGCACAGGTAATTCGCTTCCGTCATAACGATCCGGCTGACCTCGAGAAGCGTGTTGCCCGAACCGACAAAGCAACAGGTGCTCGCCTCATCATTGCCGAAGGCATTTATTCCATGACAGGGAATATTGCCCCTCTCAATGAATTTGTTGAGGTTAAGAAGCGCCATAACATTCCTCTGATGGTTGATGAGGCCCATTCTTTTGGCGTGCTGGGTGCCCATGGGCGTGGTGTCGCCGAACTTCAGGACTGTGAAAAAGATATCGACTTTATCGTTGGTACATTTTCCAAATCCTTGGGAACAGTGGGCGGTTACTGCGTAACTGATCATGATGAAATTGATCTGATGCGCCTCTGCTCTCGCCCTTATATGTTCACGGCCTCCCTTCCCCCCGAAATCATCGCGGCTACACTTGCGGCTCTGGAGGAAATCAAAGACAGGCCGGAACTGCGCCAGAAACTACAGGACAATGCAGCCCGTCTGCATGGTGGTTTCAAGTCTGTTGGGTTGAACACGAGCAACTTCATTTCTCCGGTCATTGCCGTGACCTTAGAAGATGTCCCACAGGCCATAGCATTCTGGAATGCCCTTCTGGATGCTGGCGTTTATGTCAATCTTTCCCTACCTCCTGCAACACCGGACAATCGTCCTCTACTGCGCTGCTCCGTGATGGCCGCTCACTCTGCGGAAGAAATCGACCGTGCTGTGGACGCATTTGGTAAAATTGCCAAAAAACTGAATCTCACCTGATTTCTCAGTAACAATAAAAAAGCCCCTTATCCGTCCTTAACAAGGCGTTGGATAAGGGGCTTTGTGCATTTTGGGTCAGGCATCTGACCTGAAACGCAATCTTCGGGCCCTCCAAAGAAATAAAGGTAATGTCAGAACCGGGTGTTTTCGTTCAAAATTGGAAACTTGAATGACCTGCCCCGTATGACGCTGTATCTTCCATAGAAGATACGAAATACCATCTGTAAACGTAAAGGCTGCTTTTATCAGACGCACTACATTCAAAGGCTTTCCGGTAGCAGCAACATGCTGCCAACGTCTTATAGCTTTAACGCGAGCCTTCTCTGTTAAGACAGGATACAGGCAGGCATTTTCATCCTCCTGATAAGGGATAGATGCCTGTTCCCATGCGTGTAGAAGAAGCTCCCTATATCGTTCTTCCCGGCCTGCCAGTAAATTACGGCTTCTACCTTTTTTCTCAACGCGCAATTCTGCCGCATACGTCTTGGTAAACAACTCATGCCAGTATGTTGCAGCCTGTCCCTTCTCGGGGCCAAGGAGAGCAGCCCAGCATGAAGCTGTCACAACACACTGACTGACAGCCTTAAGAATATGATCGGCGCTTTTCCCATCTCGTACCCAAACCATTCGGACTGGCTGACAAAACCGGGCCCAAATCGTTGTATCAAGCGTAAATAACGTACTGCGCTTCAGAAACTGACCGATGGAGAGGAAGGCAACCTTGGCCCGAAGAACACGTGTGCCTACCTCATGTTCCATATAATAGACGTTGGGTGGCAGAATATGATTTGCCCAGCGCGCAAAACCGTTCCCGCTCAAGCTGACAGGACGATCCGTGATAACGTAAAAATCCAGTATCCCATCGAAATCCACATCCCGCAAAACCGAGCCATAAAACAGTATGCCCAGCGGATGGGTTTTCAACGTCCCGGCAATTGCTCCGGCAAAATCGGACACTTCATCAGGAACAGAAGTCGTCAGCTCCTTTATAAGAAGCTGGTTGATGGCCTCAGACATGCAGGAACCTGAAGGCTGGTCCCTTTTCCAGCATTACCCGACCACTTGTTGAAGCCGGAAAGACCTCACCATCCAACACAAACTCACTCTCGGTTTCAAGCAACATGTTTCCAACTACATCGCTGATATAGTCATCATGCGCTCTCAACCACTCCGGTGCCCGCCCCCTGAGGAGGTTATAGCAAGCCCTAGGCAGGTCCTTCGGACAGGACCGTACATTCAGAAAATGAAAGCCTTCCTTATGAGCTTCATCACTCCAGAAAGGCCAGATACCATGAGAAAGCTTCTCTAACCCTGTCACCATATAAAGGAAGCTTCTTCCAATATTCTTCACAGCATTTGAGCCATCGGCATCTTTCATCGACCAGCTCAGACCGCTGCCATACATCCATGACTGACGACTACGCCGAAACAGAAGATTCACGAAACTACTAAAAAGCGTGAAAAACACTGCCAGATCATGCGGGGCAAATTTCAGAACCGTTGGGGAGTGGGCAATCCTTACGGCACGGGCATACCCAGCACAACCTCCAAACATACCCAATACGGACTCCCGATCATCATCGGGCCAGGATAATCTAATCGGAGTGCGGACCTTACTTTTAAGCCCTGCCGGACGCATAATTCGATCAATGGCATCTTCACCCTGCAAACCGAACCCTACATCTCCGGCAATCAGATTAGTATTGCCAGCGGGAAGAATAGCCACAGCTGGCAAGGGGCCATCACAATACGTGTTGGCGATAGCCGTCAGACAAGCGCTGACCGTCCCATCCCCCCCACTGATGACAATGAAATCCACCCCTTTACGTTTCAGTTCAGACAGATGTTCTGGAAGATGACTATCATTCAAAGCAGAAACACAGAAATCCCCCATCTTCCGCTGTGCCATGCGCACAAACCGGCCTTTATCCTGCGTATTTTTGCGACTATTGGGATTATGTATCAAGGCTGGCTGCACGGTCTTTACTAATCTCTGTATCTATCCATCACAAACCCGCCCAGAAACAATAAAACCCTGCTGTTTCACAAGCTGGTCGAACCCCTTTAACATGGCTATGCTAAGGGAGCCAGCAGGGAGTTTCCCTGAAAAGACCGTTTCCCATCATGATCATGGTGCCATAATGCCTTCCGCTCTGTCCGCCACCTCTTTTTCCCGGCGTGACCCCTCCGTTTGTCTGGCTCACATGTCAGACCCTCATCTACCACCTCCCGCTATTGCATGGTCCTCTTTTCTCAACAAAAGATTGCTCAGCCGTATTTTATGGCGCAGCAAACGCCGTCACGTCTTGCGTCCTGATGTCACCGCACAACTGATTGAAAACATTGCAACACACAAAGAGGTTTCCGCTCTCCTCATCAGCGGGGACATCACCAATTTCGGCACCAGAGAGGAATATGAACAAGCTGCCAGCTGGCTAGGTAAACTGCCCATCTCTCCTATAGTCGTACCTGGCAACCACGACTTCATGGCACCCATCACATATGGAAACAGCCTTGCCCTATGGGAGAACTGGGCCGAAGGTAGCTTCCCTTTTGTCCGTTGTTTCGGAAAAGTCGCCGTAATCGGTCTCAATTCTGCACTGCCTACTCTGCCCTTTACCGCCTATGGCTATATTGGCAAGAAACAACGCCAGAAACTGGCAAAGCTTCTTGCAGAGCTGGGTAAAGAGGGATACTGCCGGGTAGTCATGCTTCATCACCCCCCTCATAAAGGGCTGCTTCCTTACAGAAAATCCCTTATAGACACAGCCGCCCTTGCTAGAGTTCTACAGTCTCATGGGGCAGAGCTTGTTCTACACGGGCATTCCCATAATGCTACTCTGACAACGGTGGAAGGCACTGACATTCCTCTCCTTGGCATCAGTGCAGCGGCCATGGACAGCCATCACCTTGAACGTAAGGCAGGATGGAACCATTTAACGTTCACACCACATGAAGATGGCTGGCAGATAAAACTGCTACGCAAAGATTATACAGGAACTGTTTTTTCCCGCATGAAGTGGCTCTCCACAACCCCAACAAGGCAGGCTGAATGTTGATTCGAAGCTCCCTGCCAACTCTGGATCGTTATCTGCTGCGTCAGATGGTTCCGCCCTTTGCTATCGCTCTGGGCACCATGCTGATCGCTCTGCTGCTGGAGCGGTTACTAACACTCTTTAACCACCTTGCCAGCAGTGGCAGCTCTGTTGCCACACTCATCACTCTCCTGAGTGATCTCTTACCCCATTATATGGGGCTGGCCCTTCCAGCGGCGCTCTGCATTGCTATCTTCATGACGGTAAACCGCATGAGCGAGCATAACGAAATTGACGTCCTATGTGCCGGTCATATTTCCCTGCTCCGCATCAGCCAGCCTTATATCAAAGTTGGGGCCATTCTAGCGGTTCTTAGCGTACTGCTTTATGGCTATATTCAGCCAATTGCACGTTATGATTATCGTGAGGGATTTTATTTCGCCCGCCATACAGGATGGGCGCCTCACCTACAGTCAGAGATGTTCGCATCCACCTCATCGCACACGATGCTGACCGCTGACCGTGTGGATCATGGGGGCTCCCGCCTCCGGAACATCTTCATCCGCAGTCTAAAATCAGACGGTACAACAGAACTTGTGACCGCTCCACGAGGGCTTCTGACTCTTTCCGAACGCGACCGCGCCACACAGCTCGATCTCTGGGACGGACAAATCATTCATGCCAATTCTCCGGACATGCCAGACAGTCACGTTACCGTCACACATTTTGAACATATAGCCAGAGTCATCGAACGCTCCCGCAGCCGACAGGCGTTCCGCTCCCGTGGAGATGATGAGCGGGAGCTGACTACTCTAGAGCTGCTTCATGCGCTACGGCATGGCTCTAATCATATTTCTCGCACCGAACTCCGTTCAGAGCTGGATTTCCGCCTGACACGTGCCATCAGCATCATGTTCATCCCCCTTCTAGCGATTTCTTTTGCCGTTGGTCGCAAGAGGCGCCGATCTGCCATTGGACAGATCATGCTGGCTGTCATTCTGGTAGGTTTCAACGAAGTTCTACTTTTTGGCCACAGTCTTGCCGCCAATGGCACGACCTCCGTCTGGCTGGCGCTCTGGGTTCCAGAAATCATTTTCTGCCTTGGTTGCACATTCGCCCTTCTCTCACGTTCTCAGGTCTCTTGGCGTCGCAAAAAGCGGGTACCATCCAGCAGGGTCGCACCATGATTTATCCCTTCTCTCATCCGACCCTGCTCAAAACATTTCTCAAACCCCTGCTAACCAAGGTCATCATCTGCTGTGGTGTTCTAACGGCCCTGCTTGAGATTCTCTCTCTATTAGATAACGCCTCTACAATTTTTGCCCGCCATCTCGGCATGACGGGACTATTCAAATTCATGGGGCTGCACCTTCCCGCCCTCATAGTGGAGATCATGCCTCTTTCCGTCATGATTGGCGGGCTATTCACTCTGCTCCAGATGGCCCTTTCTAGCGAAATTGCTGTACTGAAAGCGGCTGGGCTGTCTACACTCAATATGTTCCGCTATCTCCTGCCTGGCCCTATTCTGCTAGGTCTCCTCTGCATAGCGGCACAATTCTGGGTCATTCCCCCACTAGAACAGGAACTAAACCGCTGGTGGAATGAGAGTGCCACAAATGTCAACGCAACGGATGATCTCCACGGTCTGTGGTTTCGCTCTGGGCAAGATATTGTTCAAGTTGATGTGGTCAGCCATGGAGGCAACACCCTATCAAAGGTCATTTTCTACCGCCGACAGGCCTCGGATGGGAGCCTGACGGGCAGTCAGTATTATGAGAACCTGACCTTCGAAAATGGTCACTGGGTCCCCCATGGGGCTTCCAAACAGCTGGAAATTTTTGAGGATAAAACGCAAGGCCGTGTCAGTGACACATTCACGCCCCCTATCTTGAATGCGTCTCCGCAAGAAATCATCAATATGACTATTCAAGGGGTACGTTATACCCCTCAGCAGCTTCGGAAAATTTTCTCAGGCAAAGCGCCATCCAATTTACCTAGATCAAACTATCTGATGGCCCTATATGCTACCCTGCTTCTGCCGGTGCAGATGATTGTGATGCTTCTCATCACCCTACCCATCACCTATATCCCGCCTCGTGCAGGATTACGGAATCCGTTGCCGGTTTATGTCATGGCGGCTGGTCTGGGAGTGATCATTCTTCAAGGTATGATTTCCGCCTTGGGGAATTCTGGTTCCCTTCCCATATTACTCGCTGTATGTTCGGGGCAGGTCGTGGCGGCTCTGTTCAGCCTGACCTGGATACTGCGGATGGAGGAAAAATGAACACGCTCAAGAAATTTTTCCAGGGCACGACTCTCATGCAAAAAGGCAGAAGTTATGACCTGGGAAAGATGAACCTTTCACAATTATGGGCGGCTTATCTTACTTATCCGACTATCCTGCTTTATTTTGCTCTGATTGTCGGTACGGCCGTGCTGAGCCTCTATCTTCGTCATAGTTGGTGGGGCCTCATTATTCCCATACCTGTTATTGTGGCAGTCTATCCCACAGCTTGGTACATCATCCACCGTTATATCCTGCATGGACGCTGGTTCTACCGTAATCCGGTAACGGCCTCTATGTGGAAGCGCATCCATTTTGATCATCATCAGGACCCTCACCTGCTAGAGGTTCTGTTTGGCTCTCCACTTAATACAGTGCCAACCATGATGGTCATCACTATGCCTATTGGCTGGCTGATTGGTGGATGGGGTGGTGCTTTTTCAGCCCTTTCAACAGCTCTGGTTATGACCTGCATCTATGAGTTTTTCCATTGCATCCAGCATCTGGCCTATAAGCCGCGCTGGCAGTGGGTTGTATATATCAAGCAGCTTCACGTCCTTCATCATTTCCATGATGAAGATGGGAATTACGGAATCACCAACTATCTGCCTGATCGGCTGATGGGCACCTTCTACCGTGCCGCCAAGGAACGGCCCCGTAGCCCCTATGTTTTCAATCTTGGATATACGGTTGAAGAAGCTGAACGCTATCCGTGGGTTATGCGCCGTACAGGGGCTCCGCCGCGCGACCGGCCCGATCCAGCCCGTGCTCCCAAGAGTGAAGAACTTTCCAAAAGCGCATGAGCATTCCCGTTCTTATTCTAGCAGGATCACGCGATGGCGAGCGTGATCCTCTAGCGTTAATGGGCAATGTGTCTCATAAGGCTCTCCTTCCCATACATGGCAAGCCTATGATTGACCGAGTCGTCCAGACGCTGGAACAAGTAGAGGATATCGGTCCAATATGGGTCAGTATCGAACGCCCGGATCTGCTTTCTCACATGAAAGAGAAAGTATCCATTTTCCAAGCTGCTGCATCTCCTAGTGAAAGCGTAGCTCAGGCTTTGGATGTCATAGGCACACCCTGCCTTGTAACTACAGCAGACCATGCCCTACTTCGCCCAGAATGGGTTAAAGAGTTCCTCCAGAAAAGTCAGGCCACTTATACAGACCTTACGGCGGGTGTTGCACTGGCAGAAACAATCCAGAGAGACGTTCCGCACACAAAGCGGACTTTCATCCGCCTTGCAGATATGACCTTCTCAGGCTGTAACCTGTTCTGGATGGGAAGCGAAAAATCGAAGCAGGTCGTCAAACTCTGGCAGAGACTGCAACAGCATAGAAAACGACCATTACGCATGGCTCTCATGCTTGGTCTTTCCACAATTTTCCGTGCTCTGACCCGTTCCTTAAGTTCAGCACGTCTTGAAAAGCGTATCTATGAAATAACTGGGACGCAGATCAAGCTCATACCTTTGTCTGATGGGCGTGCGGCTGTTGATGTCGACAAACCCGCAGATGTACTGCTCGCTGAACAAATCCTGCAGCATAATTGAGTAACCTTTCTTCCCTCATTTTTTATATGAGGGAAAAAAGACCTGCCCTTCATTAAGACTGAATATGCGCCTTAATATTCATTAAAGCAGGTCCTAGCCCTCGCCGTATTTTCTTGAAATCAACCAGAGTGACATTACCTGCTGCCGAAAGGGTATGAATCCCATCCGGATAGGCCTTCATTTCAGGAACATGAAGCGGGATTGAATCCCCTCCACAAATGGAAGGACGTCCCCTGCTAAATCCGTTCATTCTAAGAAGACGAATGCCACCGCCATATGTGGTCGAACAGTCCTGCACAGGCAGAAAAACCTCGTCCCCGTCCACGAAGGGGGTCCCACCAGGACGAGCCCCGCTGCGATCGATCAAAAAACGCCCCATATCACACCACGGGCCTGTTAACTCCTCAGCCAGGGCAATATGTAACGTGCTCTGCCGTGATTCTTTGGGTGCCGGCGGTGTCCAGAACAGCCACCAACGTCCGGCATGATGAAGCGGCGTAGCATCAATGGCCCCAATGGGGAATCTGAAGGATGGTACTGGCTGCCACTCATAAGGGAAAGACGTTGCTTTATAGAGGGTCAGCCGTCCCGACTTATAGGCCTCTGGCAACATGTAAACAGATCCCTCATGCTGAAACACATGAGGATATGACAGATGCCAGTCTTCGCTCAGAACACGGCGCCTCTCCTGTAGAGAGAACTGCTCATCATAAATGAGAACTTCGATAACACCCTTCTTCTGGCTGTAATCATAATATTCAGCGAAAACATACAGCTTCCCATCCCGCCATAGCCCGAATGGATCCGCAAGGAAGCCTTCTTTTCCGCAGGATGGAAGGAAAGTCATATCAATATCATCAAGACTGTTCTGCCTGATGATCTGCTCAAAAGGAGCATGAAGAATAGCTGACCGCCAATAATCCATTGTAAACAACTTCATAACTTCTCATCCTACAGATACATGTTCTCGAAATTACCTGTATCATACAGGGCGTTTCCCTCTGACGAAAGCCCCTACCCATCCCCTCCAGTTACTGACAGTACAACCATCCTTCTATAATTTGCATACCCAGCCACATCGCATCAAAGAAGGACTTCGATATGTCTCCCGTGGATGATCTTGATACCGCAATTGACCTCCGTTTTCACGCAGCTCGTGACATCATCGGAGAGGCGGCGGAACTGGCTCGGAGAATGCAGCCCGCTCCGGGTAAACCTATTGCTGAGCTGAAAGGACGGCAGGATTATGTGACGGAAGCAGATAGAGCTGTCGAAACATTCGTCAACAAACGTCTATCTGCTCTGTTCCCAGAAGATGCCTTTCTGGGAGAGGAGCATGGCGAAACATCTACGGGCCTCTTTCGCTGGGTCATTGATCCTATTGATGGAACATCAAATTACGCCCGCGGCCGAAATAGATGGTGCATCTCTCTCGGCCTTATGTATCAGGACACACCTGTCGCCGGCATCATTAACGCACCTTCTCTAAGAGAATGTTTTACTGCCCGTACAGGAAAAGGAGCTTTCCTTAACGGCACTCCCATTCAAGCCGCCAAAACGGACAAAATGGAAGAAGCCATGATTGAACTCGGTTGGTCTCCTTATGTTCCGGAAGGATGGTATCAACAGAAAATCCAATCCTTGCTGGAAAAGGGCGTCATGCCCCGTTCACTAGGTTCTGGCGCCCTCGCACTCGCTGACGTTGCCTGCGGTCGATCCGATGGTTACCATGAATTCGTTATTTTTCTGTGGGATGTGGCAGCAGCCCTAGTACTTCTTCAGGAAGCCGGAGCACGTGTATCTCCTTTCCTTAAAATGGGAGGATTAACGCAACGTACGACAATTCTTGCCAGTGCACCACTGATCGCGGGTACCTTGTCCGATGTGCTAGCCGTTACCTTAGATTAAGTCTATACTGCTTGCTGCACCACAATGACCTAGGAGCTTTCCTGTGATCAAACCTCTTTCCTTCATTTCACGTACCCTTGCTGTTGCCGCCGGGCTTCTGGCCGTCAATGCTCATGCCGCTTCTACGACCTCCAAGCAGCAGTCTCTGGTTGATCAGGCCACATTTGCCGTACAGTCCGCTTTTGTGGACTCCAAGGTGCACGCACACGCTAGCCGTATGCTCAGCGAAACCAAAGCTGTCGTTGTTTGCCCCGATGTCACTAAGATGTCCCTGATTTTTGGTGGTAGCGGTGGGCAGTGTGTTCTTCTTGCTCGCGGCGCCAACAACTCCTGGTCCAATCCGGCATTTTATCGTCTGAGCGCTGGCTCCTTCGGTCTGCAGGCCGGGTATCAGCACAGCCAGCTTTTCTTCTTCATCACGACTCAGAAGGCCCTGCTGTCTCTGATGGATCATGAATATTCCTTCGATGCATCTGCAGCAGCAGCCTTCGGCAATGATGGCAGCGGTACTCAGAACACACCGAAAGAAGTCTACGCCATGCAGAAAAGCAACGGTGTCTTCGCTGGTGCTTCTCTGGGTGGTAGCAAGCTGAAACCCGACAATGCCGCAAACCGTGCCTACTACAACCAGATTGTTGGGCCGGAAGATATTGTCATTCACATGCAGGTCAACAACACAGCTGCTGACCCTCTGCGCCGCGTTGTGATGAAAGTCTTCAATCACTAATAAACGGTTGATGCAGACAATAGCCTGCATGTAAAAAGGGTCGTTATCATTTTATGGTAACGACCCTTTTTAGTCAGTGAGATTGTGCTTTAATGCGGCGATATGCTCTGACATTGTTAGTCTGTTCAGCAAGTGTACGGGCAAAGTTATGCCCGCCATGTCCAGTTGCCACAAAATACAAAGCATCGCCTTCAGCAGGATGAGCAGCAGCTTCTAACGCATCTCGGCCGGGAGAGCATATTGGCCCCGGTGGGAGGCCCGTATGCTGATAACTGTTATACGGACTATCAAACTGCAAATCTTCATGCGTCAGGGCGCGAGATAAAACGCCTTCCCCGTTGCTCAAAGCGTAGATAACCGTTGGATCCGTCTGAAGACGCATCCCTTGCCGTAAACGATTAAGAAAAACCCGTGCAATCTGCGGACGCTCCTCTGGGAGAGACGTTTCCCGCTCAACTAACGATGCAAGAATAAGGAGTTGCTCTGGCGTAGTGATAACATCCTGCAAAGCAACCTGATCCCGTTTAGACCATACATCCTGCACAATATTCGTCATCAAATCCGTCATGTGCTTCAGAAGCTGCTGTCTCTCCATACCCCAGACATAGAAAAACGTCTGAGGAGCAACCTGCCCCTCCTCAATAGGGGACACATCACCTTGCAGGGCAGGTGCTTGCATTACGAGGGTTCTGATACGAGACGCCGTCAGCCCCTCAGCAATGGTCAGACTATGTGTAACGGGGTGGCCATGCCGTAAAATCTCAAGGCTGTGTGCCAGAGAAACCCGTTCTGGAAACTTCAGCTCAGCTGCATGAATGCTGCCTTGTGATCTGGTAACAAACAGAGCGACCTTGAAAAAAAGAGCTGATACGCTGCCACGGGCTAGAACACCATTATCCTGTAACACAGTAACAACCCGGTCCACCCCACCACGAGGGATGACCACAGCCCGCTCTGCCTGTAGAGGACCCGGATCCGTATAATGGCCGTATCCAGCGAAAAGCAGCCCTCCTGCAGCAACAAGGACGAGTGAAAAAACTCGTCCCTTTGTTACAAGGCGAAGGCGCTTTCTAACTTTGCTCGCCTTATCCTCAGAGTCTGATGCAGATTCCTGTGGCATGGTTTCTCTCCTCGCGAACAAAAAGCTGCATCAAACTGGCGCTTCAGTCCTTGAAGCGCTTGAGGATCAAGCTGGCATTGGTTCCACCGAAACCAAAGCTGTTGGAAAGAGCCACATCCACCTTCTGCTCTTTAGCTTTGTGCGGAATGCGATCCATCGCACTCTCACGAGATGGATTATCAAGGTTAAGCGTTGGAGGTAGAATACCGTCACGCATAGCCTGAAGGCAGAAAATGGCCTCCACTGCGCCCGCTGCACCCAGAAGATGGCCGATAGCCGACTTTGTAGAAGACATGCTGGCCTTGCCAGCGGCCTCACCAAAAAGTCGCTCCACAGCGCCAAGCTCCAGATCATCGGCCATGGTGGACGTACCATGTGCATTGACATAGCCAATATCAGCCGGAGTGACGCGTGCATCTTTTAGAGCGGCCTGCATGGCGCGATAGGCACCTTCATGGTTCTCTGCTGGCGCTGTGATGTGATGAGCATCACCGGAGAGACCGTAACCGCCAATCTCACCATAAATCTTGGCGCCACGGCGTTTTGCGTGTTCGTACTCCTCCAGCACGACCACACCAGCACCCTCTCCCATGACAAACCCATCACGTCTCTCATCCCATGGGCGGGATGCAGTCGTTGGATCATCATTGAAGCTTGTAGACAGAGCACGAGCAGAACAGAAACCTGCGATACCTAACTCGCAAATGGCTGATTCGGCACCACCAGCAATCATCACCTTGGCATCACCATGCTGGATTAGCCGAGAAGCATCACCGATGGCATGCGTCCCGGAGGCACACGCCGTCACTACGGCATGGTTCGGCCCCTTGAAACCGTACCGAATTGAAAGATGCCCAGCCGTCAAGTTAATCAGTGAAGACGGAATGAAGAAGGGTGACAAACGACGTGCTTTGCCCGCAGCAACAGCAAGAGAATTGTCGTAAATCGTTTTCAGGCCACCAATACCAGACCCGATCATCACGCCTGTTGCGCAGCGATCTTCTTCAGATTCGGGCTTCCACCCAGAATCTTCCACCGCCTGAATCCCCGCGGCCAGACCAAGATGGATGAAACGATCCATCTTCTTCTGTTCTTTGACAGGTACCCAGTCAGAAAGTGTCAGGCCACCTTCTTCGGTCGGGCCAGAAGGCACTTCACCTGCAATCCGAGCCGGCAAACCTGAAGCATCAAACTGCGTAATCGGTCCGATACCGGACTGAGAGTTGATAAGGCGCTTCCATGTCAGTTCTGCACCAACAGCCAACGGACTTACTACGCCTATTCCCGTAACGACCACACGTTTTCTGTTCGTTCCAGAACCGCTCATCGCCGCCTTACCTCATAATTCTCTAAATATGCATAAAGCGAAACGGACGATACTCCGCTTCGCTCCCTATTTATGGCAAGGGCGGACCATTTTGGCCAGTCCACCCCTGCCATCCAGTCCCGATATGAGAATCAGGCAGCCTTCTGCTTGGTGATGTACTCAATGGCATCATTCACCGTAGCAATCTTCTCAGCGGCATCTTCTGGAATCTCAACAGAGAAAGCTTCTTCGAAAGCCATAACCAGCTCAACAGTGTCCAGGCTGTCAGCACCCAGATCATCGATGAAGGAAGCATCAGGCTTCACCTTGTCTTCCTCAACGCCCAAATGCTCGACGACGATCTTCTTTACCTTGTCAGCGATTTCGTTGCTCATCTGCCTTAAATCCTTGCTACCCTACAGGGTGTGTCTAAGAAAAAAACCTGCCTGCTTTTCAGCTTCGGGACATGCGAATGTCCGGCATTGAAGCCATACTCTGATCCTTGGTCAGGCCAAGCAGGCCGCGCTTAGCATGTTTTCCTGCAAAACGCCAAACTTTTCAGACCATGGCCATGCCACCATTAACATGAAGCGTTGTGCCCGTCACCCATGCTGCTTCATCAGATGCCAGATAGACCACGGCAGCAGCCACATCTTCCGGGCGCCCCATACGGCCCAACGGGATATTACCCAGCAGCTTCTCACGGACAGCCTCTGGCAGAACATCCGTCATAGCCGTTTCCACAAAGCCCGGCGCCACAACATTCACTGTCACACCACGGCGCCCTGCTTCCTGTGCGAGCGACTTGCTCATCCCGACAAGACCAGCCTTCGCCGCAGCATAGTTAGCCTGCCCCGGATTACCCGTGGTTCCCACAATAGATGAAATGGAAATGATGCGCCCACTCCGTCTGCGCTGCATCCCCTTCAAAGCAGCACGGGCCAGACGGAAAGGACTTTCCAGATCCACCTTGAACACCTGAGACCATTCCTCATCCTTCATGCGGATGGCCAGTGTATCACGTGTCAGACCTGCATTATTGACGAGGATATCCAGTGGCTGACCAGCAGCCTCCTCTGCCCGCGCTACCAGACCGTCAGCCTGTGCTTCATCGGACAGATTGGCAGGAACAACGTAAACACGCTCACTGCCCAATGTGGCCGCAACATCCCGGAGGGCCCCTTCTCGTGTGCCGCTCAAAACGACAACAGCACCACGCTCATGAAGTTGCCGAGCAATAGCCGCACCAATCCCACCAGAAGCCCCAGTCACCAGAGCCATTTTACCAGAGAGAGAGAACATCAGGATTATCCCTTACAGACTTTTCAACATGGTTTCGATCTCTGCCGGTGTCCCGGCATGATCTGCCGAGAGATCAGGCACAATACGACGGGCCAGACCGGTCAGGACCTTACCGGCACCAAGCTCATGAATAGCTGTGATCCCTTTCCCCGGCATAGACAGGACTGTCTCACGCCACCGTACACGTCCCGTAATCTGCTCCCCAAGACGGATACGGATATCCTCCGGCTGAGAGATTTCTTCCGCCGTTACGTTAGCAATCACAGGAATATTGGCAGGGCGGAAATCAGCTGCTGCAAGAGCCTCCTTCATTTCCTCTGCAGCAGGTGCCATCAGAGATGAATGGAACGGCGCTGAAACAGGAAGCTTGACCGCACGGCGAATGCCTTTTGCCTTTGCTGCTTCAAGGGCCCGGTCCACAGCGGCCATATGCCCGGAAATAACAATCTGTCCACCACCATTATCGTTGGCAATTTCCAGAACATCGCCCCGCGCACACTCTGCACAGATAGCCTGAGCTACATCAGGCTCTACACCGAGGAGAGCCGCCATACCCCCCTGACCAGCCGGAACAGCCAGCTGCATAGCCTGCCCTCTCAAGCGCAACAGACGTGCTCCTTCTGCAATGCTCATGACACCAGCCGCCGTTAGAGCAGCATATTCCCCAAGGGAATGCCCTGCCAGAAGCGCAGCCTTGTCTTTGAGGGCAAAACCACCTTCATGCTCCAATGTCCGCACTACAGCCATGGAAACAGCGAACAGAGCCGGCTGAGTGTTCTCGGTAGCTGTCAGCTCGGCAGGATCACCTTCGAAAATCAGACGGGACAGATTGACCCTAAGCGCCTCGTCCACTTCTTCAAAAACAGCACGGGCAACAGGGAACGCCTTATGAAGCTCCAGCCCCATACCGACCGACTGGCTCCCCTGACCAGGGAACACAAATGCATGACCTGCCATGCAGGCACCTCCACAACTTCAGTTTAGCAACAGATAAATAATAGACATTTCAGCGGGGAATAAGCCGCCCACGCTGCCATGATTCCGCAGCTTCCTCCGGCCCCATGCCATCAATGCTCACAGCATGGTCGAGCGCGCTCATGACCTTATTGCTCAGCATCATAATGGACAGCTCATCGAGCATGTCCTCATCCACTTCGTCACGCAATCCCTTACGAAGGACCAGCCTTGCCGTCTGTACCTGCCCAGATAGCAAGTCACCATTCGGCAGAATTTCCAGCATGTCTGTATGGAAAATAGCATGAGGCTGCCAAATAGCCACAAGCGGGCATTCCCCTGCTGTCTCAGCTTGTTGCAGCCGAGGCATGACATCCTCCACTGTTACAACATCATGCGACAGGTCCTTGAGACTTGGATACCGTTCAGACATCTTTTCCACATAAGGACGGACATCTTCTGTCATAAGCAGAGATGTGAAATCCCCCACCTTCCAACCAGCTCCCTTCCCCGCCTTTTTCAGAGCAGAAAAATTAAGCTCAGGATGATATAAACTGCCAATGACCTCATGGCCACGGGCCAGAATAGCATCATCCTGCGGAAACCACGCAGAAACAAGAATATCAATTTCGCCGTCATCCAGCGCCTGAAGACGTTCATCAGGCCCCAGGTCTGCATAGGCTACGGCCTCACCATTCGCCTCGATAACACGGGCGACACCGCTGGCACAGGCGGCATGCAACGCCGTGTAAAGATGACCAATAGTGAGATATGACATAAACCTGCCTCGTATCAGGAAGAAAACTACAACCCGGGATAAACACCACCCGCTGTTTTGTGAAGCCCTGCGCACCTCTGCCTCAGGAGACAGGGCTTCCTGGAACGGTTCTTTACCCCACAAAGTTACCAGATCTTCACTCTCTGCTCGGGAGCCAGATACAGCTTATCACCAGCTTTCACACCAAACGCCTCATACCAGAGGTCGATATTATGAGCTGGCATATTAACCCGGCTTGTAGCCGGAGCATGTTCGTTAGAAAGTACCTGCCGCCGTAGGGCATCAGGCCGATCCTTCTCTCGCCAAACCTGAGCCCAGCCAAGAAAGACACGCTGGTCCCCCGTCCAGCCATGGGCTGAAACATCGGGCTTGCCGTGCAGGCTGTCATGATAGGCCTGAAGCGCCAGATTCAGCCCACCAAGATCAGCGATATTCTCACCCATTGTCATGGCGCCATTAACGTGCAGGCCCGGAAGCACTTCCTCGGCGTCATATTGTGCACCAAGTCTTTTGGCTCTGGCCTCAAACGCACGAGACGATTCACGGCTCCACCAGTCATGAAGGCGACCATGTTCATCATAATGGCGCCCTTGATCGTCAAAACCATGACTCATCTCATGCCCGATGACACCGCCAATGCCACCATAATTGACGGCCATATCTCCATTAGGATCAAAGAAGGGTGGCTGCAGAATAGCGGCCGGAAAGACGATTTCATTCTTTACTGGGTCATTATAGGCGTTGACCGTCTGCGGGGTCATATCCCATTCGTCCCTGTCCACAGGACGATCAAGCTGATCTAGGCGATGATGCCAGTTGAAAGCGACACTGCGTGACGCATTACCATAAACATCATCTGGCTTAATGACTAATGACGAATAATCCCACCATTTATGCGGATACCCGACCTGCATGGCAAAATGATCGAGCTTGACCAAAGCAGCCTTACGGGTGGAGGCATCCATCCAATCATTATGCTCCAACCGCCCCCGGAAAGCTGCCTTCAGTTCCTGAACAAGGGCGGTAATCCGTTCTTTTGCTTCGGGCGGAAAATAAGCCTGAACATATAGACGGCCTAGCGCCCAGCCCATAGCCGTATTGGTTGCTCGGACAGCCCGCTTCCACCGTACAGGCTGTCTGGCAACACCTGTTAGAACCCGACCATTAAAGTTGAACGATGCATCCGAAAATTCATGAGACAGGTAAGGGGCGGCATTATCCGCGAGATGAAACGCCAGCCATGCCTGAATGGTAGCCCGGTCCGTGCTAGCAATTATCTTCGTCATGGCGGCGATAGACTGCGGTTCCCTGACATCAATCACCCGCTCCATCAGCCCTGCTTCTGGCAGGCCCATAGTACGCAGATAGGTGATCCAATCCACATCAGGCGCTAATGCAATGAGAGCCTTCACTGTCATGGGATTGAACATCTTCACGGGATCACGAGTCTGGTCGCGAGGCGTTTCTACCTTCGCCAGAGCCGTTTCCAGAGCCACCACAGTCGAAGCATTATTGGTAGGATCAGCCCAACCCAGCAAGGCAAGCATCTTTGCTACATAAGCCCGATAGGCGTTCTTCTGAGGAGCAAGGGCTGGATTGGTATAATAGCTGATATCAGGCAACCCCAATCCGCCGCTAATCCCTATACTCATGCCCTGGTCCAGCATCAGCATGTAATGTTCAGGATCTTTCTGATTCTGTTCAATATCAAGAGCAAACGGGCTGAACATCAGTGAGCCAGATGCCTGCCCGAACAGACGAGCCAGAGACGCACTATCGCCAAACTGACGAATCTGCTCCAGCTCTGCGGCCAGAGGCGTACTCCCCTTGGCATCAACGGCCTTCTGGTTCAGGAAACTGCTGTAATATGTGGCCAGCTTTCCTCTCTCATCTTCAACTTCAGCGTAAGGAAGAAGCTTTTCCAGAAGATTCTTCTGACGCTGTTGCGACAGCTCGAAAAGAGTATGGAACGGCCCATAGCTGCTCATGTCATCAGGAATATGCAGCTGTCGAATATAACGACCATTGGCGTATGTAAAAAAATCCTGACCGGGTGGGGTTCCCGGATCCATACCCGCCTGATCAAAACCCCAGCCATTCTGGTAGGCCCGGGCAGACGGTGACTGTGCAGAAGCCACAGCAGCATGACCTCCCATGCAAATCCCAGCTCCCATGACCATGAGAATGCTGCACTGTTTCAGAGCAGAACGGAATGATGGAACCTTCATAATACCCCCTCCAGAGAATAAAAGATGACGTCAGCTCTGCTGAAGCAGTTGCCGAGCAAAAGACTTCTGTTTCCATGAAATCAGAGCATGAAGACCTTTCGCCAACCATCTCTGCATCCTGGAATGTGGGGTCAGACCCGATGTTTTCAGAATCATGGCCGTGACACGATCAAGATGCTTCTGGCGGTAGAAAGACAAGGCACGCGCCATATAGGCCGCAATGCAGCTCTTGTGATCGTAACGCTGTACGCCAGATGAGTTGGTTATGTAATAAGCCGTTGCCAGCTCATCATCCTCACTTTCCATGACACGGCTCAGCGCAATCCGCAGGCGGAACCACCGTCCCAGCTTTTCCCGTTCCAGATAACGATGCATATTATCGTAGAACAGCTTAAAATGACGGTATTCATCAGCGGCGATCTGCTTGCAGACAGCCTTCAGGACAGGTTCCTCCGTGGCATCAGCCAACGCCGTATAGAAAGAAGATGTTCCTGTCTCCACCATACAACGGGCAATCAGCTCTCCCGTACGAGAACCACGAATAGATGATGAAACTTCCGTATCGATCTTATAGGCCTCCCTATATCGATTGAAAGCGTCCTCATAATTCCACTCAGGGTCAGCCAGCATGGCCCATTTACCCAGCGCATCACCGTGCTGCACCTCCTCCTCAGCCCAGTTCTCTGCTGCATCACTAAAGCCAGAATCATCATGAAACACGTTCTGGAGATAATGCGTGTAGTCCCGTGCATTACGCTCCACCACGGAGGCAGCCTTCACAAGCGCAAGGATATCTGGATTCACTTTTGTCGCATCAAAAGCTGCCCAGTCCATCTGATCAATCTGCCAATGTTTCATAGAGACACACCCTCTTTCCCATAATGGCGTTAACACTTCATGTATGTGCCATATTTTTCAGATGGCATACTGAGCCGCTTTTGGGTAGGTGTAGGCGGCCAACCCTGGAGACAAAAGCTAGATGACTGAACAGACCTGCCCCTCGCCACAGACGGCCACCCTCCGGCACGACTGGACACGCGAAGAAGCAGAAGCCCTGCTTGCGCTACCCTTTCCGGAGCTCATTTTCCGGGCCCAGCTGGCGCATCGCCAATTTTTTGACCCCACAAAAGTACAGATATCAACTCTGCTCTCCATCAAGAGCGGTGGCTGCCCGGAGGACTGCGCCTACTGCCCTCAGAGCGCCCATCACGATAAACGTATGGAAGCCGAAAAGCTCATGCCGCTGGAGCGTGTTATCGCCGATGCAAAACGCTCTAAGGAGGCTGGGGCTGGCCGGTTTTGCATGGGGGCCGCATGGCGTGCCCCGAAGGACCGAGACCTTGATGCTGTCTGCCGTATGGTGGAAGAAGTCAAAGCGCTTGGACTGGAAACATGCCTAACAGTTGGCATGCTGACACCCAGCCAGTCCGCCCGCCTGAAGGAAGCCGGATTAGATTATTATAATCATAATCTGGATACCTCAGAGGATTTCTACGGCAAGATTATCACCACCCGGACCTATCAGGAGCGTCTGGATACGCTGGCAAATGTGCGGGATGCTGGCATCAAAATCTGCTGTGGCGGTATCATCGGAATGGGAGAAGACACACAGGACCGTGCGGGCCTTCTCACGACTCTGGCTAATCTACCAACCCACCCGGAAAGTGTGCCCATCAACCTACTCGTAAAAGTTGAAGGAACACCTCTGGCTGATGAAGACACTGTGGACCCCATCACCTTTGCCCGTGTCATCGCCACAGCGCGCATCATGATGCCAGCTAGCCATGTCCGTCTGGCCGCAGGACGTGAGAACATGTCTGAATCCACACATGCACTCTGCTTCCTCGCTGGAGCCAATTCCATCTTCTGGGGAGAAAAACTTCTTACTACCCCGAACCCCGCACAGAACCGGGATACCGAGCTGCTGGCCATGCTCGGCATGAGCCCCACGATGCAGACCAGCGCTACGGCCTGAGCATCGCTTATCGAACAAGATATAAAAAACGCTCCTGCAACCTAGTCAGGAGCGTTTTTTTATATCCTCATCCTTATTGTTCTTTGGCTTGCATTTTCTGGCTATCCGCCACCTGACGCAGAACATTATCAGCCGCCTGAATCTGCCCTGCTGCCCGTAAAGCCCGTGCTTCCAACAGGAGAGCCCGGCGCATGGCCTCGTAATTTGTTTCCTCCTCTCTGACTTGGGCCAGAGAACGAGCTTCATCAGCTGCCTGCTGCCACTGCTGATCCATCATCAACCGGCGTACAAGCAACTCTCGCAGGTTTGCCTGATCTTCTTCTGCCTTACTTTTTGAGAGATGATTGATGGCATCATCAAGAACAGCCCTATCGGACAGCTCCGCTGCATCAAGACCGATCATCCCATATGCCTCAAGGCTGACTGATCCATCCTCGCTTGTTTTGGCGATCCGAGCTTCCTCCTCGGAAGCCTGCCACTGCTGCCGCTCATAAAGGGCAGACGAACGAACAAGATGCAAATCAGCCTGCCGTGCATCTGTCCAGCCTCTTACCGTTAACGCATCAGAGACCTTACGCAGAGTTGCCAGACAGTCATCATAAGCTTTCAGCCGCAACTCACTTGTAGCCAGATTAAAGCCAGCATCATGAATAGCCTGCGGATCATTGCTCAAAAATGCCCGGTCCAGAGCTGTCGCATATTGCTGACGAGCCTGCTTGATATAGCCCAGTTTAAAAACGCTATCACCGGCCTGCATCATAGTGGCGTAGCGGCTATCCTCCCACGCCTCTTTTCCACCAGAACACCCGGCAAGAAGACTGGCAGATAGCGCAAGAGACAAAGCGGGAAGAAGGAAAGGACGCCTCATTGTCTAACCTCCTTAGCCGGCAACCTACGGCTGTGGCGATGTTTATGACCACTGCTATGCCCCCCTAGAATCCACAGGCTACGCAGCTGGTCACTCAACTGACGAAGACTGTCCGCTGTTGCCTCAGCCTCAGCCAAAACAGCAGGTAGCTGCTCTGTTGCTTCAGCCACGTTATGAACGGTACGGTTCATGTCAGGAACAGACTTTTTCAACCCAGTAGTCATGCCGTGGACGTCCCGCATGGTGCCATTAGCCTCATTCAGCGTGATCTGGAGTTTACGCTCAAGCGGCTGTACATTCTCAATAGCCTGATTCAGAGAAAGCAGGATGCTATTGATACGCTGGGCTGTTTCTTCTTTTGTCAGAAGGGCACCGGCTGTTCCCTTACCTGCATGAAGATCAACCATGATCTCCCGTGCCTGCTTGGTAATCTCCACTACGTTATTCATGGCCGGCAGAAGCTGTGCCCTCAGATCAATCAGCGTCTGGACAATCATATCCGCAGGGTTGGGCTCAACATTGGTATTTAGAACGGCATAGCCCCAATTCAGCGGCTCACCCTGCCCACGGGTAATTTCGATATACCCCGCTCCAGCGACCACCAGACGGCGTTTAATAGTCGCAACGCTATCACTCCTGATAAAACGCTCAAAATGAGGTTCAATCGTCCCTTCTGCGTACATACGGCCCGATTCATTAAGGTCGAGTTTTCGTATTTCCCCCACACGAACACCCATGACCTCAATGTCATTATTCACAGCCAAACCAGCCACGCCGCTTTCCGGAAGAACAAAATGAATGCGTCCTGCCGGGGTCAGCCACTGTTTGAGGAACCCGACCTCCACCAGTGAGGCCGTCAAAATGACAATGGCCAACAGAACGAGCAGCCCTACCCATTCATCCATGAAAGAACTTCTGAACAGAGGAGCTGCCAGACCGGTACGCCGACGAAAAAGCAGGGGACGCATCACATATCTCTCACTTTATGAGACCATTACCACCAAGACGGAAACGCTGCATGCCGGGTCTGGCATAACCTGCCCAAGCAGACCGCTCCGAGCCAATCCAGAGGACCGCACAGCCCCGCTCCCTTGCCACCGTCAACTCTGTAAAAAAGGCATTATACAGTTCAACAGGCGCACCAAGACTGACCGGGTTTTCCAGCAAAAGCAAGGAAGGTCTGTTCATGAAGGCCCGGACATATTCAGAACGTTTCCTATCAAGAGGTGAAAGTTTTTCAGGGAGCTGCGTTGGCAGACCCGGTAGACCAAAAAGCTGGGAAAGATGAACAGCCTCCGCAACCAGCTTGTCATAAGGCGTACGGCTATGATGCAGGCTCGGCCAGAGGATGTTCAGATGCATTTCATAGAGGTCTATCCAGCCACTATCACCTGTGATGCGACCAATACGACCACGCAGGGCTTGGGCACGCCGTTCATCCAGCTCTGCCCAATTCAACCCCATACAGCTGACACTTCCCTGCTTCCCGTTCGCTTCCTCCTCTTTCTTGACAGGAAGAAGCCCGGCGCAGAAATCCGTGAACTGAGCGGCCCGAACATCATCCCTGCATTCCACAAACACACATTCGCCCGGCTCTATGGAAAGATTATACCTTACCGGCGGCAGTCCCGTAGAATCTGATACAGGAATGGCGTCATCCAGCTTGAGGACAAAGCCATAACCACTTTCTGAAAGGGTCGTCTTCTCAGGCATCAGAAGCTCCCCAGAACAATGTCAACAAGCACGTTGATGACAAGAATGGACATGATTCCACGAGAGAAGCCCCGTGGCAGGAATGTTGTCAGATTATCTTCTGAAGTCACATCCATACCTGAAAGGCAGCAGCAGAGCCCAACACTAGCCCCACTCAGAAGAAACTTGAGGGGAATACCCACATAATCAACAAGCTGCATGCTGTTGATGACCTCAAAGATGAAGGACCAGATCGACACGGTGACGATCCCCTTCATCCAGCAGGCCACATAACCCATAGCTAGGGCAATCACGCTGAACAGCGTTCCTAGCGTGATGCCACTCACAGTCGTGGCAATCGTCCGGGGCACGACAAAAGCCAGAAAAGGATCAATCCCCATCCCACTCAGAGTTTTGAGTCGCCCGCCCGTTGTCAGGTTCCCCATTTCGGTCAGCATCAGCATACCGGAACGCCCAAGCAGGATAACCCCCACAAGAATAGGCGCAATTTCCCGCAACAAAACGCTGGATAGAAGACTACCCGTCATCTGAGACATGCCAGCGAAACCAAGCCAGTACACAGCCTGCGATACCAGCCCCAGCCCGGTGATAAACGCCACAACCACCACGCTGAAAAAACCGCTACCAACGAGCTGACGCAGGTTGCGCCGGAACTCAATAAGAACCGTCCGGCGCCATGCGCTGGGGTGTAGCATCTCATAGAGAACACCCCAAGCCCCACCAATCATGATCAGAAAGAAACGGGGCTGAGACCGGGAGAAGCGCCCAAGAATAGCCAGTCCGCTATTGATGATGGCAAAACGCTCCGAGAAATTCATCGTTTCCCTACCACGCCACTCTCGCTTCTACCTGCCAGAATGTAGCTATTGGCAATCCCATTATTAGGCAGGAAGAACTCGCCCCGCAGACGGAACAGGAACAGCCCCTGCAATGTCTGATAAGCACGCTCGGAAACCTGTATCTGCCCGCCATCAGGGGCATTGTGGGCAAGAGCTTCAGCCATCGTCAGCCCCTCACCCCACAGATTGAAAATATCGTGCCTTTCCCCGAAATGCGCCACAAGAACAGAGCCGATATCTATCCCTATCCGGAACATAAGCTGCGTATTCATCTGGGCGATAACCATCAAGCACGCTTCACGGATACCGATGGCCGCCTCTGCAAGATGGACAGCCCCTTCAGCATCCGGCTCCTGCATGCAGCTTCCCAGAAAAATGAAGCGGTTTCCTGCCACCTGAATGGAGAACAGGCTGCGATCTTTGGCTATCGCTTCAATCTTTTCGGCCAGCTCAGCCACCAGCTCCAGCATAGCCTGAGCTGTATCACGGTTGGACGAATAGGACTCGAAGAACTCCAACACCATGATCGGTACAGTCGGGTACAGACCCGGCAATGGAAGATCAGACCCCTCATTTTCATCAGGACGGAGAATAAAGCCTTCAACGATCCTCATTTGAGGTCTGGAGGCTCTTGTAGCGAGAGATGCGGATGCCTGCCCTTGTTCGGAGGCAATCTTCTTTTCTTCCTCCTGCACCTGACCAAAACGAACCGCCAAAACAGACGAAATGAGCATGATGACCCGATCAACTTCACCAAGCTGGATAGGGTCCTCCAGCATAATAGCGCCAACCGGGCGGTGTTCCTCCATCACAGGCATGAAGAAAAGATGGCTAGTTCCAATCATCCGCATGACAACACGCTGCACGCTCTGAAACCGCTGATCCCCTTCTGCATCACGCAGGTCTATGGAATGCCCCCCATCGAGATATTCGAATAGGCCAGGATGCCCATTCCGGGTTAGCTCCATGCCGGAGCCATGGGCATCCTTCTCCCGATCGAACATATCTTCACAGAGAAGCCTGTCACCATCAGAAAGCAGGCGCCATATGCTGGCCCGGCGGGCTACGGCCCGCTCTGCCAAAGCTTCACAGAAATAAGGCTGCTCCTGCTCGGAATTGAGCAGCCCATCCATATTGGTAATTTTGAGAAGAACAGCATTGTCCTCCTTCTTTTTCACCTCAATGGAACTCAGCCCCTTCTGTAACCGTTCAACACGCCGCCCCTGATAGATCAGCCCCATGGCAAGGACCAAAGCCAGCCCAACGATAACAAGAGAGAAATAAACAGCCTGCTTCTGAACAACGTGCGTAAAGCTTGCAAAATCGCTTTCAGGCGCATTCAGCAATAGCACCCATGAGCGTTTGGCAAGAGGCATGGCAGATGCAATGGTGACGTAATCTTCACCTCTGGCATTGACCATCCCCGTGCCGTCACCCATCACACGAAAGACATTCAATGCCCGAATGAATACAGGTTGCGTCTTAGGATCCAGATGCACATCGGTAGCATCAAAGCCCGGCTTTCCTATATCCATCATGTTGTGACCAGCAATTACATGGCCACTCAAATCCACAATGACAGCCTGCCCGCTCTTACCCACCTTGAGGCTGTTAACGAATTTCGTCAGCTGGTTCAGAGAGATGCTGATGGCAAAAACAACATGCCGACCATCCAGCGTATGAAATGCCAGAGAGGCCGTAACAATAAACTGATGAGTCGACAGATACGGATAAGGGTCTGTCCAGTACAGACGGTTATCAGGTGACCTGTTCTCAAAACGAATGGCACCCGTGAACCATGGGCGCAGCCGTGGATCATATCCCTCTGCCGAAAGTCTATCGGTGGAAATGAGACGGCCGTCTTTATCTGTGATCCTGTGCCGGTAATAAGGAGCCCCGTCTTCCTGCTGTAGGGTTGTTTCCTCATACTCACCTTCACGGCGGGTCGACATCCAGAAATGACCCTGATCGTCCGCCATGTAGAAACTATCCACATGCGGCATCCCCCGCAAGACGGAACGACCCAACGCCATGAAGGTCGCCGCATTCAGCTTTATGTCATCACTGGCAAGCATATTACTCGCCATGAATGAGATGCCAGTCGCAGGCGACAGATAGTGGCTAACCTCCTCGGTGATGTAGCGCTGCTGGCTCCTGAGCAGATTTCGCGAAAGCGTGATCGCCCCTTCCCGCATGGTCCGATAGGTATACAGTGTGACAAAGGCAATTGTCACAATGACGAGGAACACACCCAGAATTGGCCCGATGAACTGGAACAGCTGCCAGCGGCGCCCTGTGGTATCAATGGCAGGATTGATGATCTCATCTGTTGCCAAGGCTCTAAAATCCCCTTTGGTCATCCGGTATCCCGAAATGATACCTTGTATCCCATGCTGGAATAGGGCGAAGTTCCCTCTCCCAGATTCACCACTATCATGCGGACAATGATGAAGCGCAACCATCTTTCACGCCGTGCTGTCATTTCACTAACAGGAAATGAACGTATCAGCTTTCTAAATGGCCTCATAACCAACGATATACAGACTCTTTCACTCAATGCCAGCTGTTGGGCAGCCATGCTCAATGCACAAGGGCGTATCCAAACGCTCTTTTTCCTCTGGAAGACCGAAACGGCGCTTCTGATGGATCTTCCAGAAGAACAGGCCGACTCTTTCATCAAGACACTCCGCCGGTTCAGGCTACGTGCCGATGTGCAGATCGAGCGTCAGGACAGCGCCATCCTGACTGGCCCTCCTGACAGTGCCCCCCCAGAAGGGGCCACCCTCCATACAATGGACCCACGCCATCCCGCTTTAGGCTGGCGTGCCATCGTACCAGCCTCCCTACCGACAACAGATGCGGATGATACCACCCTACTGACTCGCCGTCTTCTAGCTGGCATCCCTGATGATAACGACATAATTGCCGGTCAGACGCTCGTGCTGGAAGCCAACATGGACCATCTCCATGGGGTTTCATGGACAAAAGGCTGCTATCTGGGACAGGAGGTCACAGCCCGTACGCATTATCGGGGCCTCATCAAAAAACGAATCCTCCCCATCACCTCCTCTGATGGAAAACCTCTATCTGAAGAAGGCATTATTACCCTCGAAGGGCAGGATGTTGGCGAGCTTCGGTCTCATGATGGCCAATACGGATTAGCCCTGCTCCATCGCAAAGCATGGACTGCATCTGGCCTGATGCTGGGGCAACAGACCATAACACTAAACTGGCCAGACTGGCTTCCCAAAGATGAGAACACCCAGCAAGAGAAAGCACCCTGATATGACATGGAAACCCATTACATCCCCCATTCTCGACACCTTGTTAGACAAGGTTCAGTTCAATGAGCAGGGCCTTATCAGCGCCATAGCGCAGGATGAAGCTGGTCATGTTCTCATGCTGGCATGGATGAACCGGGACGCTCTGGCCGAAACGCTGAAGACCGGCCGGGTGTGCTATTACTCCCGCAGCCGCAACAAATTATGGCGTAAAGGGGAAAGCTCTGGGCAGGAACAGCATCTTCTGGCCGCATCTCTGGATTGCGATGCAGACTGCCTTCTTCTAACCGTCCAACAAAAAGGTGTTGCGTGCCATACGGGACGCCGCAGCTGTTTCTACCAAGCCTTGACACCATCCGGAATCACGAACCTGACTGAACCGGATATCAGGCCAGAAACTCTCTATGGGGAGAAAGTATCTTCCTAATAAAAAAACCCCTCTCCATAATAGTGGAGAGGGGTTTTTCACCTCAGGGGGACGATCAAAGTAACCCCTCAGCATGATGCTTCAGATGGTCCTGAATAAAACTCTGCACGAACCAGTAAGAATGGTCATAGCCTTCATGGCGGCGCAGCGTCAGGGACTGACCTGCATCTCTGGCTGCCTGTTCAAGCCAATCAGGTCTCAGACGAGTAAGAAATTCATCATCAAGCCCCTGATCAACTAGAAACATCCCCGGATGGGTCCGTCCACTTTGCAGAAGAAGGCAAGGATCATACTGCCCCCACTCTGCTTCATACCCACCAAAATAGGTAGCTGTTGCCTTCTGTCCCCAATCTACCCGCGAAGGTGCTGCGATAGGGGCGAAAGCAGACACGGTCGTCCATGCCTCAGCATCACCGAGAGCAACGGACAGAGCTCCCATTCCCCCCATGGAATGCCCCATGATTCCACGGCGACCTACCTTTATGGGGAAATGTTTTTCCACAAAAGCTGGTAGCTCATGGCGAACATAGGACCCCATGCGATAATGAGCTGCCCATGGGTCTGACGTGGCATCGACATAATAGCCTGCTCCTGTCCCCAGGTCATACGCCTCATCTTCACCAGCAACATCAGCCCCTCGTGGGGACGTATCCGGTGCTACCAGAGCAAGGCCATACTCAGCAGCATAGCGGATGGCATTGCTTTTGATGAGGAACGTATCCTGATTGCAGGTCAGCCCCGCCAGCACATACACTGCAGGTACGGCCTCACCGGCCAATGCCTTCTTTGGCAGGAACAGGTTGAACCGGGCAGGCAATCCCAGCTCATGCGACTGATGGGAGAGACAGCGTATCTCTCCCCCACAGCACGCATGACGTTCAACCAATGTGAATGGCTGTTCTGTCATAATGTGTAATTCACGATGTTACGAATGCCCTCACCACGCTCCATCATCTCGAAGCCCTTATTGATGTCATCCAGCTTCATCTCATGAGTGATGAGGTCATCAATGTTGATACGCCCTTCCATGTACCAATCCACGATTTTCGGTACATCTGTACGACCACGGGCACCACCGAAAGCAGAACCAATCCAGCGGCGGCCCGTCACCAGCTGGAACGGCCGTGTGCTGATCTCCTGCCCTGCACCAGCAACACCGATCACGCAGGATACACCCCAACCACGATGGGCACTTTCCAGAGCCTGACGCATCAGGGTCACGTTACCTACACACTCGAAGGTATAGTCAACACCACCGCCGGTCATTTCGATGAGATGAGCAACCAGATCGCCCTTCTCGCCCAGTTCCTTGGGGTTAACGAAATCAGTCATACCGAACTTACGAGCCATAGCGGCACGCTCAGGGTTGATGTCAATACCAATAATGCGGTTGGCCCCGACCATCTTGGCACCCTGAATGACATTCAGCCCAATACCACCAAGCCCGAAAACGGCTACCGTGGAGCCTGCTTCAACTTTCGCCGTAAACAGAACAGCCCCGATGCCGGTCGTCACGCCACAGCCAATGTAGCAAACCTTGTCGAAAGGGGCATCAGAACGAATCTTTGCCAGAGCAATTTCCGGCATAACCGTAAAGTTGGCGAAAGTGGAGCAGCCCATATAATGATGGACGGGTTTCCCTTTATAGGAAAAACGGGTCGTTCCATCCGGCATCAGCCCTTTACCCTGCGTGCTGCGGATGGATGTGCACAAATTTGTCTTACGGGATAGGCAGGACGGGCATTCACGACATTCCGGCGTGTAGAGAGGAATCACATGATCGCCGGGCTTCAGATGTTTTACGCCAGCTCCGACTTCCCGCACGATCCCGGCACCTTCATGCCCCAGAATGGAGGGGAATAGCCCTTCCGGGTCTTTGCCGGAGAGCGTGTATTTATCCGTGTGACACAGCCCTGTGGCCATAATCTCCACCAGAACTTCCCCATCACGAGGGCCTTCCAGCTGGACCGTATCTACGACCAGTGGTTTTCCTGCTTCGAGAGCAATTGCGGCGCGAACGTCCATTTCTTAATAATCCTGATCTGTCGCTGTTTCTTTGGCCTGAATTGTGCCACAGAATGAGCGGGCTTCAAGCCCTGACATATTCACCACTCCGTATGTGAGGAATTTGCCACCTTGATCATCAAACGCCGCTATGGCCTTTCCATATTGTTCCGGGAAATCATTCCGCCGTTGGTCATCCTGACAGGATGGGACTGTGTGGTGGTTATCCTCTTTCAGATTTTCCATCAGGAATGGATGGAGCAGCCGGCTCTGCCCTTCTCTCTCATGGGGTCTGCCTTGGCCATTTTTCTGGGCATACGCAACAACGCAGCCTATGCTCGCTGGTGGGAGGGAAGAACCCTATGGGGAGCTGTGACCAACAACTGCCGCTCTTTTGGCAGAGAGGTCGAGTCACTCCTTGGTGGGCAGCCCGATCTTGCTCGTGCCATGGCCGCCTACCCGTACATTCTTAAGTCATCCCTGAGTGGCAATAAGCCAGATGATGCTATCCGCACCCTGCTGGATGACGACACCTATCGATTCGTCTTTTCTTGCGGTAACCCGGCTAATGCCCTTCTTTACCGAATTGGGCAGTCCGTCCGGGAGCTCGTTGAGAAACGGAACGTGGATGGGGCCGTTCACGGCACCATCGACCGCATTCTCTCCGATCTCGCCAATGCTCAAGGGGGGCTGGAGCGTATCCGCAATACTCCCCTGCCGGTGCAGTATTCCATTCTGCCCAATGTCGTCACACATCTTTTCTGCATCCTTCTTCCACTGTCTGCCGTACAGACATTAGGGTGGATTACTCCACTTGGTTCCAGCATCATTGGTGTGCTTTTTCAGATGCTTGACCGTAGTGGGAGAAATCTTCAGGAGCCTTTCAAGAATAGTCCTCATGCCCTGCCTATGCTGACCATGAGCCGCACGATCGAACGTGATCTGCTCCAGCCATTGGGGTTGGAATCCCACCCCATGCCAGTCCCACGCTTTGGTCAGCTTCCCTGAGGTTCCATCGGCAGAAAGAGACCATGTAGGGGAAAGAAACCAGTCATTAGGTAAGGCAAGACAGAGTAGCCTCTTTCTGATATTATTTCCCCTATGAACAACAGTTTCAGAATGCCCCAGAAGGGCGGTGTGACTGATGAGATGGCCCGTGCCGCCGCTGAACACACCGCCCGCCAGAAAGACCCCGAACAGGAAAAGAATCCTTTCCGTGAGGGAGACTCCATCGTTTATGCCGCTCATGGCGTAGGTCGTGTCGACCGGATTGGTGAGGAAGAGATCGCCGATACAAAAATCGAGATGATCCAGATCTCCTTCCCCGGCAATCAGATGACCTTGCGCATTCCCTTGGCCAAGGCACGCAAGTCCGGTCTGCGTAAGATCGCCACGCGTGAGATTGTGGACAAGGCCATGGCCGTCATCAAAGGTAAACCTCATGTCAGCCGTGGCATGTGGGCACGCCGGGCCGTTGCTTATCAGGAAAAGATCAATTCAGGTGATCTCGTCCAGATTGCGGAGGTTCTCCGTGATCTTCGCCGCAATGTTGATAGTCTTGACGGCAGCTTTTCTGAACGTAAACTTTTTGAGGCAGCTCAGGAGCGTTTTGTCGCTGAGTTGGCCGTATTGGAAAATAAGGATCCGGCTAAGGTTCTGGAAGATCTGACCCAGACCATGAAAAACGCCTGATTCTAGCCTTCCCCTCCCCTATTTCTTCGTCATTCTGGGAGGGGGATTCTTTCTTCAGAATCCTAACGGGAAAAGGTTCTAAATCATGTCCATAGCGTCATCAAAGCGTTTTGAGGGACAGAAGGTTCTGATCACTGGAGCATCCCAGGGGATCGGTGAAGCCACTGCACAATATTTTGCCCAGCATGGTGCACGAGTTGCCATCAATGGACGTAAAGAAGACAAGCTGAAAGCTGTCTGGGAAACTCTCCCTAAAGTTTCCAGTGGTGATCATGTCATCGTTGCGGGTGATGTCTCTCAGGAAGATGCCATCGACAGTATTTTTCAGAAAAGCATCGAAGCCATGGGCGGCCTTGATATTCTGATTTGCAATGCGGGCTATCAGATTCCTTCACCATCTGAAGATATCAAACTGGCTGATTTTGAAGGCGTCATGGCCGTTAACGTAACAGGTGTTATGCTCTGCTGCCGCGCTGCTCTGCGTTACTGGCTGAAGCATGACGTTAAAGGACGGGTCGTTGTTAATTCCTCCGTCCATCAGCTGATTCCAAAACCGCATTATCTGGGTTATTCAGCATCCAAGGGGGCCGTGGACAATATTGTTCGTACATTGGCTCTTGAATATGCATCCCGTGGGATCCGGTTCAATACTGTGGCTCCCGGAGCCATTGTTACGCCGATCAATGATTCATGGGTAAAAGACCCCAAACAATATGAAGCTGTTGCAAGCCATATCCCCATGAAGCGCCCCGGCAATAGTAATGAAATTGCTGAAGCAATGGGCTTTCTGGCATCTGAAGAAAGCAGCTATATTACGGGTCAGACGCTCTATGTTGATGGCGGCCTGACGCTTTATGGAGATTTTGAACATAACTGGTCCTCTTGATCTCTAGGCCGCTCCGCTCCCTCCTCTTTTGTGAGGAGGGAGCTATATAAACAGCTTTAGTCCTGAAACATTTGTGTATAGCGATGTTGCCGCCTGTACTTCCCCCTCCTCGTTTCTTTGCTTTGTATGTTTGAAATAAAAAAAATATGATTATGCCAACTGAACAAGCTTAAAAACAGGCTCATCACCTTAAAGAAAGAATGACGAGCCTGCTAAGAACCAAACAGAAATTATCTATTTTCCTGTGACGCTGGTGAGATAGAACTCTGCTTCTCAAAAGCACCTGCTATTCTCAGCTCTACCTCATCACTGACATAGGGTATGAACATCTTAATACCAAAATCGCTACGCTTGATCACCATAGTAGCATCAAATCCGACCGTGTACTTCTTATCCAGCATATTGACCCCTGCCCCAACGAAATGAACACGCAATGTCTCAGGATGGGTTATTCCATGCAGTGTCAGATTGCCTGATACGAGGGCGTCATCCCTCCCTGTCTGCTTCACACTGACAGATACAAACTCGGCCTTGGGAAACTGTTCGGCTGCCAGCCATTCACGTCCCTTCAGCTCTGTCATCAATTTGCTGTTTGTTGTCAGAACCGATGCTACCGGAACAGACACCGACAGGCTGGAGGCCTCTGGCTGACTGGGGTCCAGCTGAAGAATACCTGAAACTCCAGAAAACAATCCCTCAAACACGGTAAAACCAAAATGCAGCACTGAGAAACTAATCTGCGTATGCTGCGGCTCAACCCTGTAAAACCCCGGCTGAATCTGGGAAGAATCCGTCACAACCTGCGCAGAGGCAACCATCGGGAACGAGCAGGACAGAGCTATAGCCGCAAAAACAGTCCGTAACCGAAAACGCATGACAAGTCCTTCCCTTTGATGACCGATAGCATGGAGGTATCTCCCCTCTCCTGTCTATAGGGACGGTCTCTAATAATCTATCCCATAAGACAGCCCGATGCTGGACCCCGGATCATTCTCTGGTGTCGTAAATCCTGTAACCTGCCCTCCCGTCCCTACAGTTGTGTTGAGCTGTAACCGTTTTGTCAGATCAACCTTCACTTGGGCCTGAGCCCCCTTGCCAGAGAGACCTTCCTTGGCACCTACGTACACACCTTTCATGACATATTTTCCCGCCTCAACGCTGGCAGCGCCATTACCAACACTATTTCCGCCACCAATGGCGAGGTGATCCAAACCAAGGGAGCTACGCACCTTACCCATTGGGTCAAAAGCAGAACTACCACCAATCTGCACAACAGCCAACCCAAGAGACGCAAGCTGTGTTGACGACAGAGAGCTCCTATCTGCACCAAACAGAAGAATGGACAGCACTTCATCACGGGGACGGCTGGGATTAGAAACAAAATCAATCTTCGGATTGCTTGCATATCCACGCACCAACAGGCTTGCTAACGTCCCATTGGCATTCCGATCTGCCCGGAAATCCACCGTTGGATCAAGCTTATGTGCCGCACTCGCTCCGTTAAAACCGACCTGCCCATAAGTGAAGTTCAGATTAATTCCTGCCAGGTTGAAATTACCACGTTTCAGATTGATCCCCCCCGTGATCACCGGTACGGAACTGACACCACCAATATGCAGCTTGCCCTGCATCTCTGCGAACAGACCATGCCCCCGAACAAACAGCTTCTCCGGTGAGATGAAATCAATATTCAACCCAATAACTAGCTTAGGAGCCGGACGTGTCACAGTCTTCGCCTGATCTGGCGTAATCACCTCCAACTGTGGCACAGAAGCAGGCATCGAATCTGGCAGGGTAATAGATGCCTCTGGCACAGTAATATTCCCATCAACATCAAGACGTGTTGTGGCCTGACCATAGATATGCAGACGACTGTTAATCTCCTCTGTCAGCATATCACTCTGCACAGGTTGTGCCTTATCCATGGCAAAACGCAGATCTACAGGCAGCCCCGGATGCAAAACACCAATCTGCCCCGTCAGGCCCAATGTTCCCTGTCCTGCCCGAGCCGTAAAATGCTCTACATTCAGCGCATCACCCCGTGCTGTTAGAACGGCATCCATGGCATGCAAATGCACACCCTCGGCAAAATGGTCAAAAGACCCACCATGCAGCTGCACCGTACCAGAAAGCTGAGGTTGTTGCAGACTGCCCTTCACACCGAGATCAAGACTCAACTGTCCGCCAACTCCCATCCCGCCAGTACCAAGAAAAGCATTGGCAGCAGACAGCTCAACCCGTCCCTTGGCCGTCACACCCAAAGCACCATCGGGCTTGAGAGGAATCTGTCCCGCTATCAGAAGCGCTATAGGGTCTCCTGCCCTCAATTCCGTCTGCAAATGAGCCTGCTTCCCGTCCATATCAGCCTGCACATGCAGCCGTCCCGCTGGGAGCGAATCAGTTGCCTCACTGATGAAACGAATTCCCTTACCATCAAGAGTCACGCGCCCTTCCGGGGCTGTTAGACTGCCCTTCAACTTGGCCGCCGCCGCAAACTCACCCTCAACAGGTAGAGATGCCACAAACGGTTTTGCCAGTGCCGCCGTGATACGCTCGAGCCGTGCCTCCAGAGCTAGCTCAGGTTTTAAACTTCCATCCAGAAACACACGTCCCGCAATCCCATGAGGAGGGCGCAGTTCCGCCGAAAGATGCTCAACCGAGAGTGTCTGCCCATAATGAAGCACTGCCGGTGAAAGCAGCTTGATTTCATCACCTTTCAGCCCGGCGGAGAGCTTATTCAGATGCACTTCCTGCCCCGGAATATTGACCAATGCTGCAAGGCTGAACTGAGCTGAAGACTGCATGACATGATCAAGAGCCCCATGTCCCTGTATCGCAAGGGCCGATTGCGGCCCTTTCGCAAGCACCTGTAGGTCTCCTGTCATCTCATTGACACGCAGACCGGACAGTTTCAGCCCCATGTCAATAACAGGGTCCTCATATAAATGCTGGACATCCCCCTTCAGATTCAACGCATTGACGGCATAACTTCCCATACGGAACTGACCATCAACCAGCAGATGCAGACGATCATGTAAGCCACCAGAATCATTCTTCCCGGCACCGGGTAACGTATGAAGCCCCAACTGAACATGGCCAGTCATCGGTCTCCCCAACAGGCGACTGAATCCATCCAGACGAGAAACACGCAGCTCTACATCCCCCTGTGGGATGAGACGGCCAGCAGGCAAAGTTAGTGCGGCCCTCCCCTGAAGGTCTTTCCATGTCAACGTGTCGAGCTTGGCCGTCACCTCACCATCAACCTTGCGGGCAAACTCCATGCTCAACTTCAATGGAGAGCTGTCGAGCGCCCCACTCACCTGCACCGTTCCTTGAGGTTGAGACGGAAGATGAATCAGATCCGCCTGCATATCCAACGGCGCTTCTGGTAAAACCGTACCGGAATGCACGACACCGAGCCGCCCCGTCAGATGCACCTTCATGGCAAGGTCAGTCAGCGGCCCTTCCACGGCCGTATCCAGAAAAAGGTGTCCTCTCAAAGCAGGATTCAGAGCCATCATATCAGAAAGAGACAGTTTCAACGAAGAAGACAGAACCTGCTTCTGATCCAACAGGGCATTCCCCTCCAGATGAAACGCTTTTCCTCCCAAAGTGGCCTGTTCCAGATGGATGCTACCATCGTCCTGACGCTTCACCCTGACATGCAAGGTCCCCTGATCGGCAATTAAGGCTACAGCTGGAGCAGGCCCTTCCTTCAACCCAAACTGACCATCAAGAGCCGCTGTCATATCACCCGGATGGCCCAGCGGCAGGGACACATCCCCACTCACATGCACTAGACCAGACAAGTTTTGCCCCAGCAAAACCGTAAGGTCCGGCAATCTGTCCATATCCAGTTGCATATGTCCTGTCAGATTGGATGTCAGTGTGCCCGTCATGCCGAGATGCACAGCATCATGCTCAACATCTATCTGGTACGGTCTATCCTCGTGGTAAGGTTGTATGGTGGCTTCCAGCGTCAGCGGCGCAGCGGCGAGAATTGTAGATGCCTTACCGGGCAAGCTAATCCCATCCAATCGAGCCGATAGAGACAGTCTGCTATCATCTCCTAAAGGCCGTCCCACCAGCACCCGCCTCAGAGCAGCTGCATCCCGTGCCAAAAGGGCCTGTATCCCCCCATTCTGAGCACCAAGCTGGAAATGTATGCGCTCCACCCCAGCACCGGATGCCGTCAGGTCTGTACCATCAAGCTGTACTGTCCCATGCGGGTCCAGCATCGCACCCTGTACAGCAGCCTTCATATCCAGCGTTTCCCACCCCATGCCGGGGCGGATCACCATAGCAGGCGCATGAAAAGCCAATGTCAAATCATCAGTAAGATGCAGAAGATCAAGACTCCCCTGCATATCGGCCGTCAAAGGCGTCTCTTGCTGGGTAGCCGCTTTCACGGCCAACTGTGTCTTCAGAGCACCGTAAGGACCATGCAGAGAAAGATCGACCGCCAGAGGGTCCAGAACATTCAGCCCACCCGGCGATGATGCAAAGCCCTGCGCATCCTCGTCATAATGAAGCTGACCGTCCGCTTCATGACGTCCCGTCCGCAGGTCAAGCTGCAAATGTGCCGGATGATCCAGTCGCTGCGCTGTCAAGGACAGGCTGGCCTCCGTCATATGCGTGAAGGCAGGAACCCCAGAGAGAGCGCTCAGACTCTCAAGCGCCGCCTTACCCTCAATCTGCAAGGCAGCATCCTGCCCGAACACATCCTTCCCAACCATCAGACGGGACAAGGCCAGCCGGTCGAGCTTTACCCCCCAATTTGGCAGAGATGTCGAGGAGGTTTTCGGCGCATTCGGATCGGATGGGAATGACGGATTACGTATATAATCCAATTCTTCCGCAGACAGATTGCGTATATGAACCTGCTTATGCAGCAAGGCGAGCAAACCAAGCCGAAGATCAGCATGACGCCCTTCCAGCCAGACGCCCTGCGGATCTTTTAGAACGACATGAGACAACGCCAGATGCCACGGGACAATCCCCTCCACCCCTTCGGCCTGTATCATCCCGCCTGTCCAGTCCGGCAGTTTCCGCTCCAGCAGCCTTTTAGTCTGTGGAAGATTGATTCCCACCAGAGCCAACACAATGAGGAACGCCATACCCCCCAGACAGTAAAGGCCGTATCGGAAAAGTCTGCGCATCCACATCAGAAAGTCTCTCCAAGACCGAGATAAAGCTCCCACTTGTCACCACGGCGGGCCCTGTTGAGAGGCACGGCCACATCCACCCGCACCGGCCCGATAGGCGTGAAATAACGCACACCCCCACCACAGCCCACACGCAGCTTCCCGTGTCCGGGCATAGAATTAGAGCTGACCTGCCCCGCATCTGTAAAAGCGGCCAGACCAAAATTCTTGGGCAGACGCTGACGAAACTCGATCGTTCCGGCATCCATAGACGTCCCCCCGATGGCATATTTTGTCGTCCCATATTGCGGGCCAACACCCTGATACCGAAACCCGCGCACGGAACCCGGCCCACCCGCATAGAGCCTCTGATCCGGTGGAAGATTCCATGTCGAAGCTCCCTGAATCGACCCCACCATGACACGCAGGGCAAAAACACTATCTCCCGGTTTCGTCAGCCCCAGATGGGTCAGGTCGAAATAGGTGGAAGCCTGAGCGTTCATGGGAATGAAAAAGGAGGTCTGATGTTCCATCGAAATGGAGGGCGTAATCCCAATCGAGACCTTGAACCCATGCGTTGCCGGGTCAATAGGGCTGGCCCGGTGCGTCCCATCATAATCCAGCTTGACTGGAATGGACGCAATAAAATACTCGGCGCTACGACCGAACTGACGAATATGTTCCTGCTCCAGCGTCACACCGGCACTGCCAGACAGGTCCTTCCCTAAAGGGCGTGATACACTTCCCTGAAGGAGAAAGGCCGTCTGATGATAGGAATATAAAAGCTGACGGATAGCCTCGACACGCAGATTCAAAGACTGGCTCCGCTGTAGGAAGTCAGGCTTTATAAAATCAACATAGGCATCATAACCCAACCCCTGCTGAGCAGTGCCGCCCAGCCCGGTTGCCAGTGTAGTAACACGTAGCTGCTCTCCCCGCCCGAACAGGTTTCTATGAAGCCACGATACACCAGCCCGGCCCCCAAGGTCGGTAGAGTAACCGACATCGGCCGTTACCCGATGACGTTTTCCTTCATTGAAATCAAAATTCAGCGGCAAAACTCCCTCTACACCAGCGGGTGGTGTGACGGTTTTCGCCTTTTTTCCATTCTTCCCTGTACCGACCCCATCCATGGAGGAGAGAGGCAATACCTTGTCGCCATTACGCTGTTGCACACTGGAGAACAGGCCCGTACTGCCCAGATCAAGCCGCGCCTTCTCGATCGCAGAAGGCTGATATAACTGCCCTTCCCGCAGAAGCATTCTACGCCTGACATAATCGGGTTTGACACGTTGCAGCCCATTCAATGTCATGGGGCCAATAATCAATTTCGGCCCCCGTTTCATCTTCATCTGTACGTCAATCTGCTTCCGCTCAGGATGCAATATGGCCTGTGGGATCTGCACATCCGCCAGCCCATAACCTTCTTCCTGCAAATGACTCAACAGCCTGCCCTGTATCGCCAGCACATCCGCCGCTATGGCTGGAGCCCCTTCCTGCAGCCCCATGCTCTGGCGTTCCGTATCCGACAGAAAAACCGTTTTCTGGACGATTGGCTTATCTTTCTGTCCTCCATCCGGCCCGGCAGGTGGTGCCTCGTCTTCAGACACGACATGGATAGCCCCAACTGTAAACTGCTTGCCCAGCGTTGCTCCAAGATGGATATGAGCTGTCTCTCCAGCATGAACAGACACCAGAAACAGAGCGAGATCGGGCGACCGCCCATCGACAGTTTTCCCCTCAGCCTCCACCTTGATCGTGACCTGCCCGGCATAATAGCCCTGTGACTGCAAAGCGCCCTGCAAACGGTCATAATCCGCCCTTATACGCCCAGCCAGAGCATAAGGCCCAACACTGCGTGTTGCCTGAAGGCTCACCAATTGAGACGCCGCAGCCATGTTATCGTTGACCACCTTATCGTCAGTCGGATCAACGTCTGTAACGTAAGGGAGAGGATGCCTTACAAGAGCATGGACGACCGGCAGATCATCATCTGCGCCCCATACCGGCATAGCCCCACACCCGAGCACCCCTGCGAACAGAAGCAACCTTGCCAGATATCCTGATGATTTCCCCATTATGCCTTCAAATAATGCTTGTCACGGCCCACACCGACTGCTGCCACCTGAATTCCATACAGCCAGACCAGCTTATTAGTAACCTTTATGACAGACCCGTTCCCAGCAAAAAAGTTTATCTTCTGTCATCTATTACTCTTTCCTGTCTTCCTGTGCAGAAGATGCTCCTATCCTGCTGATAAAGATTGTCTCTCCCTCATAAAATGCTTATCTAGACGGCTATGTCCGTTGCAGAGCCTCATTCAACCAGAAAACGAAACACCAGCAGACCTGTCTTCGACCCCGATCGCTTTTTTGCGGAAGATCGGGCATCTCGAGACACGTTCATGGATCGCATGCGTGCCCGCCTGAAAACGGGTGGCCTACTCTGCTGGGCTGCAGCCGGTATAGTCGGGCAAGGATCATGCCTGCTCATGCCGGGCAAGATGTATCGCCGTTTTCCGCTCTTTTTCTGGAACGTGGCCTGCCGCATCCTGAACCTTCAGGTCCATACAATCGGAGAGCGAGCTGGCTCCTTAAAGCCTCGGCCAGACGGACGCCGGGTCATCTATGTGGCCAACCATAGCTCATGGCTGGATGTTCTGGTGCTCGGCAAGGTTCTCCCAGCCTTTTTCATTGCCAAGCAGGAAGTCCGGCATTGGCCGCTAATCGGCTATCTGACCTATCTTGGTCGAACCATCTTCATCAACCGCAACCGGCAGGAAGCTGGTCAGGACGTGCAAGAGGTCATCGAGCAGCTGCGGAAAGGCTATGATATTGCGTTCTTTCCTGAAGGAACGACCTCCAAAGGGTCCGGACTGCTTCCCTTCATGTCTTCGCTCTTTGCCATTGCCAAGCCCGTTCAACGGCGGGATGATCCTGCCGCCAAAGATCATCCAGCCTGCATCATCCAGCCTGTGTCAGTCGCTTATGACCGGCTGGAGGGCCTGCCTGTCGGGCGGCATCGCCGCTCCTTTGTCTTCTCATGGTTCGGTGACATGGACTTTGGCCCCCATCTGATGGGGCTGGGCAGATGGCGCTCCATGCGGGCCACGGTCATGTTCCACCCGCCCATCAAGCCGGAAGATTATCCGTCCCGCAAAGCTCTTTCCAACGCTGCTCGTGCCACCATCGAAAAAGGCAACGAGGACCTGCGTCAGAACCGCCTGCGGGATGATGCCACATCACCTGACCACACTCGCCCCTGAGATAGGGCTTTCACACGCCCGCCGATATACGGATAACCTGTTATAATCACTATGCCAGAACAGATTTCCTCCTCTCCTACACGCGGTCTTCACATCATCACGTGGGGCTGTCAGATGAACGTCTATGACAGCGCGCGTATGGCCGATGTTCTGCGGCCCCTCGGCTACAGCCCTGTGGACCTGCCAGACAATGCGGACATGATCATCCTCAATACCTGTCACATCCGCGAACGGGCAGCCGAGAAGGTCTTCTCTGAGCTGGGACGTCTGCGTCAGATCCGTGAGGCCCGTAAGCAGGAAGGGAAAGATACCCTCATCGCCGTAGCGGGCTGCGTAGCACAGGCAGAAGGCAAGGAACTACTGGCACGTGCGCCTTATGTGGACCTTGTTCTGGGCCCGCAGACCTATCACCGCCTGCCCGAAATGGTCGCCCGTATTGCCCGGGCCGGTGGCAGCGTGATTGACACGGACTTCCCCGTTGAATCCAAATTCGACCTCCTCCCGGAGGAAGCTGCTCCCCAGAATGAAGGCAATCTGACGGCTTTCCTCACCATTCAGGAAGGCTGCGACAAATTCTGCTCTTTCTGCGTGGTACCCTATACACGAGGTGCTGAGACAAGCCGCCCCGTAGATTCCATCCTCGCTGAGGCAGAGCGTCTCGTTGCCAGCGGGGTCAAGGAAATCACCCTACTGGGGCAGAATGTGAATGCCTATCATGGGGACTGGAAAGGCGGTACGGCCAGCCTGCCAGAGCTTGCCGCCCTACTGTACGAAAAAATCCCGGCCCTGAAAAGGCTGCGCTACATCACGTCCCATCCACGGGATATGGAGCAGTCCCTGATTGACGCCCACAGGGATAACCCCATTTTCATGCCTTACCTTCACCTGCCGGTCCAGAGCGGATCAGACAAGGTGCTGAAAGCCATGAACCGGGGCCATACGGCTGATGAATATCGGGAAATCATCCGCCGCCTGCGGGAAGCCCGCCCGGATATCGCCCTGACATCCGACTTCATCGTGGGTCATCCAGGTGAGACTGATGAAGATTTCGAAGCTACCATGCAACTGGTTCGGGATGTCCGCTTTGCCAGCGCCTACAGCTTCAAATACTCCCAGCGCCCCGGCACCCCTGCGGCAGGACAGCCCTTTCAGGTGGCTGAGGATGTGAAGGAAAAGCGACTGGCAGCCCTTCAGGCGCTCCTGCGGGAACAGCAGGATGCATTCAATGCTTCTCTTGTCGGGACGGTTCAGGATATCCTTGTGACAGGAATCGGCCGCAAGCCGGGTCAGCTAAATGGGCGGTCCCCTTATCTCCAGCCTGTCCATTTTGATGGAGACCCGTCCCTGATCGGCCAGATCGTCAAAGTTCATATTACGGCCCCCTTCACCAATTCCCTTGGTGGTCACCTCCATGAACAGGAAGGCACAGCCATTTGAGTCGTTCTTCCCGAACTCCCTTTTCTTCCGGTCAGGAAGGGCACCGCACGACAACCCTGCGCTTTGAGGACAATCACCGCCTCCAGAAAGTCCTCGGAGATCATGACCGTCATCTCATCCGGCTGGAACAGGGGACGGGAACACGTCTGGTTTGCCGGGGGAACCGTGTCGCCATTTCTGGCGAAACGGAAGCCGTAAACCGCGCACAGGCCGTTCTTCAGGCGCTTTATCAACAGGCTGGCAAAGGCTTGCCTGTTGATGGCGATCAGGTTGATGGCGTCATACGGCTGACAGCTCTGCCATCCCATCGCCGCACTCCACGCCCTCCCTCCGCAGAAGAAACGGCTCCCCCCATGGATGCTTCCTCACTGGACAATCTTCCGCATATCCAGACAAAACGTGGTGCCATCGCTCCCCGCTCTCCCGGTCAGAGCGCCTATATGAAAGCACTGGCCCATAAAGAGCTCGTCTTTGGCATCGGTCCAGCCGGTACAGGTAAGACCTATCTGGCCGTGGCTCAGGCTGTCGCCATGTTTCAGGCAGGACAGGTGGACAGGATCATCCTCTCCCGCCCCGCCGTAGAAGCTGGAGAGCGTCTTGGCTTTCTACCGGGAGACATGCGGGAAAAGATCGATCCCTATCTCCGCCCTCTCTATGATGCCCTGCATGACATGATGCCCGGCGATCAGGTCTCCCGCCGTATGGCCAGCGGAGAGATTGAGGTCGCTCCACTCGCCTTTATGCGTGGCCGGACACTGGGGCACGCCTACGTCATCCTTGATGAAGCACAGAACACCACTCCAGCCCAGATGAAGATGTTCCTCACACGCATGGGGTCCGGCACACGCATGGCCATCACGGGCGACCTCAGTCAGATTGACCTGCCCCGTGGGGTCACATCCGGCCTGAAAGATGCCGTAGCGACACTGGAAGGCGTGAAAGGTATTTCCATCTGCCCCCTCACGGCAGCTGATGTGGTCCGCCACCCCCTTGTCGCCCGTATTGTCGAAGCTTACGATCAGCAGGCTGCCGACATGGCACCTGATCCTCACTATTCCTACCGGACGCATCATGAAACGCCCTACCGCTCCTCACGCTGAGGTTCTGATCTCTGATCCACGCTGGCGGGCTGCATTGGGCAACGTAGAGCAGCTCGTTCAAAGGGCCTGTATCATGGCCCAACGTTATGGCCATATCTTTCTGGAAGACGCACCAGCGCCTTCCTTCGTCTTTGCTGACGATCAGCATATCAAACGGCTCAATGCCCAGTTCCGGGGCAAAAACAAGCCCACCAACGTCCTGACATTCGAGCCACCAGCTCCCATGCTGGGCGGGGATATCATCCTCGCTTACCAGACCATGCGGCGAGAAGCCGAGCAGGCCCGCAAGAGCCTCCGTGCACATACGGCTCATCTAGTCGTACATGGGCTCCTGCATCTCGCTGGCCACGACCATCACCATCCCGGTGAAGCCCGACAGATGGAAGGGCTGGAAACATTCATCCTGCGCCGGATGGGCTTCGGTGACCCGTGGAAACCACGCCACGCCTGACGTACCGCCCTTCACATACCCCTTACTGTCCCTCAACAGGAATTCAGTCTTTCCAATGAAACTTTTCCACCGCAAGGCACACACAAAGACCATAAGGCAGCATATTACTGACCTCGTCCGAGAAGCCGCCAGCCTAGGAAAGACAAATCCTGATTCTCAGGAACTGGACAGGCAGGAACGGGCGCTCATCATGAATGTACTACGCCTGCGTACCATCACCGCCGATGACGTCATGATCCCCCGTGCCGATATCATCGCCATGCCCGATGACCTGTCATTTGATGAGGCGCTGGGACTGATGCGGGAAGAAAACCATTCCCGGATGCCCGTCTATCATAAGGAACTTGATGACATCATCGGCATGATCCACGTCAAGGATCTGGTCGCCCATATCGGTACGGATGAACCTTTCAATCTGCGTTCACTCCTGCGCCAACCGCTTCTGGTCGCCCCCAGCATCCCCGTGCTGGACCTTCAGCTACAGATGCGGCAGCGGCGTACCCACATGGCACTCGTCATTGATGAATATGGCAGCATTGACGGCCTCGTCACGATTGAGGACCTCATCGAGACCATTGTTGGCGACATCTCAGACGAACATGACGAGCCCGTCACCACCCCATGGTTCAACCGCCCAGACGGCACGATCGATCTTGACGCTCGCCTGCCCGTCAGAGAGCTGGAAGAACGGCTCGGCCCCGTTCTGACACGGGAAGAACGGGAAGCCGAGATTGAAACAGTCGGCGGCCTCGTCTTTCACCTCGCCGAGCATGTTCCTGCCCGTGATGAAGTGCTCGTCCATCCCAGCGGGCTGGAATTCCGGGTCATTGACTCCGATGCTCGCCACATACTGACCCTACGCATGAGGGTACCGCCTCATCTTAGGCGCCAGCCTGCATCTGCAGAAGAACAGGCGGCTTCATCCAGTCCAACCCCTTGACGGTGAAGCCCCTCTTGCCGTTCATGGCTGAATGGTCCTGTTAACCAATCCTGCACCACTTAACGCTCCATGACCCAGCATAAAGGAACTGTCATGACCGCCCGTCATTTTCTGTCACGTCGCCATTTTCTGACTAATGGGTCCGCACTCATGGCCACAGGCCTGGCTGTCACTGGCCTTGCGACACAGCGTGCCCACGCTCAGGCTCCAGCCCCCAAAGACCCTCGCCTCTCGCCCCGCATTATCGGTAATGCACAGGCTCCCGTGCTCGTACAGGAATGGTTTTCTCTCACCTGCACGCACTGTGCCCATTTTGCGACAGAAATCTTCCCCAAGGTGAAGGAACAGTTCATCGATACCGGGAAAATCCGCTACCAGTTCCACGACTTCCCGCTGGATCAGGTTGCTCTGATTGCCGCCATGATTGCCCGCTCCCTGCCGGAAGATCGCTATCTGCCGTTCATCGAATCTCTTTTCTCTCGTCAGATGCAGTGGGCTTTCTCCAGCGGTGACCCTGTTGCCCATCTCAAACAGGAAGCCGCTCTAGCTGGCATTGCCCCGGATGAATTCGACAAGATCAGCAAAGACATGCCGTTCGGGCAGGAGCTGTACCAGCTGACACAGCAGGATGGGCAGACCTACGAGATCAAAGGCACGCCATACTTCCGCTTCAACAACACACCTTTTGCTCAGGACCCTGAGACACTGGAAAAATTCGCCGAGCTCGTCAGCAAGGCCTGATCTGTCTTTCTTTTTCTTTCATCGCTACAGTCCGCACGGGGTTCAATGACACAGCATAAAGCGACCACGACCCGCCTTGATATTGTCGGTTTCAAAAGCTTTGCTGATGAAGTCCATCTGGACATTCTACCCGGACTGACCGGGATCGTTGGCCCCAACGGCTGTGGCAAATCCAACATTGTGGAAGCCCTACGCTGGACGATGGGCGAGTCATCCGCCCGTGCCCTTCGTGGCGGGGAAAGTGATGACCTCATTTTTGCGGGTACAGGCAGCCGCCCGGCCCGCAATCTGGCCCGTGTCACCCTCCATCTCGGTGCTGCCACAGGGCTGGCCCCAGCCCCCTTCCAGCAGGCCGAGGAGCTGGAAGTCTCCCGTCAGGCTGAACGGGGTTCCGGCAGCACATACCGCATCAATAACCGTGTCATGCGGGCACGGGATGTGCAGACCATCTTTGCCGATCTCTCCTCTGGGGCACGCAGCTCATCCATTATCAGCCAGAACCGTGTCAGCCAGCTGATTGCTGCCAAACCGGAAGAACGCCGCCTATTACTGGAAGAAGCCGCAGGAATCACCGGCCTTTATGTCCGCCGCCGTGATGCCGAACTGAAACTCCGACAGGCTGAAAGCAATCTGGAACGGGCCGAAGAACACCGTCAGACGCTAGACCAGCAGCTCAACACACTTTCTACACAATCCGAACAGGCCCAGCGCTATCGGGCTACCTCCGAAGAAATACGCCAACACGAGCGTTCCCTACTCATTCTCCAGCATGCCAGAGCTGAACAGCTCGTCCAGAGCCGTCAGACAGCACTGGAAAAAGCCAGAGAGGCCCTACAGAAAAACGAAAAGGCCCTTCAGGCAGCGCAGGAGCATGTCACCACGCAGCTTCAGAAGCGCCAGCAGCAGGATGAAAAGCTGGCAGCCCTGCGCCCTCAACTGGAACAGCTCCGTATCCACATTGAAGTCGCACAGGCCTCTCTCCAGCACCAAAAACAGGCCTCTGAAGACAATGCCCGTCAGCGCACTCAGCTGGAAGATGACTTAACCCGACAGAAAGACGAGCTGGCTCGCCTGACAGAGCAGCAGAACCATACAAAACAAGCTCTGGAACAGCTCACAGACCAGCAAAAGACCCTCTCCAGCCGTTCCCCTTCTCTCACCCAAGCCATTGAAGCCCTGAAGACACAGGAAGCTGAACAGCAGGCTGAACATACCGCTCTTTCTGCTCGCTATCAGGACGGTATAGTGCAGTATGAGAGGCTACAGAGCCGCCAGCAGGCTCTCTCCCGACAAATTGCTGATGATCGGAAGACACTTGAACGTCTGGAAGCTGAATTAAAAGCCATTGAACAGGATTGCCTACAGAACACACCGGCAGACAGCACCCGCCAACAGGTCACGAACAGTCTGGAGCACGCTGCTATCTGTGAACGTCAGGCCAAGGAAGCGGATGCTCTGTTTCAGGAACAGCGTCTCCTGAGTGAGCGGGCTCAACGTGATGTGCAGGAGGCCCATAATCAGCTCCAGCAGCTCCAGCACCGTGAAAAGGAGCTGGCGCAGACCATCACCCGGCAGCAGACCCGCTTAAAAAACGATCAAGAGCAGGCCAAACAGCTCAATCAGAGCCGACTGGATGAGAGCACGAAACAACAGCTTCATTCAGCCTGCCAAACAGCACAGGAACAAGCCAAACAAGCGGCTGAGGCCGAGGCGGCTCTGGTTCAGCAACGGGAAAAAGCGGAACATCTCTGGCTGAAAGAACAGGCCGAACAAGAAAAGCGGCAGCAGCGCCGCCTGTTCCTGCGAGAAGAACTCACACGCCTGCAGGAACAGCTGAAAGAACAGCAGGCCCGTCATGCCAAAGCACAGGCCATTCTGGACGATACCCGTAGCAAAGCCATTACGGACAAAGACCTACGCTCTGCCCAGACCACTCTCACCACACTGACAGAACAGATCAAAAAACAAAGCGACAACATCGCTCAGGCCGAAGAACAACATGCCGCTCTGCTCCAGCAGGAACAGGAAGCACAGACAAAGCTGCAACAGATCGAAACAGACCTGTTACGCTGCAAAGGAGAACATGAAGGGCTCCAGAACAGCCTGCAAAGCAGTCTGCTTGCCATCCCTCATCCGGTCATGGAACAGCTCACTATTCCTGATGAACTGACTAATGCCGTTGCCAGTGCCCTGACGGACGGGCTGGAAGCCTCACTCCCCCGTACAGGAGAAAAGCTCACCAATACGCCACGGCAATGGTGTGCTCTGCCCCCTCTCACCAAGCAGAAAAAGGCTGATCCCGCTTTATCAGCTCTCACCAGTCTGGCAGAGCTCATCGACACACCCGCCCCACTGAAACGGGCCTTTCAAGCCATCTTCCTTCTGGGACAGACCGAAGACGGCCCTTCACTCCAGACACATCTTCAACCCGGCCAGTCGCTCGTTTCAAAGGATGGTGCCCTCTGGCGCTGGGATGGGTTCATCCGTCAGCCCAACACACCTACGGCTGAAATGGTCCGTCTCCAACAGGCACAGCGACTGAAGAAAACGGAAGCAACTCTCCAAAAACTCGGTCAGCAGCGTGACAACCAGAACCGACATGTCGGCACAGTTCAGCAGGAACGTGAAGCGCTGGAAGCCTCACTAAACAAGCAGCGCCAGAAACGTGACGAAGACCGGGACAAACAGGCACAGCTCCATCACCAGCTGGAAGGGCTGAAACAGCGTCACGCCCTGCAACAAGAGCAGCTAACCCTGCTCCAGAATGAAGCTACAACGCATGCCGAACAGCAGGCTCGCACCACGGCGCAATATGATGCAGCACAAAAGGAGCTCGCCACTCTACCCGAGACAGACAGTAGCGTATCCAAAGCCGCCACAGCCCTGAAAGCCCTGCGGGAACAGGAACAGACAGCCCGCCAGACACTTGATGCTGCCCGTGCCACACTCCGCAATGCCGAAGCCGAACAGCAGCAGGCAGTTTTCAGAGATCGTTCCCTCGCCACACGGCTGGACGAGCTGGCCCAAAGCATCACTCAGCTTGAACACGACCTGAAAGAACTGACCAACCAGAAACAGACAGTTCTGAACCAGCAGGCACAAATTGATCTCCCCGCCTTACAGACAAATATGAAGGAAGCCCTGTCCGCCCTCCAGCACGCCCAGAGAACGGCTACGGACGCTTCTCAAAAAGCTGGAATGGCCCGTAAAGAGGCCCTCCAACAGGAACAGGCCCTACAGGAACAAACCCGCCTTCTCGCCGGCCTGCAGGCCCGCCGTGAAAGCCTGTCCCAGCAGATACAGACACTCAATACCGCCCTGAAAAACCGTCTGGAGGACAACAAAAACTGCCAGAAGGAGCAATCCGCCCTCCCTGACATGGACGCTCTGAAAGAACAGTGCGACCAGACAGCCCAAAAACTGGCCGGCACAAAAGAAACACTTCAGCAACAGTACGCAGAGCTTCAGACCCTGATGCAGGAACTCTCCCTGCTGAAAGAACGGCATGAGCATCTACAGGCTGACCGTCAAAAACAGACCGAACGACACGAACAGTTACAGGCCCTTATTACAGACCTGACGGCGCGTCATGCCGCCCTATTAAAAGCCTCGCCTGCCTCGACTGATGAGAACGGCTTCACCCGCCATGAGGAGCAACTTCAGCGGGATATGGACGCCCTCAAAAAGCTGGAAGCGAATGAACAGGCCCTTGCCGCCCAGCTTTCCCAGACCAGCGCCACCCTGCAAGAGCAGCAAACCCTGCTAGACCATCATAAGGACAGTGGCAGCAGGTACCGCGAGGACGCCATTCGTCTGAAAGAACGTGCCGAACAGGCCGAGGAAGCTCTTGCCCTACTACGTCATGATGCCCCCCTGCCTGAAGATGCAGGAACCCCGGATACCGTATCTGCCGAGGCTGAGCAGGCTCTACGCCAGTCCCTGAAACGAGCTTTGAAACGCCGTGAAGATATGGGGCCGGTCAATCTCTGCGCCGAGGAGGAGTTCCAGACCGCACGACAGGAAGCTGAACGAATCGCCAAGGAGCATCAGGATCTCTCCACCGCCATTGCCCGGCTACGAGGTGGGGTCGGGGCCATCAACCGGGAAGGACGGCAACGCCTCATGGCCGTCTTCACTGATATCAACGACCATTTCCAAAAACTGTTCACTCGCATGTTCAGCGGCGGCAAGGCCCATCTACAGATGGTTGGCAGTGATGACCCGTTGGAAGCCGGTCTGGAAATCTTTGCTCAGCCACCGGGTAAGAAGCTCTCCACCCTCTCCCTGCTTTCTGGTGGGGAGCAGGCTCTCACAGCGCTGTCACTCATTTTTGCGGCTTTCCAATGTACACCGGCCCCCATTTGCGTACTGGATGAAGTGGATGCCCCGCTTGATGATGCCAATGTGGAGCGCTTCTGCACATTGATACGGGACATTACCAGAGAAACAGGCACCCGCTTCCTCGTCATCACCCATCATCAGCTCACAATGGCCCATATGGACCGCCTCTACGGGGTCACAATGCAGGAACGGGGCGTGAGCCGCCTGCTTTCCGTTGATCTTGATGAAAGCATCCGTATGGTAACCGGTTGACCTTATGCCATTATCATCAGACAATTAATGCCCCTTAAGGCAGCCGGAGGTAAGTTTACAAAACCGTGAGCGATCGACCTATCTTTTCAGAACCACAGCTTGACGAATCGGTCCTGTCCCGCATTCGTGAGCATGGTCTTCGCATTGTGGGAGACGTGCACGGTGATCTCAATGCTTTCCGCCATGCCATAGCCACTCAGCGATTCATCGTCCAGCTCGGCGATCTGGTCGATCACGGGCCAGATAGCGCTGGCGTGCTCGAGACCATGCTGGACCTGCTGGAGACCCGCAGAGGCATGTTCGTGCTTGGAAACCACGATCGCAAACTGGGTCGTGCTCTGAAAGGGAGGCGCCTCCGCCGGGACCTCCCATTAGAAACGACCCTCCGGCAAATACAGGCTTCTACAGCCGAAGACCTTCCTCGCCGCACCTATGAGGCCATTGCCAAAGCACCAGCGTGGCAGAGACTAGGCAACCTGCTGTTTGTCCATGGCGGCTTTCATACGGCTATGCTGGCCGGGCCACCACCTCCGACAGGCCTTGCAGACATGTCTGCTCCCCTGTCACGCGCCCTTTTTGGTGAAACCACCAGCCGTCTCCAGCCGGATGGCTATCCAGAAAGACGACTGAGCTGGATCAATCGCATTCCCGAAGGCATTACCGTCTATGTCGGGCATGACAGACGTTCTCTCGATGGTCGCCCCCTACACCGCACTGGCCGGTCAGGAGGTAAGGCTATCTTCATGGACCTTGGCGCCGGCAAGGGCGGCCATCTTGCATGGATTGACATCAATGACTTCTAAACAGAACAGCACGCATCCCGATCCGACAGGTCAGCTCACGACACTCAGGGAACGGATCGACAATATTGATGCAGCCCTGATCTACATGCTGGCTGAGCGTTTCCGCTGCACCAACGATGTAGGAAAGCTAAAAGCCGCTTTCCAGCTGCCCGCCTGTGATCCAACCCGTGAAAAAGAGCAACTGACACGCTTGCATGCTCTGGCAAAGGATTCAGGGCTGGATGTTACCTTCACCGAAAAGTTTTTTGCGTTTCTGGTTGGCCACGTCATCGCCAATCATGAGGCGATTGCCGCAGAACATAGCCCAGAATCTGATAGTTAAATCCGTCAGGTGAGTGTTTTAATCTATTCTACCTATTAAACATATAAATTAACCTTATTTATTTATTTTTCTATCTCCTGAAAGTGGGATCATAGTTATCGCATGGTTTCTGCTAGACTGGAGATAGCACTGTGTTGTCGTCATCTTCTTCCAGACCGAAACTAGGAGCAGCAGGCTTAGTCACTTACGCCCTTGCCCTGCTGATCCTGTTATTCGGCCTTTATTTCGTCATCTTTGGCACGTGGCTCATCTTTCTGGGTGGGTCTTGGTACTATACTTTGTGCGGTATTCTGCTTTGTGCCTCTGGTGTCTATCTCTTTCGTCAGGATACTTTAGGGGCGTGGCTCTACCTCCTCGCCTGGGCCCTGACAATTCCATGGACAATCTATGAAGTCGGCTTCGACTTCTGGGGATGGCTGCCCCGCCTCTTTGGCCCTTCGCTGCTCGCCATCGCCGTTGCTGCTTGCCTGCCTCACCTTCTTCGCATCCAGAAGGAAAACTCCAATGCGTAATCAGGCCTATCTCCTTGGTGTTCTGCTGGCTGGAACCATTCTGGGAGCCACATTGCCGGGCCATACAGCGTGGGCACAGATTCCTCCTTCACAAGAAACACCCGGCCCGGACAATGATGCTGCCACTGCGGAGCAAACAGCTTCCAGCATCTATCACGATCCAGCGCCCGATACGCCACAGGCTCCCGGCGTGAATGCCGCCAACCTGCCGGATATCGATGAGCTCCCCATCGACCAGCTCCCGCAGGCTGTCCCGCAGGAAAGCGCTAACCCCAAGCCGGAGGACTGGCCAGCTTATGGGCGTGATGACCAGGCAACACGTTATTCACCCCTGACACAGATCACGCCGGAAAATGTCGGGCAACTGAAGCGGGCATTTATCTATCATACAGGCAGCCTCCCGCCGAAAGGCAAACCCAACAAATGGGCCGCCGAAACAACTCCCATCAAGGTTGGTGATTCGCTTTATCTCTGCTCCGCCACCAACGACATGATGCGCGTTGATGCTGCTACAGGTGAAGAAAAATGGCACTTCCATGCCCATGAGAGCTATGACGCCATTCCCTATACAGCAGCGTGTAAGGCTGTCACCTATTATACGTCCTCAACAGCGGCAGAAGGCCAGCCATGCCATAACCGCATCATTGAATCAACACTTGATAACCGGCTGATCGCCGTTGATGCTGAAGATGGCAAGCTCTGCGAGGCCTTCGGCCATGGGGGGCAGGTCAATCTCATGCAGGGTATGGGATGGTCCGTTCCCGGCTTCGTAGCCATGACAACGGCACCGCCTATCATTAATGGCGTGATTGTCGTCAATCATGAAGTGCTGGATGGCCAGCGCCGCTGGGCCCCTTCAGGGGTTATCCGGGGCTATGATGCTGAGAGCGGTAAGTTCCTCTGGGCATGGGATGTCAACAACCCGGACAACCACCACCAGCCCGACAAGGACCATTATTATAGCCGTGGTACGCCGAACTCATGGGCGGCCATGACAGGCGATAATGCCCTCGGGTTAGTTTATGTCCCCACCGGCAACTCTGCTGCTGACTATTACAGCGCCATGAGAAGCGAGGCCGAGAATAAAGTATCCTCTGCTGTTGTGGCACTTGATGTCCGTACGGGTGAACCGCGCTGGGTCTTCCAGACGGTTCACAAGGACGTCTGGGACTATGATATCGGCTCACAGGCAACCCTGTTCGATTACCATGCTGATGATGGCAGTATTATCCCCGCCCTCATCATGCCTACAAAACGGGGACAGACCTTCATTCTGGACCGCAGAACAGGCAAGCCTCTGCCAGACTTCCCTGTCGTGGAAAAACCAGCGCCTAGCCCCGGCTTTGTTGAAGGTGACCCACGAGCACCGACACAGCCATGGTCTCCGGGCGTTCCTCGCCTTGGCATCCCCAAAATGACGGAAGCCAATACATGGGGTATCTCACCATTGGATCAGCTGGCCTGTCGCATCAAGTTCCGCCGGGCCCATTATGTTGGTGAATTCACGCCCCCCACCATCAAACAGCCGTGGCTCGAATATCCCGGCTATAATGGCGGCAGCGACTGGGGGAGCATTTCCTATAACCCCCAGACGGGCATTATGTTGGCTAACTGGAGCATTCTGCCCATGTATGACCAGCTTGTGAGCCGTAAAAAAGCTGACAAAATGGGGCTGATCCCCATTGATTCGCCGCAGTACAATCCCGGCGCCGGTGGTGCGGAAGGAAATGGCGCACAGGCCCAGACACCCTATGGTATCGTTGTCACACCCTACTGGAACAGCTTTACGCAGATCATGTGCAATGAGCCTCCTTACGGCATGATTGCGGCCATTGATCTGAAAGCACACAAGGTTCTGTGGCAGAAGCCTCTAGGTACGGCTCGTGCCAATGGTCCATGGGGATTACCGACCGGCCTGCCCCTGACAATCGGAACACCTAACAATGGTGGTTCTGTCATGACGGCTGGTGGATTGGCCTTCATCGGGGCTTCAACGGATAACCAGATCCACGCCATCGACCTGAAGACTGGTAAAACACTCTGGAGCGATGTGCTGCCTGGTGGCGGGCAAGCTAATGCCATGACCTATGCCGTCAATGGGCGCCAGTATGTTGCCATCATGGCAGGGGGGCATCACTTCATGCGCAGTCCTGTTTCAGATGCGCTCGTTGTTTACGCCCTTCCAGAGAAAAAATGATAAGTTCTTTACATATATCTGCCCTAAAAAGGGCAGATATATGTATTAACAAGTATATCCTATAAAATATATAAATTAACTTCATCTAACTATTTTTCTATTCCTTCCTCCTTGTCTCATAGTCGTGGAACGACCTCTATTCGACTGGAGACAATATTGTGCAGTCACGTTCTACTCCAACATGGAGTCCCGTTTCCCTGGCCCTTTGGGCTCTTGCGTTACTAATTTTATTATTCGGCCTTTATTTCGTCATTTTTGGCACATGGCTCATCATTCTAGGTGGGTCTTTGTACTACACTTTGTGCGGTATTCTGCTCTGCGCCTCTGGTGTCTATCTTTTCCGCCGGGACGTTCTGGGGGCATGGCTTTACCTCCTCGCCTGGGTCCTGACAATTCCATGGACAATCTATGAAGTCGGCTTCGACTTCTGGGGATGGCTGCCCCGCCTCTTTGGCCCTTCGCTGCTCGCCATCGCCGTTGCCGCCTGCCTACCCCACCTTCTCCGCCTTCAGAAGGAAAACTTCAATGCGTAATCAGGCCTATCTCTTTGGTGTTCTGCTGACCGGAACCATTCTGGGAACCGCATCGCCGGGCCATACAGCGTGGGCACAAAGCAACGCATCCTCAGAAACAATAGCCTCCAGCATCTATCAAGATCCAGCGCCCGATACGCCACAGGCTCCCGGCGTGAATGCCGCCAACCTGCCGGATATTGATGAGCTCCCCATCGACCAGCTCCCGCAGGCTGTCCCGCAGGAAAGCGCTAATCCCAAGCCGGAGGACTGGCCAGCTTATGGGCGTGATGACCAGGCAACACGTTATTCACCCCTGACGCAGATTACGCCGGAAAATGTCGGACAGTTAAAGCGAGCGTTCGTCTATCATACAGGTGTTCTCCCTCCAAAAGGCAAGCTCAACCGGCTAGCTGCCGAGATGACCCCCATCAAGGTTGGTGATTCGCTTTATCTCTGCTCCGCCACCAACGATATGATGCGCATTGATGCTGCTACAGGTGAAGAAAAATGGCACTTCCATGCTCATGAGAGCTATGACGCCATTCCTTTCACATCCGCATGTCGGTCCGTCACCTACTATACGTCCTCCACGGCGGCAGAAGGCCAGCCATGCCATAACCGTATCATTGAGGGGACATTGGATAACCGGCTGATCGCCGTTGATGCTGAAGATGGCAAGCTCTGCGAGGCCTTCGGCCATGGGGGGCAGGTCAATCTCATGCAGGGTATGGGATGGTCCGTTCCCCGCTTTGTTGGTGTGACAAGCCCTGCTCCCATCATCAATGGCGTGATTGTCGTCAATCATGAGGTGCTGGATGGCCAGCGCCGCTGGGCTCCCTCAGGGGTCATCCGAGGCTATGATGCTGAAAGTGGTAAGTTCCTCTGGGCATGGGATGTCAACAACCCGGACAATCACCATCAACCCGACAAGGATCATTATTACAGCCGTGGCACGCCAAATTCATGGACTGCCATGACAGGCGATAACGCTCTTGGGCTAGTCTATGTCCCCACCGGCAACTCTGCGGCTGACTATTACAGCGCCATGAGAAGCGAGGCTGAAAATAAGGTATCCTCTGCTGTCGTGGCACTTGATGTCCGTACGGGTGAACCGCGCTGGGTTTTCCAGACAGTTCACAAGGATGTCTGGGACTATGATATCGGCTCACAGGCCACCCTGTTCGACTATCATGCTGATGATGGCAGCGTCATCCCCGCCCTCATCATGCCCACAAAGCGGGGACAGACCTTTATTCTGGACCGCAGAACAGGCAAGCCGCTGCCAGACTTCCCTGTCGTGGAAAAACCGGCGCCTCATCCCGGGGTTGTGCCAGATGACCCACGGGAGCCAACTCAGCCATGGTCGGTTGGCGTGCCACGCCTCGGTTTCCCCGATCTGACAGAAGCCGATATGTGGGGCCTCTCACCGCTGGATCAGCTGGCCTGCCGCATCAAGTTCCGCCGTGCTCATTATGTTGGTGAATTCACACCGCCCACCATCAAGCAGCCATGGATTGAAGACCCAGGCTATAATGGTGGAACCGACTGGGGTAGTATTTCCTATAACCCTCAGACAGGCATCATGCTGGCCAACTGGAATAACGTCCCCATGTATGACCAGCTCGTAAGCCGTGAAAAAGCAGACCAGCTGAAGCTGATACCAGTCGATGTACCCGAATATACACCTCGTCATGGTATAACGGCCGGTAATGCCGCACAGGCTCAGACACCATATGGCGCCCTTGTCGGGCCTTTCTGGAACGAATTCACGAGGGTCATGTGCAACGCCCCCCCTTACGGCATGATTACGGCCATTGATCTGAAAGCACACAAGGTTCTGTGGCAAAAACCATTCGGCTCAGCCCGTGCTAACGGCCCATGGGGATTACCAACCGGCCTACCCCTGACAATCGGAACACCTAACAATGGCGGCTCTGTCATGACGGCTGGTGGATTGGCCTTCATCGGGGCTTCAACGGATAACCAGATCCACGCCATTGACCTGAAGACCGGGAAAACACTCTGGACAGACGTACTACCCGGCGGTGGACAGGCCAATACCATGACCTATGCCGTCAATGGACGCCAGTATGTCGCCATCATGGCAGGCGGACACCATCTGATGGGCACCCCCGTCTCTGATGCGCTGGTCGTTTATGCCCTGCCAGAGCAGAAGAAATGAACCATCCCCTTCCAGCTGCCTCAGCCCCTCAGGCAGCTGGAAGACAAAACAAAAAATAACGGAGCCTCACAAGGTAGGGGCTCCGTTTCTTATCCGGCAGAAAACAATTTTCAGCGCTGATTGGTCGGCGGGCAATCACAGCCACGCGTGGGAGCATTAGAGCGCCGAATGATGTGATGATCGATCCACTCTGATACGAGAAGCCGGGCCTCCGGAAGGGATGATTCCGGGTGATGTATCCGGTACAGAGTGGTGCAGGCTGCAAAGATTTTCATCTCACTCTGCCCCATGTCATGCAGTTCCTGATACGCTGTAATTACGGCGCGTTCGCATTTACGCCCGATATGACCGGTATCAACTTTCATATATCATAACCTCTACGATACCCTGCATTCCTAGGGAAAAACCCTCTACAAGGGAGGGGAAAAACTTTCATTATCCCTATCAATAACAGAGTAAAGCGTCACCAATAAGAGAATGGGCAAAAAAGGCATCTTTGCCCTACCCCTCTCCCCTTCTAACGGGTAGATGTCTCCAAAGGAACCATTTTTCGAAATTACGGAGAGAATAATGCCTGCATCTGGCACAGCATCCAATCTGGGCATCCGCCCCACACAGTGGGACCGTGATGCTGCGCTGACAACGGCGCGCATTCTTCTGGAAATCAAGGCCATCAACTTCCGCCCCAGCGAGCCCTACACACTGACCTCCGGCTGGAAGTCCCCGGTCTATATCGACTGCCGCAAGATCATCTTCTTCCCCCGCGCCCGCAAAAAGCTGATGGAACTGGCTGTTGAAAAAATCGGCCGCCATATCGGCTATGAGAGCATTGACGCCGTGGTGGGTGGTGAGACGGCGGGTATCCCCTTCTCCGCATGGATCGCCGACCGGCTGATGACGCCAATGGCCTATGTCCGCAAAAAACCCAAAGGGTTTGGCCGCAATGCGCAGATCGAAGGTGATGTGCCGGAGGGTATGCGCACCCTGCTGGTGGAAGACCTGACAACAGATGGCGCCTCCAAGATCCGCTTTGCCAATGCTCTGCGTGAGGCCGGGGCTATTGTGGACCATACGTTTGTTGTCTTCTTCTATGGCGTCTTCCCCGGTGCACAGAAGACCCTTCAGGACATGGGCATCAGCCTGCATGCCCTCTGCACATGGTGGGACGTTCTGGAAGCCTGTGCAGATGGCCAGTATTTCTCCGCCGAGGATAGTGCTGAAGTCCGCCGCTTCCTTGAAGACCCATGCAGCTGGTCCAAAGCCCATGGCGGCGTTGGCAGTGCAGAAGAAGCTCTTGCCTTCAAACGCGGCTGATCGTTTCGACTCTCCGTAATCTCTGAAAACAGGGGAAAGAGGACAACAGCTCGTTTCTTCTTTCCCCGTCTGACAATGCCCCACAACCCAAAAGGCAGCCCCATGCCGATCTCATCTTCCTCCCGTATTCTGGTATTTGATTCCGGCATCGGAGGGCTGGGGGTTGTTCAGGCATTACGCAGTCTGGCCCCATCCCTGACTATTGATTATCTCGCCGATACGGCGCTCTTTCCCTATGGTGAGCAGCCAGATGATCTTTTACGGGAACGCATTGCCAAACTTATCTGTCAGGCCTGTGAGCATCTAAAGCCTTCGCTGGTCATTATTGCCTGCAATACAGCCAGCACACTTGCCCTGCCCATTCTACGGGAAAAACTGACACTCCCTATTGTAGGATGTGTTCCGCCTGTTCGCTGGGCTGGGCGGGTCTCCAACAGCCGGACCATCGGCCTTCTAGCCACCAGCGCCACAGCACGGCGCCCCTATCTGAAACAACTTCATGAGGATTTCGCCGCTGACTGCAAGCTGATCGTGCATGGTTCCCGTCATCTGGCCAACATGGCCGAACGGGCCTTCAGAGGGGAACAAGTCGCCCCTGATGAAGTACAGCATGAACTGGCCTGCCTGTTCGAGCAGCCCAACGGACACGACATTGATACGGTAGGACTGGGCTGCACGCATTACACATTCCTGCTGCCCTATTTTCAGCGCCTTGGGCCAGCAGGCATCATGTGGCTGGACCCTGCCCCGGCAGTTGCCCAACAGGCCCTCCGGCGATTGGAAGATACGGCGGAATCTCCGCCACTCTCGGACCTTCCATTACCATCAGACCGTTTTTTCCTGACGGCAGCACCGGCAGAAGGGCAGGACCTCGCCAGCCATATAGCATGGCTGGGCTTCACCAATGGCTGGCAGATTTTCTCTTAACGGGCCCGTTCAACCGTATAAAGCACCGTCTCACGCAGAAGATTCTTCAGATGGCTTTCCGGGAAACAGGCCAAAGCCTCCACCGCTTTTCCGGCATAATCACGAGCACGTTCAATCGTAATACGAATAGCGTCTGTCCGGGCAATGATCTCCAGAGCATGAGGCAAATCTGCCTCCTCCTGCTCATTATCCTCAATCACACGCTTCCAGAACTGACGTTCTTCTTCCGTACCCTGTTCGTAGGCTGCCAGCACAGGAAGGGTGATTTTACCTTCACGGAAATCATCCCCTACGGTCTTGCCCAGAACCTGCTGATCGGCAGCATAATCCAGCGCATCATCCACCAGCTGGAAGGCCATGCCTAGATTGGTACCATACTGCTCCAGAGCCAGCTCTGCCTCACGGTCATGCTGCGCAACTACAGCCCCAACCCGACAGGCTGCAGCAAACAGAGCCGCCGTCTTGCCGTGAATCACTTCCAGATAGCGCTCAATCGGTGTTGAAAGGTCGTTCTGCGTGGACATCTGCAGAACTTCACCTTCCGCAATGGTTGCTGAAGCTGCCGACAGAATAGCCATGACTTCCAGAGAGCCATCAGCCGTCATCAACTGGAACGAACGTGCAAACAGGAAGTCTCCCACCAGCACGGACGCCTTATTCCCAAACAGCGCATTGGCCGAGGCCATGCCACGCCGCAAGGTGCTTTCATCCACAACATCATCGTGCAGCAATGTCGCCGTATGGATGAACTCCACACAGGCCGCCAGACCGATATGACGCTTCTGCCCCTCCTTCTCCCCGTATCCACAGAGACGAGCCGAAGCAAGCGTAAGCAGAGGGCGCAGGCGCTTCCCGCCAGCAGCCACAAGATGCGCACCGAGCTGAGGAATGAGGGGAACAGAGCTCTGCATCCTGTCGATGATGGCCTGATTACAGGCAACCATATCATCAGCAAGATAGGCTGAGAGGGCCTTGAGGGCATCCTCCCCTCTGACCTCTTTATTCATAGCCCCACCGCCGGATGCAACAGATGGCTCTGATGAGGAAGAAACCAAAACGCACAACTCCAGTTCTGCCCCCTCTATCATATCAGAGTTGGCAGTTTTGGAAGGCCATACCCCCACTGCACCATCTCCTTACCGGAAACTTTGGCCGTGGGGCTACGCCCTTCCCTGATTAGAAAACAGTTCCACTCATATGAGCAGCAATAGAGGTATGGTCAAGACAGCTTTCCCCATAAACCGCTCAAATGACAGGTATTTTCTCAGCGTCCCACCTTAGGAGAACACACCACTTTCAAAGGCTTCTTCCCACGTTCCCTGAGTGGAAGCACGGGAATATTCGGTCGCACGATTCTCAAAGAAATTGGTATGCTCGACAGCGTTCAGCATGTCATCAACCCATGGGAGCGGGTTTTCATCAATGCCATAGATCGGGTCCAACCCGAGCTGTGTCAAACGGCGATCCGCAATAAACCGAATGTAACGCTCCACCTGCTGGGCAGACAGCCCTTCCACCGGCCCCATCTCGAACGCCAGTTCAATGAAGGCATCTTCGTGCGACACGGTCTGACGGGCAATTTCCACCAGTTCGGCCCGGAAGTCTTCCGTCCAGATTTCCGGATTTTCCCGGATGAAGGTACGGAACAGCCGGATCATGGAAAGACAATGCAGCGTCTCATCACGCACAGACCACGAAACGATCTGCCCCATGCCCTTCAGCTTATTGAAGCGGGGGAAATTCAGCAGAATGGCGAAGGACGCAAAAAGCTGTAACCCTTCCATAAAGGCCCCGAAGGCCGCCATCGTCTTGGCAATCTCACGCTTGCTGTTGATGTTGAAGGACTGCATGTAATCATACTTGTCCTTCATCTCCTTATACTTCAGAAATGCCGAATATTCAGTTTCCGGCATCCCAATCGTATCCAGAAGATGCGAGTAGGCTGCGATATGGATGGTCTCGATATTAGAGAAACATGAGAGCATCATCAGAACTTCAGTCGGCTTGAAGACCTGACTGTAATACTTCATGTACGCAGAATTGACCTCCACATCAGCCTGCGTGAAAAAGCGAAAGATCTGCGTCACGAGATTCTGCTCGGCTTCAGAGAGCTTGCGGTGCCAGTCTTTCACATCTTCAGCCAACGGCACTTCCTCCGGCAGCCAATGCAGACGCTGCTGGGTCAGCCAAGCATCATAAGCCCAAGGGTAGCGAAACGGCTTATAAACCGGGTTCTCCACCAGAAGATTGGCCTGCTCGGCAGATTCCGGTGCCTGTGGCAATGGGGTGCCGTCTGTCATCTCATGAAACCTTTTTTCCTAGTCAGCTCTCGTGCCTGCCCCCTGAAACATAGGGGGCATCCTCCCAGCCAGCTCACAGGGCTGGGCCATCACCTCCCCTGCCTTACTGGCAGGAGAGACATTCTTCATAGCTCCCGACGCCACTCTCCGCATGGCGTGGTGTCGCCTGAGGAAGATGATCGTCATCGCCCTCCATGATATCACGCTTCACGGCGACATTGGAGACCGTATCAGCCCGCTGGATGGAGAGTGAGCGGCAGTAATAGAGCGATTTCACGCCCTTCTTCCATGCCTCATAATGGATACGCACAAGGTCACGCTTATGCACATCTGCCGGCAGGAACAAATTGACGGACTGCGACTGGCAGATGAACGGCGCACGGTCTGCCGCATGTTCAATGACCCAACGCTGATCAATCTCGAAAGCTGTCTTGAAGACATCTTTCTCATCCTGCGTCAGGAAGTCGAGATGCTGAACCGACCCCTTGCTGAGCGTGATGGAAGACCAGACTTCATCCGTGTCCCGGTCATATTTTTGCAGCAGCTTAGCCAGATGGCGGTTCCGCACCGTGAAAGACCCGGACAATGTCTTCTGAAGGAACACATTGGCACTGATCGGATCGATACCGGGGCTGGAATTACCAGCAATGATGGAGATGGAGGCTGTCGGTGCAACGGCCATCTTGTGAGAGAAACGCTCCTGAATGCCATATTCCGCAGCATCCGGGCACGGTCCCCGTGTCGCAGCGAGCTCACGAGAGGCTGCCGCTGCCTGCGTGGAAATATGCTCAAAGAACTTCTTATTCCACACCTTCGCCATCACACTGCCAAACGGCACCATCTTGGACTGAAGGAAAGAATGGAACCCCATCACACCAAGCCCAACGGAACGCTCACGCATGGCAGCGTAGCGGGCATGTTCCATATCATCAGGGGCGTTATCGATGAAATCCTGCAGTACGTTATCAAGGAACAGCATCACATCCTTGATGAACAGCGGGTCATCCTTCCACTCATCCCAATATTCGAGATTCAGGGATGAAAGACAGCAGACAGCCGTACGGGTCTTGCCGTGCTGGTCGATCCCTGTCGGCAGGGTGATTTCGGCACACAGATTTGACGTCTTGATCTCAAGACCAGCCAAACGGTGATGTTCAGGACGAGCCCGATTCACCGTATCCGAGAACACGATATAAGGCTCACCCTGCTCCATGCGGGCCGTCAGAAGACGGATCCACAGGGCACGGGCAGACACCTTACGAATAACGCTATGATCCTTGGGCGATACGAGCGGCCATTCCTCATCCCCTGCCACAGCCCGCATGAAGTCATCTGTCAGCAGAACGCCATGATGCAGGTTGAGAGCCTTACGATTCGGATCACCCCCCGTAGGGCGGCGCATCTCAATGAATTCTTCAATCTCCGGGTGCCAGATCGGGAGATAGACTGCAGCCGACCCACGACGCAGGCTTCCCTGACTGATGGCCAGTGTCAGACTGTCCATCACTCGGATAAACGGAATCACACCGGATGTCTTACCGTTCCGCCCAATATTCTCACCAATGGAGCGAAGATTACCCCAGTAAGAGCCAATCCCGCCCCCCTTGGCGGCCAGCCAGACATTTTCATTCCAGAGACCAACGATCCCCTCAAGACTATCTTCCGATTCATTCAGGAAGCAGGAAATCGGCAGGCCACGACTTGTCCCACCATTGGAAAGGATCGGTGTTGCCGGCATGAACCAGTGACGGGACATATAGTCATAAATACGCTGGGCATGCCCCTCATCCGCACCATAGCGGGACGCAACACGGGCAAAGAGCCCCTGATATGTTTCGCCCTCCAGCAAATAGCGGTCATCCAGCGTAGCACGACCGAAGGCCGTCAGACGCTCATCACATTCCGGGTTCGTCCGGACAGGGTGGCGCCCCGGAAGCTGTACAACCTGTGGAAAGAGCTCGGGTTCCTCTGGCCCACCCGTCACTTGGGCGGACGTCCGCGCATCATGCATTGTCATGAATCGAGCCCCTCATTTCAGCATCATTTTGGCTTAAAACAGTGCCCTCATCTCCCATGGATGGGAGGAAGATTTCAAGCCTTGTTTTTCATGAAAACTTATGCCTGAGGGAATATATAGGGGTTACGATCAGGAGTGGCACACCATATCTTGTTTAAAGACGCTACCCACCCCAAAATAGGCCATGCTCAGAGCCAACCGCACTGAGCATGGTTCCTCAAAAGTTGATCGGCAAGAATACAGGCCACCATAGCCTCAGCCACCGGAACAGCACGAATACCGATGCAGGGGTCATGCCGTCCCTTCGTTCGCACCTCAACCGGCTCCCCATTACAGTCGATGCTAGGGACCGGTACCAGAATGGAACTGGTCGGCTTTATGGCCATGCGGGCCACAACAGGCTGGCCTGTTGATATACCCCCCAGAATACCCCCAGCATGATTGCTCAGAAACACAGGCTCCATAGGGTTATCAGAGGGGCGGATCGGGTCAGCGTTCTCCGGCCCTTGCAGGCTGGCAACACCCATGCCATCACCGATTTCAACGGCCTTGATGCCATTAATCCCCATCAACCCACCAGCCAGCTCGGCATCCAGCTTGCCATAGACAGGCGCCCCAAGACCGGCAGGAACGCCTTCTGCCACAACCTCCAGCATGGCCCCAACAGATGAACCCGCTTTTCTCACGGTCTCCAGCTGTTCACTCCAGAGAGGCACCATCTCGGCATCGGGTGAGAAAAAGGGATTACGCTCCACTTCTTCCCAGTCCCAGCGGGAGCGGTCCACAGTCTGACCGCCAATGCCGGTTAGGGCCCCACGGATGACGAGCTGTGGCCCGACCAACTCCCGCAGGATGACACGTGCCACAGCACCCGCCGCCACACGCATGGCCGTCTCCCGTGCTGAAGAACGCCCACCACCACGATAATCCCGGATGCCATATTTCAGGTCATAGGCGATATCTGCATGGCCGGGGCGGTATTGCTGAGCAATCTCACCATAGTCACGAGAACGCTGATTCGTGTTCTCAATCATCAGGGAAATCGGCGTGCCTGTTGTCTGCCCTTCAAACACGCCTGACAAAATCCTGACCTCATCCGGCTCACGACGCTGGGTCGTATAACGGGACTGGCCCGGACGCCTCTTATCCAGCCATGGCTGAATATCTTCCTCCGACAGCTTCAGACGGGGGGGACAACCATCGATAACGCAGCCGATGGCTGGACCATGACTTTCCCCCCATGTCGTAACACGCAGCAGACGCCCGAAGCTGTTTTCAGACATTGGCTCTTATTCTCCTGAAGCGAGGGTCATATCAGGGGCTTCAGGGTTCTTCATGCCGATAATGTTATAGCCACAATCCACATGATGAATCTCACCCGTCACACCTGTTGAAAGGTCAGACAGGAAATACAGGCCAGAGCCCCCCACATCCTTCAGGGAAACATTACGCTCCAGCGGGGCATTAACCTGATTCCAGCGCAGGATATAGCGGAAATCGCCAATCCCGTTGGCAGCCAGCGTCATGATCGGCCCAGCGGAAATACCGTTAACGCGAATATTGTCACGACCAAGGTCCACAGCCATGTAGCGGACGGATGCTTCCAGCGCTGCCTTGGCCACACCCATCACATTGTAGTGCGGCATGACACGCTCAGCCCCCAGATAGGTCAGCGTCAGGATAGAGCCACCTTCATTCATCATGGCCGAAGCACGGCGGGCCACTGCCGTGAAGGAGAAGCAGGAAATGTCCATCGCCTGAAGGAACGCCTCACGCGGGGTATCCAGATACCGCCCACGGAGATACTGCTTGTCTGCCCAGCCAATGGCATGGACAACAAAGTCGATCTTGCCCCATTCTTTTTCAATTTCATCGAACGTAGCGTTGATGGCGGCATCATCGCTCACGTCACAGGGCAGAACCATGCTGGACCCGACACTCTCTGCCAGCGGGCGCACACGCTTACCCAGCGCCTCCCCCTGATAGGTAAAGGCAATCTCGGCTCCCTGATCGGCGCAGGACTTTGCAATAGCCCAAGCAATGGAGTTCTTGTTTGCCACACCCATGACAACACCACGCTTGCCAGCCATGAGTGTTCCCTTGGCTATTTCCTGCTGCGCGTGCGCTCCTGTTTCTGACATGGTCAGCCCCCTTGAGGATAATCTTCCATCTAAAATAAGTGGGTCATCTCGTTGCACAAGGATGATCTTACGGCAAGACTTCTCTATCTTTCAGGGAAAAAATTTCCCTTCCCGCCTGCATTGTGTCGGGTAGATGATGCGAAAATGCACCACCATACTGGGTAGCAGTCTATGCGCCGTTACACTCATTTTACCTTTTCAGTCGCTCCTCTCCTCTGGTGCTGGTCGCTTATCGGTCATGCGGCCATGCCGTTGCTGCGCCACCACGCGCGCAAACGGCTCTCAAAAGGCAAAGAAAATCCGAAGCGCCTGCCTGAGCGTTTTGGGCAACCCAGTCTGCCACAGCCATCACCCGGCAGCCCTGTTCTCTGGGTACATGCCGCCAGCGTGGGCGAAAGCCGCTGCATCCTGCCCGTCATTGACCATCTGCTCGCCGATTGTCCCGACCTCACCATCCTCATGACCACGGCGACCCTCACAGGTGGAGAGACCGTGGCTGCTCACCCCGCCACCCGCACAGGTCGTCTCCTTCATCAGCTCTGCCCTTATGATGCGCCCCATCTCGTCAGGCGCTTCATGGCCTTCTGGCAGCCTGTGGGGCTGGTACTAACAGAAAGCGAGTTATGGCCGGGAATGCTCTGTTTATGTCAGGAAAAGCATATTCCTGTAATGCTGCTTAATGGCCGTCTATCCACCCGTTCCAGAAAGCGCTGGCATCTGGCGGCACCGCTCCTACGGTCCCTCCTGCACCCCTGCCGCTGGATCATGCCGCGCAACGAAGAAGACGCCAGAGGCTTTGCCCGATTCGGTATCGGGCCTCTCTTGCCTGCCGCTGACCTGAAAGAAGATGCTCCCTCACCGTCTTTCAACCCGGACGATGCGAAAAAGCTTCACCATACGCTGGGTCATCGGCCTGTTTTTCTCGCCATCTCCACCCACCCCGGTGAAGAAGACATCATCGTAGAGGCAACATTGAAGGCACAACGGAGCCGACCTGACCTCCTGACCATCATTATTCCCCGCCATCCTGAACGTGGGGCAGAGCTTGCCCGGCGCTTTCAAGCCCCTCGCCGCTCAACAGGACACATGCCAACCGACCAAGATACCTTCTGGATTGCCGATACCCTAGGTGAAGTCGGCCTCTTTCTGACCATTGCAGAACGTACCTTCATAGGGAATTCACTCTGCTCTCCCGGTGGCGGACACAATCCTCTGGAACCCCTGCATTTCCGGCGTCCTACAGCCATCGGCCCCTACATGCAAAACTGGCGTACCCTCTGTACCCAACATGCTTCTTCCCTTCACAAAATTGACAGTGCTGAGACTCTCACACACTGGCTGATAGAAACCGACCTCCCCCTCCCACCTGTTCCCCAACGCAATGAAGCCTGCAGAAAGGCAGCTCGCCATATTAAGGACATAATTATGCCTAATAAGGCATTTTGATGAGACTGACTGCGCCATCCTTTTGGCATTCCCCTACTCCAACAGGACTATCGAACCTTCTGCTCCCCCTCAGCAGAGTGACCAGCCATCTTACCCGGCACCGTCAGACAAAACCGTCTCTCAAGCTTCCTGTTCCTATTCTCTGCTGTGGCAACATTACCGTGGGTGGAGCAGGTAAAACCCCCCTGACCCTTCATCTGGCTCAGAAGCTCATCCAAAGAGGTCGCAAACCGCACGTCATTACCCGTGGCCATGGAGGCCTCTCCAAAAAGAATGGGCTCGTCCGGCCGGAACGGGATAGGGCCATTGATATTGGGGATGAAGCGATGCTTCTGGCCCAGCTGGCGCCGACATGGCGTGGCAGCAGCCGGCAAACCAATGCCTTACATGCCGTTGCGGCTGGGGCAGACTGCCTGCTGCTTGATGATGGCCTGCAAGACCCATCCCTGCATAAGGACATGTCTATCCTAACCATTGATGGTCCAGCAGGTTTTGGCAATCAACGACTTCTGCCCGCAGGGCCACTGCGTGAATCCCTTGCCGATGCTTTGCCCCGGCTGGATGCCGCTGTCATTTTTGGTGAAGACTCCCACCATATTGCCCGGCAACTTCCTGAAGATATGCCTCTGCTAAGAGGGCGCCTTTCTCCAACAGGTGATATCCAGAAACTAAGAGGGCAACAAATCATCGCTTTTGCCGGGATCGGCCGCCCACAGAAATTTTTCACCACCCTTCAGGAAGCCGGTCTTACCATTCTCCGGACCCTTACCTTTCCCGACCATCATATCTATTCTGATCGTGAGCTGAAAAAGCTGGCGCAGCTAGCCCATGCACCTGACACCATTCTCGTTACCACTGAGAAAGACCTCGTTAAATTACCTCCTCTTTTCCAGCATTTTGTAACGAGCATCGCCATTGAACCTCACTGGGATAATCCGAACATAGCGGATGAACTGCTTGACCGTTTTCTTACCGCCTGAACCAATAAGGCATGATCCATCATCTTGAAGCATGGGGGCTAAAAGGGCTCCTCTGGTGTTCCAGCTGCCTCCCGCCCCATATTGCCTCCCGCCTTGGCGGTCTCCTGGCCCGCTTTGTTGGGCCGTATATGCCTGTCTCCCATATTGCGGACGTCAACCTACGCCGGGCCTTTCCGGCTATGTCCCCCCGGCAAAGACAACACATCATTCGTGACTGCTGGGCCAACATAGGCAGCACACTGGCTGAACTCCCCCACCTTGCTACCCTTCCAGCCCGTTCGGAAGCAGGCCCTGGCTGGAATGTACTCAATGATGAAATTCTTCATGCAGCACGAGCAAGCGGCAGGCCTGTCATTTTCTTTTCCGGGCATCTCGGCAATTGGGAACTCATGCCCCTGATCGTGGCCCGATACGGCCTCTGTTTCTCACCGTTCTATCGTGCCCCCAATAATCCGCTAGTGGACCGCCTTCTCTGCCAGCTACGCCGTACCATTACGGGAATGCCCGTTTCCTTCTTTCCCAAAGGCAGGCAAGGCGCTCTTGAAGCGGTCCGCCATCTTACCAAAGGCGGTCATCTTGGGGTTCTAGGCGATCAGAAAATGAATGACGGGATTGAAGTCTCCTTCTTTGGTCATCCCACTATGACAGCACCAGCGGCGGCGGCCCTTGCCATCCGGTTTAATGCCCTCATCGTGACGGGACGGGTCTGGCGGGAAGGCCCTGCACGCCTTGTTCTTGACGTGTCATCCTGCCTTGACCCTCAGACACTACCTTTTGCCTCATCCCCACGGCAGGAAAAAATCCAACTTTTAACCCAGCAGCTTAATGACGAGTTGGAACGCTGGATTACCGAACGTCCGGCAGACTGGCTCTGGCTGCATCGGCGATGGGACAAGTCCCTCTACAAAAGAAAGAAAAATTAATTTTTCTCTAGCCATGCACTGAAAACATGGTAGGATTGCAAAATAAGAACAAACAGGGTCGCCAGCCTTCCTACTCACTCTTACATGGCGCGCTCCGGCACTCCTGATTTGTTCACATAGTGATGCGACAGGGATCATACCCTGCTCTCATGGAGGAGATGCTGACATGGCTCAGAAAGCGTTCCGCGTGGCAGAACAGGCCACAATCCCTGCTTCCAACCGGGACACCACAGGTATCGTCATTCCCTTCCGCCAGAAGCTCCTCCCCCGCCACCGTCACTATCTTGCCCAGTGGCTCGCCGCCAGTGAAAGAATGGGCATTCTGGATGCCTCAATCGAAGCGTCACCAGAGCAGACAGACACCACACCGAACCTTGTAGTCGTATGGGTGCGGGAAAGCGCTGACCCGGCCTACATCGTCAGCATAAACGGCCCGCAATGGGTCCTCACTGACTGCCTGCGGAACAACGAGCTGGGCCGCTACACGGACCTTGCGGAAGCCCTGCATACGATCCGGCCCGTTCTTCCTCTCCAGCAGGACAGCGCCGCCTCCTGCTAAGCCTCGCATTCATTTTCTACCCATGAAAAAGCCCGCCTGAATGAAGAAGCGGGCTTTTCCTTATGTCAGCAGTCTGTTCTGTCCGATGATATCATCAGGGCGTGGCACCACTCCCATGCGCCTGACGGCTTGGTGACCACACAGCAATATCACCAGAAGCAGTCTTTGGCGCTGCATGATCGGCCTGCCGGGCCGGGGACCATACGGCTACAGCAGATGGTGCTGATACTGACGCAGATGACGATTTTACCGATAATGTAGATGACGGGGTCAGATCACGTGATGCCGGAACAATCATCTGGCTGCCGCCGCCCGGTGCAATCTGATAGATTCCCAGAGCTCGAATCACTCGACCATCTGACCGCAAATGGAACAGGCCATTCACGCCGATATAGCCTTTTGGCTGGGTCAGTGTCGCTACATCCAGCTTATTCTGACGAATCAACGCCCCGGCCAGAGCAGCCGCATCATAGGCAAAGTCCGCTACCGGCGAAGGCTTCTGATGATAGACATTCTGGTAGCTCTGCACATAACCACTACGCTGGTGCTCATCAAACGCCACATACCACGCTCCACGCAGGTCGCCCAGTTTGCCATCAAAGGCACGCCACAGCATGGGACCAAGGATACGGACCTGCGGAATGAGGAGCTGATCGCTCTTGAGTACTTCAATAACTCTAGCCAGACCCAGGCCAGTATCTCCGAGAAGCAGAGCATCAAAAGGCGGTGGAGTGACAGATGCCTCCTGATGATCTGCCGCACTGGACGGAGAGGCAGGCGCCGCTTCGCCTCCATTCTCATTCAACGGATCAGCAGCGGAAGGACCGTTATCCTGCTGCGCCCCTGACGTATCGGAGCTAGCAGCAGGTGCAGGAACAGACCTATGGCTCAACTGAGCCAGCTTCTGCGCAATATCATCTGCCTCACCATTATGAAAAACAATCTGCGGCACTTCCAGCCCCGCTTCCTGACAAGCCAGTGTCAGCCCCTCACCCATGGAATGCCCTAGAGCCGTATCGGGCAGAAACGCTGCAAAGCGCTTCCGACCATCCAGCCGGGCCGCATCCACCAGACGACGCACCTGCTGCTCTGGCGTCAGCCCCATGACCCAGACACCCGGCCGGGCCTGCGAGACGTCACTCGTAAAGGCCAGCTCTGGCACATTGGCCGGCTGAAGAACGGACGCCACAAGCTGCGTATCGCCTGTCGTCAGAGGACCGAGCACGATCCTGTCCCCGGCATCCAGCGCCATCTGTGCCGCATGAGCCGGACCTTCTGGTGCAGCACTATCAAACACATCCATAGCAGGACTCTGACCTTCTGGCAGGGCCAGCCGGGCCGCATCCCGCATACGCTGCCCAATAGCCGCATGAGAACCACTGAGAGGCACGATCAATCCCACACGGGCTGGCTTTTCAGCCGGTGCCGGCGGTGCGGCCGTTGGCGTTACCCCTCTGTCACCCTCACCACTCCCGGAGCAGGCTCCCAGAAACAGAAAAATACCCGCCGCCAGCGTAGCCCAGCTGTTTCCTCTCTTGCCGAGCCCCCGCCTGTCACGGCTATAAAGGCCTGAGCGGCTCATTGAGGATAGCGATGTCTGAGAAACCATATACTCCCCCCGATCACGGAACGTCTCCTTCTTCTACCGGGCAGCTCATGCTGGTGGCAACGCCTGTCGGGAATCTTGCCGATATCAGCCAGCGTGCCCTTGATGCTCTCAGGATGGCAGATGCCATCCTGTGCGAGGACACACGTGTTACGACAAAACTTCTGCGCCATTATGGCATAAGCAACCAGCTTATCCCGCTTCATGACCATAATGAACAGGACCGTGCTCCCGCCTTGATAGATCGTCTACAGCAGGGGCAGTGTCTGGCTCTGGTATCTGATGCCGGGACCCCTATCGTATCCGATCCCGGTTACAAGCTCGTCCGTGCGGCGCAGGAGGCAGACATTCCTGTCACCTCCCTGCCCGGCGCCAATGCTGCCATCACAGCTCTCACCCTCTCCGGCCTGCCGCCCATTCCGTTCATGTTTCTGGGGTTCCCGGCACGGGGAGAAGCACGCCGCCACAGTTTCGCTGCCCTGCGCGCCGCAGAACAGGCCGGACTGGCCGCCACGCTTATCTGGTATGAATCACCTCATCGCCTGCTGGACACTCTTAAAACGCAACAGCAAGTCTTCGGTGCCGACCGCCCGGCTGCCGTAGGTCGGGAACTGACAAAACATTTTGAAGAAATGGTGCGGGGCACTGTGGCAGAGCTCATCGCTCATTTTGAAGAAACGCCACCACGGGGCGAAATCACCCTGCTTCTTGGCCCACCAGCCGCAGAAGACACCGGAGCGCAGGAGCTGGATCAGGCTCTTGAAAATGCGTTGGAAAGCCATTCAGTCAAGGATGCCGCAACTCTGGTTGCAGGAATCGTCAACCTACCCAAGCGGACCGTCTATAATCGGGCGCTGGAGCTGGCCAAGCAGAAAAAGAATCGTTAGTCCTCATCCTTGGGCAGGATAAAGCTGGCCTCTGGGATGGTGACACCTGTCTGCACGTTGGAAAAATGCACAGCAGTCCTATGGCCCTGTGCATCCAGCACGGTCCAGCCTTTCAGGCTGAGCGGGTGCGTGGAGAAAAACAGCGTCATCTCCCCCTCACCCGGATTATCTGTTCTGGTCACACGCAGCTGTATTTCACTACCATGCTGCTCATAGCCCAGAATGGATACATCACCCGAAAAGCGAGGGTCTGGCCGTAGAAGCAACCCAAGCGGCGTATGATCCAGCGGAATCGTAGTGATCTGGCCAATGCTGCGATCCTGAAACACGACCTTGCCATCATTAGCAACGAGTAGAAGCGGGCTTGGCGGATCGTAGGAAAAGCGCATCCGGCCCGGCCGTTCCAAGACAACCGTACCTGTTGACGTACCATCCTGCTCCGTCACCTGCTCAAAACGGGCCTGAAAGCTCTTTGTCGCTGCAAGGCTGGATTCAATTTTGTGAATCCAGCCTTGCTGAGCCGGTGTCAGGGAAACGGATGCCTCTGCCGAATGATCCAGCGTGACCGAAGCCACCGCCAGAGCAAGGGCAACCCCACAGGCCATGACAATACGCCGCATGGTCATTACCGCTTTCCTCTCCTTACAGGGAAATGTCCGCTTCCCGGAAAATATGCCGGACATCTTCCTTCCAGACACCATGATAGCGTTCCAGCCACCGCTCTGCCTGCGTCTTTGCGCCATCGGCAATTTCATAAAGCGGTGCGAGATAATATTCCTCGCCATAACCACGCTTCTGAAGACCCTGCTCGGCCAGCTCCAGAATCCGCTTTGCCAGCGTGCGAAGGCCACCGGGGAACGGGGCTTCCATAGCCTGCTCCACTACCAGCTCTGCCAGAGACTGATAATGCAGCCACGGCTGTTCCTTCACCACACGCTCGACTTCCGCCAACACGTCAGGGTCATAAAGCAGCCCCACCCAGAAGGCGGACTGGGCGACCATCATGTCCGGACGCCCGGCATCAGCACCACGCATCTCCAGAAACTGCTTGAGCCGAACATCTGGGAACAGGGTCGTCAGATGATCTTCAAAATCGCCAATGGTCGGACGCAGCCCTGCAAGTGGTTCCTGCTCGACACCATCCAGCCATTTGCGGAAAGAACAACCCGCAGCATCAATGTTCCGCCCATCCCTGTTGACGAAATACATAGGCACATCCAGCGCCCAATCCACATACTGCTCGAACCCGAACCCTTCCTCAAAGAACAGGGTCGGCTGGCCGCTGCGCTGATTGTCCGTATCCAGCCAGATATAGGCCCGGTTGGAGAGACGCCCTGTCGGCTTACCATCAGCAAAAGGTGAATTCGCCATCAGGGCCGTGATGAGCGGCTGGAGAGCAAGAGAGACCCTCATCTTGCGGGCCATATCGGCCTCGCTGGAGAAATCAAGATTCACCTGCACGGTGCAGGTCCGGGTCATCATGTCCAGCCCGCGGCGCCCAACCTCAGGCATGTAACGGCGCATGATGGCGTAACGGCTCTTGGGCATCCATGGCATGGACTCACGAGCCCAGAGCGGCTGGAATCCCAAAGGTGCGAAGCCCAGCCCCAGCTCTCTGGCAGGGCCTGAAATCTGCTGGAAATGGGCGATCATCTCCTGCTCGGTTTCCTGCACCGTCTTGACCGGAGCCCCGGAAAGCTCGAACTGCCCGGCGGGCTCCAGAGAAATAGAACGCCCCTTATGAGGGCCAGTCCCCTTCAGACCGATCAGGTGACCATTATCACGAATGGCCTGCCAGTCCGGTCCCTCCAAAGCACCCAGCAGGGCAGCGATCCCCTCTGGCTCATAGGCTGGCGGAGCAAACGGCTTCAGATCTCCTCTGGCACGCTCCGGAAGACGGAAACCGAACTTCTCATGCTCCGTACCAATACGCCATTCTTCCTGCGGCTTGCAGCCACGGGACAGCACTTCAACAAGCTGCGCCCTGTTTTCAATCAGTGTCGTGTTGCTCTCACCAGGGTTGGACATTCACAAAACCTTACCGGCTAAATTCCATCACACTATGCCGCAGGACGCTCAGACTGTCCGTAAGCGAGATGCTCTATACTAGGGGGTGTCTCCATGTTCATTCAAGGGATCACCACATTTTCACATTTTGATGCTAGCTGCCGCAATTTGGGCCAAAGCAGCACAGGCCGCTGTATCTGCCCGTAATATGCGTGCCCCAAGAGAGAAAGACCGCACGGCTTCATGACGGGAAAGACGCAGCACCTCCTCCTCCGCAAAACCACCTTCCGGGCCTATCAGGAGAGCATCACACTCACCGGGAGGCCCTCCCTCTCCCTGACGCTCCAGTGCAACAGCCAGCGTCCGCCGCACGGGCCAGCGCGCCAGCACTACAGCCAAAGGCTCCAATGGCATGATCGTTGGAACATCCAACCTTTCACATTGTTCAGCGGCTTCCTGTGCGATCAGCGCCAGACGGTCCAGATTCAGGCGATGCGTATTGGTCCGGGCCGTAAGGACAGGGCGGAACCGTGTCACGCCTAGCTCTGTTCCCATACGAATAACCAGCTCCGTTGCGTCCCTCTTGAGCGGCGCAAACAACAGTTCCACCCCTTCCGTCTCCTGCTGCGGTCGCAGGCAGGACAAAAGACGCACCGTGGCGTGATTCTTCTGGAGACCCTCAATACTGGTCTGCCATTCTCCATCACGGCCATTGAAAAGAACAACACCATCCCCCGGCTGAAGGCGCATGACCTTCCCCAGATAATGAGCCTGACCGGCTGGCAGGGGAATCAGCTCACCTTCTTTCCAGAGGGATGAATCATCAGCGATAAATAGACGGGGATCAGTACGACTCATGATTCGGGCATACCGCTTTCCCCGGCCACTTTCCAGCATATGGTATAAAATATTGACCTGTGATGGTTTCTGTCCAATCAGTCATTCTTATGTCCCAGACACATCCTCATACCGATATTCGCTACAACGGCCTCGTTGGTCGCTTAAAAGACCCATGGCGCTCCTATGCACTTCTAGCCCGACTGGACCGGCCTGTCGGGACGTGGCTGCTGCTCCTACCCGGCGTGTTTGGCATCTTTCTTGCATCCAACGGCCCTTCTCTAGGGCTGAAGCTGTTCTATGTGGTCCTGTTCGGCATCGGCTCGCTGCTCATGCGTTCGGCCGGATGTGTCATTAATGACATATGGGACCGCAAAATTGACGCACAGGTCTCCCGCACGGCGGGCCGCCCTCTTGCCAGCGGTGCCCTCAGCCTGAAACAAGGGCTTGGCCTTCTGACGTTCCTTCTACTTGGCGGGCTGGCCGTCCTATTGGCTCTGCCCCCTCTCTGCTGGGCCCTTGCTCCACTGGCCATGCTGCTGGTTGCCCTCTATCCCGCAGCCAAGCGGCTGACATGGTGGCCTCAGCTTGTCATGGGTTTTACGTTCGGCTTTGGAGCCCCCATGGGCTACGCAGCCAGCCAGAAAGCCATCGACCTGCCGGGGCTGCTTCTCTATACCGGGGTCATCATCTGGCAACTTGGTTTTGATACCATCTATGGCTTTCAAGACATGGAAGATGATGCGCGTATTGGCGTGAAATCCACGTCCAGACTCATGCTGAAGCACGCTCATCTTTTCATCGGAAGCTGTTACGGGGCGGCGCTGGCCCTGTTCGCTCTGGCGGCTCTGGCTGCCAGCCTACATCCCTTGTTCTGGCCGCCCTTCCTGCTGGCCTGCTTCCTGCTGGCGCGCCAAACAATGCGCCTTTCACCGCATGATGCACCACTCTGTCTGCATTTCTTTCGACAGAATATTTTGGTGGGGCAGGCTCTGGCGGTGGCCTTCATTCTTGGGCGTATCGGCCCTGCCCTGTTTACCTAAGAAAAAGCCCCTGCGAGAGATGTCTCACAGGGGCTTTTTCCATTTACATGATCAGCTTTCTATTCAAGCAGCCTGAACAGACCGTCCCTTGAACAATGTCCGTCCTGCACTCAGAGCTGCCCCAAGGAACGCCACAAAAGCGGCGGCCCCAAGACAGATGAACGCCGGATGAGGAAACAGGGTGAACAATCCTGCCACGAAAAGGGCACCCGTCGTCTGACCTGAAAGACGGGCCACGGAAAGCATACCGCTTGCACCACCTTCTCGACCCGGAGGAGCCGTCACCATGATGGCCCGGTTGTTAGGCGGCTGGAAGAAACCGAACCCCATACCTGCCACGAGTGTCCGCCATGCAATTGCCATATTTCCAGCGTCCAACGGCAAGGTGCAAAGCAGGATGAACCCTGTGCAGGTTACCAGCAGCCCAATAGAAGACAAAAGCGCCGCCGGAAAACGGTCAGCAATCTTACCAACCACAAAGGACATGACCGCCACACCAACTGCCCATGGGGCGATCAGCAGCCCGACTGTTGCTGGGTTTTTGTGGAAGGCCACTGCCAGCGTGAAGGGCATCGCCACAATATAAAGATTAGACGCCACGAAACCGCAGAAACTGACCAAGCAGGCCACCAGAAACGGCCCCCGCTTAAGCAGGTCCAGCGGCACGATAGGTTCGTGACGCCGCTTCTGCCACCGCAGCAACAACCCCCAGCTGACGATACTCCAGCCAGTCAGCCCTGCACCCCAGCCAAGGTCACCATGCATGAGGCCATCCAAACCAATTCCCAACAGTGCAAAAGACGCAACCGTCAGCAAGGAACCGGGAATATCCGTCTTCACCTCGCTCCGTGGTGTCTTAGGCAAGGCCTTGCTCGCCAGTAGGATCGCTACGGCACCAAGTGGCAGGTTGATCCAGAAAATCCACGGCCATGATGAGACAGACAGGATGAAGGAACCGATGGTCGGCCCCAGCGCCACCCCCAGCCCGATGAACAGCCCATTAAGAGCGATCCCCTTGCCGATGAGCTTATGCGGATAGATGAAACGCACGAGCGCAATATTAACGCTCATGATGCAGGAGCTACCAACCCCCTGCAAAGCACGGGCCAATGTCAGCTCCAGCATGTTCTGGGACATGGCACAGGCCACAGATGCAATGAGAAACAGAATGATCCCCAGCTGGCTCATCCGCCCAAACCCGACCCTCGCCCCAATAGCAGCCAAGGGTAAAAGACAGGCCAGATTGGCCAGCTGGTAAGCATTGATCACCCAAATCGCCTGAGATGCAGACGAATGGAGATCCGTTGCGATGGTCGGCAGGGCCACATTCGCAACGGAATAATCCAGAATGGACAGCATCAACGCCAGAATGACAGATGACATCGCCTTGAAGCGCTGCATCCCGTAGAGACCTGCATGTCTCTCCGGGTCATATTCCCCTTCCAGGCTTGGATCTGCCACCTTACTGCCCATGGTTTTCCGGTTCTCCTAAGTTACGCAGGGCAACCCCTGCAAAAAGATTGCTCTCGATCCGCTCCAGCGAAGCGCCTTTTGTTTCCGGCACAAAGCCCAGAGTGATAAGCACGAATATACCGTTGAATACGGCAAACAGAATAAACGTCCAGGACGCACCCATGGCCAGCATCATCAGCGGGAAAACGCTGGAGATGACCCAGTTAGCGACCCAGTTCGTCACGGTAGAGCAGCCGATACCAAAGTCACGGCCACGTGTTGGCTGAACCTCTGAGCACAAGGCCCAAACGAGCGGTCCTTCACCAATGGCAAACCCTGCCACGAACAGCAGGATAAGAGCACAAAGCAGTATAGCCGCTGCCAGACTCTGCCCACCAAACGCCAGCACAGCGCCTACACCCAGCAAAGACGCCCCAACAATGACACAGCTTGTCAGCAATAGAGGGCGCCGTCCCCAGCGGTCAGCGTACATGATAGCCACGCCGGTAAAGACCATATTGGTCAGCCCCACCAAGGTCGTAGCCCACACAGCCGCATTAGTGCCGAAATGAGCAGCCTCGAAGACGCGCGGAGCGTAATAGAGCAGCGCATTAATGCCGCTCAGCTGCTGCATGATCTGCAACACAATTCCCAGAAACACGGAACGTCTGAAGTTGCGATTGCTGCGGAACAGCCCATACCCGGCATCACTGCTTTTAGAGAGGCGGTCGTGAATATCAGCCAGTTCCGCCTCAGCCACTTCCTCATCCGTACGCAGAATGCGAAGCACCTTACGGGCCCGCTCCTTATCACCCCGCATCATAAGCCAGCGAGGGCTGTGAGGCAGGATCAATACCACGATCAAGAACAGGGCTGCCGGGACGGCCATGATGCCAAGCATCCAGCGCCAATGCCCGCCAGCAGACAGAAGACTATCCGAAATGAAAGCCAGAAAAATACCGAGAGATACCATCAGCTGATAAAAGGAGATCATCGCTCCACGAGCTGATTCCACCGTGATCTCGGAGATATAAAGCGGCGCTGCGAAGGCGGCGACACCAACCGCAAGACCAAGCAGCACACGCCCGACAATAAGCAGAGCTACACCCGGCGCAAAAGCACAAAAAAGCGTACCCACCAGAAACAGAACACCTGCCCCCAGCATGGCACCCGGCCGCCCGAACGAGACGGAAATACGTCCCGCAAACATCGCTCCAACCGCAGCACCGGCCATCATGGACGATACGATCCAGCCCTGCATGGCTGCACCCGCATGAAAGTCGCCAGCAATAAACGGCAGAGCACCGGCAACAACACCTGTATCCAACCCGAACATCAGCCCAGAAAGAGCTGCAAGAATTCCCAGAACGGTGGCTCGCCCTGTCGCTTTCTGCGACGACGGCGCATCGCCCTCACGTCTGGCTGCCGGCGTTACTCCTACCATGGTCACTCCTTACCCATATTCTTCAACGCCCTCCGGCGCAGGAATGTCGCAGAATATGGACTTTATGGCTCCAGTTTTAAATGGTTTACCGCTCGTCATTCTTCACAAAAGGATTGCGGCTTCCCCGCAGCAGCAGCCGGATCGGCGTACCGGGCAGATGGAAAGTCTCCCGCAACCCATTAATGAGGTAACGTTTGTAGCTGTCTGGCAACTGCTCTGCTCTTGTACCAAACAGGACAAACGTTGGCGGGCGGCTCTTGGCCTGCGTCATATAACGCAGTTTCAGCCTGCGTCCATCCACCAATGGCGGCTGATGACGCTCCACGGCTTCTTCAAACCAGCGGTTCAGGTCACTCGTGCCGACACGAGCATTCCAAACCTCGCTGGCCCGGCGGACCGCAGGCAGAAGACGATGCAGCCCTTCGCCGGTTAAGGCCGAGAATGTCACGACCTCGATCCCACGCATCTGGGCCAAAGAAATCTCAATACGATCGGAAATAGCCTTACGCGTTGCCTGACGCTCCTTAACAGCATCCCATTTATTGAGAGCCAGAACACAGGCACGTCCTTCCCGCTCGATCAAACGAGCAATCTGAAGGTCCTGCTCATCCACACCACGATCAGCATCAAGAACCAGTACAACCACCTCAGCCATTTTCATAGCTTCGATGGAGGCAGAAACAGACACACGCTCCAGCCCCTCCTGAACACGGGCCCGCTTACGCATACCAGCCGTGTCCACGATCTCGATGGGACCGTATTCATCTTCCAGCATGACGCTGACAGCATCACGCGTCAGTCCGGCTTCAGGCCCGGTAATCATCCGTTCCTCACCGAGAAGACTGTTCAGAAGCGTTGATTTCCCGGCATTCGGGCGGCCAATAATGGCAATACGCAGCGGCTTTTCGCCATCCTGTTCAGCAAGTGTGGCTTCATCCGGCAACAGGCTGACAATCTCACCCATCAGATCAGCCAGACCGTCCCCATGCTCGGCGGACATGGCGAGAGGTGTGCCCAATCCAAGAGAATAAGCCTCCATGGCGGACTCTGCACCAGCCCGTCCTTCAGCCTTATTCGCCACCAGAAGAACAGGACGGTTTTGACGCCGTAGCCAGTTAGCAAAATGCGCATCCGCAGGCGTTATGCCCGCCCGTGCATCCACGCAGAAAACGACCAGATCAGCCTGTGCAATTCCCTGCTCGGAGGAAGCACGCATACGGCCGAAAAGCGTTTCTGGCGCGGCCTCCTCCAGACCAGCCGTATCAACAAGACGCACACGCCGCCCGCGCAGCATAGCCACGCCTTCCTTGCGGTCCCGCGTGACACCGGGCTCGTCCGACACGATAGCCTGACGCCGCCCGACCAGCCGGTTGAAGATAGTGGACTTCCCCACATTGGGGCGCCCTGCAATAACAACGACAGGTAATCTCCCTGTCTCAGCAGCATTAACCATAAGCGCGTAGCACGCCATCTTCGCTCAGCACGAGCAGCTGCCCATCACAGACAATCGGCTGCACCTGACAGGATGAAGGCGTTTCAATCTTTCCTTCTTCCTTGCCTGTCTGAGCATCCACGATAAGGAGCCCCCCACGCTTCATGCTGGAGAGACAGACAAGTTTATTATTGAGCAGAATTGGTCCCGACCACTGCACGGGGCCTTTTTCATGTTCCGGCTTCTTATAGCGCATCAGCTGCTTGACCCAACGCACCTGCCCCGTCACACGATCAATGCAGGCGAGTTGCTGATCCAGAGAGATGACAAACAGCCACTCCCCACAGACACAGAGAGGCGACTGCCCACTCACCTCACGCTCCCAGAGACGGCGACCGGAACGCATGTCAATGGCCACCAGAACACGGGACAGAGATATAGCATAGGCCGTATTACCGACCACAACCGGACCACCACGCACACACGCAAAGTCCAGCATGGCCCCTAGCCCATTGCCGCCCCCAAGGCTGTCGCTCCAGACCACTTCACCAGAAGCCGCACGCAGAGCCACGAGATCACCACTGCCAAAACCAGCGACCACGATCCCATTGACAATAGCTGGAGCCCCAGCACCAAACAGGCTCGTATTGATGTTGGTCGCCTGATAGGTCCAGCGCTGCTGGCCTGTTGCGGCATCCACGGCATAGAGGCGGGCATCAATAGTCGTGAAGACCATCAGCCCATCCACAATGGTCGGCGCTGAACGCCCCGGTGTCACCGTATCAATGGCCCATTTCTGGCGCCCTGTAGCGGCATCCAGCGCCAAAGCCTGCGCAACACCATCCACAACGTAGAGCGTGTCGCCCACCAAGGCGAGGCCACCGCCGATATTTGTAGAACGTGTCTTACGGGCAGGCTGAAGACGCCAGAGCTTGTCACGACCCGGCCAACTCCATGCCCGGATGACACCCTGTGCATCCACAGTAAACATCCGCCCGTTACCGATCACAGGCGGCGACTGGAGAGCCCCCTGCCGGTTCGGCACAAAAGCGACAGTCGATAGCCACCCGACACGGTTCACCCCCGCACCGATGGACTGGCTCCAAAGCTCCCGGGTTCCGTTCCATGCAGCATTGACGGATTCATGAGATGCCACCCGTCCTTCCTGCGTCCATTCTGTCACAGGCTGAACGGCGGGCAAAGTGATGGGCGCCGTATCGTGCGGGTCGATCGTCAGACCTGCGCCTGTTGAAAGCACATCAATCCGGCGTCCCGGCAGCACCGTTTTCTTAGGGTCGTCCTCAAACATGCCACAGCCAGCAAGGCCGGCCATGGCAACAGCAGAACAAGCCCCCTTAAGGAGAGCCCGGCGTGATGTGGATGCTCCCACGAGCTTGTCCTCCAGACGTGAAGAAAAACGACAGCTCATCCAGCATCTCCCAAAGTCTCTAATAACATCCCGGCCCGGCGCCGCAGATCATCCGTACTATCCGGTGACGTCTGAATTTCAAGCAGCAATTTGCGAGCATCCGCACGCTCCGCCGGTGTGACATCGCCAGAAAGCGCCAGCACGGCCAGACCTTCCTTCGCCAGCGGCGCCCAGCTGCCACCTGCCTGCACCAGAGCCTGATAACCACGGCGCAGCTCATCTTTCGGGGCTGTGCCCATCCGGGCATTCAGGATGCGGTATTGCGCCATCATGCGCAGAGACCCATCAGACCCTTTGTCATCTGCCACCTGCTGCCACAGCTTCAGGGCAGTCTGCCCGTCATGATCCTGTGTCTTCAGTTCTGCCAGATACATGGCGGCATAACCCCGCACGCCCTGCGGAGCGGACTGTGCAAGCTCATCAAGAATGGATGTGGCTTTCTGTCGTGTCTCACCAGTGGCCGGGGGGCTTCCATCCACGCCACCCAGAAGACGTATGGCCTCGAAATAACGCCCGGAAGCCTGCGCCTGTGCTACATGGAGCCTATGCTCCTGCCATCCCCAGATACCACCCGCAACACCTGCCAGAACAAGCACTGCTACCAGTGCACCCCCTAAACGGAGAGCCACGGCTCTGAGCCGCAGCAGGCGTTCCTCATCCGCCACTTCCTGAATCAAATCGTCTGCCACGCCATATCCTTGCTGGACCAATCAAGAGAATTCTGACACCCATATAGCATGACGGATCATCAACAAACATACTGCCATGACAAAAATTAACGGCTCCAACCCCACCCCCATCGTCAAAGTCATGATGATGCAGAAGAATGAAGGGCCCCGGCTTGCACGCTGGCTGACCCATTATGCCGCCCTGTTCGGCATGTCCAATCTGCTCATTTTTGACAATGGCTCAGACGACCCTTACACGCACGCCTTACTGGACGAGGCTGAAAGATGTGGTGCCCATGTCCGCCGTGACCTGAACACGCCTTTCGACTTTCAGAACAAGGGGGGGCATTTCACCAACATCATCCGTTCTCTGAACCATGATGCTGAGTATGACTTCGCTCTACCTGTAGATTGTGACGAATTACTCTGCGTCTTTACTGAAGACGGGCTCTCCATGAGCAAAGAGGATGTCATGAACGAGCTCCTGCGCCTCAAGCCGCTGGACTGCTCCTTCCTCATCGAGCTCAGCCTGTTCAACCTTCCCGGCCTTGAAAATGAAGGCTGGTACGCACCTCACCGTCACTTTCAGAAAGGATTCGTCCCGTCCTATCGTGACGCCATGATCGATAACGGGCATCATGCCCCCTCGCTCGCACACACGACAGAGCTGCGTGCTACACGTTTCGTCTATCTGCACAGCCATAACCGCCCCTATGAGGAAATGCTCCGGCTCTGCCGCAACAAGCTGATTCCTGAAATGGATCATCCGGATGACGTGCTGGATGATGAGAAAATCCTCGAATACATCACGAGACCGGGCTGCCCCGGCAGTCATCTCGGCTACATGCTGCTGAAAACTCAAGAAGAATACGAAAACAGCTACAAAGACGAGGTCCAGCTCTATTTCCGTGACGGCCTCACCCTGATACGGACCAAAGACGGACAACTGCGCCGCTGGGACGCTGCCGCCTATCTGGAACGTCATCCTGACGTTGCAGGCTATGAGACGGGACCGCTGGCACATTACCTGATGCACGGCGCCCGAGAAGGACGGAGCCTTTCCTGAGAAAGGCCCCGCCACTTTTCTTCATGAAGGTGATTCCGCATGAAGCGGGATCACCTCACGGCTGGAAGCTGATAGGCTGCCCTGCATTGCGGGTAACAATCTCATCATCCTGCATCACGACCTGCCCACGCACGATAGTCCCCACAGGCCAACCTGTGACGGTTTTCCCGTCATAAGGTGTCCAACCGGCCGGGGAAGCAATCCAGTCATTCGTGATGGTCCGCTGCTTCTTCATGTCCACGAGAGTGATGTCAGCATCAAAACCAACAGCCAGACGCCCCTTGTTCGGCAGGCCATAGACACGGGCTGGACCAGAGGCCATCACATCCACCAGACGGGTCAGGCTTAGCCGCCCTGCATTGACGTGATCCAGCATCAGCGGAACGATCGTCTGCACGCCTGTCAGCCCTGATGGACATTCCAGCCATGGCAGTTCCTTGGCATCCTTAGGATGAGGTGCGTGGTCGGAAGACACCACATCAACCCGACCATCCCGCAGAGCTGCCCAGCCTGCTTCAAAATGACGGCGTTCATTCCGCAACGGGGGGTTCATCACGGCCTTGCCGCCCAGACGTTCGTAACATTCCGGCCCTTCGTTGGTCAGATGATTGACCAGAACCTCCACCGTGGCATGGCGGCGGTTTTCTGCCAGAAGGGTGAACTCCTCCTCCGTTGAAACATGCAGAATATTGATGGGGCGACCCGTCTTGCGGGACAGAGCCAGAATACGCTGCGTTCCCCGGATGGCACATTCCGCATCCCGCCATTCCGCATGGCAATGATAAGGCTGACCCGGTTCAAACAGCTTCCGCCGTTCCCGAAGGCGGTATTCATCCTCCGAATGAAACGACACACGGCGATGGCCGGAACGCAGAACAGCCTCAATCCCTTCATCATCCTCAATCATGAGGTCACCAGTGGAGGAACCAGCAAAGACCTTGACGCCGCAGACGCCTTCTTCCTGCTCGAACTCCGCCAGAAGCGGCGTATTCTCACGGGTGGCGCCGATATACATGGCAACATCAATGTTTGCCGTCTCCACGATATGCTGACGCTTCCAGTCCAGCATTTTCTTGTCCGTGATGGTCGGATTGGTGTTCGGCATGTCAAAGACAGCCGTAATCCCCCCCAATGCCGCCGCACGGGTACCCGTCTCCAGCGTTTCTGCTTCCGGCTTGCCGGGGTCACGCAAATGCACATGAGAATCGATCAAACCGGGCAGAACATGCAGCCCCGTAGCATCAATGACACGATCTGCCTCATCGCTGGCAGAAACGGATAGCGAAGCAATCCGCTGATCCCGGATACCAATATCAGCCTGCGCCTCACCCCACGGAAATACACACCGTCCATTACGGATTATGAGATCAAAATGCATGATGTCTCCCTGAAAAATATCTCATCATTCTATCACACTGATGAACAAATCTTACCGCTCTCTGGAGCGTTCATAAAGAGCCATGGCCGCCCGATGAACGTCTTCAGCGCCCAGAAGGGTCATATCCCCTGCTCCCGGTGAGCCGGGGGCTTCAAGCACCTCTGCCCAGCGCCCTGAGGGCGCATATTGTGTGGCATGGCTGGGGCCGAACAGCCCCAGAGTAGGTACATCCAGCGCTGCTGACAGATGCATCAAACCTGAATCACTCCCTACAAACAAACAACACCGGGCCAGCAACGCCGCCACCTGCGCCAGTGAATAACGCCCTCCCATATCCAGAGCGTCTGGCATGGCGGCCCGTGCTGGAGCGGCCAGCCTATCCTCACGTTCGCCCGGCCCGTAAAACAGAACAGGCCGCAGACCGTCTGTTTTCAAACGATCTGCAAAAACCGCAAAAGCCTCTGCTGGCCAGATTTTCGTTTCCGTCCCTGCTGTCGGAGCCAGAGCAACCCACCGCCCCTGAACAGGCAGCAAGCGGGCAGCTTCCTCCTGTTCGTCCTTTCCCAGCCAGACATACGGGCGATAGGACTGCTGGAACCCAAGAGACCGGGCCTGCTGCTCCAGCTTCAGCCCTGCCTGCCTTCCGCCTCTCACAACATATCGAAACCGGCTCCAGACCCCATAAGCCAGAGGCGATGACCGAAGATCGATCACCGCCTCCCAGCGATACCGCACGACCTCCCGCCATAAGGCCAGCCAGTGCCGATTATGAGATTTCTTTTCCACCACAATGATGCGCTCGCACCGTGGCATGTACCGAAACAAGTCCTGCACAGCCGGACCACAAGCAATCGTGAACCGGGCTTGCGGGTATCGTTCCATCATCCCGGCCAGTGCCCCCATGGCAATCACGGCATCACCAAGACGATGCGCCGTGATAAAAAGGACACGCTTCACTCCTGCAACCAGATCGGGTCTGACAGGGTTTTCAGAAACTCAGCATGACGGGCCAGAGTGGCGTCATCCGGTGGCAACATGGGGCGGGCTTTACGACCCGTTACGGCCTTACGTTTTTTCGGCCCACCAGATGTAGAAGATTGCTGCCGGTCACTCCCCAGCCCAAGGCCACGCTGTCGCCCGCCAATCAGCTCCACATACACATCAGCCAGAAGACGACAGTCCAGAAGGGCATTGTGAGTGCCACGTTCGGAAAGATCGATCCCGAAACGGCGGCAGAGCGCATCCAGATTAGCGGGCATACCGGGGAATTTCTTCCGGGCCATGATGACGGTATCAATGGCACGGCTGTCGTAATCCAGCGGCTGACGCCCTGCCCGCTTCAGCTCTGCATTAATAAACTTGAAGTCGAACGGCGCATTATGAGCGATCATTTTCCCATCACCGATGAAGTTCAGAAACTCATCGGCAATGTCAGCAAAAAGAGGCTTTCCCTCAAGGTCAGCCAGCGTGAAACCGTGAACCTTCGTAGCCTCGGGGGGGATATCCCGCTCGGGATTCACCAGCACATGAAAGTAATTGCCCGTTCGCAGGTCATTCACCAGCTCCAGAGCAGCAATTTCGATCACCCTGTCCCCAGTATCCGGGTCCAGCCCTGTCGTCTCGGTATCAAAGAGAATGGAACGGGTCATGTCATTGTCTTTCACGCAGCAGAGAAGCCAGAAGGGCACGGACCTGACGGGCCGCACAGGCACGAGACAGGCCCGTTTTTATCACGATATCCGCCCGGCGTCGCCTTTCCCGGTCTGGCATCTGGCGGGCCAGCAGAGTCTTCGCATCTGCTTCACTCATCCGTCCTCCCTTCCGATAACGCTGCCGAATACGGGATAACCGGACAGACAGCGGCGCCAGCGCCACCATGACGAGCGTGCAGTCCCGGTCCGCTCCCGTTTCCCACAAAAGGGGAATATCCAGCACGCATAACGGCACCTGACGAGACCGGCAACGCCGCAGAAATGCCTTCCTCTCCTGCCGGACCAGTGGATGAATGATGGCCTCCAGCCGGGGCAGGACAGTCTGATCGGCCGCTATCAGGCGGCGCAGAGCTGCCCTGTCCAGCACACCATCATGCACGATGCCGGGAAAAGCCTTTTGCAGAGCCGGAATAGCCCGCCCGTAAGGGGCCTGAAGCTGCCGCACGCAGGCATCAGCATCGAAAACAGGAACACCTGCCTGACGGAACAGAGACGCAACCGTACTCTTTCCTGCCGCCATGCCGCCCGTCAGCCCCAGAACCTTCACGCACGAACCTCATCCATCATGACAGGCCATGTCTGGCAAGGTCCTTCGCCAGAAGGTCGAAACTGGCTTCATCGGCATCTGGCAGGACACCAAACCATGCCTGAAACCCGGCCCGTGCCTGACAGATCAGCATCCCCAACCCGTCCACGGTGCGAAATCCATGCTTCTGCGCTGCCTTCAGCAGAGGTGTCTGTCGTGGCGTATAAACGATATCCGCCACGCTCAACCCAGCCTGTCCCGCCTGCAATAGAGCGGGCCAGTCCATGTCTCCACGACCACCCATACCGAGCGATGTTGCATTAACGAGAAGGCTCATCTCTCCCAGTCGGTCAGGCCATTCTGCCCAGTCCAGAACCGTTCCGGCTCCCAGAGCCTGCACAAGAGCCTCGGCCCGGGTTGCCGTACGGTTTGAAATGAAAACCTCACAGCCCCGATCCTGCAAGGCAGCGGCCACAGCCCGGGCGGCCCCACCGGCACCAAGAATGAGGGCACGCCCTTCTAACGTAACGCCATGCGCCAGAAGATTATCGCAGAACCCAGTCCCATCCGTGCAGTCACCAATGATCCGCCCCTCTACAAAACGCAGCGTGTTGGCGGCTCCGGCCCGGCGGGCTGTCTCTGTCAGCTCATCACAGAGGCGGAAAGCCTCCTCCTTGTGCGGAATCGTGACATTCACCCCGCAGAAGCCCGCTGCGGCCAATCCTCTCAGGGCAGCTTCCAGCTGTCCCGGCTCGACTGGCAAAGGAACATAGGCCCCATTAACCTGATGCACACGGCACCAGTGATTATGCAGCATGGGAGAACGGGAATGCTCGACCGGCCAGCCAATCACCCCGGCCAGTCTGGTCCTGCCATCTATTGTCACACCATGTCCTTCCGTTTTTCCCAAAAGAGAGGCAGCAGCCGGGCCAAACGCTCCGCCCAGAGACGCTGCCCAACCTCATCACTGATGAGGTCCTGCCTTATCTCAATTTCCAGAGCCGGCAAATTCCGCCGCCCGGCATGATACGGCACGCTATATTCGTTCTGCACGTTCAGAACATAAGGCTGATTATCCCCGACACAGAGGCTGCCTTCATCTTCCAGAAGCCCCCTCATCAGTCTGGCTGAATGCGGGTCATGATCGTGCAGAAGGCCTATGTCCCAAGGGCGTTTCTGCCCATCCTGCATGGCTGGTGTAAAACTATGCAGAGAGACAAACAGAGTTTCATCCAGTGCCCTCAGGGCAAGCTGACGCTCAATCTCATCATGATAAGCGTGAAGGATAGTCTCCTCCCGCTGCATCCTCTCCACTGCTGAGAGCCCCTGATTCCCGAGCACGGGAGCACCATCGCTGACGGGTGGAATGGAAGTCGGATGCCCTGCTGCCCGATTACAGTCAATTACAAGGCGGGAATAGACCTGCTCCACAAGCAGGCAGCCAAGAGCCTGCTGGAGATGTCGGCCCACTTCCCTGATGCCAATATCATAGGCGATATGCCGGTCCCATTCCGACCGGGGCAGGCCCAGATCACCAAGCCTTTCTGGCACAACCCGCCCAGCATGATCGCTGATGAGAAAAAAGGGACTATCAACCACTGCCTGATGGATATGATAAGGCTGTGCTTCATCCTTTCCCAAAAGGGAAATTTCTGTCCCATTCTGCTGGCTCATCGTGACCGTCCTATTCAACCTGATGAAGAAGGGACCGGACCGTACTGGCCGCCGCTGAATCCTTCCACTCCACACCACCATCAGAAATGGCCCGTACCTGCCCCTGTGCATCAACAAGCAATGTCATGGGCAGGCCCGGCTCCTGAAGGCTTTTCAGGAAGGGATCAACAGCCTCATGCTCCGCTACCCAGACGGGCAACCCTTCAGCATGAAGATGAGGCAGTGCCGCCTGCACTTTCTCCGGCGGGCCACTATCCAGCGCCACAGGGATAACCGGCAGATCAGGATTTTTATCCAGAAACGCCGCCAGCTGCGGCAGCTCCTCACGGCAGGGCGTGCACCATGTTGCCCAGAGATGCAGCATGTAAGGCTTGCCTGTCTGCATAGGCAAAGTTGCCTTCGTACCACCCAGCCCCGTGATAGGCAGCGTGACAGGAGCAGACAAAGCCGGTTCTGGCTCCAGCTCTTGCAGGCTCTGCAACGCCTCAGCCTGTGCACAATTGTGCCACAAGCCCACAGCCGCTACACTCAGCCAGCCCGCCAGAACGGCGCACGTACGAATCTTTTTCCAGTTTCTGATCATATCGGTCCTCATGACGCACAATAATACCAGCAACGCTTCCCCTGCAAACAAACCAGCCAGCGCAGAGGCTGCCAACCCCCAGTGGGGTGGCCGTTTTGCCAGCGGTCCAGCAGCCATCATGGAAGAAATCAACGCTTCCATCGGGTTCGACAGAATTCTCTGGCGGCAGGATATCCGTGGCTCCCTCGCCCATGCCGCCATGCTCCGCAAGGTTGGCCTGCTGACAGAACAGGAAGAAGCTGAAATCCAGCAGGGTCTGGCAGACATTGCCAAAGAAATTGAAGAAGGCCGCTTTGCCTTCTCTCCTGCGCTGGAAGATATTCACATGAATATCGAATCCCGCCTTTCCGAACGGATTGGCGAAGCTGGCAAGCGCCTGCACACAGCCCGCTCCCGTAACGACCAGATCGCCACCGATTTCCGCCTCTGGGTGCGTGATTCCATTGATGGTATTCTGGAACAGACCGAAGCCCTGATGCGGACCCTCGCTCGCCGTGCGCTGGAATATCACGATACGCCCATGCCGGGCTTTACCCATCTTCAGGTTGCCCAGCCTGTCACGTTTGGTCATCATCTGCTGGCCTATGTGGAAATGCTGGCCCGGGATGCCTCCCGCCTGCGTGATGCCCGCCGCCGTATGAATGAGTGTCCGCTCGGTTCCGCTGCCCTTGCCGGGACATCCTTCCCCATCGACCGGGACATGACGGCGCAGGCCCTCGGCTTCGACCGCCCGACCGCGAACTCGCTGGATGCCGTGTCTGACCGTGATTTTGCGCTGGAATATCTGTCTGTCCTCTCCATGGAGGCCATGCATTTATCCCGTCTTTCTGAAGAAATCGTGCAATGGGCCTCTGCTGCCTTCAATTTTGTTCACCTGTCCGATGCCTTCACCACCGGCTCCTCCATCATGCCGCAGAAGCGCAACCCGGATGCCGCTGAGCTGGTTCGTGCCAAAGTAGGCCGTATCACGGGCGATCTCATCGGGCTTCTAACCGTCATGAAAGGTCTGCCGCTGGCCTATGCGAAGGACACACAGGAAGATAAAGAACCTGTCTTTGACGCCACAACAGCCATCACCCTGTCGCTGGCTGCCATGGAAGGCATGATCCGTGACCTGAAGCCCAATAAGGAGCGTATGCGAGAACTGGCCGGAGCTGGCTTCTCCACAGCGACAGACCTTGCCGACTGGCTCGTCCGGGAACTGCGCCTGCCCTTCCGTACGGCCCATCACGTTACGGGCCGTCTGGTCAGTCTGGCAGAGCAGAAAGGCTGTGATCTGGCTGATCTGTCCCTCGAGGAAATGCAGGCCGTGGAATCTGGTATCAATGCGTCCCTCTATGATGTGCTGACCGTAGAATCCTCCCTCGCCTCCCGTACCAGCCACGGCGGTACGGCTCCGGCCAATGTTCAGGCACAGGCCAAGGCATGGCTGGACCGGCTCTCAACGGAGAAATGATCGTGCGTTTTCTTCAGTCTTCTATCATGATGAGGGCCGCTTTGGCCCTCATGAGCGGCGTCCTGCTTCTGGGGCTCTCCGCCTGTGGCCGACCGGGGGCTCCTAAGGCACCCGGCCCTTCTGACAAGATCACCTACCCGCAGATTTACCCGCCTGAATAAGACAGGCACCGTACACCCCACCACTAAACGGGCCGTGAACAGTTATCCCCCTGTTCCGGCCCGTTTTTTTAACGAAAAACCGACAAGTCCCTAAAGAACAGGATGGGCTTGTTATAAATTGTTAAATGATCCGTAAATAGGCAGAAATAATAATACCCTAAAATGATCTCTATTAATTCATATTTTCCATAGAATTCCCGCCTACCATACCCTCCATAGGCCGTTTTTCGTGCAGGGTAATCGTTATGACCACGCTGATAGAAACCATTCTGGAAAATCCAGCCCAATATGGCTTCATGCAGACGAGCAACATAGCCCATTTCCAGCTCCCTCCCGCCATTGAGGCAGGACCGAGCCTGAAAACTCTTTCCGGCGATGTGATTCCCTGCCAGCGTTGTAACGGCCTCTGGTACAATTTCGTCCTGCCCACCGAGACATCTCATCTCCTGCTTGATATGGCATCGCCAGACGTTCTAGACAGAACCATCGCAGAGCTGACCCTGTTCGTAGGCGCACGGGAATGGTCCTTGCCTATCCCCTCCATGCAAACTACGGCCCAAAATGGCAGGGGACGGATGGTACAGATCAATCTACCGCCTATGCCCCATTGGGTGCAGGGCCTTCTCTGCATCCGACTGGGCCCTGCCGAGCGCAACTATCTTGAGCAGGAAGCCGCCTGAGAGCTGAGAAGTCTTCTTCAGGCAGCCAGCACCATTCCATCCCATGCGGGCCTGACATCTTCTGGCAATGTCTGGCAGAGGGCACCATAATCCATATCCGGCCCCATATGGGTCAGGATCGTGCTCTGGGGCTGAAACTGCTGACGCCATTCCATCACTCGGCCAAGCCAGCCATGAGAGGGATGCGCCTCCCGCTGAAAGCAGCCAACAACCCAGCAGGACAGGCCATGCAACATGGCCTGTGCTTCTTCCGGAAAGCTCTCTACATCCGTGCAGTATGCAAAAGAGCCAAAACGAATACCTAGGCTCGTTGTCCAGCCATGTTTCTGCGGAAAAACATGTCCCTCCAACGGGCCAATCTTTATAGGGCCGTGATCTGGAATTTCCTGCACATCGAAGGAAGGACGGTAGAACGTCCCCCCTTCCCAAGGCCGAAAAGCGTAATCAAAGCGCTGCCTCAACTCCGCCAGCACGTCCGCAGTGGCCAGAAGTGGAATGGGACGGCCAATCACCCGGTTAACGGCCCGCAGCTCATCCAGCCCGCCAATATGGTCGCTGTGAGCGTGCGTATAAAACACGGCATCAATATGGGTCAGCCCGTTCGCCAGCATCTGCTGACGAATATCCGGGCCGCTATCGACTAAAAGACGGAACCCTTCATGCTCAATCACGATGGAGGAACGCAAACGGTGGTTCTTAGGGTTTGCCGGATCGCATACCCCCCAGATACCCGTATCCGTTCCTTCCTCACCCCCGATCATGGGAACACCAGCGGAGCCACCACAACCGAGAATCGTGATCTTCATACAGCCACCCTTGTGAAAAGACGCCGTGTGTTGGCCTGTGTGATCTCCACCAGCTTCTCACCTGTCAGGCCACGTTCTTCGGCCAGACGGGCCGCCGTATGAACCACATAACCCGGCGTATTCGGCTTGCCCCGCTTTGGCACGGGTGCCAGAAAAGGACTGTCCGTCTCCACAAGAATGCGATCCTCCGGCGCATGGCGGGCCACGTCCCGGATTTCCTCACATTTCTTGAAAGTCAGAAGCCCGGAAAAACTCAGATAGCCGCCCAGCTCCACCGCCGCTTCCGCCAGTTTGGGACCAGACGCAAAACAGTGAATCAGGAAAGGGAAAGCCCCCTTCTCATGCTCATCCCGTAGAATGGCGATGGTATCATCATCCGCCTGCCTTGTATGGATGACCAGAGGCAGGCCCGTTACACGGGCTGCTTCTATGTGACGGCGGAAAGACTCATGCTGAGCTGGTTTCACCTCATCCGTACCATGAAAGTAATCAAGGCCGGACTCACCAATAGCGGCCACCTGAGGAGCCTCCAGCTCTGCCAGCATTTCATCAAGGCTCGGCAGGTCTTCTTCATGGGCGTGATCGGGATGGGTGCCCAGCGCACACCAGATGCGCAGGTCCGGGCTGTCATGACCCGTCAGAGCTTTCTGTTTCGCCCGTTCTGACCAGCGTGTCCCGATGGTAATCATCCCTGCCAGACCAGCCTGACGGGCGAAGTCCAGCCCCGCAGGCAAGTCTTCCAGCCTATCCAGATGGCAATGTGTGTCGATCAGCCCCCTCATGCCTGCTTGTCTTCCTCCACGAAACGGGGGAACAGACCCTGCGGCTTAGGCAGAGTACGACCACCGGGAAGCAGGGTTTCCAGAGCGGCAATATGACGCTCATCCTTCTCCACACCGAGCTGATCCAGCATCTTCTCCATCGTGTCCGGCATGTAAGGCTGGAGCAGCGTGGCAATGGTGCGAATCACATCCACCAGAACACGCAGAACATCCGCCATGCGGGCCGGGTCTTCCTTCTTCAGGGCCCACGGAGCCTGACGGTCAATATAGGCGTTAGCCTCCCGGATGAGCTTCCAGATATCTTCCAGCGCATCGCTGATGGCCAGCCGTTCGATGTGATTACGGGTCAGGCTTGGCAGCAGGGTTGCCTGTGCCAGAATCCTGGTGTCATCTTCCGTCAGGGTGCCACGCTCCGGCAGAACCCCCTTGAGGTTACGGGCCACCTGACTGAGGGTACGCTGCGCAAGGTTACCCAGATCATTCGCCAGCTCGACATTCATGCGGGTGATGAGAGACCGGCGGCTGAAATTGGAATCACCCCCGAACGGCACTTCCCGCATCAGGAAGAAACGCAGCTGATCCAGCCCGAATTCATCGGCCAGAGCCTTCGGGTCCAGCACATTGCCGAGGGATTTGCTCATCTTCTCACCCTCGACTGTCCACCAGCCATGAGCAAACACCCGCTTCGGCAGAGGCAGGCCAGCTGCCATCAGGAAGGCAGGCCAGTAAACACAATGGAAGCGAATAATCTCCTTGCCCACCACATGCACATCAGCCGGCCAGCAGATATTCCGTGGATCCTTCATATCCGGGTAGCCAACGGCTGTCAGATAGTTCGCCAGTGCATCAAACCAGACATACATGACATGGTCAGGATCACCCGGCACTTCCACACCCCAGCGGAAGCTGGTCCGGCTGATGGAAAGGTCCCGCAGCCCCTGCTTCACGAAGCTGACAACCTCCCGCTTCGGACCATGAGGGCCGATGAAATCGGGATTTTCCTCATACAGCTTCAGCAGCCGGTCCTGAAAATCGGAAAGACGGAAGAAATAGGAAGGCTCCCTCACCCATTCCAGCGGCGCACCGGAAGGGGCTGTCCGGCTGCCATCCGGGTGCTTGGTGATCTCATCCTCACCAACAAACATCTCATCCCGTGTGGAGTACCAGCCTTCATAAGCATCAAGATAGATATGGCCGTTCTCAGCAACCTTCTCCCAGAGTGTCTGAGCGGCCTTCTTATGACGGGCCTCGGTCGTGCGGATGAACTCATCCGTCTGAACCGCCATGTCCTTCTGCATCTGGCGGAAGCTCTGGGAGATGCGGTCAGCAAAATCCTGCGGTGGAACATTCTGCGCCTTTGCGCTCTGCTCCACCTTCTGCCCATGCTCATCCGTCCCGCTGACGAACAGTACGTCATTGCCATCCAGACGGTGGAAACGGGCGATCACGTCACAGGCAATGGAAGTGTAAGCGTGGCCGATATGCGGCGCACCATTCACATAGAAAATAGGGGTTGTGATGGTGAATTGCCGCTTCATGATCCGTCCTGTCGTCCAAATGGTCCAAAATCGTCAGTATGCTGGCCTTCAGTGGGCCAGAGCAAGGGCTTCCCGAATAGCCTCGGCCTTGTCAAGGTTGAAACGCTCACTCTGCAAACGTATCTGCCCCAACTGGCAGGCCCGTTCCGCCATATCGGCGGCCAGAGGCAGATCGCCCGCAAAGGCGGCGTCTCTTGCCCGGTCGGCCAGTGCCTCCCCTAACAGATCGCACAATAGCGCAAAACCTTCGGCTTCACGAGCAAGCTGGGTAACAATCACCCAATTTCCATGATCCAACGTCTCCCCGGCCAAGGCTCTGGCCACAAGAGACGCACAGACACCATCCCTATCCTGCGCAAGAAACAGCGCCCGCCCCGGGGAACCATGGGCACGGCGCATGATCGCCTCCGGCACATCCGGCAGAAGCGCCCGCATATCAGCGTCATCCAGCCCGGAAAGAGCCAACGGGCGACACCGGCTCCGCAAAGTTGGTAATAATGTACCCGGTGCCGATGTTGTCAAAAACAGGGCCGTCTGCGGTGGTGGTTCTTCAAGAATCTTCAGTAGGGCATTGGCGGCAAAGCGGTTCAGGCTCTCCAAACCATCCACTATCACGACCCGCCAGCCGCCTTCCGTTGCCGTATGATGAAGAAAACTCTGAACCGGCTGAACATCAGAAACCGTAATTTCCCCTTTCAGCTGTCCCTTCCGTGGGTCCATCTTCCGGGCGATTGTCAGAAGATCACCATGCGTTCCGGCGGAAATGCGCCGCCCGGCAGGGCTATCCAGATCGCTACCACCCAGCAGCTTGCGAGCCAGATGAAAGGCCAGAGTGGCCTTACCAATGCCGGAAGGCCCGGAAATCAGCCATGCATGATGCAGCCGCCCTGATGACAGGGATTCCTCAAACTGCCGTATCGCTGCCTGATGCCCATAAACACGGGCTGCCATCCGAGGCTCCGGAAGCGTCTCTCTCACTCAGTCCTGCCTGCAATAAACTGCCTGACCAGCCCGTAAAGATGCTCCTGCACCTCCTCCATCGACTGGCTGGCATCAACCCGCACGATCCGGTTCGGCTCCTCTTTGGCCACCTGCTGGAAGCCTTGCCGGACACGCTGATGAAACTGCATCTTCTGCCCTTCATAACGATCCAGCTTTCCACCACGCTGGGTTACACGCTGGCGTGCAAGGTCGCAGGGAAGGTCAAGCCAGAATGTCACGTCAGGCTCTCCTCCCACAAGCTGCCGCAGGGAACGGATATGGTCCAGCACGTCCTGTCTGGCCTCGCCAATTCCATAGCCCTGATACGCCCATGTTGAATCATGAAAGCGGTCACAGAGGACGATCTTCCCCTCGGCCAGAGCGGGCTGAATGGCCTGAGCGAGATGATCGGTTCGCGCAGCCATGTGAAGCATGATCTCTGACTGCCAGCAGAAATTTTCTTCCCCAAAAAGCAGCAGGTTCCGAAGGGCTTCGGCCGCCGGCGTCCCACCGGGTTCCCGTGTCTGATAGACAGGCAGCCCCTCACTCCTCAGCCGCTCGGCCAGACGGGCAAGCTGTGTCGTTTTACCGGCACCCTCACCCCCCTCAAGAGTAATGAACAGTCCTGAACGCTTACTGGGGAGCATGACCGAAGCGTGCCATAAGCCGTCCGACAAATCCGAGTTCCGCCACAGGGGCTACCGTATAGAGCGGTGAATAGACCCGTGGCTGCCCCGGCAGACCAACAGAGACATGACCGGACTTCTGCCCAGCCGCTACAGGGGCCGGGATCGGAGATGGATAATCCACACTAATCTGTACCTTGGAGGACCAGCCTATCGGAATGGTCAGGCTGACATCATCCGCCACAGCCAGCCCAACAGTGCGATGCTCCCCATTCCACACGGCAGCATTCTGCTCGACCACCTGCCCCTTATGCAACAGCTGAACAGTCTCGAAACTGGAGAAGGCCCAGCTCATCAGCCGTTCACCTTCATGAGCACGCTCATTCGTGGTGGCAGTCCCATTAATGACGACAATGACCCGGTTTCCATTCCGCTCGGAACTGGCACACAGGCCAAAACCCCCAGCATCGGTATGACCCGTCTTCAGCCCATCAGCCAGCCCCTTATCAACCAGCACGTTCCGGTTGCCCTGACGAATATGGTTGAAGGTAAACTCCTTCTCACCAAAGAAGCCGTAATAATGCGGGAAGTCACGGATCAGATGCTGGGCAAGCATAGCCACATCCTGAGCGCACATATAGTGCCCCTCGGCAGGCAGGCCTGTCACATTCATGAAGTGCGAGTTACGCAGGCCAATACGGCGAGCGGCCTCATTCATCAGCACGACAAACCGTTCTTCAGACCCTGCAATACCTTCCGCCAATACGACACAGGCATCATTACCAGACTGAATGAGCATCCCTCGGATCAGGTTTTCCACACTGATGGAGCTGCCCAGCGGCACAAACATGCGGGAGCCTTCCATCTTCCATGCCTTGGCACTGACAGGAAACTCCTGCTCCAGCCGGATGCGGCCGGACGCCAGAAAAGCAAAGACAACATAGGCCGTCATCATCTTGGTCAATGAGGATGGCGGCATACGTTCTTCTGCATTGCGGCTGAGCAGCACCGTATTCGTCGTGCTGTCGAGGATATAAGCCCAACGCGCAGAGGTCGGCATAGGCCCCATGGGGGTCATGGCATCACCCATAGCCGAATCGGCCGTAGCGCTGTCTACCGGCTTTGCCTGTTCAGCCGGACGGGCTCGCCCCTGCCTGCGTGGCCCGGCAGCATACCCAACCCGCGATAATGCCAGCAGGGAACACGCCGAAAAACCGGCAGCTCCCCCCATGAGAGAACGTCTTGTCTGCACGTCAATCCCCGCACTGCATGCCCCGCCACGACAGCGGAACCTTATGATGAAAAACCGTTACGACACCCCAGGCAACTTCAGATGGCGTGATTTACCGGGTTATCCTATCGCCCAGAATCCCAACCGCCAACGCATAATAGTCGGAGGGATTATAGGCCCGTATGGCACGGAAATTACGATAAACGAGAAAGGCCTGTCCACCGGGGCCATCCGGCTGAATCAGGCTGCCCGTTGCCTGCGGTGCCAGAAAGCCGGAAGACTGAACGGGCTTCACCCCCAAAGCCTGCCATACACTCACAGGATGTACCGAAGCATGACGGGAGCTGGTGGCGGCAATCGAGTCAAACTTCCCGTTATTCCCTAGTGGAACGGTGACTTCCTCCCCCCATAGCTCCCCATGCTGCCAACCGGATCGCCCCAGATAATTGGCAATGGACGCAAAGACATCCGCTTCGGAACTCCAGATGTTACAGCGACCATCACCATCCCCATCGGCGGCAAAACGCAGATAGGCGCTCGGCATGAACTGCGGCTGCCCCATCGCTCCAGCGTAACTGCCCAGCATGTTAGCAGGGCTGATGGCGCCCTTCGCTAAAATCTGCATAGCCTTAATCAGCTCGCTACGAAAAAAGGCAGCCCGGCGTCCATCAAATGCCAGAGTAGCCAGCGCCTCAATCACATTGAAACGCCCCTGTCGTTCACCGAAACCTGATTCCAACCCCCAGATGCCCATCACGGCAGAATCATCACACCCTAGCCTCTGCCCGATAGGAGACAAAGTACCCCGGACACGCTGGTAGGTCTGCCGCCCCTTATCTTCCCGTGCGGCTGAAATCACACGGCTACGGTACTGCGCCCATGTCATAGTGAATTCTGGCTGATGCCGGTCCAGCTTCAAAACATCCTGATTCGGCGCCCGTGCCAAAGCTAAGGACTGATCCACAATCGTGGCAGGCACACCGGCCGAGAGAGCCTGCTGACGAAGCCCACCCAGAAAAGCGGCATAACGGGACGCATCACCCTTTGCAGCAGACGACCCCGCTGCCCATGCAGGCAGACCGATGCCGGTCACGGCCACACCACCGGCGGCGGCCAGAAAATTGCGTCTTTTCATCATTCTGTTTTCTGTCACGCCTTATCTCCCTCCATCAAAACGGGGAACGTCCCATACAGCTCTACAACCAATTGCGGACAGGCCCGTTTCGTGGCACAGTCCCGGCCAACCAAAGCCAGGACTGTCCTTCTGTGATCCGTATCAGTGCCATCATGGCCTCCCAGCCCGTCTGGCTGAAGGCCTCCTCTGTCATTCTTGGTACATTTATCCTCGAAGATGTTGCAACCGTTCTGGCGGCTATTGCCGCCAAAGGGAACCAGATTTCTGTTCCTGTAGCGCTTTTCAGCCTTTATGTCGGGGTTGCTCTGGGAGACATGGGACTTTACGCTCTCGGGTTAGCGGGAAGCCGCTGGACGTTCCTGCGCCGCTTTCTCACTCTCCCCAGTGAAGAACAGGCCCAGCGATGGTTTTCTCGTAATATCATAGGTGTTGTTGCCATTTCCCGGTTTGTCCCCGGCAGTCGCCTACCGCTTTACACGGCCTGCGGCTTCTTCCGTGCACCGTTTCTTGCTTTCGCTCTGACAGCAATCGGTGCCACGCTGGTTTGGACGAGCCTGCTCTTTATCCTTGCCCTGCATATTGGCGGGTGGCTTCTGGCGCATCAGGGCGGCTGGCGCTGGGTCGGGATTGGCGGTTTCATCCTGTGTATTTTCCTGATGGGACGTTTCATCAGCCACCTGCAACGTAGGAACTCATAATTTCATGACAGCACCTTCTGCCCATCACAAGACGCTGTCCCTTTTCGAATTTTGGCCCGATAGCGTTTTCTATACGCCCATCGTCCTCTACTGGATCATGATGGGACTGCGCCACGGAGACCTCAGCATCTCCACGGCAGCCAATCCAAGGATTGAGACAGGCGGTCTCTGCGGAGAAAGCAAAAGCTCCATCCTTGATATGGCAGGCCCTACGGCCCGTCAGGCCATAGCGCCTTACCGCATCATACGAAATGGCCCGGACGCCGTAGAGGCTGTCCTGAACGCCATGGAAGATATGGGAGAGGCCTTTCCTGTCGTGCTTAAGCCCGACATTGGCTGCAATGGCACGGGTGTCAAACTGATCTCCTCACTGGAGATGCTGCGGACTGTCTTGCCTCTCTTTCCAGCGGGCATAGAGCTGATGGTCCAGCAGCTCATCACCTATCCCATGGAAGCCGGTATTTTCTACATCCGGCACCCCAATGAGGATACAGGCCGAATCACATCACTGACATATAAGGAAGCTCCTATCCTGGTTGGTGATGGGCGCTCGACCCTTAAGGAGCTCATCATGCGTGACCCACGCATGAGGCAGGTGCCGCAGCTCTATCTACCTCGGATTCAGGGGCGGGAGACCGATATATTACCAACGGGGGAAACGCTGTCCCTCGTTTTTGCAGGCAATCACTGCAAAGGGTCCATCTTCCGGGATGGCCGACAGGATATCACGCCGGCCCTTACCGATCGTATCAACGCCATTATGAAGGATATTCCAGACTTCCATTTTGGCCGGATCGACCTCAAGATGGCCTCACCTGAAGCGTTGAAACGTGGTGAGGAGTTCCAGATCATTGAGATCAATGGTGTTGGCTCAGAGGCCATTCACATCTGGGACCGCCGCACGACACTGGCCGAAGCCTATCGCAGCCAGTTCTACCACTACCGGCAGACCTTCCTGATTGGGGCCGCCAAGAAGAAGGAAGGCTGGAAAAGCTCCGGTATTCTGGGCATGCTCCGCTCATGGCTCAAGCAGAGACGCCTTCTAGCCTCTTACCCCACCAATGATTGAGGCGTTATCCACCAGATAAAACAGCTTTTTCCCGCAGGGATGTATTCTTAGAGCTTCCCTGCGCCAAAGATGTAATTGCTGATCTGCTGTTCCAGCGAAAGCAGGGGCCGGGCATCCAGAATAGTTGCACCTGCAACCAATGTCCGGCTCTCCTTCCCCGGCAGAATCTGAAGGGCATTATCCCCACCAATGGTTGGCGCAGCGATACCCACAGCCGTATCAACGGGCAGTTTCAGCCGATCCTCCACAGCGAACAGCACATCAACAACAGCCGTTTCAGGATTCAGCGTGATGGAACGGACACGCCCTACCGTTACCCCACCAAGGTCTACATCCGCCCCAGAGGCCAGGCCATTCGTGGAGCTAAATGTGGCATGATAGCTTGTCATGTGCCGATCTGGTCCTTTGAGAAGGCCCATCCCATAGATCACGAATCCACCAGCTGCCAGCAAAACGACACTGCTCGCTATGAACGCTCCGCCACGCCCCTTGATGATCGCCCACATAGACACCTCGAAATTCATGCTCCGGTCTGCTAGTTTCATGGCAGAAGAAGCTGATTTCATGAAAGCTACAGAAACTTAACGTTACCATACATGAAATCTCCTCACCAGCATCAGACCAGGCTTTCCTGACCTTTCTCTCATTACCAGCATGGACCGTGGTTCCGCATGACAACATTTCAGGCCATCATTCTCGCCATCGTTCAGGGTATTACGGAGCCTTTCCCGGTTAGCAGTCTGGGCCATGCTGTTCTCCTTCCCGGTCTGCTGCACTGGTCGCTTGATGAGCACAGCCCTACATTCTTACCTTTCCTGACCATGCTGCACGTTGGCACGCTTGCAGCTCTGGCTCATGTTTTCTGGGCGGACTGGCGGGCCATTCTTATCGGCCTGTTCTCTCCCCGTCAGACAGCCCAGACCCGTAACAAGGCCTTCCGCCTATGCAGCCTGCTGGTTGTTGCCACCATACCAGCCGTCATTATGGGGGGACTGTTTGAACACCATCTGAGGCTGGTCTTTGCCAATCCTTTCATGGTGGCTGGATTTCTGACACTCAACGGGTTCCTGCTCATCATGACGGAGGTTATGCGTCGCCGTGCCCTCCGTACCATGCAGGACGACAGCTACCAGACGCAGGAACTTGGCTGGAAAGATGCCTTCATCATCGGGCTCTGGCAGTGTCTGGCGCTATTCCCCGGTCTGTCCCGCTCCGGGGCAACGATCAATGGCGGGTTGATGCGAGGCCTAGATCACCTGACCGCAACACGCTTTTCCCTGCTCATGGCGCAGCCCATCATTCTGGCAGCTACAGCCAAAGAGGCGTGGCAGCTCCGCCACACCCCTCTTTCCCACGCCGTCATCATGCAATCACTCATCGGGGCGGTCGTAGCAGGCGTCACGGCGCTGATCTGCTCGCGTCTGCTTCTGCGCTTCTTCCGGGAAGATAACCAGAATACCTTGGTGGGTTTCGGGCTTTACTGCCTGCTAGCGGGCCTTGGCAGTGCCTGTCTCCTGCATTTTCACCTCTGACGGCAGAAAAACATACAAGCGCAATTTACAAATACGTCCCAGACCGCCAGAAAGAAAACATTCCGGTATCATACCGTTTCAGGCCGTTATGCAGGAATCGTGACATCTCATGCCGCATCTTAGACCATCATGAACAAGGCACGCCGCAAAACCCTCTCTCAGATACAGTCTGCCAAGGGTCAGCATGACCTTAAACGCAGCCTTGGTGCCACGCAGCTTCTACTCATGGGTGTAGGGACTGCCATCGGGGCGGGTGTTTATGTCATTACCGGCACGGCCGCAGCAGAATATGCCGGTCCTTCGGTTCTACTTTCCTTTCTGATTGCGGCAGCCGCCTGCCTTTTCACAGCGCTCTGCTATGGAGAGCTGGCTTCGACCTTTCCCGTTTCAGGCTCGGCCTATGCCTATGCCTACCTCTCCATGGGCGAGAAAATGGCCTGGGTGACAGGCTGGCTGCTTCTGCTGGAATACGGCATCGCTGGAACAGCCGTGGCCGCAGGGTTCTCAGGATATCTGACATCCCTCCTCAAAGGGTTTGGCATCCATGTGCCGACTGTCATCTCACAGACGACCTTCCAGTCCATTCCTCACTCCAGTAGCGGGCTGCTGGCTTTTCATCCCAGTGTCAACCTGATCGGCCTTGCCGTCATGCTGTTCATCAGCCTGGTGCTCGTGCGTGGCATTGAGGCCGCAGCACGATTTAATACGCTCTTTGTCTGTGTCAAAATCAGTGTGCTGGCCCTGTTTGTCGGGGTTGGGCTATTCTATCTCCATCCAGCCTACTGGCACCCTTTTATCCCGCCCTCTCAAGGGAACTTCCATTTTGGCGTGGCAGGTATCTTCCGAGCGGCTTCCATCATTTTCTTTGCCTATGGCGGATTTGAAACCGTCTCCACCGCTGCCGCCGAGGCCCGCAACCCGACCCGGGACGTCCCCATCGGGATCATCGGCAGTCTCATCATCTGCACGCTGGTCTATGTCACCGTGGCCGCTGTCCTGTTGGGCGTTGCCCCTTATCAGATGCTGGATGTGGCGGACCCGCTCGCCGTTGCCACAGGGCTGATGCAGAAGCCATGGCTTGCCTTCCTCATCAATGCCGGGGCTACGATCGGGCTGTTCTCCGTACTGATAGGGCTGCTCTATGCCATTTCCCGCATGGTCCATGCCATCAGCCATGACGGGCTCCTGCCGGGCTTCTTCAGCGTTGTACATCCACGCTTCAGAACGCCATGGCTGGCTACGTTACTACTGGGCCTCGTCATGGGGCTTATGAGCGCTACCATGCCTATCGCTCTGCTGGGGGACTTGCTCTGCATTGGCACCACGCTCGCTTTCGCCATTGTCTGCTTTACGGTTATCTGGCAGCGCAACAAGGCGCCCGATACGCCACGTCCATTTCAGGTGCCGCTGGGAGGTATCCGCATCCGGGGTATCTGGCTGGGAACCACGCCTCTGCTAGGCATCTTCTTCTGCCTCTGCATGATCGTGCCGCTGGGACTGAACATCATACATGTGACCCTGCACGGTAACGTTATCCCGCTCATTTTCTTCATCATCTATACAGGGCTGGGTTTTGCGACCTATCTGTTCTATGGACGGCATAATTCCACCATGAAGCAGCCTCCTTCCTGAAAGGCCCCTTAGCCTCTCATATGGCTGCTCAGAAGATGTCCATGAGGCTCTCTTTCCCCCGTCCGTATGCTGTTTATTTCTGGATGATCCATCGTCTTTATGCGTAAACGTTCCTCTCCTTCCCCGAAACGCCGTGATCCACGCCGCAAAACCATGCACCAGATCACGGCGGAAAATGATTCCGTCACGCTGAAAAGAAGCCTGACAGCAACACAGCTGCTACTCATGGGGGTTGGGACAACTGTTGGAGCGGGCGTCTATGTGATGACCGGCACAGCGGCGGCTGAATATGCAGGGCCTGCCGTGCTGCTCTCCTTCCTCGTGGCGGCGGCGGCCTGCCTGTTCACCGCCTTCTGTTATGGTGAACTCTCCTCGACCTTCCCCGTTTCGGGGTCTTCCTATTCCTACGCCTATATTTCCATGGGAGAGCGGGCAGCGTGGAATGTCAGCTGGCTGATGCTGCTTGAATATGGCATTTCCTGCACGGCTGTAGCGGCTGGCCTTTCTGGCTACATGAACTCTCTACTGGGTATTTTTAACATCCACCTGCCCCTTTGGCTGACCCAGACGAGCCTCCAGCCCGTTCCTGGTTCCGAAGGGACAGCCCTGACGGCAGGATGGCGACTGGACCTGATCGGCTTTGTGTCCGTTCTGCTCGTTACGGCCCTTCTGGCCCGTGGTGTGGAGGAATCTGCCCGCTTTAATTCACTGGTCGTTGCCCTGAAAATTGGCGTCCTGTTCCTCTTTCTTATCATCGGGATTGGTTATATTAACCCGGCTAACTGGTTCCCATTCATCCCGCCCGCACAGGAACATTTCCATTTTGGTGTAGCGGGCATCTTCCGGGCTGCCTCCATCATCTTCTTCGCCTATGGTGGGTTCGAGGCTGTTTCAACAGCTTCATCAGAAGCCCGTAATCCAACCCGTGATATTCCGATCGGCATCATTGGCAGTCTGCTCATCTGCACACTGATTTATGTTGCCGTGGCCGCTGTCCTGCTCGGAATCGTTCCCTATGGTAAGCTGAACGTAGCGGACCCGCTCGCCATAGCCACGCAGGCCATGGGCAAGCCATGGCTGGCACTGCTCGTGAATGGCGGGGCAACTATTGGTCTGTCTTCCGTTCTTCTGGGACTCATGTACGGGCAATCCCGCATCCTGCTAACAACAGGACGTGATGGGCTGATCCCTGCCGTCTTCAGCAAGATTCACACCCGCTACCGCACACCGGCACGGGGTACGTTCATCATGGGGGCCATCATTGCCCTGATGACGGCAACGCTGCCCATCGACATCATCAGCGACCTTGTTTCACTCGGCACGGCACTGGCCTTCGCCATGGTCTGCTTCACCGTCATCTGGCAGCGCAACTACGCCGCCGATACGAAGCGCCCCTTCAGCGTGCCACTGGGTGGCTTCCGCATCCGTGGCTTCTGGATCGGCGTTACGCCAGTTCTGGGCATCATCTTCTGCCTCATCATGATTTTGCCGCTGCTGTTCAACATGATCCATGCTCTGCTAGGCGGTAATCCAGTGCCTGTGATCCTGCTGGTCACCTATTTTCTGATCGGTGCCCTGACATATCGCTTTTACGGCTATCACAATTCCCGCATGGCCCCCCAGTCCAGAGACTGAACAAGGGGGAAGCGTCCTACTTCTTCCTGCTATCGCTCACGCTGCCGGGGCCCATATAACTGCCCGGCGGCGGACGATGCACCGGAGGAGACAACATGGTATCGGGATCAGCCATATCAAGCTTTTCCCCGGTCTCAGGTGAGACAAAAGCAACACGCCGGCGTGGCAGCGCCTGGGGAAAATCCTTCCGAATACGGGCAATAGCTTTTTCCCGAATATCACACCGGAGGTCCCAGCTCTGCATGGCATTACGGGCACTGGCGATCACACGAACAGACATGGCCTGATCGGTGCAGTCAGACACCTGAGCATCAAACACCTTACCATCCCAGAGCGGGCAGCTCCTCACAATATCCCTCAGCATGTCCCGGATTTCATCCATAGGTGCATCATAATCCAGCCAGAGAAACACCACGCCCGTAATGGCCGCCGAATTATGCGTCCAGTTTTCGAAGCGGTTCTCAAGGAAGTAGGAAATAGGCACGATATGGCGCCGCCAGTCCCAGACACGCAAAACCACATAGGTAGCCGTAATTTCCTCTACCCAGCACCAGTCCCCATTGATGACGACCAGATCTTCCATACGAATAGGCTGTGTTATGGCGATCTGCACACCGGCAATCAGATTTGTCAGCAGCCCACGGGCAGACAGACCGACAATCAACGATGCCGCACCCGCAGAAGCAAAGAGTGACACACCATATTGTTTAACGGACGGAAACAGCATCAGAGCCGAAGCCACCGTCACAAGCCCGATCAGGATTTCTCCCAGCCGCCGCAACACCTTGATCTGCGTCTGATGGGCACGGGCCATGATATCATCCGCATAATCCAGCCGTGCCAGACGATTGAGATACGCCTCCGACATCAGGCGGAACATGGTGATGATCGAGAATCCCAGAACCAGGATCAGCAGGAAGAAGAAAAACAGCCGCAAATCCTGTTCCTGCTCATAGGAAAATCCCGTAGCCGCTGGAAGTGCCGCCAGCAGCGTCAAGAGCGTAACCATGATCTGCATGGGGCGCCGCAACGCACTGACCGTATTGCGAATCATGGCCCCGCTGCGTGTACCGGGAATGCGCAAAATCAGTGCACTAGCCCCGTGTCCCGCATAAAACGCCGTCAACCCAACGATGACGAGCATCAGGATAGAAACAAGCGCCGGTGGCAGCCATGATAATGCGCTGCTGAATGCAAACAGGATACTGGTGAAATGCTGAGACAAAAGGGATAACCCCCCGAACTTTTAAGGCATGGACTCTCTCTGGCCGAAAATGACAGCCCCGCCACAGGAAGGGAATAGAAAAGAACGAAAAAACATGAAGATACGCCTTCACCCCTGTTGACTTCCCTGCCCAACTGCCATAAACATCACACCCATCGGAAGGCGAAAGCTTTTCAGGATATCATGGCGGTGTAGCTCAGTGGTAGAGCAGGGGAATCATAATCCCTTGGTCGGCGGTTCAAATCCGTCCACCGCTACCATCTTTCCTTTCCGATACATCCCCCCATACAATATAAAACATATGCTGAAGCTAAACAGCACAGGTCGGCCTTATGTCGTCTTGGCTCACTGCACGGGCATGTGTTCCCTCATTCCAACGCACCGAGCCGACAAAAAAACAGGCTGACATAAGCCAGCCTGTCCATACCTGAAGCGTCTCAGTCCTCGCTGTCCTGTTCTACGTCTTCATCCCGTTCTTCGGTCCGCCGTCTGCGCTCGGCTGGGCGGCGCTCGCTAACAGGAGGAGACATCTCCTCATCTTCCTGCTCGCCACGGCGCTCCCGTGATTCGCGGCGTTCCTGCTTGGCCTGCTCATAATTACGCTGCCGTTCGGCACGCTCCTGCTGAGCAGCCTGAGCAGCCTGATTCATGGCATTGAGCATACGGAAATAGTGCTCGGCATGCTGAAAATAAGCCTCAGCCTGCACTCGGTCCCCGGTCCCTGTCGCATCACGACCAAGCTGGAGATATTTCTCAAAAAGCTGCTGGGCTGTGCCACGAATGCGCAGGTCTGGCCCGTTACTCTCAAAAACATGGTTCCGGTTTAGAGGAATCTGGCCATTATTGCCACGGGATGCTCCTCCACCGCCGCCTGAACGATGATGACGGTTCCTCATTCGCTTCATATTTTCAAACCTGCAATCTTGTCACAATGGCGCTCTCAGCAGCCAGCCTGCCGTTTCTTCTCATCACTATCTGAAGAAACATCACTTCCAGAGGAAACAGAATGTCTGCCACAGCCGACAGCCCATCGCAATACGCTGCCCATCCCCTGTATTTTCCACTGTAATCTATCAGGCATCACCCCATAAGCCAACTGCTTTCCTAAGAAAAGGCAAGGACCAGAGCACGCCCCACACCACCAAGGTCTTTCCTGCATTCCAGCACCTTCAGCCCCGCTGCTTCGGCCAGAGCCGTTACGGCTTTCTCCTGCCCCACACCCAGCTCCAACACGGCGCATCCTGTTTCCGAAAGCAGATGAGGAAGGCTTCTGCACAGAATCCGATAGGCCACCAGACCATCATCCCCACCATCCAGCGCCCGGTGTGGTTCATACTCCACCACATCCGGCATCAGATGAGCCATGTCCGCATGTTCAATATAAGGCGGGTTGGAGAGAACAACATCAAACTGTCCCCTGATCGCCGTGGCCCAATCTCCTGCTACAAAAGCCGTCCGCTCGGAAAGACCGTTACGGCGGGCATTGCGGCGGGCCAGAGCGGCCGCCCCCGGTGCAACATCCACACCCAGCCCCCAAGCCTGCGGATATTCCGTAAGTGCTGCCAATAACAGGCACCCTGTCCCCGTCCCCAGGTCCAACACGGAACGGACCGCCTGACGATCTGGCCTATGATGCAGCAGAGCCTCCAACAAGGTCTCACTATCACCTCGTGGAATCAGCGTTTCGGGCGACACATGGAGGTCCAGCGTCCAGAATCCCTGCTCTCCGATGATGAAAGCAACTGGCTCCCGTGCACTGCGCCTCTGAATGGCCATCTGGAACTTCTCCACGGAGCCATCAGGGATTATGTCACGCTGCAACAGCTCCATTCGAGTACAGCCGCAGGCCCAACAAAGCAGAAGATTAGCCTCGAAAGCAGCATCTTCGATGCCAGCCTGAAAAAGTCTTTCTCTGGCCTGTTTCAAAAGAGTTATTTTACGCATAGACGTTATTCCTGATCTGCCGCTTTCATCCTTCCGGGAAGACCAGACATGACCATATCCCGTTTCGTACGTTCTCTGCTTGTTCCGCTCAGTTTCAGCCTGGTGCTGATGCCTGCCGCAAGAGGTGAAACCATCGGCCCCATGCCAGATGGACCAACGGGCGGGAGTTTCACGGTTCATGATGGCCGTGCTCCCGATGAACTCTCGGAATCGTCACGCCTGTATCTGAACGGCCAACTCGCCGCAACCTTCCATCTTGATCTGGCACATGCGGATGATACCGCCACTATCCCTATTCCTCTAGGGCGAGTGGATATTCCCTATAGCCTCTGCGGCACCATTACCGTGATGCAGAATGGCCATCCTGAGACCCGTAATGTCAGTGGTGAAGGTGTGCTTCACAGCCCAGACGGCCATTATTATGAGGCTGTCGGCAGTGACACTTTCAAGGATTTTTTCCTGCTTGATGAAAATGATCCCTCTGCCGCCGAGCATCACAACGGGGCATCTTCCCGCTGTATCTCCTCCAACAGCTGACTTAAATGAACTGGCCGCCCTTCAGGAGCGGCCAATTTCTTCCGCCAGTAGAGCCATCTGTTCATGATGGGTCAGGGCATTGACGATCTCGTCAAACTCGCCCCCCATAACCTGAGCAATTTTATAAAGTGTCAGATTGATACGGTGATCCGTGACACGCCCCTGTGGGAAATTATATGTCCGTATCCGCTCGGAACGGTCCCCCGTCCCGACCTGTGATTTACGATCCGCTGCCCGGCTATCATGTGCCTTCTGACGTTCGGCTTCATAAAGACGGGCACGGAGAATCTGCATGGCCTTCGCCTTGTTGCGATGCTGGCTTTTTTCCTCCTGCATAGCCACAACAACACCCGTTGGCAGATGCGTGATACGCACGGCACTTTCCGTCTTATTGACATGCTGACCACCGGCGCCAGATGCCCGATAAACATCAATCCGCAGGTCTTCTTCATTCACCTGCACATCGACTTCTTCCGCTTCTGGCAGCACGGCCACCGTCACCGTAGAAGTGTGAATACGCCCCTGACTCTCCGTAGCCGGAACGCGCTGAACCCGATGCACACCAGATTCATATTTGAAGCGGGCAAATACGCCCCGCCCTGTAATCGTGGCCATCCCTTCCCGAATGCCGGAAAGCTCACTTTCCGTCAGGGACATGACTTCAAAACGCCAACCGTTATTTTCCGCAAAACGGCGATAAGCCTCGAACAGTTCTGCCGCAAACAGAGCGGCTTCATCACCACCGGCAGCGGGGCGGACTTCCAGAATGGCACTGCGTTCATCAGCATCATCACGGGGCAGAAGCGCCAACTGCATGGCTTGTTCCAGAGCGGGCATTTCAGCCTCGACCTCATCGAGCTCAAGCTGGGCCAGCTCCTTCATCTCAGGGTCCTTTAACAGGGCCTGAGCATCCTTCTGCCGTTTCTGTGCCGCCTGCCATGCCCGGATAGCAGCCACGGGCTTTTCCATAGCTGCATAATCCCGTGAGAGACGGGCAAAGTCATCTCCACCCATCTCACCAGACGCCATCAAGGCCTGCATTTCCTCAAAGCGGGCAATGATCTGCTCCAGCTTATGCTCAATCGCAGCGCTCATGAGGTCCGGGCACGCTCCAGCACAGCCACAATATCCGCCAGCGCTACTTCTTCCTGCTCCCGTGTGGCCAGATGGCGCAACTGCACGACATCCCGTGCCAGATCATCATCACCAAGGAAAAGAACGTGAGAAGCACCGGACTGCACGATGCGGTCCATACGCTTCTTCATGTTCCCCCGTGTCTCGATGGAGACAGACAGTCCGCTATCCCGCAGCATACGAGAAACGGAAGCCGCCTTAAGCAGAGCGGCCTCACCCATGGGCAGGATGGCCACATCACTGACATCCGCAGCGGGCGCATCAATCAGCGCAGCGAGACGTTCAACACCCGCTGCCCAACCAATGCATGGGACGGCAGGGCCACCCATCTCCTCCACGAGCCCCTCATAACGGCCACCGGCCAGCACAGTCCCCTGTGCGCCCAGCTTATCCGTAACAAACTCGAACACGGTATGGCTGTAATAATCCAGTCCACGGACGATCCGGGGATTTTCCACAAAGGAAACGCCAAAAGCCTTCAACGCTGCCTTCAGCTCATTCCAGAATGTACGAGATTCGTCATTGAGGTAATCATCAAAAGCCGGCGCATCAGCCAGAAGCGCCCTGTCCTGCTCTGCCTTGCTATCCAGAATCCGCAACGGATTGATCTCAAGCCGTGAACGGCTGTCTTCTGAAAGACGGTCCTCATGCTGACGGAAATAGGCCACCAGAGCCTCACGCCACGCCATGCGGCTGGCCTTATCCCCCAGCGTATTCAGCTCAAGCGTAAGGTCCTCACCCAGCCCAAGGGACACCAGAAAATCCCGTGCCATGGCGATGATTTCAGCATCACGGAAGGCGCTTTCCGCACCGATCAGCTCTGCACCGATCTGGTGGAACTGCCGGAAGCGTCCCTTCTGTGGCCGTTCATACCGGAACATGGGGCCAGTATAGAAGATCTTCTGCGGCAGGGCCTGCGTCAGAGCATTAGAGACCAGTGCACGAGCCACGCCTGCCGTCCCTTCTGGACGTAGGGTCAGACTCTCTCCACCCCGATCCTCGAACGTGTACATCTCCTTGGAGACAACATCTGAGCTTTCACCCAAAGACCGGGCAAAAACATGCGTGTCCTCAAAGATGGGCGTTGCCCACTGGCTGAACCCGTAACGGCGAAAAACGGCCTTACCTGTTCCGATAACCTGCTGATGACGGCGCATATCCTCGCCCAGCAGGTCTTTCGTACCCCGTGGCGGCTGGAAGCGGGCCATCAGTGAGCAGCCTTCTCGACTGTTCCAGCCTCAATGGCGGCCACACGGGCCTCCACCAGCTCCACGATATGCTCGATCATGTTCTCGGCGGGCATGGTATGATCCTGCTTGCCAGCCGCATAGACCATGTGACGGCCAGAACCACCACCCGTCACGCCGATGTCGGTCATCAGGGCCTCACCCGGACCATTAACCACACAGCCAATGATGGAAAGCGTCAGTGGTGTCTTGATGTGCTGGAGGCGATCTTCCAACGTCTGGACCGTATCCACCACATTGAAGCCCTGACGGGCGCAGGATGGACAGGAAATGATCTTCACGCCGCGGTGACGCAGGCCGAGAGACTTGAGAATATCCCAGCCCACCAGCACTTCTTCTTCCGGAGGGGCAGAGAGAGAGACACGCATCGTATCACCCACACCAGCCCAGAGAAGATTACCCAGCCCCAGAGCGGACTTTACAGTCCCAGCCCGTTTGGACCCGGCTTCAGTTATGCCGATATGCAGCGGATGGTCACAGCAGGCAGCGAGCTGTTTGTAAGCTTCCACAGCCATGAACACGTCAGAAGCCTTCACGCTGATCTTGAACTCATGGAAATCATGATCCTCAAGAATCTTTGCATGCTCCAGTGCACTTTCCACCAGAGCTTCCGGCTTCGGTTCGCCATATTTCTCCAGAAGGTGACGTTCCAGAGACCCGGCATTCACACCAATACGGATGGAACAGCCATGGTCACGAGCCGCTTTGACGACCTCACGAACACGATCAGCACTGCCGATATTACCCGGATTGATACGCAGGCAGGCGGCACCAGCGGCAGCGGCCTCAATGGCTCGTTTATAATGGAAGTGAATATCCGCCACGATTGGCGCATTAACTTCCTCAACAATGGTCTTCAGGGCCTTTGTGCTACCCTCATCAGGGCAGGACACACGGACAATATCCACACCAGCCATTTCGGCCTTGCGGATCTGAGCAATCGTACCTTCAATATCCGTTGTCAGCGTGTTGGTCATGGTCTGCACCGAGACCGGCGCATCACCACCAACGGCAACATTACCAACATAGATCTTCCGTGATTTACGGCGCTCAATATGCTGATAGGGACGTAAACTGCTCATCAATAACCTCTCCGGGCCCTGACTGTTCTGACCCATGATAAAACGTGACCGCCGCCTGCCGAACGGTCACAGAAATTTACTGGCTGCGCTTATCTGCCGTTCCCGGTGCTGGTGCTGCCTCGGTAGCGAGAGCACCATAGCCATAATGACCCTGTTCCACCGATGCCGCATCTACTGTCAGATTGCGGACAACCCGGCCACGCAGCCCCAAGGGTGCGCTTACAACATTACCGGCCTGAAAAACAACACCCCCGGCATTGCCACTGGTAACATGGTACGTCTCCCCGGCAGCCCCCTGCCAGACTTCACCCTTCTTGAGAACACGGATGAGCTGCACTTTCCCCGCAGCATCCGTCACCTGAACCCAACTATCTTCACGAGCCAGAATGCTCACACTATCCCCTGCCTCCTGAGCCGGAGCAGCAGGCGGTACCGTCTGGGTGGACTGTTGGGTTTCTGCTGGTTTTACGGCCTCTGGAGCTGGTGCCGAAACAGCCTCCTGCGTGGAGGAAGGCTCAGTCGCAGCGGGAAGATCGGCAGGATGATCGGACGTGGCATGACCATCGACAGACGCAGAATCTTCGGCAGACGGCATGGCCGGCGCTGAAGATGGCGCAACAGGTTCCGGAGCCGGTGGCAGGTCAGGAACATCCTTCTGCGCATCATCCACCTTCGGTGCCGTTTCCTGCGTGCTGACCGCCTGTGCTTGGGCAGGAGCTGCGGCCTGCTGCTCTGCCACCTGTCCATCTGGCTGTGTGGATGATGCAGGTGCTTGTGTAGGCACAGCAGGGCCCGATGCAGCCGGAGTTTCAACATTACCGGCCAGATGCGAAGGAAGAATGGAAGATGCCAGACGCCCATGCGAGGAGAAATGATACCACCCCACATAGCCACCAATAATGACAACCAGACCAACACCAAGCAAAATCCACAGCCCTACCGAACGCTCCTCCTGAGGGCCAGGGAGGTCAAGGCGGACCGTCTGCTTCTTAGGGACCAGAGACGACAGCTCCCTGTTCGCCTGCTGGACAATTTCATCCGCATCCAACCCCAGAAAACGGGCATAGCTCTTAATGAAGCCCAGAGCATATACCTTGTCGGGCAGCTCTGAATAGCGTTCGCCTTCAATGGCCTGAAGGGTCGAGCGGCGCATCTTGAGATGAGCCTCAACCTCCTCCAGACTCCAGCCCAGAGCCTTGCGCCGAGCCATCAGGCGGGCGCCAAGAGTTGCAGATGACTGACTGGCCGCACCCAGCCCCGTTTTATCTTCTGTCATGACACCCCCCTTCCCTTAACAAGCTATTACACCGGCACCATCGCCCTCCAAGGCTCAGAACCGGCTATTATCAGGCGCTCTTTGAATGAATGCGGCGCTCACGCCTCTGCAATGCCTCCACAGCCTGATCCACCAGAGTTGAAATGATGTCTGCCACAGGACGGATCTCCTTCACCATACCAACAGACTGCCCGGCCATCATGGAACCGTTTTCCACATCACCTTCAATGACAGCACGCTTCAGCGCCCCAGCCCAGAAATGTTCAATCTCCAGCTGCGCAGCTTCCCGCTCGATCTCACCCTTGCGGAAACGCTCAATCACATCAGCCTGATGCTTCATAAAGTGACGGGTTGCCGCATTGCTCAGACCACGCACCGGAATAACCGGGAAACGCTCATCCAGCTGCACGGACATCACAGCATCACGAGCATTGCCACGGCGGAACGCTTCCTTGAAGCGCTCATGAGCAATGCTCTCCTTGGAGGCCGCAAAAACCGTCCCAAACTGCCCACCAGCGGCGCCCTGCTCCAGATAGGACAGAACGGCATCACCACGGCCAAGTCCACCAGCAACGAATACGGGGACTTCCGTGATGTTAGGCAGGATTTCCTGAGCCAGCACATTCAAGGACACAGGCCCGACATGCCCACCAGCCTCGGAGCCTTCAATCACCAGCGCTTCAATACCCAGCTTGACGAGACGCTTACCCAGAGCAAGAGCCGGCGCAAACCCCATGACACGGGCACCACCGTCGCGCACGCGCCGAATGGTGGCACCAGTCGGCACACCACCTGCCAGCACGACATGCTGCACCTTATGCGCCAAGCACACATCCACCAGCGCATCCAACTTAGGGTGCATGGTGATAAGATTAACGCCGAACGGCTTGTCCGTCAGCGCCTGCGTGGCGACAATTTCTTCCTCAAGGCGTTCCGGTTCCATCGCCCCGCAGGCGATCACACCAAAACCACCCGCATTGGAAATGGCTGATACGAGATTCCGCTCGCTCACCCATGACATCGCTCCGCCCAGAATGGCGTAGCGGCTCCCCAGAAAATCGCAGCCCGGCTTCCAGAGCTGATCCAGCGTTGCCCGTGCGTTCGTTACATCACTCATGCTTGCGCTCCTTCAGATGCATCAAGCCCGTAGGCTGTATGTAGCGCCCGCATGGCCAGCTCCATATATTCCGCATCAATCAGAACAGAAATCTTAATTTCGCTCGTAGAAATCACCTGAATATTGATACCTTTTTCCGCCAGCGTACGGAACATGGTCGTGGCCACGCCCGTGTTGGACCGCATCCCCACTCCTACCACGCTAATTTTGGCAACATTGTGAGACATATCCAGATCGCCATAACCGATCTCGGGGCGCATCTCCTCCAGAATCTGACAGGCTCTGGCTTCATCACCCTTGCTGACGGTAAAGGTCATATTCGTGCTGCGATCCACGCCGATGCTCTGCACAATCATATCCACATTCAGCCCAGCAGCAGACAGAGGCTCGAATATTCTTGCGGCGATACCGGGCTCATCAGGCACGTGCCGGATGGTGATCTTCGCATCATCCATGGAGTATGCAATACCTGTCACCAGCTTCTTTTCCACGCTTTCGTCCTCATCCACTACAATGGTTCCGCTGCTGTCATCCGTCTCCACAAAAGAAGACAGAACACGGACATGTACCTTCTCCCGCATGGCCAGCCCCACGCTGCGGGTCTGAAGAACCTTGGCACCGACTGATGCCAGCTCCAGCATTTCCTCATATGTGATCCGGTCAAGGCGGCGGGCCTGCTTCACAATGCGAGGGTCTGTCGTGTAGATGCCATCCACATCCGTGTAGATGTCGCACTGATCCGCCCGGATGGCCGCAGCCAACGCCACGGCAGACGTATCCGACCCGCCACGGCCCAGCGTAGCGATACGCCCCTGTGCATCAACACCCTGGAAACCGGCGATCACAGGCACAACACCCCGATCCATGCATTCACGCAGTGCATGACCATCAACGTCTTCAATGGCGGCGCAGCCATGAGATTCATCCGTGCGCAGCGGTATCTGCCACCCCTGGAAAGACCGTGCCGGGACACCCAGTGCCCCCAGAGCGATAGCCAACAAACCGCTCGTCACCTGCTCACCAGAGGCCACAACAGCGTCATACTCGGCAGGGTCGGCCTGTGCATCCAGATTGCGGCAATATTCCACCATCTGATTCGTCACGCCTGACATGGCAGACACAACCACAGCAACACGCTGCCCTCTGGCCCTCTCCTTCTTCACCTTTTCCGCCACAATACGGATGCGGTCCAGATCCTTGACGGAAGTACCGCCAAATTTCATTACAACCGTACGTGGGGTCGCCCGACCTGAAAAAACATCATCAACGGATCGCACTGTGTCATCCGGACAGTCGAGCATGGACATCTGGGAGAAAGCTCCAACAATAAGGCTAGCATTGCATAAATATCCGTCTCACATAGCTCTCCTGCCCTTTCACGTCTAGCCGCAACATGGCAGAAAAGCACCACGAAAGCCGGGAGGAGCGTCAGAATGTCTGTTTCATCACCATCATCATCGAACGTGCCAGAGACAGAAACCTCCTCTGTCATAGACGCCGAGATCAACCAGTTTGGTGCCCTCGCCAGAGACTGGTGGAACCCCAAAGGCCCCATGGCACCGCTCCATGCCATGAATCCCCTTCGGACGTCATGGATCGTCAAGCGCCTGCCGCCCTCACTCTTTCAGAAGGAGGCCCCGCCGACCCTGCTGGATATCGGCTGCGGTGCCGGACTGGCCAGTGAACGCTTCGCCACTCTGGGGTTTGACACACTTGGCGTTGATGCCAGTGAAGACGGCATACGAGCTGCTGAAGCGCACATGAAGCTGCATCCTCTCCCGCTTCATGCGGCGCCCCTGCATTATCTGTGCGGAAATGCGGAAACTCTCCTCAGTGAAGGGAAGCAGTTTGATGTCGTTTCCGCTCTGGAGATCATCGAACATGTGCGAGACCCGCACGTCTTCGTTTCTCTACTGGCGGGACTGACAAAACCGGGTGGGTATGTTGCCATCTCCACCATGGACCGCAGCCTGCGCTCCTTTCTGATGGCCAAGCTGGGCGCAGAATATGTCCTGCGGCTTCTGCCTATTGGTACCCATGACTGGAAGAAGTTCATCCGTCCCGGAGAGCTGGACACCATGGCCCGACAGGCAGACCTACGCCTTCTGGACCTCAAGGGCCTCTCCTATCGTCCACCGCACTGGCGGAAAAGCCACGATACGAGCATCAACTATATTGCGCTCTTTCAGAAAAACTGATGTCTGAAATAGAAAAGGCGCCACGAACGGGCGCCTTTTCTTTCTGTCAGAATGACAACAACCTTTATTCCATCAGGAATCAGCCACCATAAAGGCAAAGGTTGTCGGGCTGCCAACAGCCGTGAAGTGGTTGGTGAAGACGGGCTTGCCTGTCTCACGATCCACACGGAATGCCGTAACAGAGTCAGAGCGCTGATTGGCACAGAACAGGAACGTCCCGCTCGGGTCGAACATCATGGCACGGCCGTAATCGGCATGCATCCAGACCTCATCTTCCAGCGTCAGCGTTCCATCAACACCGACAGAGAAGACCGCCAGAGAGTCACCCAGACGGTTAGAGACGTACACGAAGCGCCCGCTCTCAGCGATAAGGATTTCAGCAGCCAGTGTGGAGCCACGGAAATGCGATGTCACCGTGCTGACAGACTGAATCTGCGTAATGGCACCTGTCTGCGGATCGAACTTGGATACCACAACCTTAGAGTTCTGTTCACACAGGTTATACAGCACCCGCCCCGTGTGATCGAACACGAAATGCCGCGGTGCAGACCCCGGTTCCATCTCGTAGAACGGCTTCTGCGCTGGAATGAGCTTGCCTGTCGTCAGGTCCAGCTTCCAGACATAAACCCGGTCCAGCCCGGCATCATCCACCAGTACGAAAGTGCCGCTCGGATCAGTGGCGATCATGTGCGGATGTGCGCCAGAATGGTCGGAAACGGCGAAATTGCCTTCCGGATTGTCAGCGGCACGTTCCGGCCGTTTCGGACCGGAATTATGGACGATATCCGTTGCCTTACCGAGCGAACCATCCGCATGAATCGGCAGAACGGCTACGCTGCCACCCATATAGTTAGCAACCAGCAGATACTTGCCGGACGGATGCACGCTCAGATGAGCCGGCACAGCCCCGCCGGAACTGACCGTATTGATCTTGGCCAGCGCCCCGTTACGGGTATCGACAGCAAACGCCGTGACAGAGCCACTACCAGCCTTGTCATAGTCGTTGATCTCACTCAGAGCGTAAAGGAACTTGCGATTACGGCTCAGAGTAATAAAGGACGGGCTGGGAATATCCATGAAGGTCGTCACCGGCGTCAGGAAGCCAGTGCTACGATCCATCTCGAACACGGCAATCCCTTTGCCGTTACCAGCTCCACCCGGGGGGCCGTGCTCTGTATAGCCACCAACAAAACACAGAATACGAGGCAGCGGCTCATTCTCTGCCCGGGCAGACCTCAGGGGTGACAGGGCCGTGGCTGCTCCCAGTCCGGCAATCCCCAGTGCAAACTGACGCCGGGAAAGATTCTGTGACATAACGTACGACTCTCCTTCAACTTCACCCACCCGGACCCGGGTAGAATACTGAAACGGAATTACCAAAAAAATCCGTTCTGCATAAGATACATTCGTCACTTCATGAAAAACGGAAACGATACTAGCCGCCCCGCTTCATCCGGCACCGTTCGCCAATAGTGGGGTTAGCGATACGGCTCCATGTCTGTGTTTCACCGAACAACGCCAAACCAACATAGCCACGCAGCTTCAATGTACCGTCCTCTGCCAGCCACATATTCGCATGGTAGGAACGGCCTGTCCGAGGGTCTAAAACCTTCCCATGCCAATGACCATTTTTGCGGCGCTTCATGCTGCTGATGATCTCCATCCCGCACTCTGAAACCCCACGATAGTCCTTTTCCGGCTCCGCATCAGTATAGGCCATGCCAATCAGCCACCCGCAAAGACGATCAGACTCCGAGGGACAAGGAGCAATATGAAAGACACCGTCTTTCTCCTGCACAATCCAGGTCCCTTCCATATCAGAAGACCGTGTCTGCGCCTGTGCCGGGACTACAGACAGCAGTGCCCCAACCCCCAGAAAAGCTGCAAGGAAGCGCTTTTTACTTGCGACCAAGAAGGGCATCGAGCTGACCATCCTGCTCCAGCTGCATGAGCTCACTGCATCCCCCTACGGCCTTACCATCAATAAAAATCTGCGGAACGGTTGTGCCACCACCTGAACGCTCACAGGCTGTATTCCGTTCTGCTGATCCACGAGGGGCATTGATTTCCTCAAATGCCACGTCCTTGGACTGAAGGAGGCTGATGGCCCGAACGCAGTATGGGCAACCGGGCTGTGTGTAGATTTCAACTTTTGCCATAAAATACTCCTGTTCTGGCCGCAGGCTTTTAAGAAAGTGTTACCCGGGCCCCCACAAGAATATCAACCGAAACGCATCCATTCTCAAGTAATGCTTTTGCACAGGCTTCTGCCGTAGCGCCTGTCGTTAGAATATCATCCACCAGAATGACGGATTTCCCACGCAGGGTATCACCATGGCGGGGCTGTATATCTATCGTACCTGCAACCTGCTTACGCCGCCCCTGACGAGAAAGGCCCGCTAATGCGGCCGTTCTGGAGCGCCGATACAGACCATCCAAGCAACAGGCTACGCCTGTATTGCGAGACAAGATTTTCGCCATGAGAGCGGCCTGATTATAACCCCGCTGCCACAGTCGCCAGCGATGAACAGGCACAGGGACCAACAACGCATCAGGCTTCAATATGTCCTGCCCCGCCTGCGCCATGAAACGAGCCAGAATAGCCGCATGTTCTGTCCGGTCACCATATTTCAGCCCCATGATGAGGCGGCGGGCCTGCCCTTCATAAAGAAACGCAGCGCGCCCCCTATGCCATAAAGGGGGATGAAACTCGCACTCTAGACAGAGGTACCCCCGCTCGGCAACGTCATCATACGTTATGGGCAGGGCACAAGCATCACAGAAAGGTGCGTGAACAAAACGGAGCCCGGCAAAGCAGGCTCCGCATAATATACCCCCCTGAGAGGCAATATCCTCACCACAGGAGATACAGCTAGGCGGAACGAGCCAGTTCAGCACGCTCCGCCCCAGTCTTTTCAGAAGGCTTTTCCCCGTAGGAAGACCCTTAATGCCCAGCGGCAGCAGCCTCAAAATCTGGCGCTTCCAGACCAGATGCTTCCAGCTGACTGATGAAAGCAGCCTTCAGGCGGGCCAGCCCTTCATGAGATTGTGCTTCAATCCGCCCGACTAAAACGGCCTGCGTATTGGAAGCACGAAGCAGCCACCAGCCATCAGCCGTATTCACCCGAACGCCATCCACGGAGGACACATCAGCCCCCTCTTTCTTCAGGCGCTCAGCCACTTCCTTGATGACATCAAACTTCCGTACGTCATCACAGGGGAAACGCAGCTCCGGCGTGTTGACCATGCGAGGCAGAGCCTCACGCATCTCAGCCAGTGTACCCGGCAGACGGGCTACAATGCCCAGAATGCGGATAGCACCATAAAGTGCATCATCAAAGCCGTACCATTTGTCGGCAAAGAAAATGTGTCCTGACATTTCGCCCGCAAGCGGAGACGATGTTTCTGCCATCTTGCTCTTGATGAGTGAGTGCCCTGTCCGCCACATCAGAGGCGTACCACCGGCCTTGCCGACTTCGTCAAACAGCACCTGACTGGCTTTGACGTCCGCAATGATGGTTGCCCCCGGATGCTTCTTCAGCACGTCACGGGCCAGCAGAACAAGAATCTGGTCCCCCCAGAGAATCTCACCCTTGCCATCCACAATACCGACACGGTCAGCATCACCATCAAAGGCCACGCCAACATCAGCCTTCTTCTCCCGGACCGCCTTGATCAGGTCCTGAAGATTTCCCTCAACAGTCGGATCGGGGTGATGATTGGGGAAGGTCCCGTCAATCTCAGGATACAGAACTGTATGCTCACCCGGCAGCTTCTTCACCAGACGGGAAAGAACTTCACCCGCAGCAGAGTTGCCATTATCCCACACAACCTTGAGCGGTCTCTCACCGTCATAATCCTGAAGCAGACGCTCGATATAAGCCTCTGAAGGGTCAAGCGTCTCAATCTTGCCCTCTGCCTTGGGAACAACATCACCCGCTTCGGCGAGACGTCCGATTTCACGAATCTGCTCACCAAAGAAAGGCTTGCCCTTCAACATCATCTTGAAGCCATTATGATCAGGCGGGTTATGGCTTCCCGTCACCATAATGGCCCCGTCAGACTTGCCCATAACAGCAGCATAATAGAGCATGGGGGTCGGGCCACGCCCAACACGGCGAACCGTCACGCCAGAATCAACAGCACCACGGACAAGCGCTTCTTCCAGTGCTGGAGAAGACAAGCGACCATCATACCCTACGGTCACAACACTGCCGCCATCCCGGCGGATCATGCTCGCAAAGACACGTCCCAGCGCATAGGCATCTTCAGGATGAAGGGTCTTCCCTACAATGCCGCGAATGTCATACTCACGCAGGCTTGTCGGCTCAAAATGATGTCTGAATCCCGTCATGACGTTTCTCCCTCTCAGACGTATTTCTTCAGGAAAGCACGCACGTCATCGGCCAGATCATGACGCTCCAGCGCCAGAGCCACTTGTGCCTCAAGGAAGCCCAACTTGCTGCCACAGTCAAAACGTGTGCCTTCATAACGCAGACCATGGAAGGGTACCTTCCCGATCATCTCGGCCATGGCATCCGTCAACTGCACTTCGCCACCCACACCTTTCTTCAGGGCGGAAAGAGGCTTGAGAACATCGGCTGTCAGCACATAACGGCCAATGATCGCCAGATTGGACGGTGCATCTTCTGGTGCAGGCTTCTCGACAAGCCCTTTCACCTCAACCTTACGCCCATCATCCTCACCGATTTCCAGAACACCGTAGCGATCTGTCCAGTCATGAGGAACTTCATCAACGGCAACTACATTACCGCCTGTCTGATGATAGACATCAGCCAGCTGGGCTACGCAGCTACGCCCGCCCTTAACGATATCATCCGGCAGAAGAATGGCGAAAGGATCATCCCCAATAAAGCTACGGGCGCACCAGATGGCATGCCCCAGCCCCAGAGGATTCTGCTGGCGAACAGCCACAAGTGACCCCGCCTTGACGCTGCTGCTCTCCAACGCCTGAATGGCAGACGTCTTGCCACGCTCACGCAGCGTTGTCTCAAGCTCGTATGCCACGTCAAAATAATCAATCAGATTATCTTTACCGCGAGCCGTGACGAGGCAGAACTCCTCAATCCCGGCCTCACGCGCTTCATCAATGGCATACTGGATCAGAGGCTTATCCACCACTGGCAACATTTCTTTCGGCATAGCCTTCGTTGCGGGCAGGAAGCGTGTCCCCAAACCAGCGACAGGCAAAACGGCTTTCTTTAATGGCTTGATCATCTCAACTCTCTCTAGATCCGTACCCTGTCCAGTATCAGCGACAGAGTTCTTTCTTCAATTCAGACGTGCCAGCAGGATATAATCTGGCCACCCCATTAAGCAGCCCCTTATATAAGGGAAATTGCAATACAAATACCACCCTAATATGAGGTGGTGTCCTAGCATCAAACGTATTTTTTCATGAAATCAATGTAACATGACTACTGCCATGCTTTAGCCATACTACTCTAAGGAAAGTATGGTGCGGCCGAGAAGACTCGAACTTCCACGGGGTTATCCCCCACAAGCACCTCAAGCTTGCGCGTCTACCATTCCGCCACGGCCGCTCCGTGACAAGCAGTCTCTTTTTCCTCATTTCTGAGGCGTGACCGCTTCGGTGAAATGGCCTATAGCCCATCGAAACAGAGAGGGCAATGGTCATGACACAGTTTTATGAAGAAATTATCTGGCAGGAAGACAAAAAGCTCTGCCCCTACCCCGATGCTCTGGATTTCATGCGCCAACAGGTGGAAGCCATTCATCAGAAGCAGGCCCCCCAGCGCCTTTGGCTGACAGAACACCCCCCTCTCTACACAGCCGGCACGTCTGCCAAACCGGAAGACCTCATCAACCCACACAATTACCCAACCTTCGAGGCTGGACGAGGTGGCCAATGGACCTATCACGGTCCCGGTCAACGTATCGCCTATGTCATGCTGGATCTCACACGTCCGCATGGCCCTCTACCTGCACGGGACGTACGGGCCTTCGTGCAGATGCTGGAGCGCTGGCTCATTATGAGCCTGCAAGCCATGAATATAGATGCCTTCACCCGGGAGGGACGGATCGGCGTCTGGTGCTTTGATGGCCAGAGCGGACTGGAAGCCAAGATCGCCGCTCTTGGCATCCGTGTCACACGCTGGGTCAGCTGGCACGGTATTTCGCTGAACGTATCGCCCTCACTCAGCGATTTTGACGGCATCATCCCCTGCGGCATCCGAGATTACGGCGTCACCAGTCTGCAACGCTTCAACCCCACCTTGAGCATGGATGATGCCGATGCCGCTCTCCTCAAAAGCTGGACGACCCTCTTTGGCCCCGTGACCCGTCAGACAGACTCCTGACCCTCACTCTGGCAAGGTAAAGCTGCTCTCGGATACGGGCTGATTCTCCTGCACATCAAACAGAGAAAGCCCGAAATGATGATGACGGGCATCAACACCCTGTATGCCCACCAAGGTCAGCTTACCATGCACGTCAGAGAACTGAAGCGTCAACAGGCCCTGGGAGGGATTGTCGGCTTCCGCTACGGAAATCTGGAGGGATTCAGCACCACGGGAGACTTTGGTGACCTGCACCTCTTTCTCAAACCCGATGGGATGACGCAGCAAAAGACCCAGCGGATTACGCTTGAGGGACAAATGCGTCACCGCACCATCATCAGCGTTCCGCAGGACAAGGCGACCATCCCGTGCCACAGCCCGCATGGCATGAGGTACCTCATACACCATCTCAAAACGGCCCGGCGCATAGGTAAATCGGCCATCACCCTGCTGCTGAGCTGGACCATCCTGCACAAAGGACGCCTGAAGGGATTTCAGCCCATTCAGATAGCTCTCGGCCCGATGGATGTCATGCCGATCAGCCGTGGCAAGATGGTCATACCCAGATGTGGCACAGCCTGAGAGGCCAAGCCCAACCACCGGGCCAGCAATCACACCACCCCAAAGCAGAAAGCCACCTGCAAGACGTTTCAGAAACTGTCCGTTTTTCACGCCTGATTCTCCCCTTTCAGGGTCAGAGATAAGGCATGAAGCCCCGTCCTGAACTCCGCTGCCAGAAGGTCATGGACGAGTCTATGCCGCTCCAGACTTTTCATCCCATCAAAGCGCTGGCTGACCACATAAAGGTGATAATGGGTCTCACCTGCCTGTTCGGGCCCTCGGCTCTCCTGCGAGGCTGTCCGCATGGCGACATGATGGCTGTGCCGGGCGCTGTCATCCCGGATTTCCAGCACGGAAGGATTCAGCGCCTCCTCCAGCACTGCTTTCATACGGTCGGCTCTTTTCATTGCGTCTCTTCCATGCTTGCCCACGGGGTCACAGGTTCTGTCTGTCACATTCATAACAGGAATCTTTTCTCCTCATGAGAAAGGATGCTTGCATCCATGCCAGACCTCTCCCCATATCGTCCATTATGCAACGCAAACCATCCAGACATAAAGCCTTCGCGCCAGACCCGGACGCTCCCCAGCAATGTTGCGACCACCCGGACTGCGACCAGCCCGCCGGCTATCGTGCCCCTCGTGGACGGGATAATCTGCGCAGCTATTACTGGTTCTGTCTGGAGCATGTCCGCCAATACAATGCCAACTGGGACTATTACCGGGGCATGACACCGGGGCAGATCGAGCGGCACCTGCGGGAAGATACGTCATGGCAGCGCCCCTCATGGAAGATGGGGACACCGGGCCACGATTCTGCACGATCCTCCTTCACACTGGATGATCTGCATGACCCGCTGGATATTCTCAGAGGCCACAAAGCCCGCCCCTCACGGGAAGCTGAAACACGCCGCCACGCCCCGGCCGCTCTGCGGGAACCTCTGGCACAGCTTAATCTGGAATGGCCGACCACCATTGAGGTCATCAAGACCCGCTATCGTGTGCTGGCCCGCCGCTATCATCCTGATGCCAATCAGGACGATCCACGGGCTGAAGAACGCTTCAAGGTGATCGGCACAGCCTATGCCACGCTGCGCGATCATTTTGCCAACAGCATGGAGCAGGAAACAGCCAGTGCTGGATAGCTGTTTTGCCTTTCCCGCATCTTCCCATCTTTCAGGGTTTATGTAATCGTACCTGTAGAGTCCTTAATAAGATGGACATATCTTCAGTCTTCCACATCACTCTTTCAATGACAGGAATCATGTCATGGCTCTCCCTTCCACACAGTCCCTTTCCGAGGTTCTCCCCCAGACACCTGACAGCCTGAAGCCCGCGCGGGAGCTGTTCGGGCTGGAACTGGACCTTGAAGTCCCTGTCTGGTCCCAGAAGACAGACCATGTTCCTGAGATTGACCCCGCCTACCAGTTCGACCGGGATACGACCCGGGCCATTCTGGCCGGTTTCATGCATAACCGCCGTGTGCTGGTGCAGGGCTTCCACGGGACAGGAAAATCCTCCCACATCGACCAGATCGCCGCGCGGCTGAACTGGCCCTGTGTCCGCATCAATCTGGACAGCCACATTTCCCGTATCGACCTCATCGGTAAGGATGCCATCACGCTGGAAGACGGCAAGCAGGTCACAGAATTCCGTGAAGGTCTCCTGCCATGGTGCCTTCAGAATCCGTGCAGCCTGATCTTTGATGAATATGATGCCGGGCGGCCGGATGTCATGTTCGTTATTCAGCGTGTTCTGGAGGCTAACGGTGCCCTGACCCTTCTGGATCAGAACCGTGTTATCCATCCTCACCCATCCTTCCGCCTGTTCGCCACAGCCAATACGGTTGGGCTGGGCGATACGACCGGGCTGTATCATGGTACGCAGCAGATCAATCAGGGCCAGATGGACCGCTGGAACATCGTCACCTCCCTGAACTATCTGCCCAAGGAGCAGGAAATCCGCATCATCAAAGCCAAGATGGGCGATGCTCTGGATGCCACACTCATCGGCCAGATGGTGGAGCTGGCGGACCTGAGCCGTGCGGGCTTCATGAATGGTGACATTTCCACCGTCATCTCCCCCCGAACAGTTCTCTCATGGGCCGAGAACATCACAATCTTCAACGATGTGCCGTTCGCCTTCCGTCTGAGCTTCCTCAATAAATGTGATGAAGCCGAGCGCAGCATCGTGGCTGAATATTATCAGCGCTGCTTCAACGCCTCACCGCTGGGTTAAGGTCTCATGTCTGATCCGCACGAACTCTTTCGCAAGGCAATCTTTGCCACGCAGCGCGCCCTGAGTGGTCATCAGGATGTCCCCATGACGCCCGCTCTGGCCTCTCTTGAGCGTGCGGCTCTTACCCCTGAGGACAAGACCTACATCCGAGGGGCCACGGATGCCGTGGCCCTCCACCAACGGCATCATGACCCGGAGAAGCGCATCACCATCCCCGATGCGCAGACCCAGACCATCACCGATGGTATGGAACAGGCCCGCTGCGAGGTCTATGGAGCCCGCCATATGGCAGGGGTTCAGGCCAATCTGGAGGATTATCTGGGGCGTAGGCTCCACACTCTCAACAGTGCCAAAATGATCGAGCGGGATGACATGCCTGTCCCGCTCGCCTTGGAGCTGCTGACGCGAGAAGCCCTATCTGGCCGGAAACTGCCGGAAAGCATGACCGGCCCAGCGCTGGACCAATGGCGCCAGTCCCTCAGCCCAAAAGCTCGTGATGCTCTGGCCCGACTGGCTGACGTGCAGAATGACCAGACTCTTTTCAATGAGGCGTCCCGGCAGTTCGTAAAAGTCTTCACCATGAAGGAGGCCGATGAAAAGACGGATGAGCCGGACCCTTCAAAATCCCGTGGCCAGAGTCAGGAAGACAAGACAGACGGCGAATCCTCCGCTCCCGATCCTCAGGGGCAGGAAGAAGAAGACGGCACGACAGAGGATGCCGAGGCCGCCATCAGCGATGATTCGGATGAATCCGCCAGCGCAGAAGGCCTTTCCTCCGATGAGATGGAAGCCATTCTGACGGAAGGCGAAAATGGCTACGAACAGCCTGCCGGTCCTTCCGCTCAACCCGAGGAAGAACGGGACTGTGTTGTAAAGAAGCTCGACAGCTATCAGGCCTATACGCAGGAATTTGACGAGGAAGTCCACGCTAGCGATCTCTGCGACCCGACCGAGCTGGACCTGCTGCGTGAAAAGCTGGATGAACAGCTCCAGCAGACTCAAGGTTTCGTCTCCCGTCTGGCGCATCGCCTGCAACGCAGACTTCTGGCGCAGCAGCAGCGCCGCTGGCATTTCGATCAGGAAGACGGCATTCTTGATGCAGCCCGTCTACCACGCATCATCAGCAACCCGTCTCTGCCTCTTTCCTACAAGCAGGAAGGCAAGATCGACTTCCGTGATACGACCGTCACCCTGCTGATCGACAATTCAGGTTCCATGCGAGGCCGCCCCATCACCACGGCGGCCATCTGCGGCGACATCCTTGCCCGCACGCTGGAACGCTGCGGCATTAAGGTCGAAGTTCTCGGCTTCACCACACGGGCATGGAAAGGCGGTCAGAGCCGGGTGAAATGGAGCGAAGCGGGCCGCCCGAAAGAACCGGGCCGCCTGAATGATCTCCGCCATATCATCTATAAATCGGCAGACACACCGTGGCGGCGTGCCCGGCGCAATATCGGCCTCATGCTGCGGGAAGGACTGCTGAAAGAAAACATCGATGGTGAAGCCCTGCTCTGGGCATGGAAACGCCTGAAGCACCGCCCGGAACATCGCCGTATCCTCATGGTCATTTCTGACGGGGCACCAGTGGATGACAGCACCTCCTCCGCCAATGGCCCGGAATATCTGGACCTCCACCTGCACCGTGTCATTCACCAGCTGGAAAATGACCCGTCCGGGGAGCTGCTGGCCATCGGCATCGGGCATGATGTGACACGTTATTACGCCAATAGCGTAACCATCAGCTCTGCCGAAGACCTTGGGGATACCATGGTTGCCCAGCTCACAGCTCTGTTTGCACCATCAACGACCAGAAAAGGACGGAGGGGATAATTTTCCCCTCCCCCCATTGCCAGAACTTCTGGTCTCCGCCACTCTCCGGAACATTATGTTGCATTCTTCTGCCCGTTTTCTACGCACTCTGACCATGATGGGAGGCCTCTCCCTACTGGCCCTGACCAGCACCGGCGGTCTGTCATCTGCCGCTGCCAGCACCCTGCCCCATCTTTCAGCAGACTGCTTTACCTACACGCCGGGGCAAATCGTCAAATCCGGTCAGGGTGTGCTCATCAAGGGGATGCAGGCAGAGCTGACAGGGACGCAGCATCGTATCACCATCACCTCCAGCACGGTGGTTGACCATAAACGCAAAATGAATGACGAGGCTCTGGCACGCCTCAACGCTGCCGTGGCCTATGCGGCCCTGACGGCCTATCATCGCGGCATGACCGAAGCCTGTTCCACCCAGCCCTTGCCCGAAGTAAAGGAAGTTCAGAACACACTGCCAGAGCTGACCTGGAAGGGCATCACCATGACGAGACCAGACCGGGTCTCCACGGCGAACTCAGCCCATGTGAATGTTCTCAGCACAGCGCCAACCATTCATGTGGTTTTTGATGCCACAGGGCTGCATTCCGCTGGTGCTATCCTGCTACCTTCTACCCTTTCGGGTGACGTAACATTCGTTCCGACCTCTAAACCACCCTATCACCTGACCATCAACAGGTTTCACACCATCCTCAATGGCAGTGATGTTGATGGTGAGGGACGGGTAACGGCTGGTGAAGGCTCTAAAAACCTTCAGGCAGATGTGCATCTCGCCATAAGCAAAATCGGCGATATGATCGATCAGGTCGGCAAGGTTGCCCCGGCGAAAATTACCGCCGCACTCCTCATTGCCCGCCTCATGGGCGAGCGGGAAGCCAATCACCGTACAGGCTGGCATATCATCGTGAATAATGGCACGATCCGGGTCAATGGCATCAAAGTGCCTGCCCCTTTCTGAGCCCTGCACTCAGATCATACAAAAAAAGCCGCCCCTTTTTTGAGGCGGCTTTTTTTCATGCCTGCTCCAGCTTCTGGATACCTTCAAGCGTGTGCATCTGCTCTGCCAGACGGGGCGTAATGCGATAGAAACCCGGTAGTCTGATTTCAATATCCTGCGTTTCTTCAAGCGTTGGCAGCAATACAATGCGCCCACGCCCTCCCTTCACGCTCTCCAGCATGTCATGGAGTGGGTCCAGTGCGGTTTCATGATCGATCCAGACCCGCAACTCACTCTTTTCATGCGCCGCAGCCGCTTCAAGGTCCTGCACGCTGTTCGCCGTGATGCGCAGAGCATCACCATCCAGTTTCAGCTCAGCCTGCACAAGCACGGCCTGCCCTGCTACCAGCAGGTCTCGACAGGCCTGCAAGGTCTCGGAGAATAACGTAACCTCACAGCCACCACTGGCATCCGTCAGCGTCACCCACGCCATCTTCTTGCCCGTCCGGGTGGGGCGTTCCTTCTTATCCACCACACAACCTGCAATGGAGACACGCATCACCCCCTGATGGGCTTTACTTTCCAACTGGAGAGACGGCGTCACACCAAGGCGCCGCAGCACATGCTTATAAGCATCCAGCGGGTGAGCGCTCATATGAAAACCGATCACACTGGCCTCGTGAGACAGCCGCTCGAAATCCGGCCATGGGCGGACTTTCTTCAACCGGAGAACTTCCCGCAGGCTGCTATCCACGCCACCACCGAACAGCCCCACCTGCCCCACTTCTTTCTCCTGCGCACGGGACTGTGCCCGGCGCAGGATGATCTCCGCACTGGCAAACACCGTATGACGGTCTGGCTCCAGACTGTCGAAGGCTCCGGCTTTGGCCAGACTTTCCATCTGTATCTTGTTGATGTTGCGGGAATCGCATCGCTCCGCAAAATCCGTCAGGTCACAAAATGGCTTTGTCCCCCGATCCCGCACCAGCCCTTCCATCGCCACAAACCCAACACGCTTGACGGCTGCCAGAGCGTAACGGATGCCAAGCTGCCCATCCTCCATTTTTTCAATAGAGAAATCAGCCTGCGATTTATTGATGTCCACTGGCAGAACAGGAATCCCCATCCGTCTGGCTTCCTGACAGAGAGCTGCCAGTTTTTCCGTCTTTTCCCGTGCCAGAGACATGCAGCCTGCGAGGAAGGCCACCGGGTGATTCGCTTTCATCCAGGCTGTCTGATAGGAAACGAACGCATAAGCCGCCGCATGGGATTTGTTAAACCCGTAATTGGCGAATTTAGCCATGAGGTCGAAGACTTCTTCCGCCTTCTCCGCCGTAATGCCCCGCTTCGTGGCGCCTTCACAGAAGATAGCCCGCTGCTTTTCCATCTCCGAGGCAATTTTCTTACCCATGGCACGCCGCAGCAGGTCAGCACCACCAAGGCTGTAACCAGCCATTTTCTGGGCAATCTGCATCACCTGTTCCTGATAGACCATGATGCCATAGGTCTCTTCCAGAATCGGGCGGATTTCCTCATGGGGCGGCTCCCACGGAGCCCCATGTTTGCGGCGACAATATTCCGGAATGTTTTCCATCGGGCCGGGACGATAAAGCGACACACCGGCGATCAGGTCTTCCAGACGGCTGGCAGCCATCTGCTTGAGCATGTCCCTCATGCCCGCCCCTTCGAACTGGAACACGCCCGCCGTGTCACCACGGGCCATCATCTCGAAGGTTTTCTTATCATCCAGAGGAATATGGGAGAGGTCCACCTCCACCCCCAGCTCCCGCAGGAAATCGACCCCCCGCTTGAGAATGGTCAGGGTCGTCAGCCCCAGAAAGTCGAACTTGACCAGCCCGGCCTGCTCCACGAACTTCATGTTATACTGGGTAACCAGCATTTCACTTCGAGGATCGCGGTAGAGCGGCACAAGCTCCACGAGGTCACGGTCACCAATCACCACACCGGCTGCATGAGTCGAGGCATGGCGATACAGCCCTTCCAGCTGCAAGGCGATTTCCAGAAGACGGCGGATCATCTCATCTGTATCCCGCATCTCCTGTAAGCGGGGTTCTTCCTCAATGGCCTGTGCCAGTGGTGTCGGCTTGGCCGGGTTGTTCGGGATCAGCTCCGCAACACGATTGACCATGCCGTAAGGCAGGCCCAGCACACGCCCCACATCCCGCACCGCCGCCTTGGCCTGAAGCTTTCCGAAGGTGATGATCTGCGCCACACGTTCATGGCCATATTCATTCCGCACATAGCGGATGACCTCATCCCGCCGGTCCTGACAGAAATCGATATCAAAGTCCGGCATGGATACACGTTCAGGATTCAGGAAGCGTTCGAAAAGCAGCCCAAACGGAATGGGATCAATATCCGTGATGGTCAGTGCATAGGCGACCAGTGACCCTGCCCCGGACCCACGCCCCGGCCCTACCGGAATGTCATGCGCCTTGGCCCACTGAATAAAGTCCGCCACGATGAGGAAGTAACCGGGGAAGCCCATATCAGCGATGATGTTCAGCTCGGTCTCAAGCCGTTCCTCATATTCTGCCCGGCGTTCCTCACCATCCTTCATGACGGCCAGACGGTTCTCCAGTCCTTCCCGTGCCATCGCCCGGAGGGTTTCTTCTTCCGTACTGCCTTCACGAACTTTCGGACAGACCGGCAGAAGTGGCTTGCGGGTATTCACCGCTACGGCACAATGCCGGGCAATCACCAGCGTATTGTCGCAGGCTTCCGGCAGATCATGGAATAGTGCCCGCATTTCCTCCGGCGTCTTAAACCATGCCTGACGGGAGACACGCCAGCGATCTTCCTCCGCCATGGTGCGCCCTTGGGCAATGCAGAGCAGTGCATCATGTGCTTCATGCAGCTCCGGCTTGGGAAAGAAACATTCATTAGTCGCCACAAGCGGCAGGTCCAGCTCATCGGCCAGAGCGATCAGCTGCGGCTCGGTGATCTCCTCCCCGGCTTCGTCCAGCCGGTTGATCTCAACCGCTACATAACCCCCGAATGCTTCCTTGAAACGCTGAAGCATCTGCCTTGCAGCTGCAGTCTGTTCACCAAGCAACAGCCTATTGATTGGCCCTCTATTGCCGCCCGTCAACAGGAACAGTCCCTCGGCACGGCTACAGAGCACATCCAGCGGCATGGATGGGTCTGCCGAATCACCATTCAGAAAGCCCTGCGTGGAGAGATACTGAAGATTCTCCAGCCCTTCTTCCGTCCTGGCCAGAACAACCAGCGGTTCCGCCGGAACACCGGGCCTGCCCGAAGCTGATGGCAGAGCCAGCTGACACCCGATGATAGGCTGTACACCGGCCTTGCGGCAGCTCTGGGAGAACTCCAGCCCACCGAACATATTGCCACTATCCGTCAGCGCTACGGCAGGCATGGCGTTCTTTTTGGCCAGCTCTACAAGCTCGGAAACACGGATGGCTCCCTGACTGAGAGAGTAGGCAGAGTGATTACGGAGATGAACAAAACTGGCGTAAGACATGGCCCATAGTTACCATGCCCTCACACCACTGCGGAACAGAAAACGCCCTCACCCCTGAAAAGGAACGATGCGCCCTTCGTCCAATGTTACGGTGCGATCCATCGCTGCGGCCAGAGCCTCGTTATGGGTAGCGATCAGCGCCGCCACGCCTTCTTCCCGCACGACACGCATAAGCTCGGCAAACACAAGATCAGCCGTCTTCGTATCCAGATTGCCCGTTGGCTCATCGGCCAGAAGCAGACTAGGACGGTTTGCCAATGCACGGGCAATCGCCGTCCGCTGCTGCTCCCCGCCAGACATGCGGCCCGGCAGGGCCTCCAGCCGATGGGAGAGCCCAAAACGGACCAGCAGATCTTCCGCCCGCTTTCGGGCCTCAGCTGGTTTCACGCCCGCTGCCAGCTGGGGGAGCACAACATTCTCCACTGCCGTGAATTCCCGCAGCAAGTGATGAAACTGATACACGAAACCGATTTCATCCCGCCGCAGAGCCGTCCGACCTGCCTCGCCCATTCTGGAAGTCGCCTGTCCCCTGATGAAGACCTCGCCCTTATCAGGACGCTCCAGTAGGCCAGCGAGATGCAACAGAGTGGATTTACCTGTTCCACTCGGTGCAACGAGCGCTACCAGCTCACCACTTTTCAGGGTGAAGTCGGCCCCACGCAGAATATGCAGCTCCTCATCCCCAGAATGGAAGGACCGGCCCAATGCCTCAAGTGACAGGACCGTGTTCTGCTCTTTCTCACTCATGGCGCAGAGCCTCCACCGGGTCCGTCTTTGCTGCACGCCATGAGGGATACAGTGTCGCCAGCAGGGACAGGACCAGCGACAGCACCGCTACCTCCACCACCTGCGACCAGACCAGACGGGCAGGCAGACGGGCCAGAAAATAGACTTCCGGATTGAACAGGTCTGTCCCCGTCAGGGATTCCAGAACGTGACGGATGCGTTCGATATTCAGGGCGAAGCAGATGCCCAGCCCTGTTCCCACGACCGTGCCCACAACACCAACAGACGCCCCGCACATGAGGAAGATACGCATCACGCTCCCCCGACTGGCCCCGAAGGTCCGCAAGACGGCAATATCCCGTGTCTTGTCCTTCACCATCATGATGAGTGAGGAAATCACGTTGAAAGCCGCCACGAGAATGATGAGCGTGAGAATGAGGAACATCACGTTCTGCTCCACCGTCACGGCATCCAGAAAACCGTTGGCGCTCTGCGTCCAGTCCAGCACCTGAAGACGGGGATCATTCAGGGCCTCCGCAATCCTGCGGCTGACGGACTGGACATCCAGCGGGTCAGACGTGCTGACCTGCATAAGAGATACACCATCACCCAGCATCAGGAACTTCTGGGAGGCCGCCAGAGGCATCAGGATGATGTTGCTGTTATAGTCGTTCCAGTTGGCATCAAAGATCAGGGCCACATGCAGCTTCCGCACTCGTGGCATCGTGCCGAATGGTGTGGCCTGCCCGTTGGGGGACAGGATGGTCAGTGGTGAGCCGACATGCAGGCCAGCCCGTTCGGCCAGCGTAATCCCCACGGCCACGGCGGAATCACCCTGGAAGTCATCCAGACTTCCTTCCATGATTCCATCACTAAGGGCTTTCCAGTTCCGCAGATCATCCTGCGCCAACCCTTCCAGCATGGCGCCCGTGGAATAACGGCCCGCTTCCGCAAGGACCGTGCCCTGCGTCATGGGCAGGACCTGCGTCACACCGGGAACCTTACGGATCAGCGCTGCATCATCCTTATATTCCCGGATGACCTGCCCGTAGGCATAGACGTTGAGGTCCCCATGCAGGCCAAGAATCCGACCCATGAGATCGGCCTTGAAGCCGTTCATCACGGCCATGACGATAATGAGCGTTGCTACCCCCAGAGCAATCCCCACAAGGGAAAAAAGCGCAATGACGGATGCAAAACGCTCCCCCTTGCGGGCCCGCAGATAACGTAGGGCAACTGTCCGCTCAAATCGCCCGAACATGATTAGCCAAGCCCCAGCTTCGCCAGAGCTTCCTCCAGAGGCAGCTCACTCCGCTCACCGGAAGCACGATGCTTCAGCTCCACCATGCCCGCCTTGGCCCCACGGGGACCAACGATGATCTGCCACGGATGACCCATCAGGTCGGCATCGTTGAACTTCACGCCAGCACGATCGGAACGGTCATCATAGAGCAGCCCTTCCGGGTCACGGCTGTAGATGGTCTCGCAGAGCTGGTCACACAGCTCATCACCGGGGCGAAGATTAAGCAGAGCCGCCCGATAAGGCGCCACTTCCTCCGGCCAGATGATCCCGGCTTCGTCATGAGAGGCTTCGATAATGGCCCCGACCAGACGGGACACGCCAATGCCATAAGACCCCATATGCGGATGGAGAGGCGCACCATCGGCACCACTCACTTCCACGCCCATGGATTCGGTATATTTCGTACCGAAATAGAAGATGTGGCCGACTTCAATCCCACGGCCCCCACGGCGGCGATCTTCCGGCACACTCTCCCATGCGGAAAGATCGTGCTTTTCATCCGTGGCGGAATAGGTCGTCTTCACGATCTCACGCAGCTTCTGGAAGTCTTCCTCCTCCTGCGGGTCGAGGCCGATGTTATCCCAGTCAATCTCATCCCAGCCAGCATCATAGAAGACCTCGCTTTCCCCAGTCGGGGCGAGGACGAGGAATTCATGGCTCAGCTCACCACCGATTGGCCCGGTATCAGCGGCCATCGGCACGGCCTGCACGCCCAGACGGCGGAAAATCTTCAGATAGGACAGCATGATACGGTAATAGCTGCTTACCGCCTCATCATAGGAGAGGTCGAAGCTATAGCCGTCCTTCATGTAGAACTCACGGCCACGCATCACGCCAAAACGGGGGCGGATTTCATCCCGGAACTTCCACTGGATATGATAGAGCATCTTCGGCAGTTCACGGTAGGATTTCACCGTGCCACCAAACAGGTCCGTCACCATTTCCTCATTGGTCGGGCCGTAAAGCAGCTCACGATCCTGTCTGTCCTTGATGCGCAGCATCTCTGGACCATAGGCATCGTAACGGCCGGAACGCCGCCACAGCTCGGCGGACTGAACGGTTGGCATCAGGATTTCCTGCCCACCAATTTTATCCTGCTCCTGCCGCACGATAGTGGCGATGTTCCGCAGGACACGCAGCCCCGCAGGCAGCCATGTATAGATACCTGATGAAGACTGACGCACGAGCCCTGCCCGCAGCATCAACCTGTGAGAGGCGATCTGTGCCTCAGCGGGGACTTCTTTCAGAGTAGGCTGAAACGCCTGACTTAACCGCATATTCCTGTTTCCTCAGACGCGCAGAAGGTGAACATCAACCAGCGGACGCTTCCGCAGTTTCCGGCCCAAAGCCCGGCGCAGCGCCGTACGGGCTGCATCCCGGAATGCCTGATCGTCCTGACGGAACTCATCAGGTATCTCATCAATGGCATAGGCAAATTCTTCACGGATGCGGGAACTTTCAGGGTCATCCCGTTCCAGAAGACCCGGCGCACTGATGCGCGGCTCACCGATGACATAGCCCTCATCATCCACGGCAAAGCTGGCCAGCACCATACCGTTGAACAGCATCCGGCGGCGGGCCGCCAGTACGCCGCCCGTCATGGGCAGAAGACGGTCGCCATCCAGGGCCAGCAGGCCGGTTGGTGCCGTATCGACCACTTCAACAGGCCCCGGCCCCAGATTAAGAATATCACCATCTTCCAGCAGCACGGCCTCGGCACCGCATTCACGAGCCAGTGCCCCGTGAGCCGTCAGATGACGCCATTCCCCATGGGTAGGAATGCTGTAACGGGGACGGACCAGACTGTAGAGATGACGGATATCGCCACCAGTCGCATGGCCGGATGTATGCACCATGCCGTCCTTATCCGTCAGAACGGTCACACCGCGGCGGGTCAGGTTATCCTGTACGGTCATAACCGCCTGCTCATTCCCCGGAATAACACGGGAGCTGTAGATGACCGTATCCCCCTCGCCCAATGAGATGGTGGAGTGGGTATCACAGGCAATCCGAGACAGGGCGGAACGGGCCTCACCCTGACTGCCGGTGATAATCATCAGCAGGTTCTCATCCGGAACATCCTTGATGTCATATTCCGTCAGGAACGGTGGCAGATCGGCGAAATAGCCGCATTCACGAGCAGCGGATTCAAGATTGCGGAGAGAACGCCCCACCACCATGATCTCACGACCAGAGGCCAGACCAGCCTTGGCGATGCTTTCCACACGGGCCACGTTACTGGCAAAGCAGGTAACGGCGACACGCCCTTCCAGTTTGGCAATCATTTCCGTCAGGCCGACACGGACTTCCGCCTCGGACTGGGAGCGCCCTTCTTTCATGACATTCGTGCTGTCGCCCACCATGGCCAGCACGCCCTCATCACCCAGTGCACGGAAGGCATCTTCATCTGTCACAGGACCAACCAGCGGGGTCGGGTCCAGCTTCCAGTCGCCAGTGTGAATGACAATGCCATGCGGGGTACGGATAGCAATGGCCTGCCCTTCCACAATGGAATGTGTCACCGGAATGAACTGAAGGTCGAACGGCCCCACCTCAAACCGGGAACCCGGCATGACGATGTGAATGATGACCTGATTCTGCAGTCCGGCTTCAGCCAGCTTGCGGCGCAGTACCGCTGCCGTGAAAGGCGTGGCATAGACCGGGCAACGCAAATAACGCCACAGATGGGCCACAGCCCCCACATGGTCCTCATGAGCATGTGTGATGACCAGCCCGTGCAGACTGTCCCTCCGTTCCGCAATGAAGGTCGGGTCAGACATGAGCACATCAGCTTCCGGTGTATCATTACCGGAGAAACCAATGCCGCAGTCAATCGCCAGCCAGTGCTCCTTACCGTCCTCACGCAGACGGTAAAGATTGAAATTCATGCCGATCTCGCCCGTCCCTCCCAAAGGAAGGTAGGCGAAATCACTTTTCTGTTCTGTCATAAACGCATCATATCCTGTTCAAGCGTTATCAGGGTGCCCGGAGGCATTATGGGCCTGTTGCCCAGAAAAATCGGTAATGAAGCGATCCCGGTTCTGCGCTGCCAGCATCCGCAGCCCTTCCAGCGTCAGATCAGGCGCCACTTCATCAAATAACGTTGTCCCTTCAGAAAAGAGCGGGGCCAGACCGCCGGTCGCCACAACTCTGGGACGTTCATCCATCTCACCGGCAATGCGGTGTACAATTCCTTCGACCAGACCCACATAACCCCAGAAAAGGCCTGATCGCATCGCAACACTCGTGCTGCGGCCTATTGCTTCCACCGGCCGCCCAACACTGACACGAGGCAACCGTGCCGCTGCCTGATGCAGCGCATCCATCGAGAGATTAACCCCCGGTGCAATCGCTCCGCCGCAATAGCGGCCCTGAGCATCGACAACATCAAAGGTTGTCGCCGTTCCAAAATCCACGACCACAAGCGGGCCACCACCATAAAGCTGGCGTGCCGCAAGGCCATTCAAAAGGCGATCCGCTCCCAGCTCGGCGGGCGTATCCACCAGTACATCCATCTGCCAGTCCAGCTCATGGTTGGCCACCAGGGGCTCGACATGCAGCCAACACCGGCATAAGCGCCGCAGATCATACAATGCAGCCGGAACCACCGTACCGATGATTGCCTGCGTTATACAATCCGGGCTCAACCCGGTCCTCTCCATCAGGCTTAGGAGCCAGACAGCATATTCATCTGCCGTTCTACGGTCATCTGTCGAAATGCGCCAGCGTCCTACCCATGATCTGCCATCATGAACGGCAAAAACCACGTTCGTATTGCCAGCATCAATGACGAGCAGCACATCGTCCCCTTTACTCACAGATCACATCACCCGTCACAACTGAAACCACGGCACCACCGTCCAGCGTGAGCAGAAGATGCCCCTGTGCATCCAGCCCGGCAAAGCGGCCTACTGTCTCCCTACCATGTCTTTGAAGGATCAGTCGAGTACCCAGAGGGTGAGCCCGTTGCATCCAGCCTTCCCAAACAGCTTTATTCCCCTCACCCTGCCAGCGTTCGCGCCAGTCATCAAAAAAATGGAGGATGGCACGAGCACAGGAAACAGCATCTGGTGGAGGGCAGAAATCTGCCAGAGCGGCAAGCTGTCGCCCTTCAATGGCCGGGGCCTGCCGCAAATTGGCCCCCATACCGATGACGGCCCAGCACGCAGAAGGGTCAGCACCAGATAGAAAGCTGGTTTCTATGAGAATGCCCGCCATCTTACGCCCGGAAAGCAGAAGATCATTAGGCCATTTCAGCCGTAGCTGGTCAGACAATGTGTCGGAACCAGACGCAGAAACCAGCCCATCATAAAAGGCCAGACTGACCAGATAGGGCAAAACCGCCCGAAAATCCTGATTGTCGGAAAAATGAAACAGGAAGGAAAAAGCGAGGTTTCCTTCACCACTATCCCAGCTTCGCCCACGGCTGCCCCGTGCGGCACTCTGTCGCTCTGCCAGTATAGCCAGCCTGTCTTGTTCGCCGGCTTCAGCCCGTTCCCGACAGAGATCGGAAGTGGATGCCAGCGTTTCATAATGTTCGAAACGCCAGTTCATAAAAAAACTTGAATGTGGGGTGGTGGGCAATGACGGGATCGAACCGCCGACCCTCTCGGTGTAAACGAGACGCTCTACCGCTGAGCTAATTGCCCGCCCCGACTTATATGCAAAAGCATCTCGGAGCGCAACGGGGAATTTTCATTTTTTTTCAAAAAATTATCTTCCCCGCCCGGTATCAGCAATCTTACTTGCTGACAGCGTCCTTCAGGCCCTTGCCCGGCTTGAAACGCACGGATGTGGAAGCCGGAATGTCGATTTCTTCCCCAGTGCGCGGGTTGCGACCCTTGGCAGCCTTGCGAGTGGCTGTCACGAAGCTGCCGAAGCCTACCAGACGAACTTCCTGCCCTTTGGCCAGTGTCTTCTCGATCGTACCGAACACGGCATCCACGACATCACCAGCCTTTGCCTTGGGAAGATCAGCGGCCTCGGCAACAGAAGCAATAAGTTCCTGCTTGTTCAGAGGTTTCTCCATGGTAAGCCTTTCCAATGGTTGGGTGAGACGGCCCCGGAAAGGGGCCAGAATCACATATTGCAATTTACATCTGCACTATGAAGCGGTTTTCGCCCGCGTCAACAGGTGGAGGGCAAGATACCCTCACTTAGTGCCGAATTGAGCGAGAAATTCCTTCCCCGTTTGCCTTCTTGCTTTTTGTTCCTGCCACATGGCTTGCAGGCAAGGCTTTGGGAGATGATGTCAAGGCAATATTCAACACCTCATCCATGTGCTGCACGGGGATGATTTCCAGCCCCTGCTTCACATTCTCCGGGATCTCGGCGAGGTCTTTAACATTCATCTCCGGGATCATCACCGTCTTGATGCCAGCACGAAGGGCCGCCAGAAGCTTCTCCTTCAGCCCACCAATTTCCAGCACACGACCACGCAGAGTTACTTCCCCCGTCATGGCCACGTCATGCCGCACGGGAATGCGTGTCAGCACACTGACCATCGATGTTGTCAGGGCAGAACCGGCAGAAGGCCCATCCTTAGGGACCGCTCCTTCCGGCAGATGCACATGAATATCCGTTTTCTCCAGCACGGCCGGATCAATACCGAAATCTTCCGCACGGGACTTCACGTAAGAGAACGCCGCAGAGACACTCTCTTTCATCACGTCACCAAGCTTACCCGTGTGACGGATCGTGCCCTTACCGGGCATGGTCAGGCTCTCGATGGTTAGAATCTCACCACCAACCTGTGTCCATGCCAGACCTGTCACGATACCGACCTGATCTTCCTGATCGGCCTCGCTATGGCGATAACGGGGCACGCCAGCGTAAGTCTCCAGCGTATCCGGCGTGACTTCAACTTTCTTGACCTTGCCAGACATGATCTCACGCACGGCCTTACGGGCCAGACGAGCAATCATCCGTTCCAGATTACGCACACCAGCTTCCCGTGTGTAGGAACGGATCAGAGCCAGCAGCGCCTCATCTGTTACATGCCATTCACCGGGCTTCAGGGCATGTTCCTTCGCCTGCTTCTCCAGAAGGTGCCGCTTGGCAATCTCCAGCTTCTCATCTTCCGTGTAACCGGACAGGCGGATGATCTCCATACGGTCCAGCAGCGGCTGAGGCATGTCGAGCGAGTTTGCCGTGGCGATGAACATGATATTGGACAGATCATATTCTACCTCAAGGTAGTGATCCCCGAACGTATTGTTCTGTTCCGGGTCCAGCACCTCCAGCAGAGCAGAAGACGGATCACCACGCCAGTCGGAACCGAGCTTATCCACTTCATCCAGCAGGAACAGCGGGTTACTGACACCAGCCTTCTTGACGCCCTGAATGATCTTGCCCGGCATGGCCCCGATATAAGTCCGCCGATGACCACGGATTTCGGACTCATCCTTCATGCCGCCCAAGGATACACGGACATATTTCCGGCCTGTTGCTCTGGCAATGGAGCGGGCCAGAGAGGTCTTACCAACACCCGGAGGACCAACCAGACAGAGAATCGGACCCTTCAGCTTCTTCGCACGGCTCTGAACGGCCAGATATTCAAGGATACGCTCCTTGATCTTCTCCAGCCCGTAATGATCGGCTTCCAGAACATCTTCTGCCTTCTGGAGCGACTTGATCAGCTTGGACTGCTTCTTCCACGGCAGACCGACCAGCCAGTCCAGATAGCTGCGAACGACCGTACCTTCAGCGGACATGGGGCTCATGTTGCGCAGCTTTTTCAGCTCGCCACGGGCCTTTTCCTTGGCTTCCTGACTGAGCCCCTGAGATTCGATCTTGTCCTCGATCTCACCCAGCTCGTCACGCCCATCCTCGCCCTCACCCAGTTCCTTCTGAATGGCCTTCATCTGCTCATTCAGATAATATTCCCGCTGGGTCTTCTCCATCTGCTTCTTCACACGACTGCGGATGCGCTTCTCCACCTGAAGAACGTCAATTTCCGCTTCCATCCCTGCAAAGATACGCTCCAGCCTTTCTTCAACAGAAAGAGTTTCCAGAAGCTCCTGTCTCTCCGGAATGCGTAGGTTGAGATGGCTGGCGATCGTGTCTGCCAGACGGGACGGGTCTTCCAGCTGACTGACAGACGCCAGAACCTCTGGGGCCACCTTCTTGTTCAGGCGGGCATAATCCTCAAAGCGTTTCATGGCCGAACGGGCCAGAGCCTCACGCTCGCCATCCCGCCCACTCAGCTCGTCAGGCAGGTCCTCAACTGAACTCTGGAAATAGCCATCCTGTTCCTTCAGACCGACCAGACGGACACGGCGCAGCCCTTCCACAAGAACCTTCACCGTTCCATCAGGCAGCTTCAGGAGCTGAAGCACGCTGGCAACGGTCCCGACACGAAACACATCATCAACAGTCGGCTCGTCCTTGCCCACATCCTTCTGGGAGACGAGGATAATCTCACGCCCATCATCAGGCATCTGGTCCAGCGCATGGATGGATTTTTCACGCCCGACAAAGAGCGGCACAATCATATGCGGAAAAACAACAATATTCCGCAACGGCAGCACGGGCAGAACAGGCTTTGCAGCACGAACCGTGCTGGTCTCGCTCTCTATCTTGAGGGTCTCAACCTTGGCCTTGGCAGTGACAGCCTTCTTGCGAGGGGTAACCGTCTTCTTAGATTCCTTCACCTTACCTGCGGCGGCACTAGTGGAGGATGCACGCCGGGTCCGGGTTGTTGTAGTCTTGTTACCCGTCTTTTTGCTTTCAGTCGTCTTACGCCGGACTGTCTTTGGTTTTTTTTCGTCACTCATGCTTCAGGATCTCCATAACGGACGATCAAACCCTTACCGCCCTACATGAAAGGCACGGCAAAGGCTCTTTCATTCTTGATCTCTATGTGGGGTATCAGGGTATGGGGGACAATACCCTGCCGCCATGAAGTGCCGGCAGAAAGGAGAAATCTGCCAGCATCTTCCCGTCAGTCAGCCACGTTTTCTTCACTGGCCGGCTGATCGTGGACATAAACGGGCTCCGCCTTACCCTCGGCCACGTCACGATTAACAACAACCTTTTTGACGTTCTTTCTACCCGGCAGGTCAAACATCGTTTCCATCAGGATTTTCTCCATAATGGAACGCAGGCCACGAGCCCCCGTCTGCCGCTCAATCGCACGGGCGGCGATCCCCTTAATGGCATCTTCCTCAAACTCCAGCTCAACCCCTTCCATCTGGAAAAGGCGCTGATACTGTTTGACCAGAGCGTTCTTCGGCTCTGTCAGAATCTGCACCAGAGCGGCCTCATCAAGGTCATTCAGCGTGGCAATGACGGGAAGACGACCAATGAACTCAGGAATGAGACCATATTTCATGAGGTCTTCCGGCTCGATATCCCGCAGAATATCCCCCAACTTCCGATCATCCTCAGAGCGTACATCAGCACCAAAGCCGATCCCGCTCCCTTTGCCACGAGCACTGATGACCTTATCCAGCCCAGCAAAAGCCCCGCCACAGATGAAAAGCATGTTGGTCGTGTCGACCTGCACAAACTCCTGCTGAGGATGCTTGCGGCCACCCTGCGGCGGCACGGAAGCCACGGTGCCTTCCATCAGTTTCAACAGAGCCTGCTGCACCCCCTCACCGGATACGTCACGGGTGATAGAAGGATTCTCAGCCTTGCGTGAAATCTTGTCGATCTCATCAATATAGACAATGCCCCGCTGAGCCCGTTCCACATTGTAATCACAGGCCTGAAGAAGCTTGAGAATGATGTTCTCGACATCCTCCCCCACATAGCCTGCTTCCGTCAGGGTCGTGGCATCAGCCATAGTGAAGGGCACATCCAGAATACGGGCCAGTGTCTGGGCCAGCAGAGTCTTACCCGTACCTGTCGGGCCAATCAGCATAATATTGGCCTTGCCGATCTCAACATCGCCGGCTTTCTCAGCCTGCTCAAGGCGCTTGTAATGATTATGCACAGCGACAGAAAGCACCTTCTTGGCGTCACTCTGGCCAATGACATAATCATTGAGAATCTGGCAGATCTCACGGGGAGTTGGCACTCCCTCACCGCTGGTTACAGGGCCTGTGCCACGCTCCTCCCGGATAATGTCCGTGCACAGCTCAACACATTCATTACAGATGAATACGGTCGGACCGGCGATGAGTTTCTTCACCTCATGCTGGGATTTACCACAGAATGAACAATAAAGCGTATTCTTGGAGTCGCTATCTTTTCCGCTCATTACAGCTCCTCAAACCCGTATGGGAAACGGGTATGTTCAGACCTCTGAATGCCCTGCCAGAACAATCAGATCAGGCCCCTTTCGTCTCTGTGGGATGTCGTACCACCACCTCATCCACCAGCCCGAATTCTTTGGCTTCCGTGGCGGAAAGGTAACGGTCACGCTCCAGAGCTTCTTCAATCTCCTCCAGAGCACGACCTGTATGTTCACGATAAATCTCATTCAGGCGGCGGCGTATCTGAAGGATCTCACGAGCCTGAATCTCAATATCCGAAGCCTGACCCTGCGCCCCACCGGAAGGCTGATGCACCATCACACGGGCATTTGGCAGACAGAAGCGCCGACCAGCTTCACCAGCCGCCAGAAGCAGCGACCCCATAGATGCTGCCTGACCAATACAGACCGTGCTGACGGGTGAGCGGATATACTGCATGGTATCGTACATCGCCAGACCAGCCGAAACCACACCGCCGGGACTATTGATGTAGAAGGAAATTTCCTTGGTTGGGCTGACGCTCTCCAGATAAAGCAGCTGGGCGCAGATCAATGAAGACACCTGATCGTAGACAGGGCCTGTCAGAAAGATGATGCGCTCCTGCAGAAGCCGGGAATAGATGTCGAAAGAGCGTTCACCCCGTGAGGTCTGCTCAACCACCATTGGAACAAGCGTGTTATTGAACACATCCAGAGGATTACGATCTTCAATGCCCATAGGTATTTTCCTTTACAGCTCCCCTTAGCCTAGCACAGCACACCTGCCCCTGTCTTTGCACAGATGAGAGTAGAATGGGCTTAAGCCAGTGGCCTCTCCCTGCCAAGAGCAAAAAAAAGGGGCAGCGGCTGCTGCCCCTTTTCCAGTCAGCATGACAATCAGTCAGCGTCCGGCATGGCTGCCAGTTCTTCTGCTGTCACTTCCTTCTCTGTTACCTCGGCCAGCTCGATCAGATAATCAACGACCTTGTTCTCCAGAATCGGGCCACGCAGGCTTTCGATAGCCTGAGGATTCTTCGTGAAGAACTCGAACACCATCTGTTCCTGACCCGGATAACGGCGTGCTTCCTGCTGCATGGCAGCCAGCAGTTCTTCCTGAGAAATCTGGATCTCCTGCTTGCGACCAATTTCAGCCAGCAACAGACCAAGCTTCACACGGCGTTCTGCAATGTTGCGGTAGTCAGCACGCAGTGTTTCTTCGTCCTTGGCGGCATCTTTCTCATCGAGGCTGCCATTCTTGCGTTCTTCCTCGATGCGGCTCCAGATCTGGCCAAACTCAGCATCAACCATGCTGGCCGGAGCTTCAAAATCCACCTTCTCAGCCAGAGCATCCAGCAGGTCACGCTTGATGCGCATACGGGAGAGCTGCTTATACTCACCCTCAGCCTGCTCGGTGATGAGCTTGCGCATCTGCTCAACGCTCTCCAGCCCGAGGGACTTGGCGAATTCGTCATCAATGGCCGGATTCACAGCCTTCTTCAGGGCATTTGCCTTGATCTCGAAGGTAGCTTCCTGACCCGCCAGTTCTTTGGCCTGATAATTCTCAGGGAATGTCACGGTGATAGTGCGTTCTTCGCCCGGCTTCATGCCTTCCATCTGCTCAGCGAAGCCCGGGATGAACCCTTCCCCACCGATCTCGACATTGACATCCTCGGCCGTACCGCCATCAAACGGTGTGCCGTCTTTCTTGCCAACGAAGTTGACATTCAGCACGTCACCCTTAACAGCTGGACGATCTTCTTCAACGGTCTCGAACTTACGGTTACGCTGCGCCACTTCGTTCAGAGCCTTCTCGATGACCTCATCGGCCACCTTGGCGCTGTAGCGTGTCAGCTTCGTGCCGGACATGTCGGGAGTCGGAATCTCAGGCAGGATTTCCATTTCCAGCGTGAACTCAAGGTCCTTGCCTTCAGTGCCAGCAGAAACGAGGTCAACCTTGGGCTGCATGGCGGGGCGAATATCACGCTCCTCCAGCAGGTTCCGGACGCTCTCCTGCACCAGCTTTTCCGTCACTTCAGCCTGAACGGATTCACCAAAACGCTGCTTGACGACAGCGGCAGGAACCTTGCCAGGACGGAAGCCAGGAAGCTTCACATCACGCCCCAGTTCGGCCAGACGGGCATCACAACGGCCCTGCAGGTCAGCAGCGGGGATAACTACGGTGAAGGACCGTTTCAGACCTTCGTTGAGTGTGGGCGTAACCTGCATGAATCCGCTATTCCTTCTCTATAAATCAGGGGATCACCAACATGGTGCATCAGGTGGAGAGTGCCGTGGTGCGGGCGGAGGGACTTGAACCCCCACAGCTTGCGCCACCAGAACCTAAATCTGGCGTGTCTACCAATTTCACCACGCCCGCATAATACCAGCCGGCCTGCTCTCCAGTATCTGGACCTATACGCTCAAGGCCAGACCCTTCATCGTCTGCGGATTTAGCGCATGAAACCCGCTGCGGCAAGGCCCCTCTCCCTGCATTTCCTTCATTTTTGAGAGAAATGCACACTTATCCCTCTCATGCCGGACAGGATGCCGCCTGTCGGGCCCGGCCTAGCTCATAAAAAAGATCTTCTGGCACGATCCAGCCTGCCTTCTTTTCCGCTGCCCTCTGTCCGGCTTCGCCATGAACCCAAACAGCCGCCGCTGCCGCCTCCCATGCTGGCATACCTGCCGCAAGAAACGCAGCGACAAGACCGCTCAGCACATCCCCTGCACCAGCCACCGCCAAAGCCGGCGTTGCATGAACATTCACAGCCACACGCCCATCCGGTGCAGCGATCAGCGTGTCCGCTCCCTTTAGAATCACCACCGTATCAAGCTCAGCCGCCGCCCGCCGTGCCGCATCCAGCCGACTGCCTGTAAGATCACCAAAAAGGCGTGAGAACTCACCCATATGCGGCGTAATGACAGAAACACCTTTTAAAGCTTCAGTCTTGCCGGCTGCCCATGACAGCGCACCTGCATCCGCCACAACCTGACGCCCAGCCTTCAGCAATAAGGGCAATGTCTGTTCGGCTTCTTCCATCCCAAGGCCGGGACCGCACACCCATACATGGCGCCGTTCATCCTTCAGGGCCTGCTCCAGCGGCTGCGTATCAACAATCGCCGCCGGTGATGCGAGTCGATATAAGAGCGCCGCATCGGATGGGACTGTCAGCCGCACCAACCCCGCCCCGACATGGCGAGCAGCCTCAAACGCAAACAGCGCTGCACCGTGCATCTCTGCACCACCGCAAATACTGACCACACCCCGCTTATATTTGTGATCATCCGCTGCCTGAACAGGAATGCTCCACAAAGATGGACCGTTCTCCCAAACGCGCACATCCATCTCCGCCATAATGGCTTCCGGAATAGCCAGATCTGCACAGACGACCTCACCACAAATCTCACGACCCGGTGACAGAAGGTGCCCCGGCCTTTTACGGATCAAGGCAATGCTCATCCAGCACGGTGTCACCTGCCCCCTGACTGCGCCAGTAGCTCCATCGAGGCCAGACGGAACGTCAATGGCAACAATTTGCCCTGCCGCTGCAAAAAACCGTTCAACAGCTTCTGGTAAGTCCCGATTCATGCCCGCACCAAAAACGGCATCAATCACAAGGTCAGCCTGCTGAGCTTCTTCTGGCACAAAAGGCACCATAGCCCCCTTCCAGCGCCGTGCCATCTGATCCGCCAGACTACCCTCCCGTGGCAACTGAAAAGAAGCCACGCTGACAGGCCACCCCCATTCTGACAGATAGCGGGCAGCCACATACCCATCCCCACCATTATTCCCCGGACCACATGCCACCAAAACACGACAAGGACGCCTGTGCTGGCGGATTAGCCGGGCCACCATCATACCCGCCCGCTCCATGACCATAGGAAGAATCGAGGCCATTTCACGATCCATACGCTGCGTGTCTTCCGGGCTCAAAAGAGCCGAAGCCAATGCTTTCCCGCACTGAAAACAGGACATAACGGAATCTTCCCTTTATAAGACATGACCGATCATTCATTCAGTTACACATCATGGATTGACTATGACCAGCTCCCTTACATGGGGTCTCATCCTCGCCCTGCACCTTCTCTGCATCACCTATTGGGTTGGCGGGGCCATCTTCTGTCTCCAGTCCCGCCGCACCACCCGTCTGCTGGAAGCCCAACAGGCCAGCACTGTACTACTCCAGACATATGGCCGTTTCCTCAAGGCGCTCTGCCATGTGGTTCCTCTGGCCGTCCTGACCGGGATTGCCCTCATCATCCACGCAGGGGCCTACCTGCCATGGCCGTTCCATCTCATGGCGCTCTGCGGCGTTGTCATGATCGGGATCTTCCTGAGCATGCTGTTTGGTCCGCTGAAGGCCGCACGCCGTGCCATCCGCCCACAGCCCCAGCTTTTCACGAGCCTGCACCGGCGGGCGGCCCTCATGGCCATTATTGGCATCATTGCGATCATCGCAGGGGCTCTGGGTGGCGGGGCCTGACCTCCTCCACCTTCATCAACTGAAAAGCTGTCTATCTTGCCAAAAAAGGCATTTAACGATAACGAACGGTAATGAACCGGGAATTATGGAACCTCCACTTTCCCGGTCATCTTCCATCTGCCCGACAGGGTGCCGGGCAGTCCGACCCGTAACAGAAACATTCCGAGAGTCATTTGAGCAGTAAACCATCCTCTGGTCCGTCCAAAACCCGCAGCAGCGCCAGCCGCACGCGGAAAACGTCCTCTACCCGCACGAAGACACCCCGTACCGGGACAGAAACCGGGATGGAACAGCCAGTAGATGATGCCGTGCAGAATGAGGAAGCGACCCCGGCCGCTCCCAAAACAGCCCGCCGCCGTACGGCAGCCAGCACCAGAAAAAAAGCCTCTGCCGCTTCCGTACCAGTCGAGACGGCTACGCCAGCAGACTCTGACGATGAAAATGCGGAAAAACCAAAACGCACGGTTCGCCGCCGCAGCGTGAAGACAAAAACCGAAGAAAACGCCTCGCCTGAAAAGGTTAAGGACGCAGCCGAGCCCGTCAAGAAGCCTGTGAGGCGGACCCGCCGGAAAGCTGCCACCGAAACGCCAGAAGCCGACAGCGTGACGGAAGATGCACAGGCCGCTGTGTCGGAAGCAGAAGCACCATCTCGTGCCCGCAAGGCACCGACACGCCGCAAATCTGCGACTGGCACAACAAAAGCCGCCAGCAGCCGCACCAAAAAAGCGGAAACCGAGGCTTCCAGCACAGAGACTGAAGAAAAGAAACCGGCCAAAACGACACGTACACGCCGGAAGAAGGTCGCCGAAGCTGAAGATGCTGCTCCCGTAACAGACACCGAGGCTGACGAGACAGCAGAGGCTAAGCCTGCAAAGAAAACCACTCGGCGCCGCACAACAGTCAAGACAACCGATGCAGAGGCATCCACCTCTACGACTGAGGAAAAGAAGCCTGCTGCAAAACCTGCCCGCCGCCGGAAAGCCGCCCCCAAACCAGAACCAGAGACTGAGGAGGTCCTCCCTCAGGACACTCCCGCCAGCGTAACGAAAGACGTGCTGGAAACGGATGACCGTATCCGCTTCAGCGATCTTGCCCTATCCCAGCCTATTCTCCGAGCTGTCGAGGAAATGGGCTATACACACCCAACACCGATTCAGGCGCAGGCCGTGCCGGAGATTCTGGCAGGGCGTGACGTTCTGGGCGTTGCACAGACAGGAACCGGAAAAACGGCGTCCTTTACCCTGCCCATGCTGGAGAAACTCTCAAAATCCCGTGCTCGGGCCCGGATGCCTCGCTCGCTGATTCTTGAGCCAACCCGTGAGCTGGCCCTTCAGGTGGCCGAGAACTTCAAGCAGTATGGTGCGCATCTTCGCCTTACCCATGCCCTGCTGATCGGCGGCGGAAAGATGAATGAACAGCGGGAGCTGCTCAACCGTGGGGTTGATGTTCTCATCGCCACACCGGGGCGCCTGCTCGACATGTTCGAGCGTGGTGGCCTGCTGATGACGCAAACGGACCTGCTTGTCATTGATGAAGCAGACCGGATGCTGGATATGGGCTTCATCCCCGATATCGAGCGCATTGTGGGCCTGCTACCCAAGCGGCGCCAGACACTTTTCTTCTCCGCCACCATGGCACCGGAGATTCGCCGTCTGGCTGATGACTTCCTGAATAACCCCAAGGAAATCACCGTAGCCCGCCAGTCTTCCGTTGCCAGCACCATCACCGAAGGGCTGCTGGTTGTAGAGAAGAAAGATAAGAACCGTGCCCTCTGCGCCCTGCTGCGGCAGGATGATGTGCAGAACGCCATCATCTTCTGCAACCGCAAGCGTGATGTGGACATGCTGGAGAGCCATCTGACACGACAGAAATTCTCTGTCGGCCATCTGCATGGCGATCTAACACAGGACCTGCGTTTTGAGACGCTGGAACGCTTCCGCACAGGTGACCTCCAGATTCTGGTCTGCTCGGATGTTGCTGCCCGTGGTATCGATATTGGCGGGCTTTCCCACGTCTTCAATTATGACCTGCCTTTCAATGCGGAAGACTATGTCCACCGCATTGGCCGCACAGGCCGTGCAGGCAAGGAAGGCAAAGCCTACAGCTTGGCCACACCAGATGAGCAGAAGCTGCTCGAAGCGGTCGAAACTCTGACGGGTAAGACCATCGAGCCTGTGGCCGTGAAAGGTTTCCGTCATCTTGAATGGCGTGGTGAAGAAGAAAACGCACCAGCTCCCGGTAAGCCTGAAAATAAGGAACGTCATCGGGGCGGCAAGGGTAAAAAACCTTCCGATGCCAAGCAGGAGGAGCGCCCTGCCCGCAAGAAGCAGGCGGAACGTGACCCTCTGCCGGAAGCCCGCAAACATGACCACAAGCAGCGCTCTGGTCGTGCCGAACTTCTTCCCCCTGTGCCGGAAAAGAACGGGATTCAGGATGGCTTTGGCGAGAATGTACCGGCCTTCATGAAGGTCAGCTTCCTGCCGGAACCGCGCGATCCGTCTGACGCATGATAGGAACCTCCATGCAGATTCATGCCACTGTCGAACAGCTTGGCCGTTCGGGAGACGGGATGGTGCGGCACGATGGGCAGGTCTGGTACATCCCCGGCACATTGCCGGGCGAGCGGCTTCACCTGCGCTTCCATAATGGTCAGGTAGAGCTACTGGAGCGGGAAAGCTCCTCTCCCCACCGTGTAGCCCCTCCCTGTTCCCTCTCTGAACGCTGCGGAGGCTGTGCTCTCCAGCATATGGACCAGACCGCCCTTCTGGATTGGAAAAAGGATCACGTCCAGCGGGCTCTGAACAAAGGCGGTTTTACAGACCTGCCTGAGCCCACTCTGTACCAGACGCCTCCTCACAGCCGCCAACGGCTTGACGTGGCCCTGCAACGGGTACCGGGGGGTATGGTTCTTGGACTGCATCAGCGAGGTGGCGATCCGGTGGACATGACAGAATGTCCCCTCATCCGCCCGGAACTGTTTGATCTGCTCCAACCCCTCCGCCAGTGCCTATCCTCTCTTGGCGCTCTGACAGGGCGTGGCAATCTGGCCATCAATCTTCTGGAAAGTGGCCCTGATCTCACACTGGAAACTCCGTCTCCTCTCAGCGGGTCCGACAGGGAGAAGCTGGCCGCTTTTGCACGGGAACATCACATCCCCCGCATCACATGGCGTCCGGCTCCCGGCAAGGTGATGGAAACGGCGGCTCAGTCTGGGCCGGTTTTTCATCATTTTGGGGGTGTGAAGATCTCTCCGCCTCCGGCCAGTTTCCTTCAGGCCAGTCAGGAAGGAGAACGGGCCATCTGCGAGGCGGTTCTCGCCGGTCTGCCTCCACTGAACCGGAAAGACCGAATCATTGAGCTTTACGCCGGTTGCGGCACCCTGACCTTTCCATTAGCTCAACACGGATTCGTACAGGCCTATGAAGGCGATAAAGCCGCCATTGCCGCCCTGCGTGTAGCCACCCATGGCAGCCGTGCCGAAGGATTCGAGCGGGATCTGAATCGTCAGCCCCTTCTACCGCCGGAACTAAACCAAGCCCGTGTGGTCATGCTGGACCCGCCTTATGCCGGTACCGGCAAACAGCTTGCTTCCCTCCTGCGCTCTAAAGTGCAGGATATGGTTTATGTGAGCTGCAACCCGGCTGCACTGGAAAAGGAACTCCCAGCCCTGAAACAGGCTGGCTTTGCCGTGCTGTCATGGACCGTGATCGACCAGTTTCTCTGGTCCACGGAAGTGGAGACCGTACTGGTTCTTTCCAGAGACCCCAAACGCATCCGCAAGGCCGAAAAAAAGCGGAAGGGATAATCTCCCTTCCGCTTCATCCTTGCAAAGCAGCTTTCACGATCAAACGTGAAAGCTTTCCCCACAGCCGCAACGGCCTTTTTCATTGGGATTGGTGAAGGTAAAGCCTGACTCCAGCTCCTTCACCTCATAATCCATGACCGTCCCGATCAGGAACAGCGTGGCCTTGCTGTCCACAAGCAAGGTCAGACCGTGATCCTCGATCCGCTCGTCCCCCTTCTGGATTTCCGGGACGAAATTCATTTCATAGGACATACCGGAACAGCCACGCTTGCCCACGCTGATACGCAGGAATTTTCCCTGTTCGGCTCCTTCGTACAGAGCCTTAAGACGGGCAGCGGCACGGTCGGTCATGGTCATCAAAGGTGGCAGGCTGCGTTTAGGGGCAGTATCTGTCATGAAAGTTACCCTCCCGGTTCCAGTTTCCAGCGTTTGCAATCAGAACATATTCAGGGCCAGACGAGCATTGTCGCTCATCCGGCTCATATCCCACGGTGGATCCCATACCACCTTGACGGTCACTTCCCGCACGGTCGGAACAGACAGCACGGCATAACGCACCATCTGGGGCAGCTCCTGTGCACTGGGGCAGTTCGGTGCCGTAAGAGACATCTCAATATCCACACGCCCGTCATCATGCAGGTCGATGGCGTAAATCAGCCCCAGCTCATACACATTGACCGGGATTTCCGGGTCAAAAACGGTCTCAATAGCAGCGATGACTTCATCCTGCTGCGGCGGAGCATCCACAGGCGGCGGAACAAGCTCCTCCTGCCCCTCATAGGCCTGCTCCCGTGTCGGAACAGACGGCCCAGCGGGAACAGTCTCCTCCACAGCGGGAGAAACCGCTTCTTCTCTGATCTTCAGGTCGTCTGCTTCTCTCATGATGTCCTCACGCAAGTAAGGCACGCGCACGCTCAATGCCATGGGCCAGAGCGTCTATCTCGTCACGTGTCGTATAAATGGCAAAACTGGCTCTAGCGGTGGCCTGCACTCCAAGCTCCTGCATCAGCGGTTCCGCACAATGCTGTCCGGCACGGATGGCAATCCCCTGCTGATCCAGCAGAACGGCCAGATCATGAGGATGGGCCCCCTCCACCTCGAGCGAGAACACACCGCCCCGCTCTACCGGGTTACCCATGATGCGCACTCCATCCGTCTTTTCAAGCACTGTCTGGGCATAAGCGACCAGATCACGCTCATGCGCCTCAATCGCCTCCGCCCCCAGACTTTCCACGAAACGGATGGCCGCCCCAAGACCCAGAACCTCCAGAATGGCTGGCGTACCGGCCTCGAACTTATGCGGCACATCCGCCCATGTCGCTTTCTCGAACGAGACGGACTGGATCATGTCGCCACCACCAAGGAAAGGCGGCATTTCCTCCAACAGAGGCAACTTTCCCCAAAGGATGCCAACCCCCGTCGGGCCATAAAGCTTATGGCCGGTAAAGACGAAGAAATCCGCTCCCAGAGCCTGCACGTCCACCCTGCGGTGCACGATGGACTGGGAGCCATCAACGATGATCTTTGCTCCATAACGATGCGCCAGCTCTGCCAGCTTCGTTACGGGGGTGATGGTCCCCAGCACGTTGGACATATGCGTGACCGAGACCAGAGCCACCCGGCCATCCCGCAGCAGCTCCTCATAGGCGGCAAGGTCAATGTCACCATCCGCATTGATCGGCGCAACACGCAGCTCAATGCCCAGACGGTCCCGCAGCATAAGCCACGGCACGATGTTGGCATGATGTTCCAGCGCAGAAATCAATACGGCCTGACCGGGCTTCAGCTGGTTCCCCAGCGAATGGGCCAAAAGATTGAGGCCTTCCGTACTATTCTTGGTAAAGACAATCTCCCGCCGGTCTGCCGCATTCAGGAAACGGGCCACATCATCCCGCACAGCCTCATAGGCCTGCGTGGTCCGTTCGCTCATATCGTACAGACCACGGTGAATATTGGCGTAACAATGCCGTGCCGCTTCACCCATGGCCTCTATGACGCAATCCGGCTTCTGGGCGGAAGCCGCACTATCCAGAAAGACCAGCGGGCGACCATGAGCCGTTTCGGAAAGAATGGGGAAGCGGGCACGCACGTTATCAAACATGGCCGGGCAATGCCTTCAGCAGATAATCACGCAGGCTTTCATGCTCAACCAGCTCTACCGTTTCCAGCAGGAAGGCCTGAACCAGCAGGTCACGGGCCTGCTCCTCCTGAACACCACGGGAACGGAGATAAAACAGCTGATCTTCATCCAGTGCACCAACGGTTGCCCCGTGGCTGCACTTAACGTCATCAGCGTAAATCTCAAGCTCCGGCTTGCTGTTCATCTGCGCCTTTTCGGAAAGGAGCAGAGCCTGATTCATCTGGTAGCCATCGGTCTTCTGGGCAATCTGATCCACCAGAATCTTGCCCTGAAACACACCCTGTCCGTTTTCAGACAGCACCGTCCGCACCGTCTGGCGGGATGTGCAGTCCGGCGAAGCATGATGGATCATAGAGGACAGATCATTCAGCCGGCTGCCATCAACGAGCTGGATGGCATTGACATTCGTGTTGCTGAACGGACCGGAAAGCTGGCTGACCACCTCCTGACGAGCCAGCACACCACCCTGATTGAGGGTGAAGCTGTCATAATTGCCACGCTCACCAATACAGGCACCAATGATCCCCAGACGGGCAGCCTCACGGCTTTCCGCCTGATGCGTGACATGGCTGAGATGGGCATTGTCCGCACAATGAACATCCATCTGCGGGTTCGTCAGATACTGTCCTTCACCAAGCTGGATATCCAACAGGGTCAGAGACGCCCCTTCATCCAGCGTGACACTGTGATGAAGGTGAGTGGAGACACCATTTCCTTCTGTCAGACTGACCATGACGATCAGACCGGCATCTTTCCCGGCCGGAACATGCAGCCGTGCCCCCGGCTGGCGCAGGGCCGCATTCAGCCCCGCAGAGAAACGCCCAGCCAGAAGCGGCTGTACGGCAGAACCATCACCATATTCCTGCACATCCATGCAGGCTGGCAGATGAGACAGAGCCTTACAGAACCGCCCATTGGCAAAAACAAGCAGACCATCATGCTTCGGCAGGGCCAGCCCATCCACACGCTGCTTCACGGCAGCATCATCAAGGGCCGGTGCGGCCTGCCATGCGACACCATTCAGGGACTGAAGCGGCGTATAATGCCATGCTTCAACCCGCCTTGTCGGCAGCCCTTCCGTCCCCAGCAGGGCTGCACGCTCCCCGGCACGACCCGTCAGGGCCTGCCAGGCTGCTGCATTGTTCTCACTCACGCTGCTGCCTCAAGAAACTGTTTGTAGCCCTGTTTTTCCAGCAGGGTGGCCACTTCCGGCCCGCCACTATGGATGATGCGGCCATGCGCCATGACATGCACACGGTCCGGCACGATATAGTCCAAAAGACGCTGATGATGAGTAATCACCAGAGAGGAGAAATCCGGCCCACGCAGGGAATTGACGCCATCTGCCACGATGCGCAGCGCATCAATATCCAGCCCGCTATCCGTCTCGTCCAGAATGGCAAGTGACGGCTTGAGCAGACGCATCTGAAGCACTTCGTTGCGCTTCTTCTCACCACCGGAGAAGCCGACATTCACGGCACGCTTAAGCATCTCGCCGGACATGGAAAGACGGGCCGTTTCCTCCCGTGCCAGCTTGAGGAAGGACACCGCATCCAGCTCCTCCTCACCACGGGCCTTGCGCACAGCATTTACGGCTGTCCGCAGGAAGTTGGCGTTATTGACACCCGGCAGCTCCACAGGGGACTGGAAAGCCAGAAACACGCCCAGCGCAGCACGTTCTTCCGGTTCCAGCTCCAGCAGGTCCTGTCCCTTGAAGTGAGCGGACCCACCCGTCACCTCATAATCCTCACGTCCTGCCAGAACGTAAGACAGCGTGGATTTACCGGACCCGTTCGGCCCCATGATGGCATGGACTTCCCCCTTGGGGATCGTCAGGTCCAGACCCTTCAGAATTTCCTTGGGGGTTCCGTCAGCATCGATCTGGGCTTTCAGCCCTTCAATCTTCAGAAAATCACTCATAGCTTAACCCACGCTCCCTTCCAGACTGATCTGAAGCAGCTTCTGTGCTTCCACAGCAAATTCCATCGGAAGTTCCTTGAGGACTTCCCGGCAGAAACCGTTCACGATCAGGCCAACGGCTTCTTCTTCTGAAAAACCACGAGACCGGCAATAGAAGAGCTGGTCCTCGGAAATCTTGGATGTTGTCGCCTCATGCTCGACACGGGCACTCATGTTGCGGCTCTCGATATAGGGAACCGTATGGGCACCGCACTGATTGCCGATCAGCAGGCTGTCACACTGCGTAAAGTTACGGCCATTACGGGCCTTGGGCTGCATACGGACCAGTCCACGATAGGTACTGTCCGACTTCCCGGCAGAGATGGTCTTGGCCACAATGGTGGACCGTGTATCCGGGGCAAGATGGATCATCTTCGTGCCCGTGTCGGCCTGCTGGTGCCCATTGGTCACGGCAACGGAATAGAACTCACCGACCGACCCCTTCCCCGCCAGAATGCAGGATGGATACTTCCATGTGATGGCAGAGCCGGTTTCCACCTGTGTCCATGAGATGCGGGCACGGTCACCTTTGCAGATGCCCCGCTTGGTCACGAAGTTATAGATACCGCCCTTGCCGTTTTCATCACCCGGATACCAGTTCTGCACCGTGGAATATTTGATGAAGGCATCTTCCATCGCCACCAGCTCAACCACAGCAGCATGAAGCTGGTTCTCATCACGCTGCGGAGCCGTGCATCCCTCCAGATAGGATACGGTAGCCTGATCCTCGGCAATGATCAGCGTCCGCTCAAATTGCCCGGTGTTACGGGCATTGATGCGGAAATAGGTGGACAGTTCCATCGGGCAGCGCACCCCTTTGGGCACATAAACGAAGGAACCATCGGTAAAGACGGCCGAGTTCAGGGCCGAGAAGAAATTATCAGCAACAGGCACGACCGTGCCCAGATATTTCTTCACCAACTCGGGATGTTCGATAATCGCCTCGGAGATCGGGCAGAAAATCACGCCTGCTTCAGCCAGCGTCTTGCGGAAGGTTGTTGCCACGGAGACGCTGTCAAACACGGCGTCAACAGCCACAGGCGTTTTCTGGCCTGCACCTTCCACACCAGCCAGCATCTCCTGCTCGTGAAGCGGAATGCCAAGCTTCTCGTAGGTCTTCAGCAGCTCGGGATCGACTTCATCAAGGCTTTTCGGACCGGGCTTCTTCTTGGGCTGAGCGAAATAATGGGCATCCTGATAATCAATCGGCGGATGTTTGATCTTTGCCCAATTCGGCTCGCTCATTTCCTGCCACGCACGGAAGGCCTTCAGTCGCCATTCCAGCATCCACTGAGGCTCTTTCTTGCGAGCGGAAATCAGCCGGACGATGTCCTCATTCAACCCTTTCGGGGCGAGGTCCATCTCCACATTCGTCTCAAAACCCCATTCGTAATTGGACTTGGCCAGTTTCTCAACGGCTTCACGGGTTTCCGACACAGCCGGCATGACATCCTCCCTGTTTCTCAGGCCTATGCATTGTCGCTTCCGCCGAGGTGGCAGAGGACGGATCAAATTTCAGATCGGGGTTGGCCATATCTGCCAGAGTAATGGTCTCCAGAGCCTGACGGACCGCTCCATTAACCATATCCCACTGCCCGGACAGGCCGCAGGTTTCCCCATGTGCACATTCCTTGCCATCACAGCAGGCCGTCACACAGATGGGACCATCCACAACGGTAATGACCCGTGCCACGGAGATGTCTTTCAACGCCTCCGCCAGACGATACCCGCCCCGTGCACCACGATAGGACACGACCAGCCCACCGGCTGCCAGTCCCTTCAGCAGCTTGGCAACTGTTGGTTCGGGCACGCCGGTCTCCTGTGCCAGAGAGGCGGCGGTAGCCAGATCGCCACGCACACCCAAGCGCACAAGAACAACAGTTGCATAGTCAGCCAGTTTGGACAGTCTCAGCACAATGAAAAACCTACAGCCTGTATCAATGATTCTTAATTTAAGACCCTACTGGTCCCCATTCAAGGAAGTGACCCATATTTTTCTTAGGGTCAAGCTTTATGTAATGCTTATCCACGGCGCCCCTCCAGTCTTCATCATGGGACGAGAATAAGGAGCAAGGCTTCCAGTACCGCTCCTACCACAAAACCGACCACAGTGCCATTAACACGGATATAAGCCAGGTCCTTCCCGATGCCGGACTCCAACCGGGATGACAGGCTCTCCGCATCCCAGCGTCCCACCACACGGGCAATCATTCCCGCTACATTCCGCTGCATCTGCGGCAGGGCCTGAAGAACAGCCTGACGAACCGCCTGATCTAACTGACTGGAGAGCTCCGTCTTATTTTCCAGCATCTCCACCAACTGCTGATAAGCCGTCTTCAGGGCTTGCATGTTCAGCCCATCATCACGCCGGCTATCATCTTCCACCATCTGGCACAGGCGCCGCCACAGCCCTCCGCTCCATTCTTTCACACTATCGTGAGAGAAAAAGGCTGCAATACTATCCATCAGATCATGGGCACTCTGCGGGTCTTCATCCAGATCACGGAGTTTTCTCCGTACCCAACGGGTAAAACCGTGCCTGATTTCAGAATCCATCGGGTCCACCCGGCTTAGCTCCGCTTTTAGAGCCGTAAGCACCTGCGTAGCTACTGAGGTTCCAATCGCCCAACCGATTAGACGCCCTCCCTGCTCCCGTACCCGCCGCTCCACGAAATGATGGAGGTCCGCTTCCTTCGTACTGACCAGCTCCTTGAACTGAGCAAGAAAGAACGAAAAAACTTCCTGATGCACATCGCCATCTACCATGGCTCGCAGGCCCCTGATGACCAGCGCCGTGATGTCATCCCGTTTCATCAGGGTTGGAAACAGGCTGACCAGAAAGGAACTGCCCCGTCCATCACCCATCCGCTCCAGCATGGCAGGGGCCAGCCCCCGCAAATGCCGAAGCAAACGCTCCTCTGTTTCTTCCTTCTTAAGAAGGCAAGCCAGAGCGGCAGGCAGGTCAGTACGCTCCAGCAGTCGCAGCATTTCTTCTTCCGTCAGAAAATGCTCGACCATGAAACGCCCAAGCGCCTCCCCCAGCTGGGCCTTACGCTGTGGCAGGATAGCCGTATGTGGAATGGGTAAGCCCAGCGGATGCCGGAACAGGGCCGTAACGGCAAACCAGTCTGCCACCCCTCCCACAACACCCGCCTGACTGCCCGCACGCAGCATTTCCAGCCAGATGGACGGACCAAAAAGCTTCTGCCAAAGGCTCAGCCGGCTAATGACTGCCAGCAGGGACGCCCCCACCAGCAGCAGAGTGGCCCAGAGAGAAACCCGATTTTTACGCGCTGGAACGGACATAATAACGGACTGACTCCTCAACACCGTCTTGCACGGGGCTGAGCACAGTCCCCGTCATTTCAAGAAAATACCAGCAGAACACAGGCAAAACAGACGGAAAACACTTCTTAACAACACTTGGCGCATTACCATAATTAAGCCTATACAGGAACGACCGTGCCGGTGCAGTGAGCCACTGCTCTCCTCCCGGCTGACATGAGATCAAGACCAAGCGAGACTGTTCCCCATGCCAGATTGCGCCTCCCAGACTGACGCATCGCCTGCCGAACTGATTGAATCCTGCGCCACAACACTGAAGCGCACACCACATGAGCTTTCCAGCCTGATCATTTCCATTGCGGAAAAAACAGGGCAGGAAAATGGGCTGGAAACAATCGGTCAGGCCATCCGTCTGTTGCGGGACCGCAACTTTGTAACCCGTGCCGATGCCCTGCGCCGCTATATCGGGCTGGAACGTGATGGTGCGGAGTGCCCACCAGAGCCACGCCTCCGTAAAGTAGCCGAACAGCTTGTTGCCCAAGCACGGACACCGGAAGACCTTGCCTCTACCGGCTTTGCGGCGGTCTTCACCGCTCACCCGACCTTTGCACTGGCCAATGACGTTTACGAACTTCTGGCCCGCCGTGCAGAAGACCCCGCCTGCCCGGTGCCGTCCCTGCCAAGCCATCGCCGTCAGGCTCCCCCCACGCTGGATGAAGAACAGTCTCTTGCTCTTGCCGCTATCACCCGTGGGCGTGATGCGCTGGACAAGCTGGCAGCAGAAATCTTTCAGGCCGCCCGCCGCCGCTGGCCCGATACCGAAGAACTGACCCCGGCCCCTGTTCGCCTCGCAAGCTGGGTCGGGTTCGATACGGATGGCCGTAACGATATTGGCTGGTGGGATACCATCCGTATTCGTCTGGGCCTCAAAATCGCCCAGCTGGAACGCCTGCTCGAAGGGCTGGACAAGATCGGCCTGAAAGAATCTGCCCTCGGCAAGCGGGTTGAGTCCGCCCTGCATGCCACGCAGAAACAGCGTGATGCCTGCCCCCGCTCCGTCCCCGGCCAGACCATGCAGCCGGAAGACATTGCCCGTTTCTCCCATATTCTCATTGATCTGCGGGAAACAGCTCTCCTCAGTGCCGAAGACCTGCTTCCCCTGTTCCGGGATGAGGCGGCAAAACTGGATAACGCCACAGCCCAGCAACTGGACGTCATCCGCACAGGTTTCCTGAATCACGGGCTGGGACTGTCCCACATCCATACCCGCCTCAATGCGGCACAGATTTACAACGTGGCCCGCACACGACTGGGCCTGACCGATGACCCAACCCTGCCGTTCCATCGCCGGGCATTGCTCTCCCATATTGATGCCGCCATGGATAATCTGAAGCCACTGGCCATTGATTTCGGGGCGTTGCTGGTAGAGCCCAGTGCGGCATCACGCCTGATGATGACCATGGCGCAGATCCTCAAGCATGTTGATTCTGGGTCACCCATTCGCTTCCTGATCGCCGAAACAGAAAGTGGCTATACGCTGCTTGCTACGCTCTGGCTGGCCCGCCTGTTTGGAATCCGGGACGACCAGATCGAAATCTCCCCACTCTTTGAAACAGAAACAGCCTTGGAGAACGGGGAAGAAATTCTGGAAGAAGCCTTCCGTTCTCCCCACTGGCGAGCTTATCTCCGGGCTAATGGCCGTCTCTCGCTTCAGTTCGGCTATTCGGATTCCGGGCGTTATGTCGGCCAGCTGGCCGCTGGGCCTATGGTCGAACGGCTGCGCCTGCGTACGCTGGAGCTGATGAAAGAGCATGGGCTGGACGATATCGCCCTGACCATGTTCGATACACATGGTGAAAGCATCGGTCGTGGTGCCCATCCTTTCAGCCTGAAAGAACGTCTGGAATATTTCTCTCCGGCCAATACACGCCATGCCCTGCATGAGGCAGGCATTACAAGCCGAGTTGAAGCGGCTTTCCAAGGGGGAGATGGCTACCTCTCTTTCGGAACGGACAAGCTTGCTTCCTCCACCATTGCTACACTGGCCGAGTTCGTAGCCTCACAGGGGGAACCCATTGCGAAAGACAAGCTGAATGACCCGCTTTTCAGCAAGCCTGATTTCGCCATGGATTTCTTCTCCACCATTGCCTTGAAAATGGGCGATCTGGTGAATGACCCCGGCTATACTGCTCTGCTAAGTGCCTTCGGCCCTGCGTTGGTGGACAAAACTGGCTCTCGTCCCTCTGCCCGCCAGTCCGATACGGCTCGGGTGACACGCATCACCCATCCCAGCCAGATACGGGCCATCCCTAATAATGCTATCCTCCAGCAGCTGGGCTGGTGGGCCAATGTTCTGCATGGTCTCGGTGGGGCAGCCCGCCGCCATACGGAACAGTTTGAACAGCTTCGCCATAGCTCACCCCGCTTCCGCCAGCTGATGGATTTTGCCTCTCAGGCCCTGAAACATTCAGACCTTGATGTGCTGCGGGCCACCATCCATCAGCTGGACCCCGGCACATGGCTGAACCGTGCAGCAGACTGCGACAATGCTGATGAGCGGGTTCACTTCCTCAATATCGCCCGTGATCTGGAGGAGCTGGAATTTTGGAAAAGTGTCCCGGCTCTGTTCCGCCGTATCCAGCGGGAAGACATCGCCCTGCGTTCTGCGTGGCCGGAAGCGCCCCGCATGGATGTGGATGAAAAACTGCTGCATGTCATCCGCTTTGCCCTGATGGATCGTATCTGGACACTGGGAACACACATTCCCTATTTCGGCCCTCGTGGCGGCCTGACACGAGAAGCCATCACAACGCTCATTCTCTGCCTTGACGTCCCACGGGCACTACGCCTTCTGGATGATCTGTTCCCCATCACTGCCCCCAGCATTGCTGATCTTGATTTCGGGGAACCCGGCGGGGCCGGTGTAGCACAGGGCTTTGCCCGTGAGCATCGGGAAATCTTCCAGCCACTGCGAGACGCTTTCGACCTCCTTCGGGAAGTCGGCGTGGCCATCATGCACGCCAATCACTGCTTCGGCTGATGTAACTACGTCAGAATAACAGACCTACAAAAAGGGCCTCTTTCTCTCCCGGAAAGAGGCCCTTTTCACATCTGATTCATTAGAGCTCAGAGTTCCCTACACCAAATATTTTCAATCCTGCCGCCAAGGGCCTCAATGGCCTTAAAACTGGCCTGAACATGCTCCGAGGCCAGATGCGCCTGAAGGCTGGCTTCATCCGCCCATTCCTCATTAAGCGTGAAGACACCTTCTGTCTCTTTGTCCTCATACGCCACAAAGCGAAGGCAGCCCTCATCCTGCCGTGACCTCTGCACAATCTTTCTGAAAAGGTCTCTCGCTTGATTATGATGGGCTACCGGGAAACGGATAATCGCCGTCACACAGTCTTTATTGTTCATGTCCTCAAACCTTTGGCTCTTCTTTCCAGATACCTTCCCTCGTGCGGCGCAGAGCGATCCCCGGCACGAAATCAGGCCGCCAAATCTTGGGTACGCCGACCTTCTGGGACAGATAGATACCCGTATGGCCGGAACAGAGATAGGCGATGAAACAGCCTGTCGCATAATAGACGATATTCGTCCCCCCAAAGAGTTCCACCCCCATAACCGTACAGGCCAGCGGCGTATTCACGGCACCACCGAACACGGCCACCATGCCCACACCCGCCAGAAGATCACCAGGCACACCCAACACAGGCGCAAGAGCGTTCCCCAGCCCTGCCCCAACAAAGAACAGAGGCGTGACTTCACCCCCTTTATACCCTGTGGCAAGAGCAATGACGGTGAAGACCAGCTTCAGCAGCCAGCTCCAGTCATAATGGGCCGTACTGAAGAAATTGACGATGGAGGCCCCTCCTGCTTCCGGAGCCATGACACCCAACCCCAGATAATCCCGTGTTCCCAGAAGCCAGACCAGCAGAATGGTCGCCACGCCACCAATGGCAGGCTGCAACCACGGTGTCGGGCAGATTTTCTTGATGATGGGGCTGAGCCTGTACACACCTTCCGCAAAAGCACGGCTGGCAAAGCCAAAGGCTACGGCAGCAATGGCAACCTTCACCCACAATACGGCATCAACATGAAACGGTACCTGCCCCGGTGCTGCAAGCCCCTTGAAGGTAACAGGATAGACAGCGTGATGAATCCCCCACTGATGGCATGTCCAGTCTGCAATGATGGACGTCACCGCCACAGGGAGCAAAGCTGAATAATCCAATGCACCAAGGGTCAAAACTTCCAGCCCAAAGACAGCCCCCGTAATGGGCGTGCCATACACGGCCCCCAGACCGGACGCCACACCGGCCGTTAGAAGGATACTCGTGCTGCGTTTATCCAACCGGAACCATGTAGCAAAACTGCTGGCAAGACTGCCCCCCATCTGTACGGCAGTTCCTTCTCGCCCCACGGACGCCCCAAAAAGATGACTAACAACCGTCCCGATAAAGACCAGCGGCGCCATACGCAGGGGAACCCCTTCTGATGGCTTATGGATCTCATCAATAATCAAGTTATTGCCACCACCAGCACGGCCGCCCCACCAATAATAGGACAGGGCCACAGCCACACCAGCAAAGGGCAACCCATACAGAATGGCCGGATGAACAAAACGATAATGCGTCACCCACTCCAACATCCAGAGGAACAAGGCGCAAGAACTACCTACGACCACGGCCAGAGGCACAAGCAGGCCCAGCCAGCGCAGAAGATTCAACAAAAAAGAGACGATTTCTTTAAAAGGCGGCATGACAGACTCCCTCACCAGTCCCTCCATATACGCTATGGAAGGCATTATTGGCAGGAATCATCAGCCTTTCCCGATGAACCGGGTGGCGGTTCGGCCATTCTGGCCCGGTGGTAATCCATCACCTTTTTTCAAGGAAACACCATCATACGACCGTCTGTCAATACAGGCGTAAAAGAAAACCCTCCGCCAGAAACCTGACGGAGGGCCTTCCTGAAAGAACAATCGCTAAAGAGCGTATCAGGCGCGCTCTGCGATGATCTCATCCTGCACGTTGCGCGGCACAGGCTCGTAATGGTGGAACTGCATGGTGAAGGATGCACGACCCTTCGTGGCAGAACGCAGATGGGAAATGTAACCAAACATTTCCTTCAGCGGCACCTGAGAGCGGATCAGAACGGTGGAGCCGGATGTCTCCTGGTTCTGAATGATACCACGGCGGCGGTTCAGGTCACCCACCACGTCACCAACGTGATCGTTCGGTGTGGTGATCTCCACATCCATGATCGGCTCCAGAATGACCGGACCGGCCTTCTTCATACCTTCACGGAAGCAGGCCTTGGCAGCAATTTCGAAGGCCAGAGCGGAGGAGTCAACGTCGTGGTACTTACCGTCTTCCAGAGTGAACTTGAAGCCCACCGTATCGAAGCCAGCCAGCACGCCCGTCGTGGACTGCATACGCACGCCCTTTTCGACAGCCGGGATATATTCCTTCGGCACGGCACCACCAACGATCTTGTTCTCGAACAGGATCTCCTCGGCACCCTTCTCTGTCAGCGGCTCGAAGGTGATCTTCACCTCAGCGAACTGACCGGAACCACCGGACTGCTTCTTGTGGGTGTAGGTCTCGGTGTGGGACTGAGTGATCGTCTCACGATAAGCAACCTGCGGAGCACCGATGTTTGCATCAACGCCATACTCACGGCGCAGACGGTCCACGATGATGTCCAGATGCAGCTCACCCATACCGGAAAGAATGGTCTGACCCGTTTCCTGATCTGTCCGCAGGTGCAGGGACGGATCTTCAGCTGTCAGCTTCTGGAGAGCCAGAGTCATCTTCTCGACAGCATCCTTGGTCTTCGGCTCGACAGAGATGTCAATCACCGGAACCGGGAACTGCATACGCTCCAGAACAACCGGATCAGCAGCATCGGCCAGCGTATCACCTGTCACGGTGTCTTTCAGACCAACGAAGGCAGCAATGTCACCAGCACCGACAGACTTCACTTCCTGACGCTTGTCAGCGTGCATCTGGAACATGCGGCCAACGCGTTCCTTCGTGCCCTTGGTGGTGTTCAGCACGGTATCACCCGTGTTCAGCACGCCACGATAGACACGGACGAAGGTCAGTGTACCGTACTTGTCGGAGATAATCTTAAAGGCCAGACCAGCAAACTTGCCTTCCGGGTCAACCGGGATGATCGGCAGGAAGCTCTCATCAACTTCCTTGTCTTCCGGCGGAGCAATGCGGATGCCCTCAACCTCATCCGGAGCCGGGAGGTAGTCGATCACGGCATCCAGCAGCGGCTGCACACCCTTGTTCTTAAAGGCCGTACCGCACAGCACAGGGCGGAACTCACCGGAGATCGTACCCTTCTTGATGCAGCGCTTCAGGGTGGCAACATCCACTTCACCCTTGTCGAAGTACTCCTCCATAGCGTTGGTATCAACGCTCAGAGCCGTGTCGAGCAGGTTCTGACGTGCTTCTTCAGCACGCTCCTTCATGTCAGCCGGAATTTCCTCATAGTGGAACTTAGCGCCCAGCTCACCGCCTTCCCAGACGATGGCACGCATTTCCACCAGGTCAACAACGCCAACCATGTTTTCTTCAGTACCGATCGGCAGCTGAAGCGGAATGGCCACGATGTCCAGCTTCTCCTTCAGGGTGCTGAAGGCGTAATCGAAGTCGGCACCGGTACGGTCCAGCTTGTTGATGAAGATGATGCGGGGCACGTTGTAGCGGTCAGCCAGACGCCAGTTGGTCTCGGACTGCGGCTGCACACCGGCCACACCTTCGATCACGAAGATGGCGCCATCGAGCACACGGAGAGAACGGTTCACTTCGATGTTGAAGTCGATGTGACCAGGTGTATCGATGATGTTGATGCGATGACCTTCCCACTCACAGGTCACAGCAGCAGAGGTGATGGTGATGCCACGCTCACGCTCCTGCTCCATATAGTCGGTTGTGGTGTTCCCGTCATGCACTTCACCGATACGGTGGGACATACCAGTGTAGTAGAGCATACGCTCTGTTGTTGTCGTCTTACCGGCGTCAATATGCGCGGTAATACCGATGTTGCGAATCTTTGAGAGAGCGGACTTCGCGCCCTGGACGCTGTCGTCGGTCACGGGAAACCTCCAAAATGCAAGGAAAGGTGCCCCGGCTGTACCAAGGCACCCTCATCAGACCCTGTTATGAATACTGGAAAACAGCCCTCTCCGGCAGAGCCAGCCCGGAGCAGCCGCTCATCCCTCAAGGGGATGAGCTTCCAGAGCCCTGATCAGGCAGCTGGCTGGGCAGCCTTACGCTCCTGAACGCGCAGGATACGGCGCTTGATGACCAGAGCTTCCGGTGTCAGCTTCCGGTTCGGCGTACCCAGCAGGAAGGAATCAAGCCCGCCATTGTGCTCAACCGTACGGATACCCTTGGCAGAAAGGCGCATACGCACCGGAGCTTCCAGAATATCGGAAAGGAGTGTGGCTTCCTGCAGGTTCGGCAGGAAACGGCGACGGGACTTGTTGTTGGCGTGGCTGACGTTATTGCCCGTCAGTACCCCTTTGCCCGTGACATGGCAACGGCGAGACATAGAACTTCCTCGATACTGTGATACGCAGAGCCGCATAAGCAGCCCGGCATGTTCCGTAAATAAGGCGGGCTTATGACTTACTGACGCTGATACGTCAAGTCTTTCCTGCCTTTCATACCGACAGAAGCAGCCCGCTACCCCTCTACATCCGAATGCGTTTCCGCGAAACCCCCTCTTGCCTGCAATCTCCACATTCCTGCGTAAATACCCGCTTTTTCCAGAAGTTCATGGTGCGTTCCCTCCTCCACGACCTGCCCGGCCTCCATTACAAGAATATGGTCCGCATGTTGAATAGTGGAAAGCCGATGAGCGATCGCAAGGGTCGTTCTGCCAGATGATAAAGTCATCAGCGCCTTCTGGATGTCCGCTTCCGTTCTGGTATCAAGGGCGCTACTGGCCTCATCCAAAACCAGCAGGCGGGGATTACGCAGGATCACACGGGCAATTGCCATCCGCTGCCTCTCCCCGCCTGAAAGACGCACACCCCGCTCCCCGACCAGCGTTTCCAGCCCATCCGGCAGGCGATCCAGAAAGCTCCCCAACTGGGCGAGCTCTGCCGCATGACGGATTTCTTCAGAACTAGCCCCTGTCCGTCCGTAAGCGATATTTTCGGCAATCGTGGCATTGAACAGCGATGTCTCCTGCGCCACCACGCCAATCTGTGCCCGAAGGTCTTCAAGAGACAAAGACGGCAAAGGAACACCCGCCATCAGAACATTGCCGTCCAAAGGGTCATAAAGGCGGCTCACAAGCTTTGCGAGAGTGGACTTACCCGAACCACTGCGCCCCACGACAGCCAGCATCCTACCTGCCTCCAGCCGAAAATTAACATCCTTCAGGATCAGCCTCTCTGGCGTGTAGCCGAAAGAAACATGCTTCATTTCCAGCATCACATCGCCTTCCTGAACCTCCGGCAGGGGTACAGGTGTGGCGGGAGACTGTATTTCCGGTTTCAGTGCCAGAAGCTCAAGATAAGCTTCCATATCGACCCGGGCATTCCGCCATCCAGCACCAACGTAATTCAGTGCCCCAACAGAGGCATAAACACTCCGCAGATAGGTGCCCATCAACACGAACTGGGCAACACCGAGTCTATGCGCTGCAATATCGGCGATCGCCATCCCCAGTAAAGAAGCTGTTGCCAGCGCAATCAAACAATTCCGTACGGCCTGAGAACTTCCAATCAGCCATTGTAAATGCATTTCTGCCGTACCCAGCTCCTGCCACGCACGCTCCTGCCGTCTGCATTCATGGCTTTCATTACCGAAAGCACGGACAATATCAGCATTGAGAAGGCTATCCACCAAATGCCGATGGACATTACCATTAGCCTTATTACGAGCCCGCCGTGCCTGCATGCGCCAGCGTGTGAACAGGTAGGAAATCCCCCCATAAAGCACCATCGTCCCACAGAGCAGACCAAGATAGAGCCCATCAAACACACGCAGTACAACAAGAAAGGTCAGCCCTAACCCCAGCAGGTTCGGCAGAACATTGGAGAACACCATATCTACGATCGTACTGGCCGCATCGGCGCCACGGTCGATGATGCGGGTCAGTGCCCCCGTCTGTCGTCCCTGATGGAACCGAGCACTGAGGCGATGAATATGTTCCAACCCCAGAAGGCTGATCCGCTCCCGCAGCGACACCCGCACCGGCACCATGAGCAAACTGCGGACCGGGCCAGCAATACCCCCCAGAACACGCAGGACCGTATATTGCGCCAGCAAAGCCATAATTGCCGCCATGATGACCTCATGACTGGAAACATGCCCCACCATGCCACTGAACAACCATGGCGTTGCAACGGTAGCCAAACTCTCCAGCAGCAACAGCGCACAAGAAAGCCAGAAACGTATCGCCCATCCCCGTAGAGAGGGGGGACGGACCAACCGCCAGAATGCCCGTAGAGACAGACGCCTCACTTTTGTTGCTGCCATAAAAACCTGATAGAGAGTCCTGTGATGCTGCATCTGGCAGCCGCCAATGAAGCAGGTTCTTACACTGTCCGGCCCTGTCTGCCATCAGCCAACAGAGTCCTTTCCCTTACTCCCCGCCCGATAACCGTCTGAGAGAGATCATGCTGTCCCCTGCCGCATCCCCTTTCCTCCGCCACATAGAACGCTGCAACAATGTCACTCTCCCGGCGGGGCGACTGCCCCTGCTCCATAGGAACGACAGGATCGGCCTGATCGACCCAGCCTGTCTGGACTGGCTGACCAACCCCGCCATGGCCGGTCTGGTGAATGTCACGAATGAGGCCATCATTCTGCCAGAAGGTCAGAATCTCAGGGAGATCAGCAGCCTCCTTGTTCAGCAGGGGCATTGTGTTCCTTTTCGTGAATGGTTTGATGTCCGCTCTCCTGAAGGAGACATCATCGGGCAGATTGACCGTGCCCTGATCCCCATCTTCGGCGTAGAAGCATCTGGCGTGCACATGAACGGCCTTGTGAAGAAAGAGAGCGGTCTGCACCTGTGGGTTGCCCGCCGCAGCCCCCATAAACGGCTTGACCCCGGTAAGCTGGACCATCTCGTGGCGGGCGGCATGAGCAGCGGCCTTACCCCAGACGAAACCCTCGCCAAAGAAGCGGAAGAAGAAGCCGCCATTCCGGCCACGCTCATCCAGCAGGCCCACCATGCCAGCACGCTCCATTACGCCATGACCCGCCCGGAAGGACTCCGCCGGGACCGGCTATACTGCTATGACCTTGTGCTGCCAGACAGTTTTGTTCCTCGTGCCAATGATGGCGAGGTGGAGTCTTTCCGCCTTACACCTATTGATGAGGTTTTCGAACGTGTTCGGGATAGTGATGATTTCAAATTTAACGTTAATCTTGTCCTGACAGACCTTTTCCTTCGCCTTGGGATGTTCGATAAGCAGGATGCTCTGGTTCTGGCAGACATTTTACATGCAAAAGGCTGAGAAAAAGCCGTTGCCTGACTGTCCCACCGGATTGGGGCCTCTATTTTTATTCTGGCTGGATGACTGAGATACCACGCAACATGACTGACACCACGCACAGGGAGCCACAGCTCAAACTGCCTCCCCCTTCCAAAACCTTGCAGAAGCGTGCCCGTGGCTTTCTGGCCCTGTTCTTCGTGCTGGCTGCGCTCTGGACACTCAGAAGCATGCTTCCGGCCCTGCTCTGGGGTGGCATCTTCGCCATCGCGCTCTGGCCTCTCTACAAACGGTCAGAAAAGAGCCTTGGCCGGTCCATCCTGCTGCCAATCCTCTTTACAGGGGTGCTTGCACTCATCTTTCTCGTGCCTGTCTCCTTCATCAGTATTAAAACGGCCGATGAAATCCGGGGGGCCCTACTCTGGATCGACCGTATCCGCCATGAAGGGATTCCAACACCGACATGGCTGGACCGCCTACCCGTGGCTGCTGGACAGACCAAGGCGCTATGGTCGCAGTATCTTGGCAATCCTGATGCTCTGAATGAGCTGTTCCACTCCATGAATGTGGGTCATGGCGTTGCTGTGGGGAAACAGTTCGGCTCCGAGGTGCTGCATAGAGGCATCTTGTTCGGCTTCTCCATGCTGACCCTGTTCTTCCTGCTCAAGGATGGCGATATTATCATCCGGAAATGCTCGATCGCCTCACAGCGGCTCTTTGGCCCGCAAGGGGAAAGTCTGGCACGGCAGATCATTTCCTCCATCCATGGCACGGTGTCCGGCCTCGTACTGGTCGGACTTGGTGAAGGGGCCATCATGGGCATCTGCTACATCGTAGCCGGTGCGCCTCAGCCTCTGATCTTCGGACTGGCCACCGCTATTGCAGCAATGGTCCCCCTATTGGGCTGGATTGCCGTCTCAGGCGTTTGCCTGCTTATCGCCTTCAAGGGGACTGTCGTCACCGCTGCCATCGTATGGCTGATTGGTGCCGTTGTGCTCTTTGTCGCTGATCACTTCATCCGTCCTGTCCTGATTGGTGGCAGCACGAAGGTACCGTTCCTCTGGGTCCTGCTTGGTATTCTCGGTGGTGCGGAAACATGGCAGTTGATGGGGCTGTTCATCGGGCCGGCCATCATGGCAGCGCTTCATCTGCTCTGGACACTCTGGACCAGCAGCAAAGGCTCCGGACCGAGCATCATACGCCATAAAAAGAGGTGAGAACCGCAGGAGATGGTCGGGCAGGCGGGATTCGAACCCACGACCCCCAGTCCCCCAGACTGATGCGCTACCAGACTGCGCTACTGCCCGTCGTCCTGCGGTGAGGAAGCTCTAGCAGCCCCGGACCATTCCTGCAATGGACCGGGGCCTTTTTTTTAATGTTTTTTCAGTCAGTAATAATTTTTTTCATCTGGGATAGCTCACCAAGAAGCGCATGAAGCACATCATCAAGCTGTTTCTTTCGCTTCATCTGAAGGCGATGCTGCTCATCCTGAGCCTCCAGCGTATTCCGCAGGGCTGTCCCTTCTTCCTCAAGAAGGCCGATCCGTTCAAGCGCCTGTGCATGACGCTTCCTTTCATCCACGAACCCGACCTGCTCCTGCTTCATTGTGCCATTTTCGGCTTCCAGAGCCTGTACCTTGCCAGAAAGCAGGTCACGCTCCTTCTGCACTGCCTCCCCTTCCTTGAGAGAGCGCTTCAAACGCACATTCTCATCCTCAAGAGACTGCATAATCAGCACAGACTGTTCCAGCTTACGTACAATCTCCTGCCGTTCCGTACCGGCAGTTTCCAGCTTGTCCTCCAACTCCTGACGGCGTGTCTCAGTTGCATCATGTTGCGACACGAGCTCTTTCTGTTTCTTCTCCTGCTCGGCAACTGTCGCCTGAAGCGTTGCCAATGTTTCCTGACGAGATTCAGCTTCTTTCTGCCATTTCTGAACCTCTGCCGTCAGGTGCTCCACCGTTTCTTCAAGAGTCTTATGCTGTTCTGTCTGCTCACGGTTACGGGCCTCATTCAGCTCACGCTGTTTCTGAGCGTCCTCACGCAGTTCCTTATTGGCCACTTCCAGATCATGACACCGCTTCGCTTCCGCCTGGGCAGCCTCCAGCTCTTTGCGTAGCGGCTGCATCTGAGCGTTTTCACTCTCAAGAGTCGCTACTTTTTTCCGTAGAGCTTCAAGCTGGACCTTCTGAGCTTCAATAACCTGATGCTGTTCCTTTGTTTCAGCCATCAGCTTTTTTACAGTTCCCTGAAGCTCGTGATAACGCTCCTCCTGCTCCCGGCTCCGCTCCACTTCGGCTTCACGCAATTTGCGCCCGGTTTCACGCAGTTCCTTGTTTTCGGCCTCCAGAGCACGGCATCGTCCAGCCTCTGCCTGTACGACTTCCAGCTCCTCCCGAAGCGCCTGAATCTGCCCATGTTCAGCCTGCATAGTGGCCAACTTTGCCCGCAGAACCTCAAGCTGCGCCTGCCGCTCTTTGCGAAGCTCAGCTTCACGATGCTGGTCTTTCAATTCGGCAGACAAGCGTTCAATCGTCTTCTGCAAAGCCTGATCGTGCTCGGCCTGCTGACGCTGCCGTACAGCCTCTGCTTCACGCTGCTTCTGAGCAGCCTCACGCAGCTCCCGGTTTGTGGCCTCCAGAGCACGACACCGCCCGGCTTCCGCCTGAGCAGCCTCCAGCTCCTTACGCAGGGCCGCAACCTGCTGTTCCTGCTGGGAAGACGCTGCTTGACGCTGTTCTTCCAACTCGGCCGTCAGGCGCTCAACAGTTTTCTGCAATGCCTGATTATGCTCGGCTTGCTGGCGCTCTCGAGCAGCCTCGGCTTCACGCTGCTTCTGCGCAGCCTCACGCAGCTCCCGGTTCGTGGCCTCCAGAGCACGGCACTGTTCAGCTTCCAACTGGACAGTCTCAAGCTCCTGACGCAGGGACTGAATCTGCCCGTGCTCGGCCTGCATAGTGGCCAGCTTTGCCCGCAATGCCTCAAGTTGAGCCTGCTTTTCCTGCTGAGAAGCAGCTTCCTGACGCTGTTCTTTCAGCTCAGCCGTAAGATGCTCAATAGAGTCCTGAAGGGTAAGATTCTGCTCCTCCAGCTCCTGCACATAGGCGGCCTGCCCTTCTTTTGGAGCAGAAGCTGAACGTGCAGCCTCCAAAGCTTCCTTGAGGGACGCATTTTCATCTTCCAGAGTCTTGAGGGACACAGCGATGCGCCCGAACTCCTCCAGACGTTCATTGAGGCGTGCATTATCCTGCTGAAGCTTTGCCAGAGCTTCAGACGAAACAGCCCCCTCCGTCCCAGACGGAGCCGCCGCAGGTGCGTCTCTGGCTATGCTCTGCTCTGGCTGAGCTGCGGGTGTTCCCTCCGCTGCGATGAGTCCCTCACGCCTGAGCAAAGGAACGATCTCATGGCTTTTGGCCCCCTCCTGATACAGCAGTCGGGCGATGTTCCGCACGATAGCAACGGCCTGCTCATCGTAATAGCTCTGCCCATCCTCACGCTGCTCCGTCCTGAAAACGGGATAAAGACTCTCCCACGACCGCAGACGGTACAAAGGAAGCCCCAGCTCCTCGGCGACACTGACTGCCGGACGCATGCCGCCCTGATGAAGCTGACGTGATTCTTCTGATGTCATGAGCGGGCACCCTGCGTCCGTAATTTACCATTGACATTTTCCCGCAAGAGGCGGGATGGACGGAAAAATGGCACACGCCGGGCTGAAATGACGGCCTCCTGCCCTGTCAGCGGGTTTCGTCCCAGCCGGGTTGCCTTGTCCCGTACAGCAAATGTCCCAAACCCACTGATCTTCAGAGACTCGCCCTGCTCAAGAGTCTGGACAAACAGCTCAAACATCTCTTCCAGAAACAGGATAGCCTGTTGCCGGGAAAAGCCATGCTCCTCCTGAAGGAGCTCTACCAAATCAGCGCGTGCAATCGTCTCCATAATAACAAGACGTATCACGAGCCATCTGATTAGCACACTGAAAAAAACAAAAACTCTGAGCAATAACGGAAGGGAAGCCTCTAAAAGCCTTTCCGCCACCTTTTACATACGGATGAGAGCTGAACCCCATGTGAGTCCGCCGCCCAGAGCTTCCATAAGGACAAGCTCGCCCTTTTTAATCCGCCCATCCCGAACAGCTTCATCCAGCGCCAGCGGAATAGATGCTGCGGAGGTATTGGCATGACGATCCACCGTCACCACAACCCGGTCGGACGGCAGGGACAGTTTCTTGGCCATACCGTCAATGATACGCAGATTCGCCTGATGCGGCACCATCCACTGAATGTCCGTGCCCTGCAATCCGTTCGCTTCCAACGCTTCATCAACAGCAGCAGCCAGATTAACCACAGCATGACGGAACACTTCCCGCCCATGCATTTTCAGTGCCACCTTACCGGAAGCACAACCGACAGCCCCATCCACATAAAGCAGATCACCAAGACGGCCATCGGCATGAAGATGCGTAGAAAGGATGCCTTCCCCAGCCTTAGCGCCACCTTCCAACAGAACAGCCCCGGCACCATCCCCAAACAGAACACAAGTAGAACGGTCTTCCCAGTCCAAAAGACGGGAAAACACCTCAACACCAACCACAAGGATACGCCCGGCCTGACCAGAACGGATCATCGAATCAGCAACAGTCAGCGCATAAACAAAACCGGAACAGGCAGCGCTGACGTCAAAACCAAAGCCCCGCTTCATGCCCAGTGCTGCCTGTACACGCACGGCAACGGACGGGAAAACCTGATCTGGCGTTGACGTCGCTACAATGACAGCATCGACCTCGTCAGCCGTTCTACCTGAATAATCCAGAGCACGCTGTGCTGCCGCATGAGCAAGGGATACGGCCGTCTCGTCACCAGACACGATATGACGCTGGCAGATGCCGGTACGGCTCCGAATCCAGTCATCAGATGTATCGAGGTTGAACTCGGCAGCAAGCTCATCATTGCTGAAAGCACGCTTCGGGAGAGCTCCGCCAACACCCGTCAGGCGGGTCCCTCCTACGCTGTGCTGAACTGCTTGATCCTGCGCCATGAGCGACCTTACTCCTGCTCTTTGCTTTCTACGGGCTGCCCCAGCATCCCCAACTGCTCCAGCCGATGGCGAATCTTGTCATTCAGATTATTTTCCACGGCATCAATGGCCACATCCACCGCCGAGGCGAACCCTTCAGCATCAGCGCCACCATGGGACTTCACGACAATACCATTCAGTCCGACAAAAAGCGCACCATTGTAACGGCTGGGATCAATCCATTCTCTCATACGCCGCAAACCGGGACGAACCAGAAGATAACCAAGCTTCGTCAGCCAGTTGGTTCTGAAGACATGGCCCAGCAGCCCGAATGCCAGTTTCAGAGCCCCTTCACCTGTCTTCAGGGCAACATTGCCGGTAAAACCATCCGTAACCACAACATCCGTCACACCGGCAGTGATGTCGTGCCCTTCCACAAAACCGTGGAAACGGTCAGCCAGAACACTATCCCGTAGCCGTTCGGCAGCCTGCTTCAGTCGCTCATCGCCTTTCAGCTCCTCAGAGCCAACATTAAGCAGACCGATGCTCGGTGCCTTGAGGGACAGCGCTGCCTGAGCAAAAGCCTCCCCCATAATGGCAAACTCGACCAGATTACGGGCATCACAAACGATATTGGCACCGAGGTCCAACATAACCACATCGCCACGAGCCGAAGGCTGCACAGCGGCCATAGCCGGGCGTGAAATACCCGGAAGGGCTTTGACGATGATTTTGGCCAGCGCCAGCATGGCACCACTATTGCCAGCAGAGACGACACCGCGTGCCTCACCAGAGGCAACGGCCTCCATAGCGACACGCATGGACGAGCCACGCAGGCGCAAGGCGGCTGTAGGCTTCATTTCCATAGGGATGCTTTCCGGCGCATGGCGCACGGTACAGATAGCTGCCAGCTTGGGATGGGTCCTGAGTGCGGCATTCAGGACCGTTTCATCACCAATGAGAAGAACCCGGATATCGGGGTGACGGATAGCCGTCATCTCCAACCCGGCGAGAACGATCTCAGGGGCTTTATCTCCCCCCATGGCATCAACGGCTAGGGTAAAAGGAACCGAAGACTGTGCAGCCTGTCTGCTGCCCTCACCCTCAGCTCTAACGCCAGACGCCTCCGTCATGAGTGCAGCTCCCTGAAGATTCCCTGTTTTCCTGCCTATGCAGGCTTCACGCACATAGTGCCCCGGACTGAGGAATAGCCCGGGGCGTCATCCATTCGCAGGATGAAAAAATCAGGCGCGGACGGCTGTCTTCAGCGCGCGGCCCTCAGCACTGACAACCTCACGGCCATCATAATGCCCGCAATGGCTGCACACATGGTGCGGACGCTTCATCTCACCGCAATTAGCGCATTCTGCATGAGCCTCGATGCGAAGCGCATGGTGGCTGCGGCGCATGCCACGACGGGACGGTGTAGTCTTTCTCTTAGGAACGGCCATGGGTATCTGCCTCTCACTGGGTTGTGTATCCGGCTTCTGCTACCGCACAGCGCGGCCTCAAGCCAGAGAAATCTCATAATTCTCACCACCGCCATAAGCCACGGTGCTCAGGCGTGGGGCTCTAGCAGAGAGATCGCCTCTCTGCAAGCCATCAATGCCATCACGGCATCATTCATTGCAGTAGAACTTACCAGTACTGCATGAAAATTACCACTCCCCTACTGCTTTTCCTTCAGCTTTTTCAGTGCTTCAAAAGGATTTTTCCGCCCTTCGCCGGGATGGGCCTCCAACTCGTCATCAGAGGGTGTGACCTCCACAAATCGCTCCAGCCCTGCCCCTTCACGCCGCGGATAAGGATCAAGGCAGAGAGCCAGCTGCTCGGCCGCAGCTTCGCCCAGATCAATCATCCGCCCATCATAAGGGACATCATCTGTATCTTCCTGAAGAAGCGCTTCAATATCCAGATCTTCATCATCCGGCATGTCGGCTTCCGGCACGAAACGAAGGCTAAACTGTTCGTCCACCACTTCTTTTACCGGCTCTCCTGTAATGATGCAGGCTTGCTCTGCTTCTGCCTGAATATGCCCCTCTGCCAGCACGATACTATCCGCCCCTCGCCGAAGCTGAAACACACAAACCAATTTTGCCAGAGACAGAAGCCCGAAACGCTCCTGCAATGCAGCTCGCTCCTCAGCGCTGGCCTCAACCACGTCTTTCAGCGGGCGACCTATTTTTGCCAAAGGAACACGGCGGGAGAACTCAGGGGCAATACGCTCTCCCTGACCAGCCCCGACAGGTTCGTTTTTGTCTTTAGATGACATCATGACCTCATGAAGATGGAATAATATAGCTCTGAAACTGCCTCTTTCAGAAAGGGACATGTCTGGGAAGTCAAGGTAAAACTATACTGTTCCACCCCCTGCATCATGAACGGCATTTCATGAAAAAGATTGACATGCAGCCCTTTTCTGGGGCACCGGGAGAGCACGTACGGCTTGCCCGCCATATCATCAGGACAGTTTGCCCTTCATGACCAGCCTTTCTACCGCCTCCACTCCAGATCAGGGTTCCCGTTTCTCACGCATGGCCCGTTACATGGCAACGCACCGCCGCTGCTGGGCGGGTGTTCTGGCAGGCGGGCTGCTCATGCTCAGCGGCTGTGAAGCCATCAGCCCGCCCCCTATTCCCCGTGGGGCTCTTATTGAGAAGATGGATTACGACCAGCTGGTCCTGAACTCCAGCACCCAGAATGATGCGCTGAGCATACTGGGTTCGCCGACCGCCCATGCGACCTTCAATGACAATACATGGATTTACATCTCCATGACGAAGGACCTCGTCCCTCTCGCCCACCCGGTCGTGGATAAACAACAGGTTCTGGTGCTGAACTTTGATAATGCTGGCGTGCTTCGCAAAATGAACGTGCTGAACAAGCGTGACGCTATTCCCGTCAATATGGCCAGCGGCGTAACACCAACACCGGGTACCCATATTTCCGTCATTCAGGAACTGCTGGGCAATGTGGGTCATTACAACCCGATGAGCAGCATGGGCAGCACATTCGGCGGTATGGGTGGTGGCATGGGCGGCGGCCCAATGAGCGGTCAGGGAACCGGCAATGGTGGTGTTGGCAACTCCATGCCCTGACGGCCTCTCCTGATAAACAGCGAACCAGAAAGAAGGGGAGCGCCTTTACGGGCACTTCCCTTTTTTCATGCTAAGGCTCCAGCCGTCAGTTCAGTCCCGCCCATCCCAATCCGGATGATCCACGGCCCGCAGAACACGGCGGAAACCATCCACGGCATTTCCATCAACCCGCCTATATGCCTGCGTCAAAACGGTGCGGATGGCTGAAAAGAGCTCCGCTTCCAGCTGTCTGCCCTCCTCTGTCAGATAGACAGGTCGCCGCCGCCTGTCCGCCTCATCCTCACGCTGTTCGACCAGCCTTTTTTCTTTCAACTCACCCAGCGCACGCCCAAGCGACTGTTTGGTGATTCCCAGACGCCTGCATAGTTCACTCGGCAGAAGCCCTTCGTGACTCCCCGCAAGAAACAGGATGCGGTGATGCGCCGGCCCCAACCCATAACGGCCCAGCCCCTTCTCGCAGGCCAGAGAGAGATATCGCCAGACAACCAGAAGCCCTTCGAAGGACTGTCTGATGGAATCTTCCCGCAAATACAGGTGCGCATCGACTACGGCACATGGTCCATTCTGCATCACAGTCTCCCCTCCTGTTGCTTTCCTGATTAAGGCTGTCCCCTCACAGCATACGCCTCTCCCTCATGAGGTGCCATCAGACATGACAGATAATCCACAGATAAAAAGGCTGTTCACTCTTTCAGCCTGTCAGAAACTATTGTCTCATGTTTTGGATTATGATAGGCCACTTCACACTGTAATCGGATCCGCGTCCTTCAAAATGGGTGATGCTACAGACACCGCTCGGGAAGGATCAGAACCCCAAAGGAGATGACGACACCGTGCAGGTTCTCGTTCGTGATAATAATGTTGACCAGGCGCTGAAAGCCCTCAAGAAGAAAATGCAGCGCGAAGGCGTCTTCCGTGAGATGAAGCTTCGCCGCCATTTTGAAAAGCCCTCTGAGCGTCGTGCCCGCGAGGTGGCTGAGGCCGTGCGCCGCGCCCGCAAGATGGAGCGCAAGCGTCTGGAGCGCGAAGGCTTCTAATCGCAGCCTTTCGTACTTTACGAATGAGAAAGCCATCCATTAGGGTGGCTTTTTTCATATCTACCCAGCGTGTTTCACCATATCCACCAGCCGCTCAGATCATGCCGCACCTCAAGGCGGTAGGTCCGCACGGGATGCGCCCCATCATGGCGCCATGATGACATCACCCCTGCCGGAACAGGCCCATAATGAGCATCCTCAACATACAGGACCGTCTTCACTGCCGGGTGCTGTAGTCCCTGTATGTAGCTCCATCGTTCATCCCGTCCCAGAATCATGACACCCTCCGGCTTCTGAAAAGCGAGAGCCGAAGCAAGGGCATAATCATCGGTTACCAATGCTGACGCCCCTGCCTCATGAGCTTTCAATACCAGCTCATGCGCCAGATCACTCCAGCCAGCGCTTAACCGTGCAATAGGGTTCAGATGAGCAGGCAGCGGCACAATGCCTGTCAGACATTGTGCATAGACCAGCAAAGTACAGGCCCCGCCTGTCAGAACAGCCCCTTTCAGACGTCCTCCATAGCCAGCCCCTGTCAGGATCAATAGCGGGTATAATACCCAGACCCAGTTGGCCTGCACACGGTCCCCTGTCACATGCCACAGAAATACCAGCATGGCCGGTACTGAAAGCCAGAGAAAAACGCCATTTTCCCGTCGGGATCGCCACAGCCCCACACAGCAGAGCACGGCAACCCATGGTGTCAGCATGGCGAGCTGCCCCGCCAGCAGTTCTCCCAGAAACTGACCTGCCCGTCCCGGATGCCATTGTGTCGCCCGTCCCCCCTGTTTCAGAAACCCAGCCCAGCCATGACGGCCATTCCAGACAAGAGTGGGAATCAGCGCCAGAAAGGCACAACCTCCCCCTATCCATGGGCCCGGTGCTTTCCAGAATTTCCGCTGACTGAACAGAACAAAACCCGCCAGCCCCACAGCCCAGAGTATGGCAGTATATTTCGAATCCAGTGCCAGCCCCAATCCAGTACCAGCCAGCCCCCACCAGCCCCAGACTTCACGGGACCACGGCCCACCCAGCCCTCTGTCCCTAATGGCATGAGACAGAGCCCACATCGTCAGGCTGAGGAAAACGAACAGGGGCACGTCCGGCGTAGCAGGAATAAGCCCTATCCCGGCCATTAGAGTGGCATTCAGCAGCAGAATGGCCCGCAATCCGGCATTGCCCCGCTGGGGAAAAAACTGTTTTGCCGCCAAAAATAAAAAGAGAGTGGCCAGCCCAAACCCGACCAGACCACCAAAGCGCACACCAAAGGCCGTATCACCCCACAGAAACGTCCCCAGACGGATAAGAAACGCCACCATGAAAGGATGGTCCAGATACCCACCCTGTATATGCCGGGACCAGAGCCAGTAATAGGCTTCATCCGGTACAAGAGGCACTTGTGCTGCCACGACCAACCGTAACAGACACAGAAGGGCCAGCCCTCCCCAAAGTAACAGACGTTTATGCGAGGGCACCATCAAACGCTTCCCCTCTTACAGGGGAACGCCAGCCCTCTCGCAGCTCGTTCTGATGACCTGAAATGTCTGAACCCGCACAACATGATTCACTTCGATCAGGTCCCGCGTCAGACGATTCTGATGCTCGACATCACGGGCCATGAGATGCAGGAGAAAATCCTCCCCGCCCCGGATCATATGGCATTCCCGTGTTTCCGGCCATTCTGCCACGTGGGCCTCAAACTCCTCCAGTACCTTGCCCTTCTGGCTGTCCAGCCCCACCAGAACGTAAAAACTGATGGACCAGCCCAGCATCGCCGGGGCCAGTATGGCATGATATCCCTGAATGAGCCCCATCTCCTCCAGCCGCCTCACACGGCGTAGGCACGGCGGTGCGGAAATCCCAACCCTGCGAGCCAGCTCCACATTCGTGACCCGACCATCCTGCTGAAGTTCGGAGAGAATGCTGCGGTCAATATCATCAAGGTCTGCAATGCTCATACGGTTTCCAGCAACTCTACGTGATGGCCCTTAACGGCCCCAGAAGAAACAGATTCACCCGGAACGGGGCGTTATCCCCGCCTATATAGCTTTATCTTTCTTATGTGGAAACTCTTTACACCCATGAGCGAAAGATTGTTGCGTCCACTATAGGAATCTAATCATTTTTATCGACATCTTTCATACAGGATATCTGTTACCCTGCATCCCGTCCCGCACCTAGTATCACCCCACCCCTCGAAACCACCCTTCTTCCGCCCCTATATTCGGAACAGATTTCTTGATTACGGAGTTCTCAATGGCAGAAACACATCATACCGATATGCTGATTGTTGGTGCTGGCCCGGCAGGCTATACCGCCGCCATCTATGCAGCCCGAGCAGGCATGCAGCCGCTTCTCGTCACAGGGATGCAGCCGGGTGGGCAGCTCACCATCACCGATGAAATTGAAAACTTTCCCGGCTTTGCCAAACCTGTTCAGGGCCCTTGGCTCATGGAACAGATGCGTGAACAGGCCGAACATGTCGGCACACGGCTGATCTATGACCTCATCACCGAGGCCTCCCTGAAACAGGGCCCCGATGCCGAAGGCTATTTTCATCTCACTGGAGATTCCGGCGACCAGTTCCGTGCCCGTACGGTTGTCATTGCTACGGGTGCTCAGGCCCGCTGGCTCGGTCTGGACTCTGAACAGAAATATCAGGGTGCTGGTGTGTCCGCCTGCGCCACATGTGACGGTTTCTTCTACCGTGGCAAAGAAGTCGCCGTCATTGGTGGCGGTAACACAGCCGTGGAAGAAGCTCTCTACCTGACGCACCACGCATCCACCGTTCATCTGGTTCACCGCCGTGATAGCCTGAGAGCCGAACGTATCCTTCAGAAACGCCTTCAGGATAACCCGAAGATCAAGGTTCACTGGAACAGGGCTGTCCGGGAAGTCATCGGCGAAGGGACGCCTGCTGTGGTCACCGCTCTTGAGCTAACCGATACGCAGGACCCGACCAAGACGGAACGGCTGGCTGTTGATGGTGTCTTCGTGGCCATCGGGCACAGCCCCAGCACCGGCCCCTTCCGCCACGAAGTGGACTGCGATGCCGAAGGCTACATCATAACCAAACCGGGAACGGCCACGACATCCATCCCCGGAGTCTTTGCAGCGGGTGATATTCAGGATAAAACCTACCGTCAGGCCGTGACTGCCGCTGGCACGGGCTGCATGGCAGCTCTGGAAGCCGAACGTTACCTTGCCGAACGGAATTACGCAGACTGATCTTTCAGACAGATGGTACGAGTCATTTTCCGGTTTACCGTATCGGAAAATGACCGGACCATATCAATACATCCCCGGACAAGAAAATAGGAAAAGGCCTTTTTTGTTCACATTGTCTTTTTCTGAATTCGTAACCAGAAGATAACGTATTCCGGTACCATTCTACTCTTGACCGATCGTTGCTTTTCGGGAATTTTTTACGGATTAGATGTACGGTAAGGTTACAGTGTAGGGTGTTATGAGCAGAGCGGGCCATGATTATTGCGAAGGGGCATACGGGAATCAAAAAATGGACTGGGATAAACTCCGTATCTTTCACACCGTGGCCGAAGCTGGCTCCTTTACCCATGCTGGGGACCGGCTCAATCTAAGCCAGTCTGCCGTGTCACGACAGATATCCGCCCTTGAAGATGTACTGGGCGTTCCCCTGTTTCACCGTCATGCCCGTGGCCTTATCCTGACAGAACAGGGCGAAGTACTCCATCGCACCGCACGGGAAGTATTCTCCAAGCTCGCTCTGACGCAGGCCTTCCTGAGTGAGAACCGGGAAAAAGCAGCCGGCAAGATCAAGGTCACCACGACATCAGGCTTTGGGCTTTCGTGGCTGACACCACGCCTACACCGCTTTGTGGAACGCCACCCCCATGTAGAGGTCACGCTTCTTCTGGAAGATTCCGATCTCGACCTGAGCATGAGAGAGGCTGACGTTGCCATCCGCCTGCATCCCCCTACCCAGCCTGATCTGATCCAGCGTCATCTGGCCAGCTTCCATATGCCGATCTATGCCAGCAAGGAATATCTTGAGGAACACGGCACCCCTACCACCCTTACAGACCTTGCGAACCATAATCTGATTGGTTTTGCAGGCTGGCATCTTCCCCTCCCGCATGTAAACTGGCTGATCGAACGCCTTGTGAAGGACAAAATCATCCTTCAGCCTAAGGTCCGTCTCGCCGTCAATAATATTGCCGCTGTTGGCATGGCCATTGCACAGGGCAACGGCATCGGGACGCTACCTTTCTACACGGCCTCCGCCCATCCCAACCTCGTCCGCATCCTGCCGGACGTTCATGGTCCGCTGGCAGAAGCCTTCTTCGTCTATCCAGAAGAACTGAAAAGCTCCAAGCGCATCTCCGTCTTCCGGGATTTCCTGCTGGAAGAACTCAGCAGCGCCCGCACAGGCAAGGACATCCCTTCACACAGTGCTGAGCCCTTCATTTCTTCAGGCGATTAACCCTTTCACGCAGCTCCTTCCCCGCACGGAAGAACGGAACACGTTTTGCCTCCACAGCAACAGACTGGCCCGTCCTCGGGTTTCGCCCCTGATGGGCCGTATGCTGGCGTGTTCCGAAACTGCCAATACCCCGCAGTTCTGCCCTGTTACCTGACGCCAGACCGTCAGCAATGTGCGAGAAAACACCATCAACAGCCTGACCGACTTTCTCCCGTGAGAGGCCTTCCAGACGGGACGTCAATAAAGCGACAAATTCTGAGCGTGTCATCCATACTCTCCGTCACTGGTTACTCTATGGAGAGTGACAAGGGAAAGGCTAAAGCGTCAAGAAAAAACGGCACCTCACAAAAAAAGGCCGGGAATAAACCCGGCCTTTTTTATAAGAATGTTAATGAAACATTTCACGCTTTACTATCGTTATCACGTTTGTTCTCAGCGGAAACACCAATATTACGCCCTAAACCGATTGTTCTGGCCAGTTCAGACCGGCGTGCCGCATAAGCCGGAGCCACCATGGGATAATCGGCGGGAAGCCCCCACTTTTCCCGGTACTGCTCTGGTGTCATGTCATATGTGCTCTTGAGGTGGCGCTTCAACATCTTGAGCTTTTTTCCGTCTTCCAGACAGATGATATAATCAGGGAATACCGACTTACGAACAGGAACAGCCGGCTGCTGTTTGGACTGGTCCACTGTCTCCCGGTTTTCATTCCCCTGACCAGCCAGAGCGTCATAGACCTGACGGATCAGTCCTGGCAAGCTGTCGGCAGAGACATCAGACCCGGCCAACTTGGCCACGACAATATCAGCCGTCAGCTCAAGGAGCTTCCGGCGCTCGTCATTATGGGAGGTCTGACTTTCTCTGGCCACTGTATTGTCCGTCATTGAATAACCTTCATCGCTATAAGTCTTCATGGGAGGTTTCATACAAATTTTACTATTTTTCCCTTGGACACAAAAGAGAAATATTCTCCGTTCCTCAAAAAAACATTTCGACTGCAATCACAATGATTTTTTTGTTCACTTGTAAGTGTCCCCCCTCGCATCTACAGGCAAAGAAAAGTAGGCTCCCGCACGAGAACCCACTGGACATACAATGATCACCCGCCTCCTCTCCCTACTCACTTTCAGGACGCCACCTTTTCTTTACTGGGTCTTTACCCCTTCCTTGAACGGGTTCCTCTTTGCCCTGCGCACAACCATTGCTGCCTGCCTCTCTCTTGGGATTGCCCTATGGCTGGAGCTGGACAGTCCCATCTGGGCCCCTATGACGGTCTGGTCCGTAGCGCAGCTGACACGTGGAGAAAGTCTTTCCAAAGCACGCTGGCGTATTGTCGGGACACTGACAGGCGGTACGGCGGCCCTGATCTTTGTCGGCATCTACCCGCAGGCCCCTTGGGTGTTCTTTCCCCTCATAGCCCTCTGGATCGGCCTCTGTAGTGGGCTGGCAACATTTGTCAGTAATTTTCGCTCTTATGCGCTGGTACTCTCCGGTTATACCTGCGCCATCATCTGCATGGATGTCATTCCCAATACGGGCAACATTTTTATGTTTGCCGTCTCCCGGGCCAGCTACATCATTCTCGGCGTTCTGTGTGAGGCTTTTATCGGGCTGCTCTTTGCCGTCAATCAGGACCGTCTGGCCCATATCAAAATCAGGCAGAAACTGGAATCAGCCCTCACTCTGGTGGCGGACACTCTCTATCATATTCTCAAGCAAGACACGGGCGCCCTGACAGAAGCCCGCAACCTGTTTGGCACCATCCTCTCCATTAATGACCAGATCGAATTTGCTGAAGTGGAAATGGGCGCTCACGGGCATGAGGGTGACCATGCACGTGCAGCTCTGGCTGCTGTCTCTGCCCTGCTCTCCCGCAGCTTTGGCATGGCGGCACGACTGGCCCTTCTCTCCACCAATCACAAAGATTTCGATACGGTCGTCCGGGCCTTCATCCAATTCCTTAAAACATTCTCGGAAAGACTACGCAAAGAAGATGAAATATCCGAACTTCTGGCCGAGCTTCAGCATCTTCGGGACATCTGCCGCCGTTACGCCACACCACACCGCCGCAAAGTCGTCCCAGCCCCCCATATGGAGGCGGACATAGAGGAAGCATCAACCGTCATCACCAATTCTGCACTCGATGAGCGCATCCTTTTCTCATCACTCGGTGACCTGATTGGTGATCTGGAAGAAGCCATTACAGAATATCACGCCAGTACCCATACCATTCGTGGTGATCATTTCCAGTTTCAGCATCATACCTATCGGGATGGACGCCTTGCCTTCAATAATGGCTTCCGGGCGGCACTGGCCATTCTGGTCACATCCCTCATTTATGAAGTCACAGCATGGTCCAACGGGAATACGCTCATCAGTATCACGGCTCTGATCTGCGGGCTATTCGCCACAAAGGAAAACCCTGTTCTGGGAACCGTCAAATTCCTGAAAGGGCTGGCTGTGGCATGGTGTGTGGCATGGCTGCTCTGTTTTGTCTTCATTCCCATGGTCACGACCTATGAGCCGCTCATGCTCATCCTCTCCTGCGCCATGATGATTGGCGGCCTCGCCCGTGCCAACCCGGCAACAGCCCCGGCGGCTTCGGCCTTCAACCTGCTCATGCCCCTCATGCTGGGCATCCAGAATCATCATGTCATTGATGAAAGCAAGTTCTACAACACCAATCTGGCCATCATACTTTCTGGCGTGACCGCCGTGCTCATCTTCCGCAGCATCCTACCGTTCGACAGCAAAGCCGAAGGCTTCCGCCTGCGGAAAGCCACACTACGGGAACTCCGTAACCTCGCCAATCTGAATAGCACCCCCCAGATCAGTGCCTGGATCGGTCACAGCACAGACCGCTTTTCTCGCCTGCTCCGCCACGCCCCCACCATGACCCCACTTGTGGAGGCAGGCATACAGGGCACGCTGGCAACCCTGACATTGGGGCTGAACATCATCCGCCTTCGTCATCTCCTCAACCGTGAATATCTGCCAGAGAGCGCCCGGCGGCCTATCACGCTTGTGCTCTATCATATTGAACACGCCTCCCGGCGCCATGACCGTGCCGCTCGCCTCACCCGTGCCGCTATCCGCCGCCTGCGTGAACTGGATACACAGGACCATGAGGCCATCATCCGGCTGGAGATCACCCGTGCCCTGACCTATCTTGTGGTGGTCGAGCACACGCTGCGCACCAACGAGGACTTTCTGGATGCCAGCCGTCCCTTCCTTGGAACAGGTTTCTCGGTCTTCCCCGGTCATGAAACGCCCCATGAGGCTGCTCTGGAAAAGGCTTGATCTCCTGATCTTATGACGCCAGAGTTCCGGGACCTTTTCCTTACCTGAGACCCTCTGCTTCATGAAGATCCATTACATCGTTACCAGCCTGGAAACAGGCGGTGCCGAATTTGCCATCCCCGACATCGTCAAAGCACTTGAACAGTTCGGTCATCAGGTTGATGTCACCGCCTGCGAAGCCCGTGATATGGGGGCAGCCCCTTATCTGGAACGTGCAGGCATTCCCTACAGGCTGATTGACACAAAACGCCGCAATTTCTTTCTCGCCCTGTTCCGCATCCTGCGCCTGCTTATCAAAAACCGCCCTGACATCATCTGGACTTCACTGAGCCGTGCCACGCTTTTGGGGCAACTTGCCGGGAAAATCCTCAATATTCCGGTCGTGAGCTGGAAGAACAGCGCCAGCATACGCTTCACAACAACAGCGGGACGTCCCATCACCCGGCTTTGGGTTGCAGACTCATCCTATGTCGCGCGGTTCCTGCATGAAAAAATGAACATTCCGCCAGAGAAGATCACATCATGGCCTCTCTATGTGGCCGCTCCCAATACACACCCCGCTCCCAACTGGAATGGCCAGACGCTCCTCCACATAGGCAGCACGGGGCGGCTTCATGAAGTAAAGAACTATCCTCTCCTCATTGAGGGCTTAGCCCTGTTCCGGGAGCGTCATCCCCAATGGGCGGACCTTGTTCATCTCTCCTTCGCTGGTGATGGCCCCCAGCGGGCCGAGCTGGAAGCGCTCATCCAGACGCACGGGCTGAAGAAACATGTCTCGCTGAAGGGCTTCCAGACGGATGTTCCGGCTTTCCTCAGCACGCTTCAGCTTTATACCCAGCCATCACGCTATGAAGGCATGTGCCTTGCCGCCCATGAAGCCATGAATATGAGCCTGCCCGTGGTGGCAACACCTGTCGGAGAAATGCGCAACAGCGTCCAGCCCGGCAAGACGGGCTTCCTTCTCCAACCCGACAGGATTCCGGAAACATTCTGTGAGACACTGGCGGAAATCTTCCAGAATCCCGGTCTGCTTCACCGCTATGGGGAGGCTGCAAAGCAGCACATTGAGCGCCATTACAGCCGGGAGGCCTTTCTGCAACGCTGCGGGCAGATTTCTGAAAGACTGCATCAGATGGTTCCGGGGAAATAGACACCATGACAAAACTCTGCCGCTATGGCCTTGCTGGCTCAGAAAAACCGGGGCTGATCGACAGTGCGGGAACACTGCGTGACCTATCCAGCCTCTGGCATGACCTGACACCTGAACGCCTGTCTCCCCAGTCTCTTGCTCGTCTGGCTGAATATGATGTGTCATCCCTGCCAGTCGTTGAGGGGTCGCCACGTTTCGGAATTCCTGTCAGTCATGTTTCCAAATGTGTCTGCATCGGGCTGAACTATGCCGACCATGCGGAAGAAGCTGGCCTCCCCATCCCGCAGGAACCCATTGTGTTCCTCAAGGCGCCTTCAGCACTGTGCGGTGCTTATGATGCCATTCCCATTCCTCCCCATGCTTCCAAAATGGACTGGGAAGTCGAACTGGGCATTGTCATCGGTAGTACAGCACGCCATGTGACCGAAGCCGATGCCCTGAAGCATGTTGCCGGTTACTGCATCATCAATGATGTTTCAGAACGCAGCTTCCAGATGCAGTCATCACAGTGGGACAAAGGGAAAGGCTGCGACAATTTCGGGCCTGTTGGTCCTTTTCTTGTAACGGCGGATGAAATTGCTGATCCGCAGAATCTGCGTCTCTGGCTGGATGTCAACGGCGTCCGGCGTCAGGATGGCTCAACGGCCACCATGATATTTTCCGTGCGTGAGATCATTGCTTATCTCAGCCGCTACATGACACTTCTGCCCGGCGACATCATCGCTACCGGCACACCGCCCGGCGTTGGTATGGGCCATACTCCGCCGGTCTGGCTACAGGAAGGAGATGGAATGCGCCTCGGTATCGAAGGGCTGGGCGAACAGAGGCAGACACTCGTCAGATGGCACCGTGATCTCCCGGCCAGATAGTTCCACGAAACAGAAACAGACAGGACAGTAGCATTAGCCGGGAAGCCTTCCTGCAACGCTGCGGGCACATTTCTGAAAAACTGCACCAGATGGTTACGAAGGAACAGACATCAGACGAAACTCTGCCGCTATGGCCTTGCAGGCTCCGAAAAACCGGGATTGAATCGACAGTTCAGGGACGCTGCGTGACCTGACACCTGAATGCCTGTCCCCCCAGTCTCTTGCGCAGCTGACTGATACCAGCATACGCTTACACCCTCGGTTTATCTTATAGGATAGAAAATGAAGAAACTTGGATTGATTGGTGGGACAGGCCCAGAGTCAACACTTATATATTACAAGAAAATAGTATATGGCGCAAAGGAGATGTCTGGAAAAGACTTCTTCCCAAATATAAATATTGATAGCGTCAATGTATTTGATATACTGAACTTCTGCTCACAGAGTGACTATAACTCACTAACAGAATATCTCATGAAAAGTATTCACAATCTTATCCGGGCAGAATGTGAAATCATTGCCCTTACCGGAAATACCCCGCATATCGTTTTCGAAAAATTATGTGAGCGTTCTGCCGTACCACTCATCAGCATGGTGGATGCAACCAGAGACAAAGCTGTAGAGCAAAACATCAAACGGGCAGGCCTGCTGGGAACAGCATTCACGATGGTAGAGGATTTTTTCAGGAAACCCTTCATCGAAGCAGGTATCGACATCTTCATTCCCGACGAAGATGGCATCCGATTCCTATCGGAGAAAATAGCCTCTGAATTGGAGGTTGGGATCGTCAACCCCGCTACACAAAAGAAAATCCTCGAAATTATCAATGAGATGCAGCGGCAGCATAACATAGAGGCCATAATTCTGGGCTGTACAGAACTGCCACTCCTGTTCTCAGATCAACCAATTCCTTTACCATGTCTGGACACGCTGAGCATCCATACGGAAGCTCTTCTCTCAGCAATGAATACCCATTGCTAAAAACAGATCCACACAAGGAGCCATTAAAATGGCTCCCTCATGCAATAAGCCATAAAGCTATCATCAGCAGGCAGACAACAGGAACAGGCAGGACAGCAGCATCAGGGCCAGCACCACAAAGATGGAGACATAAAGAACCATCTTCTGAATCCAATGCCTGTCCGTCCCTGTCGCTCCCGGAATGAGCTGCAAGGCCATCTCAATCTTGCTGGGAGAGGCCATCAGCAGGAACGATGCTGCAACATTATGGATACCCATGAACCACAGCACGCTGAAATGCAGCGAACGGGCAATATCCGCCTGAGTTGCCGCAAACATGGCATTGGCCCCGCTATTGGACCCCGTCACGAAACCACCTAATGCCGCCACCAGAGGCGCCATCACAGCATAACCCGGCCCGGCCTGTGCCAGTGTTCTGGCAAGGCACTCCGCCATGCCGGATATGGACATCAAAATACCGATGACAAGAAACAGCCCCGTTACGGAGGCACTCTGCACCCATGAGTCCCATGCTTTCCGCACAGGTGACCTCTGAGGCAATCCTTTTGCCGCAAACAAAGATGCCACGAACAGCCAGACGGCTGGAGACGCCAGATAATGCCAGCCAGCAGGCAGTTTCAGCAGTCCCACAATCCAGCTCGTCAGCAGAACACCAGACAGCAGGACAGCGTAACTATACAGAGCGTTGCGTCCTTCCCTGTTCAGATGAGGCACCTGCCTTTTACCGCCCAGCATCAGATAAAAGACAATCATGATAAGCGCCGCCAAAGCCCCAGCGGGCGCCGTGCCAACCACCAGATTCATCACGCTTATCAGCAGGCACAGGCACAGGCCGGACAAGAAGCCGTAGAACACATCCCGTCTGCGATGTTCGGCAGACCCGCTCAGCAGAGCTGCGGCCATACCTGTCAGCGTAAAGGGAATGAAACTGATGACCGCTGATACGATACCGAGCTTATAGAAGGACACGTCAGCCATTGTGGCCGCAATCAGCGTGCCCGGTCCCATTGAGCCCCACGGAACAGCACACAACCCCATCAGGCCAATCACAGCCACCCGTGACGCCGACAGCCCTAAATGCACCAGCAAAGGAATGGCAATGGTAATGCCTATGCCAAACCCCGTCACAGATTCAGCAAAAGGCGTAATGCCATGAACAATCAGCAGAATCGTGCCGATATTATTGCCAGACCGTTCCTCAATCCATTTTGCCAGAGCAGCCTGTCCCCTATTATGCTGAAGCACGTTGGACAGCAGCAGGCCACCAGCAATGATGGCAATGACTTCTGTCAGGATAGGCCCCCAGCGTAAGGATGCCGCTCCTATCTGGGATAAAGACAAAGGAAACGCCAATGCGATGGCCATGATCGTTGCGACAACACCCAGCAGGGCCGCATGAAGTGCCTTCATTCTAAGCCCTAATGCCAGAATGGTCAGTAGAATGGGAAAGAAGCTGAGAAAAATGGTCATCGGCCACCACAACTTTCATATACGAAAACTAATTTTCTAATATGAAAATTATCGGAGATGAGTCAATTGGACAAGACACCACAGAAGCATGATGCCACCTTTGGCAGTGCCATCCGCCTGCGCCGCAACCGTCTGGGGGTGACGCTGGATCAACTTTCAGAACAGACAGGTATTTCAACAGCCGTGCTCTCACGGGTTGAGCGGGGACATCACAGCCCTACCCTGCATAATGCCCTCAGCATTGCTCAGGGTCTGGGCTGTGAACTGATGGAACTCCTCCAGCACGACCCGACAGAGCTCGTCCGTGCCGGTGAGCACCTGCGCCTTGTTGACAAAGAAACGGGAATTGAACGGATTACTCTGGCCCGTCCCAATCCCAGTATCGAACTGCTGAAATATATCGTGCCGCCGGGCATGACATCCCGGCGCTTTGCAGCCCATGAATCCCGCAGTCAGGAAGTATTCCATATCCTGCAAGGTACACTCGAAATCCACACAGCCCGAAAGACCCTGACACTTCAGGCGGGAGACACGGCGACCGTTCTCGTGGATATGGAACACTGGTTCCGCAATATCGGGTCAGAGCCTGCACATTTCGTGCTGATGATCATGGGGGGATGAGCCGTCCCCCTCACTCGCTGGACTGCTCTATCTGTTCCGTAATTGGCTCGACAATCATGTTAAGGCGTTCTGTTTCAAAATCCATATGAGTCGTTTCCAGCTTGGGAAGATTTTTACTGACCTTGATCGAAAGATGCTTAAAACGATCCACCTTGCCATACAGGCCCTGCTGGCCTGCCAGTGCCGTGACGGTGCTGTTATAATGTTTGCTGGCCGTACCCAGAGTGCCGCCCAGTTTCTGTAGCCTCTCCGCAATGAGAGACACTGAATTATAAATATCGCCTGCCCGCTCGCTGATTTCACGAGCCTCCGCATTGCTTCGCTCAATCATCCAGAGATTGGATACAGTCCGCAGAATGGGGATAAGTGTCGTGTGAGACACCAGTACGATCCCCTTCTTATATCCATACTCGAACAGGTCCCGGTTCGTCTTGAGAGCATCAATATAGGCCGGCTCAATCGGCATGAACATGAGGACAAAGCTGGGGCTCCGGATGCCGATCAGATTGGTATAATCTTTGGACGCCAGATCATCTATGTGCTTGCGAACGGCTTTTACATGATCGCTCATCGCCAGCTGATAATCGACCTGACTCTCTGCCCCAATGGCCCGGTCATACGCATTCAGGGAAACCTTACTATCAATGATGATATGTTTCCCGTCTGGAAGCTTGATGAGATAGTCAGTCTGTTTCTGGCGACCTTCTGCGTCCTTGAAAGAACTCTGAACCTCGTAATGAGCGTCTTCCACCAAGCCACTCATTTCCAGAGTGCGGCGAAGCTGCGCCTCGCCCCAAGCCCCACGCTGCTGTGAATCCCCTTTCAGCGCAGAGGCAAGGCTGCTGGCTTCCTTGCTCATCTGAAGGCCAATATCCAGCACCTTCCTAATCTCGGCATTAAGGTGAGCATTACCCTGAAGTGAAGCGTCATGCACCTCGTTGATACGTTTCTGAAAACCCTCAATCTGCTCCCGGAAGGGCTTCAGCATGTTGGCAACATTGAGCTGGCTGGTATCGGCAAAGGTCTTGCCTTTTTCCTCAAAAATCCGGTTGGCCAGATTTTCGAACTCCTTCAACAGAGACTGTCTGGCCTCGCCAAGCTGCTGTATCTGCTCCCCAAAATGTTCCTCTTTTCTCTCCAATGTCGTTCTGGTTTCGACATAGTCACTTTGGAGAGCCACATAAGTCTGGGAGAGACTGTCATAGCGCTGGATATAACCGGCCAAGGCTTCTTTCGTCTCTTTCAACGTCTCACGGATTCCAGCCAGCTGGGTCTGGGCTGTCGTGGCTGAAAGTTCAGCCTCATGAAGGCTGCTCCTGCAATCTTCCAGCTCCTCCCCATATTCTTCGTTCTGATCGCTGATACGTTGGAGCTCATCCTCAGAATGCCGCAACCGAACAGCAAGCTCCGCTTTCTGATGTCCATGCCGTCTTGATGCCAATAGATAGCCAACAGAAAAAGCCAGCAGAGCCACAACCACAATAGTTATGAAGTCAATCAACAGGTCTAATATGGACATCATTCAAATCCCTGAAAATCAGTAATATTCCTTTATCCCCGTTCATCTCAGGAATGACAAGGGCGCAACACACTGTAATATCAGAGGAATCATTCTGGCGGAGAGAGAGGGATTCGAACCCTCGGAACGCTTGCACGCTCAACGGTTTTCGAGACCGCCCCAATCGACCACTCTGGCACCTCTCCGGGGCTTGGGATGTCGAAACAGGATGCAACCTGTCATCACCAAGTAATGCCCCACCTTATGGCGATATTCTGACAGGATGACAAGGGGCACATGCCCCCTCACCCTGCCTGCACACCGCAAATCCTGCTTTTTTATTGACGATACGCAGGAAAAGCCCTATGGAGACCCTCTGTTCCTACGGTTTTCCGCTTCGCGCGGGGCTGTCTGAACCAATGACAAAAAGCGAGCGGGTCATCCTCTCTGCCTGCGATGGCAGAGTTGAAGGCCAGAGGCTTCGGTAACATAAAGAGAGTTTTGCATGTTTGCAGTCATCCGCACGGGCGGGAAACAGTATCGCGTTGCCAAGGACGCCATCCTGAAGGTTGAAAAGCTGGATGCCGAAGCTGGCAGCACAGTCACCTTCTCTGATGTTCTGATGGTTGGTGGTGAAGGCAGCACGAAGATCGGTGCGCCGCTGGTTGAAGGTGCAAGCGTCACCGCTGAGGTTGTCGCACAGGACCGTCTACCGACCGTCATCATCTTCAAGAAGCGCCGCCGTCAGAACAGCCGCCGTAAGAACGGCCATCGTCAGCCGGTCACCGTTCTGCGCATTACCGCAATCAACGCGTAATTTCGCCCGTTCCTAAGGAGACACAGTCATGGCACAAAAAAAAGCAGGTGGTTCCAGCCGTAACGGACGCGATAGCGCCGGCCGCCGTCTTGGTGTGAAGAAGTTTGGTGGCCAGAGCGTCATCGCTGGTAACATCATCATCCGTCAGCGCGGCACGAAGGTGCACCCGGGCGAGAACGTTGGTATGGGCCGTGACCATACCCTTTTCTCTCTGGTCGATGGTCGTGTCCGCTTCCAGCGTCGTGCTGGTGGCAAGGTGCATGTTTCCGTTGCACTGGCAGAAGCTGCCGAATAACGCACTCTGCCTGCCTTACAGGCACAGAGCATGAACAAGGGTCGGCTCCATCATGGTGCCGGCCTTTTTTCTTCTTATCCCCCCTTTATTGTGGCGGCTCCCCATGAAGTTTCTTGACCAAGCTAAAATCTATGTCCGCTCCGGTGATGGAGGGGATGGTGTTGTCGCCTTCCGGCGGGAAAAATACATCGAGTTCGGCGGGCCAGACGGCGGTGATGGTGGTCGGGGTGGCCATATCTATTTCCGTGCCGTGCCCAGCCTCAACACGCTGATTGACTTCCGTTACACACAGCATTTCCGTGCCCGCAAAGGCGGCAACGGCGCTGGCTCCAACAAGACCGGCGCTGGTGCTGATGATGTCATCATTGATGTGCCCATCGGGACGCAGATTTTCGATGAAGACCGTGAGACCCTGCTGGCTGACCTTGATGAAGCCGACAAAATTGTCCTGCTCTGTCAGGGGGGCGATGGCGGGCTGGGTAATGCTCATTACAAGAGCAGCACCAACCGTGCCCCTCGCCGTGCCGACAAAGGCTTCCCCGGTGAAGAACGCTGGGTCTGGCTGCGCCTGAAGCTGATTGCCGATGTCGGGCTTGTCGGGCTGCCCAATGCGGGCAAGTCCACCCTGCTTTCCGTAGCTTCTCGTGCCCGCCCCAAAATTGCTGATTACCCCTTCACCACCCTGCACCCACAGCTTGGTGTTGTGCGCCTTAATGCCGTGGAAGAATTCGTCATTGCCGACATTCCCGGCCTCATTGAAGGTGCCAGCGAAGGGACTGGTCTGGGCGACCGCTTCCTCGGCCATGTGGAGCGCTGCGCTGTCCTGATCCATCTCGTGGATGGCACGGATGAAAACTGTGTCCAGAACTGGAAGCTCATCCGCAAGGAGCTCAAAGCCTATGATGAAGGGCTGGCCGCCAAGCCGGAAGTTCTCGTCCTAAACAAATGTGATGCTCTGCTGCCGGAAGAAATTGAGGAGCGTAAAGCTGCTCTGGAAGAAGCTTCTGGTGCGGAAGTCCATCTGCTTTCCGGTGTCAGCCGAGACGGCCTGCCGGAACTGCTGCGCTACCTTCAGGACCGCGTAACGGCCTCCCGTAACGCAGCTCTCTGACACACATACAAAAGGGCCGTGCAACATGACATCGCACGGCCCTTTTTATATTCTGGCATCAGAAACCATCAGGCCCAGATAACAGAGAGGCTCCTCACACCCTGCGCCCCACGGATCAGGACACCCTGAATATCAGCCGTGGCAGAAGGGCCGCTCATCAGCACGCCGTAACCTGCCGTCCGAAACTCTGAACGCTCCTGATAGGCGTTGTGCATGTTGCCCACCAGCTCATCTTTTGAGAGCAGAACGATCAGATGCTGCGCCAGATGCACATCGGCCAGATGGTCTTTCAGTTCCACTTCGCTGAGAAAGACACCTCCCGTTTCCGCCACGCCAAAAGCAGCCCGTACGACCATGACATCCACCTTATCGGCCTGCTCATGCGTCTCCAGCTCCTCAATCCGCAACGTACCTTTTACTTCTGGTACAGCCGTGCAAAGATTACGCATCTCCGGGAACACCCGCTTGATGGCCTGCTCAATCCCCTCACCTTCCTGCAAAGGCAGCATCTTGCCGCCCATCAGGGCCAGACTGACTTCGAACCGTTCCGGGCTGGCATCCTGCTCACCCAGCGTCACGACTGGCGGCAGAGGGTAAGCTCCCTCTTGCGGAGACTTCTTTTCCTTCAAACGCTGCATGATGACATCACGAGCACTCATTGTCTCATCACTCATGCCTGTGTCTCCTCATGCTGCTTGGCCTTATTCAGGCGGTTCTTCTTATACCAGCTATGGAATGTCTCCTTCACCGGGTGAGGCAGCTCACGATGTTTGCCCCATGGATTCAGATAATTATACAGCACAAAGCGAGGCATGGTTTTCAGGGCCACTTCCGTCCCGCTAATGGCCAGACGATACATGGTTGGCTGGGCCAGAAGCCGCCCCGCCATCTTCATAATCTCCCGTTTGACGAACGGAATCTCATGCCGCTCTGCCAGCACACGCCGCCATTTATAGAGCTGGTCGTGAATATCGATCTTCACCGGGCAGACATTGGTGCAGCTACCGTTCATCGTAGAGGCAAAAGGCAGGGTGCTGAACTTCTTAGCATTGAAGGTCGGGTCAATAATCGCCCCGATCGGCCCGGAATAGACAGACCCGTAAGACTGCCCACCGGAACGGCGATAGACCGGGCAGGTATTCATGCAGGCCCCGCAGCGGATGCATTTCAGCGAAGTCCAGAAATCATCCATCCCCAGACGTTCGGACCGGCCATTATCCACAAGGATGACGTGCATTTCCCCGCCCTTCTTGGGCTTACGGAAATGGGTCGTATACTGGGTGATTGGTGAACCAAGCGCACTACGGGACAGAAGCCGGATGAACACACCAAGGTCCGCCATGCGAGGAACCAGACGTTCAATCCCCAGTGTGGCGATATGCAGGTTCGGCAGATTGGCACTCAAGTCCGCATTACCCTCGTTAGTGCAGACGACAAAACTGCCCGTTTCCGCCACGAGGAAGTTACCGCCTGTCATGCCCGTGTCACCACTCAGCAGGACCGGACGGGCCGCATTACGCTGTGCTTCTGCCAGAGCGTGCGGGTCATCAATATTCGGGTCGGTATTGTAATATTTGGCGAAAGTCTTCGCCACATCCGAAGTCAGCTTCTGAACCGCTGGTACGACCACATGACTGGGCAACTGATTATCCAGCTGCTGGATGCGTTCACCGAGGTCTGTCTCGGTCACACTGATGCCTTTTGGCTCCAGATATTCCCGCATCTCGCACTCATCCGTAATCATCGACTTACTCTTGATGATGGATGAATGACCATGATCCCTGAGGATCTTCTCCACTATGCGGTTATGTTCCGCACCATCCCGTGCCCAATGAACATGAATACCGTTACGGCGGGCATTCTCCTCAAACTGCTCCAGATACTGGGGCAAATGAGCCAGCGTATGTTCCTTCAGCCGAGATGCCTGCTCCCGCAGTTCCTGCCATTCCGGCATGATATGCATCTGCTCGTCACGCTTCTGGCGCATGTCCCACAGACGTTCATCATGGAAATGACGGTGCGGCTCATCTTTTAGAAACTCCGCCGCCAGCTTGGCATGAGGGACCGGTTTGTTGCTCATGACCGTGCTCCATTCAGAATCTCTGCGATATGAATGAAGCGTATGGGCACGCCATTCCGCTCGGCACAGCCCTGCTGATGCATCATGCAGGACGTATCAGCGGAGACAATATACTCTGCTCCTGCATCATGATGATCCGTCACTTTATCCAGCCCCATACGAGCAGACACAGCTTCTTCCGTAACGGAATAAGTACCACCAAAACCACAGCATTCATCAGGACGTTTCGGCGCGGCAAATGAAATGCCCTTCACAGCAGAAAGAAGGGTCTTTGGTTTAGAAAAGAACGGCTCGCCCAACTCGGACATGCTGGCTGTCCGCAGAGCACGCAGTGTTGCACAGCTATTATGCATCCCGACCTTGTGAGGGAACTCTGCCCATGGGAATTCCCGCACCTTCAGAACATCATGAATGAACTCAACCAGCTCATATGTGTTCTTACGCACATGCCGGACTTCATCAGTCTGCTCGATGGCATCGAAATTATCCCGGATATGATGGACGCAGCTCCCTGATGGAGACACGATCACGTCATATTTCGAGAAATTACGGATGAAAAGAGCTTCCGTCTCTTTGGCATCACGATTGCATCCGGAATTCGCCATGGGCTGACCACAACAGGTCTGATCCATGGGATACTCAACCTCCTGCCCCAGCTTTTCCAGCAACTCCAGCGTTGCAATACCCGTCTTGGGATAGAAAGCATCTATGTAGCAGGGAATAAATAAACCAATTTTCATAATGGTTCATTCTATGAAATCAGATACTCAATATCAATAAAACAAAATGTGAGATTCATATATTCATTGCATATCGAACAATCAACATACTCACCATTTATATCATCTAAATGATAATTACTATCATTTAGGCTGGAATGATAAAGAAAAAGGGGCACAAAAGTGCCCCTTTTCTTCAAAAAACTCTACTTTATCAGCAGATAATTTGGAAACCTTACTTGGCAAGCTCTGGCAGTGGGTTCATCAGAGCCGGGTTGTCGATGTAATCAACCGGCACGGCGATGACCACAGGGCCCTGTGTCTCCATACCTTCACGCAGGGCTGCCTTCAGGCTCTCCACGCTGTTGACGTTGATACCCTTGGCACCGAAGGAACGGGCAAAAGCGGCAAAGTCAATCGGACCGAAGGCCACAGCAGCATCACGGCCGTATTTCTTCTCCTCCTGAATACGGACCATGTTGAAGTGCTGATCCACCCAAATGATATGAATCAGATTGCTCTTGAGGCGAACGGCTGTCTCAAGATCCATGGAGGACATCATGAAGCTGCCATCACCGGAAACAGAAATGACCTTCTGGGCCGGATTCAGCAGGCTGGCGGACATGGCCCACGGCAGAGCAACACCCATTGTCTGCTGGCCGTTGCTGATGAGCATCTGGCGGGCACGGAATACTTCAAGGAAGCGTGCGTGCCAGATATGGAAAGACCCCATATCCAGACAGATCGTGATGTCCTGCGCCACGAAATCTTCCATCACCTTGATGATCTCAAGCGGATGGAGCATGCCCTGCTGAGAGCTCTTTGCCTTGGCGAAGGCATTATTCTGGGAAGCACGATAGACTTCCAGAATCTTGTCCAGAGCTGCACCGGAAGTCAGGGCGCCTGTCTCACGAGTCAGATGCTGCATGGTCAAGGCGATGGAGCCGATCAGCTCAATCTCAGGGTTGAAGGCGTTATCCAGCTGAGCCGGAACGACATCAATATTGATGATCGGACGAGCGGATTTTCTGTTCCAGAGGCACGGATCATACTCAATCGGATTGTACCCGATAGCCACGACCAGATCAGCCTCATCCAGCAGGTAATCACCATACTGGTTATGGAACAGACCAACACGGCCACCAAAGCGTGACACCAGGTCCTTGGAAACAGTACCAGCAGCCTGATAGGTGCCAACAACCGGCAGGTTCGTCTTCTTCAGGAAAGCACGGATGGCATCAGCATTTTCCGGACGGCTGGCCTTCATGCCCAGCAGGACGACCGGCTTCTTTGCCTTCTTCAGGGCAGCTGCTGCTTCCTTGATGACATCTTCCGGAGCCGGACCATCCTTGACGGCATTGCGGTTGCCCATCACCGGATAATCTTCCGTGATCTCAGAGTTCAGCACGTCCATCGGCACGCTGACGAAAGCACCACCCTGACGGGGGGTCTCAGCCGCACGGAACGCATTCGCGATCACCTCAGACGTAGCAGCCGGAGCACCGATTTCGGCGCTGTACTTCGTCACCGGGCGCAGCATGCTGACCGTGTCCATGCTCTGATGGGTCAGCTTCAGCAGGTCGGCACGACCGACAGCACCACCAATCGTCAGGACCGGATCGCCTTCGGAGGTTGCTGTGGCCAGACCAGTCGTCAGGTTGGAAACACCCGGACCAGATGTAGCAATCGCCACGCCAGCTTTACCTGTCAGGCGGCCGATACCCCCTGCCATGAAGACGGCATTCTGCTCGTGACGGGCCACGATTGTACGGATGGGGGAATCTTCCAGTGCCTCAAAGAGCCGGTCAATCTTTGCGCCGGGGATACCCACAATGTGGTCAACGCCGTGGGCCTCAAGATTACGGACGATCAGATCAGCGGCTGTCTGTGCTGGCTTGGAGGATTTTTTCTGTGTCATGATAGTTCCCTGATCATGCCCGCCCTGAAAACGCCAGACGGGCCTTTATGGTCATGTATCAGCCGGGGGTCTGAAACCTCAGCCACCCTCTGCCGTGCGGATGGCCTCATGCAGACCAGCAGGCTGAAGGTCGGCCTTTGCGAAGTCTTCCGTCTTCGGGAGAGCAATCTCCAGATCGGAGATGCGGGCGACTTCCAGCTTGCCGGACTTCACACGGTAATTTGTCACATGGCCGCCATGCTTGCGGTCATCACTGAGGACATGGAGGTGATAACCTGCGACATTAATCCCCTGCATGTAGGGTGGTGTGCGGAAGCCAAGCATCACACCGCTGATCTCGCCCATGCTGAAGGTCGGCTGCTTGGCCACAACTTCCAGCATCCCCGGATAGGGCTTATGCTGACAGAACACCGTACGGGTATCGACTTTCTCAAATTCACCCGTAAAGCGTACAGCACCGAAAAGATTGGGATTATCAATAAGCTCATTGACGAGTTCTTCGAACTCCTCCTTGTCCATGGGCTTATCAATCGTCACCGTTTTTTCCGGTTCGAAATAAGTCACACAGGCAAAGGGGGTCTTCATATCCGCCGTGGTGCCAGAGGCAATCCCCTCGGAGCGGAACTGACGGACCTCACCTTCAGTCACAATCATCTCGCCATCCAGAGCATCAAACGTCCCCAGACCGAAATCACCATGCTGGACCAGCTCACCCAGCGTCATTTCACCGTCATAGACGGCATCCAGCAAGGCAGCCATCGTGGATGTCTGGAAAAGACGGTTTGGCTTTACACCTGAAGGTCGAGTCATATTGCCCCCTGTGTTGTTAATGTCTTCTTTTGTAATGCAGGGAAAAAACTCCCACAAATATATAGTTCCCATTATCTCCATATATTTTATATATGGCTTATGGATATCCGACATTTCCGCTATTTCGTCACCATCGCCGAGACCGGCAACATCACCAAGGCCGCTGAAAAGCTGGGTATGGAGCAGCCTCCCCTCAGCCAGCAGATACGCCGTCTGGAGCAGACACTGGGCGTTTCTCTCTTTCGCCGGCAACCCCGTGGCGTAACGCTGACAGAGGCCGGGCTCACTCTCCTGCCTCATGCACGGCTGATCCTTGATCTCCGCCGTCAATTCATTGAAGACGCTCACGGGCTGGCTCAAGGCAAGAAAGGCCATCTCCGCATTGGGCTGGCGGGGGCTGTCCCCCTACTGCCCAGTATTCCTTTCGCCATCCGGCAGTTCAGCAACATCGCACCGGGCGTAACGCTCTCGCTGGAAGAAAGCAACACGCCTGCCCTCTGCGAGGCCCTGCTTTCCTACCGCATGGACATCACCATTTTGCGCCCTCCCGTGCCGGATCAGGCCAATGTGCGGGTCATTCCCCTCTTGGACGAACCTACATTGATCGCCCTGCCCAAAGGACACCCCTTCACTGACGTACCGGAGCTGCATCTCAGCCGTCTGGCAACGGAACCACTCATCATCTTTCCCCGTGAGCTGGGGCCGGGTTTTTTCGATGCCATTCTGGCAGCCTACCGGGATGCCGGTGTCACGCCCTCATTAGGCCAGCAGGCCCCCCAGATTGCCGGGACTATCCCTCTGGTAGCCGCAGGACTGGGCGTTTCCATCGTGCCGCAATCCCTCGATCAGCTTCATACAGGCGGGGTCACGTTCCACCGTATCGCCCGCCCTGCGCCCCATGCCACTCTGGCCATTGGCATACGGATGGGCGAACAGCCTCCGCTCATCCATCATTTCATCTCTGTTCTTCAGCAAGCCTGCAAAACTTACAAGGACCTGCCAACCTGACAGACCTATGAACAGAAAAGCCTTCCCCACAGGTACAAACGTACCCACAGGAAAGGCTTTCTCATCATATCAGGTCAAAAAGACCGACCTGCTTACATGCCCAGCGCACGGCGATAGATGTCGAGCAGGGTCTCCTGCTCCTCCACCTCGGCAGGCTCCTGCTTACGCAGTTTCAGAAGCTGCTTCACCACTTTCACATCAAAGCCGGCTGATTTTGCTTCCTGAAATACGTCACGAATATCGGACCCGAGGGCTTTGCGTTCTTCTTCAAGGCGTTCAACACGCTCAATGATGGACCGCAGACGGTCCACAGCGATACCACCCGTTACGGCACCCTCATCACCATTGCCAATAGCCATACCTTCTCCTCCTCACTATACCCGAATGCCGGTTCCTCAGAGCGGCTTATCGCCCTCTCATACCCATGGTCAATACCACGCCTGCGAAAGAGCCACAGGCAGCAGCCACCCCGTAAGAAAAGGAACCGCACGAACCGGAACGAAACCGTTTCTCCTCCATCCCCTCCATCCGTTCTGATATGGCTTGAACGAGACCAGAGACAGGCTTTAAAAGAGGACCAGAAACAGGATACGGGGGCAAAGATAACCCGCCCCGGAGTTTCCAGAACAGGAAAGGTACGCCTTATCATGGCACACTCTCAGCAGACCGCCCCGTTTGACTACGTCATCTTCGGCGCCACGGGCGATCTGACGATGCGCAAACTTCTCCCGGCCCTCTATAACCAGCTTCGTGTTGGCCATGTTCCGGAGGAGGCCCGTATCATCGGGACTGCCCGGTCTTCCCTGTCCCGTGACGAGTATATTGCCCGTGCCCGTGAAGCTCTGGAAAACTTCCTGCCAGAACAGCACAAAAATGCCGAGCTGATCGAGCGTTTCCTCAAGAAAGTTCATTACGTTACGCTGGATGGCACGAAAAGCGACCATAACTGGGATGACCTGAAGGCCGTTCTGGACCAGTCCCCGGCTGACCGTATCCGTGTCTTCTACTACTCCACGGCACCGCAGCTTTTTGAAGCCATCAGCGAGAATCTCCACCGTTTCGGCTTCATCACCCCGCAGTCCCGTGTCGTGCTGGAAAAGCCGATCGGAACAGACAGTGCCTCTGCCAAGGCCATCAATGATGGTGTGAGCCGCTTCTTTGAAGAAAACCAGATTTTCCGCATCGACCATTATCTGGGTAAGGAAACCGTGCAGGACATCATCGCCCTGCGCTTTGCCAACCCGATCTTCAGTGCTGTCTGGTCTGCTGAGCACATCCAGAGCATTCAGATTACCGCTGCCGAGACCGTAGGTGTGGAAGGCCGTGCCGCCTATTATGACACGTCCGGCGCCCTGCGTGACATGATCCAGAACCATCTTCTTCAGGTCCTCAGCCTCTGCGCTATGGAGCCACCGGCTGATCTGGAGGCAGATTCTGTCCGTGACGCCAAGGTGAACGTCCTGAAAGCTCTGCGCCCTATCCCGGAAGATAAAGTCGCCAGCGAGACGGTCCGTGCCCAGTACGTCAAAGGTGAGCTGAAAGGTAAGCCTGTTCCGGGTTATCTGGAGGAGCTGGGCGATGAGAGCCACACCGAGACCTACGCCGTCATGCGGGCCTATATCGATACACCACGCTGGAAGGATGTGCCTTTCTACATCCGCACGGCAAAGCGTTCGACAAAGAAGGTGAGCGAAGTCATCGTAACCTTCAAGAAATCCGCGTCTTCCCTGTTCGGCACATCTGCCGCGTCTGACCGTCTGGTAATCCGCCTCCAGCCGGATGAAGGGTTCGGGCTGGCTCTGAATATCAAGAATCCTGCGGCTGCCGGGTTTGACCTCCAGCATGGCAGCATGACCGGAAAGTTTGCTCCGGCTGACGGGTCCCTCATCCCGGATTCCTACGAGCGTCTGATGCTGGATGCTGTCCGTGGTTATCCGGCCCTTTTCATTCGCCGTGATGAAGTGGAAGCCGCATGGGCATGGGTTGAACCGACCCTGAAAGCATGGGCTGCCAACAAAGCACCGATGGCGCATTACGCTGCCGGTTCCTACGGGCCGGAAGAAGCACGCCGCTTCATCGCCACAACAGGCGATGCGTGGCATGAAGACATGGCGCACTGATCTGCCCATGAGCAGCAACAGGAACGGTTTCCCCGTGCCTGCCATATGATTCGGCAAACCGCCCTGTCCTTTCTGGCAGGGCGGTTTTGCCTATCCGTCCTTTCACCTTTTGTCCATCCAGCCCCAAGGCACTCCCATCATGACAGAACCCACCACACCACCCCGGTTAGGCCGCCGCCGTCCAAGGCCGCCACGCTCCCTGAAACAGCACATCATCCGCCGCCTCATTGTCGTGGTTCCTGCTTTCCTGCTCATGTTCACCTTTGTCCGCACTGGGATACTGGACAGTCTCTATGACCAGTTTACCTTCAGTAAACTAAGCTGGTTCGACAATACCGCCCTTGTGGAGCATCTGCGCACCGTCATCACTCATAAGGGGCTGACCACTCTGCCGCGGCGCTGCCTTGTCATGGTCGTCAACGGGGATGGCAGCGTGAACACACCCACGATTGACGTGCTGGGACGGCATGGGAATGGCTGCCCCGGTGACAAACCTTCGGCAGAACTGCTCTTTCATGTGCGGGTGGATCGTGCAGGCCAGAGCATCATGACCGATGCAGGCTCGCCCGACATGTACCACCCCCTTACCCCCTGATGAATGCCCTGACCTGACCTGCCGCTTGACCCGCCCCGGACAGGCAGGCATAAGCACCCCCAGCCAGATGGTCGGGCGATCGCTGTGGTCCTTACGGAACATGGAGGAAAGTCCGGGCTCCACAGGAAGACGGTGCCGGCTAACGGCCGGCGGGGGCGACCCTAGGGACAGTGCCACAGAAACAATACCGTCCGCCTGTTTTCTCCTTTCTTGGGAGATGATGCGGATAAGGGTGAAACGGTGCGGTAAGAGCGCACCGCGCGGCTGGCAACAGCGGCGGTCATGGTAAACCCCACCGGGAGCAAGACCGAATAGGAATGACAAGCCAGATTATGGCTGAGGGGTCCTGCCCTGTCATTCGGGTTGGTTGCGTGAGGTGTGTTGCAAGACACATCCCAGAGGAATGATCGCCCCGTCCCTTGCTATCATGGGACAGGACAGAACCCGGCTTATAGACCATCTGGCCCCTCATCGTCCGCTCATGACCAGTCACGTCACAAGTCATCACCAGTTATGACCATGACGGGCCGAATACAGACACTCTCCTCCTCTCATTACCCCTTTGAAAATCCACATCTTCTTGGTCTCCGCCACAGAAGCCAGCTTCATATTGATGACATATTTCACGAAACTCTTGTTAAGTATTTATGCGACTTCTCTTAACGATCCACATCTCCTTTCCAGTGTCCTCACAATAAAAAGACAGGACACTGCCATTTTTCGCAATAAAACTTTGACGTCCCATAAAATCCCATGATACCCCATAACATCCCACCATCGGGGAATGGCATCGACCGTCCATCATTCACAGGCAAGGGAGGGAGGGACTTTTCAGATCATGACCATGTTTCTCGGAACCCACGCCAGCCGGGTGGACGCCAAAGGCCGCATTTCCATTCCCTCTCCCTTCCGCACTGTCCTGCGGGAACAGGCACGGCCGGGAGATGCCCTGATGATCATTCGGCCCTCCCACCTGCATGATTGCCTTGAGGGATGGTCTGCATCCGCCTTTTTCGCCTTCTCCAGTGCGCTGGATGACTATGATCCTTTTTCAGAAGATCATGACGATCTGGCCACAAGCCTTTATGCCGATGCTTATCCTCTGGACTGCGACAAAGAAGGCCGGGTTAATCTCCCAAAAAACCTGAAAGACCACGCCAAACTGGAAGGAGACGTCACCTTCATGGGGCTGGGCCGTGTCTTCCAGATATGGAACCCGACACTTGCCGAAGGCCGCCGAGAACAGGCCCGCAGCCGCGCACGGGACCTTGGCCGCCATAGACGCCCCACCGCTCAGGAGGCTTCCACATCATGAATCACGCCTATCAGATCGCTGAGGAAATGCAGCAGGAAGGTCACTTCCCCGTCATGCTGCCAGAGGTTCTGGAAACCCTGAATCCTCAGGCAGAGGGCGTGTATCTGGATGGTACCTTTGGCGGTGGCGGTTACAGCCGTGCCCTCCTGCGTGCCGCCCCCTGCACCGTCCACGCCATTGACCGTGACCCCGATGCCATCAAACGGGGGCAGCCCCTCGTTGCCGCCTCTGAAGGACGGCTGCACCTCCATCAGGGGACCTTCAGCGCCATGAAAGAACTGGTCGGTCATGTCGGTCCCTTTCAGGGCATCGTGCTGGACCTTGGCATGTCCTCCTTCCAGCTCGATCAGGAAGATCGTGGCTTTTCCTTCCGTCATGATGGCCCGCTGGATATGCGCATGAGCACTGACGGGCTGAGCGCTGCCGATATCGTCAATGGCGAGAAAGAGCAGGCTCTGGCAGATATTCTGTATCATTATGGTGAAGAACGCCGCTCCCGCCGTGTCGCACGGGCCATTGTCGATGCCCGCCAGAGTGGCCCGATACAGACAACCGGGCAACTTGCCGAGATCATCCGTAAGGCCGTTCCCAAAGAGCGCCCCAATTTTGACCCTGCCACACGCAGCTTTCAGGCCATTCGCATCGCCGTGAATGATGAGCTGGGAGAGCTGGAACGCACCCTAGAGGCCGCTCCTACCCTTCTGGCCCCGGGTGGGGTTTTCTGCATCGTGACCTTCCATTCTCTGGAGGACAGGATGACAAAACGGGCTCTCGCACGGCTGGCTGGCCGCGTAGCCGGCCCTTCCCGCCACACACCGCTCTCCATGCAGCGCTCAGAAGCCCCTGCTTTTGAGCTCCTGCACACACGCCCACGCACACCGACAGAAAAAGAACTACAGCTTAACCCCCGCTCCCGCAGCGCACGTCTGCGCGCCCTGCGGCGCCTCCCCGCCAATGGAGCCCCAGCATGATCCGTTTCGTTACCCTTTTCTGCGCCGCTATGGCCGCCGGTTCTGGCCTGTTTCTCTATACAAAGAAACACGAGACCCTCGTGCTCAATCAGGACATCCGGAAGACGGTCGAGGATACACGCCGTGTCCAGCAGCAGACAGCCATCCTTCGCACCCAGTGGGCTCTCCTGAACCAGCCTGACCGCCTGAGCGCTCTGGCTCAGCGTGTCCTACCGGAGTTGAGTCAGGTGGAGCCGACCCAGTTCGTCCAGCTGGCAGACCTTCAGAAGCGTCTCCCGGCTATCGACCACCGTATTATCCCTCCCTCACCTGGCCATACCGTGCAGCCACAGCCCAAGAAGGTGTCAGCCACACCTGTGGAGCCTGCCCACCCCGTGCCGGCAGCCGCTACGGTACACCCTCAGCATGACATGACCACAACGGCGGCTGTGGATCATCACACCAGCCGCCCACGCATGCGTGATGCCAATGGCGAGACGGACCGGCAACTGGAGAGAAGTCTGGCCCTTCTTAGCGGTCAGGGGAGCAGTGGCACGCCCCGCCATCACGCTCATGCTCTGGATATCGACCATAAGAAGGCACATCCCACCCCCGACCATACGCATGATGAACCTACCGAGGATGTTGTCTGGCATCCGGCCCAGCCGGGGGGGCATCGGGTCCGGGCTCATATGGGAGGGATTCACACCGCCTCCGCCCCAGCAACAGGGGATCAGTCTTCTCTCCCGCCGCCCGTTCCTCTGACCAACTGAGCCAGAGGCGGGTCTTGCGCCCGTTCACGTCTCATACCTGCCGAGCCTACGCCCCATGGCCTCCCGACCGTCCCGAAAGACTGACCAGACCCGCCAGAAAACCTCATCTGGTGGGAAGACAGGACGCCGTTTCATCCTGATCCGTCTTCTGGACTATATCCGGAAATGGTGGGCAGACCGCCGGGAAAATCCCCTTAGCTGGCTGGAGAAAAGCCAGAACAGGCTCATCTATCTCGGCATGGGCTTCCTGTTCCTGTATGGCGGCGTGGCCGTAAAGGCGCTCTTTGCCACCATACTGGCTCCCATGGCCCCGCTGCCCAACCAGATTGGCAATTCCATACCGGAAATCCCCCATCCGGACCCCAAAGCCATGGCGGGCAATGGCTTCGTGCTGCCCAACATCAAGCGGGCCAGCATTGTGGACCGCAACGGCCAGCCGCTGGCCCTCTCCCTGCCCATTGTGCAGGTCTATGCCAACCCCATGGAAATCATTGAGCCGGAAGATGTGGCCAAGAAGCTCCGCACGATCCTGCCCAATCTCAACATAGAAGAAACTGTCCGCCGGCTGAAACAGAAGAAACAGTTCGTCTATATCGCCCGCAATATTGCCCCCACGGATGAACTTGCCATCAACAATCTGGGCATTCCCGGCCTCTATTTTGAAAATGGTGAACAGCGCCATTATCCACTGGGCAATGTGGCCGCCCAAATTCTCGGCAGCGTAGATATCGACAATCACGGCATTGCGGGCGTGGAGAAATTCTTTAACCAGCGCCTGCTGGAGGACCATACCCCACTCCGTCTTTCCATTGATGCCCGTGTGCAGGCCGCCATCCGTGATGAACTGAATGACGCCAAGACCCGCTTCCGGGCCATTGGTGCCTCTGCCATCCTGATGGATGTCCATACCGGGGAAATTCTGGCCATGGTCAGCCTACCTGACTATGACGCCAACAACTTCGCTCATGCCGCTGACGACGCCCGCTTCAACCGTGCCGTGACAGGCATGTATGAACCCGGCTCGACCTTCAAGCTCCAGACGGCGGCTATGGCCCTCCAGCTGGGCGTGGCGCACCCGTGGGACCAGTTTTCAACCATCCCCATCCATGTCGGCCGCTTCACGATTTCCGACCTCAAGACAGATCACTTCGCCCCATGGCTGGCTCTGCCTTCAGTCATGGCCTATTCATCCAACCCCGCCTCGGCTCACATTGCGCTGGATGTCGGGCGGCAGCGCCAACATGACTGGCTGAAGAATATGGGGTTTCTGGATCGTGTTCCTGTAGAGCTCCCCGAAGCAGGACGCCCTCTGGTCCCTTCTCTTAAAAACTGGGGGGAAACCACAGTCATGACGGTCGGCTTTGGTCATGGTGTGGCAGAATCCCCTCTCGCCATCGTCCGGGGAACGGCCTGTACGGGTAACGGGGGCTATCTGGTCACCCCCACCCTTCTGGCCCGTGATCATCTCAATGATGATGTCGTCATGGCAGAGGAACAAAAGGGACCGCATCTCATTTCTGCTGAAAATTCCAGCCTGTTGCGGCGCATCCTGCGGCTTGTCGTCACCAAAGGGATCGGCAAGAAGGCCGAAAGCCCCGGCTATCTCGTGGGAGGAAAGACAGGTACGGCAGAAAAGATCGGTGCCCATGGTGGTTATCTGAAACATGTCAACATCACAGCTTTTACAGGCATGTTCCCCATGAACGACCCAAAATATGCCCTCTATGTCATGCTGGACGCCCCTCAGGGGACAGCAGAAACACACGGCTGGACCACGGCCGGATGGATTGCTGCCCCGACTTTCTCCCGTATCGTGACACGCACAGCCCCTATGCTGGGGCTATTCCCTCTGGAACCCGCCAAAGCCCAGCAGATTGATGAACAGCTGGCCCTGTCACTTTCACCACCCGTGCCGCCCGGTGTCCACCGCCCGCTCGGCCCCGGCAATGACCCCGGCGCTGCCACCGTCAACCGTCTGGCCGCCAAGCATGGCGCCCATCACGCCCGCTGACGCTGATTCTGTTACCGCTCCCATCATGAAGGCATCTCCCATGAAACTCTCCTCCCTGCTCCATCATCATGGCCTTTCCAGAGAGCTCATCAAAGACCCGGAGATTTCCAGCATCACTGCTGACAGCCGGAAGGCAGGAGCAGGTAGCCTTTTCGTAGCCCTGAAAGGAACAAAACAGGATGGGCGCCATTTCATTCCCTTAGCCATTGCCCAAGGGGCGGCGGCCATCGTACTGGCCGCCTCACCAGATGAACATTATCCCACAGAACAGAGTGAAAACGGCCACACAGCCCTCATCATCACCCTGCCCGACCCTGCCCGTTTCCTCGCCCGGTCTGCGGCCCTGCTGGCTGGTCCACAGCCGGACCACATCGCCGCCATCACCGGCACAAACGGCAAGAGCAGCACGGCAGACTTCCTCCGTCAGCTTCACCAGCTCCGTCACGAGAAAGCAGCAAGCCTCGGTACTCTAGGGCTCATCAGCGATGTGGACCTGCCTCCTCTGCCGTCCCTGACTACACCCGATGCCGTTACCCTTGCGGACACGCTTGCCGCCCTCAAGGCAAAAGGTATCAACCATGTCGCACTGGAAGCCTCGTCACATGGGCTTCAACAGCACCGGCTGGATGGTGTTGCCATCACGGCGGCAGCGTTCTCCAACCTCACACGGGACCATCTGGATTATCATCACACGCTGGAAGCCTACCGACAGGCCAAGCTGCACCTGTTTGACGACCTGCTTCCCGAAGGAGGCCGGGCCGTCATCAACAGCGACATGGATGGCGAAAGCTACAAGGCCCTTCATGAAATCGCCATACGCCGCAGGCTGAACCTCCGCACGGTTGGCACGACAGGCAAAACCATCCGCATTCTGGAGGCCACACCTACCCCGCAGGGCATGGACCTAACGCTGGAACTTCATGGTCTTACCCTGCCGCCGCTTCACTTCCCACTGCCGGGCCGTTTTCAGGCCGAGAATGCCCTTCTGGCAGCCGCTCTTTGCTGGGATGACGACAAGGACGCTGAATCAGTCATCGCCCTGCTGCCGCACCTGAAAGGCGTACCGGGCCGCTGCGAGCCTGTCGCCCATCTGCCGAACGGGGCCTGCGCTTATGTGGATTATGCCCACACACCCGACGCTCTGGAACATGTGCTGCTCAGCCTGCGGCCTCATGCCAGCGGCCGACTGGTCGTTGTCTTCGGTGCAGGCGGAGATCGTGACAGGGGCAAACGCCCCCTCATGGGGCAGATTGCCGCCCATCTCGCTGATGAAGTCATCATCACCGATGACAATCCCCGCAGTGAAGACCCTGCCTCCATCCGGGCTGAAATCCTTGCCACAGCACCGCAGGCAAAAGAGATCGGCGACCGTAAAGAAGCCATCCGTACGGCTCTTGCAGGGCTGAAAGAAGGCGATGTTCTGCTCATCGCCGGGAAGGGGCATGAAACAAGCCAGATCATCAAGGGCGAGACGCATCCTTTCGATGACCGTACCATCACTGCCACACTCGCAAAGGAGCTTGCCTGATGCCCACCAGCCTCTGGAACAGCAGGGAACTCCGTGACGCCACACAAGGAGAACTTTCCGGTGATGTGCAAGTGCATGGCGTCTGTATCGACACACGTATCCTACAGCCCAGCGATCTTTTCATTGCCCTGATCGGCTATAATTCAGACGGGCACCGTTATCTGCGACAGGCATTAGAGGCCGGAGCCAGCTGCGTTATGGCTCATGATGAGGCCGCTATTGCCGAAGCGGACCTAACAGATGATCCCCGCCTGCTGAAAGTCACCGACACCATGCAGGCACTGGAGGCTCTGGGGCGTTATCGGCGGTCACAGTTTCAGGGCAAGGTCATCGCCATTACGGGAAGCGTGGGAAAGACAACCACCAAGAACATGCTAGCTACGGCCCTTGCGCCTTATGGCAGGGTCCATGCCTCCGTGGCCTCCTTCAACAACCATTGGGGTGTCCCGCTGACCCTCGCCCGCCTGCCGAAAGAGGCCGACTTCTGCATCAGTGAAGTGGGCATGAACCATCCCGGTGAGATCGCTCCACTGGCAGCCCAGATACGCCCGGATATCGGCGTCATCTCCACCATTGGCAACGCTCATCTGGGCCATATGGGCAGCATTGACGCCATTGCCGAAGAAAAAGCCGCCTTGTTTGCTGCGCTTCCTTCATCAGGCATTGCCCTCTGCCCGGAAGGTTCACAGGGCCTTGCCCGTCTGACAGATGCCCTGCCTGCTGACGTGCCCCTCTGGCAGGTAGGCACGACAGAAAAAGCAATCATCCAGCTGACGCAGCTTGCCTGCACGGCGGAAGGCAGTCACTTCCATCTAGCCACACCACAGGGGGAAACGGACGTACAGCTTACGGCCCCCGGCCCTCATCTGGCCCGCAATGCCGCTCTGGCCCTCGGTGCCATTGCCGCACTAGGGCTTTCCCCACAGGCAGGCGCCGAAGCCCTGCATCCTTTCCTTCCCGAAGCAGGACGGGGTCAACAACGCCTGTTGCCCGGCAATGTCACCCTGCTGGATGAAAGCTACAATGCTTCCGGCCCCAGCATATGCGCCGCCATCGAGACGCTGGCCCTCATGCCTGCAACCCGCCATATTGCCGCTCTGGGCGACATTAGAGAACTGGGCGAGTTTGCTGATGCCGAACATCGTGCTTTAGCCAAGCCGTTAATAAAGCATGACATTCTAACATTCTGCTGTGGTTCGCATATGAAAGCCCTTTACGAGGCCCTGCCACCTTCCTTACAGGGAGGGTATGCTGAAACTTCAGTCCAGCTTGCTTCCCTGCTGCGCCCTGCCCTGAAAAAGGGAGATGTCCTGCTTGTGAAAGGAAGTCTGGGCAGTAACATGCGCGCCCTCATTGCTCTACTGGAGCAGCCCGTACCCACAACACAACACGCCCCAGAGTCCGCCTGATGCTCTTTAACCTCCTTGCTGCACCTTCTTCCTCTCACGGCGGCCTTCTCAATCTGCTGCATTACATGACCTTCCGGGCCGGATGTGCCTGCCTGACAGCACTGGTCATCTCCCTGCTGCTCGGCAAGCCCTTCATTGCCCAGCTCAAACGCATCCAGCGACAAGGTCAGCCCATCCGTGCCCTCGGGCCGGAACGGCACATACTGGAGAAAGCCGGTACCCCCACCATGGGCGGCGGCCTCATCCTGTTCTCCCTCACGCTTTCCACCCTTCTCTGGGCCGATCTGTATGACGGGTTCGTCTGGGCTGTCCTGCTGACAACGCTGGGCTTCGGGGCTATCGGCTTTGCAGATGACTATCTCAAACTGGCCAAGGGTAACAGTAAAGGCGTCTCCAAGAAAATCAGACTGGGTGGAGAATTCCTGATTTCCTGCCTTGCCGGTATCGCCATGGAAGCCCTGACACCGCCTGACCTGCGCAATGCCGTGGCCTTTCCCTTTGCCAAGACATTCGTGCTGCATCTCGGCTATGTCTTCCCGCTCTTTGCGATGGTGACCATCACGGGCTTCGGCAATGCCGTGAACCTGACGGACGGGCTGGATGGGCTGGCCACTGTACCCTCCATCATTGCGGCCCTCGTCTTCGCCCTGATTGCCTATCTGGTCGGCAACCATGTGTTTGCGGATTACCTCCAGCTCCATCACGTCCCCGGTACCGGAGAACTGAGCATCTTCTGTGCTGCGTTGATCGGGGCCGGGCTGGGCTTTCTCTGGTTCAATGCACCACCGGCAGAAGTCTTCATGGGGGATACCGGGTCTCTGGCACTGGGTGGAGCACTGGGTGCCGTGGCGGTCGCCGTAAAGCATGAACTGGTCCTCTGCCTCGTTGGCGGGCTGTTCGTGGTGGAAACCATTTCCGTCATCATTCAGGTCTTCTGGTTCCGCCGCACGGGGAAGCGCATCTTCCTCATGGCCCCGCTGCATCATCATTTTGAAAAGAAAGGCTGGCAGGAACCGAAAATTGTCGTCCGCTTCTGGATTGTTGCCATCATTCTGGGGCTGTGTGGTCTCGCCACACTGAAGCTACGCTAATGACCACCGCATCCTCTCTCTCCTCCCTCACATGGCCTGCCACACTGCTGGCAGGTCGGCGCTATGCTGTATGCGGTCTGGGACGTAATGGTGCGGCTGTCGTGCAGGCCCTGTTAAATCTGGGCGCAACGGTTCAGGCATGGGACGACAACAAACCAGAACTCCCTGAACCTCTTTCCACTCATCCACGCCTGACCCTTGCACCACTTGTCGATCTCTCGGGCATGGATGCCCTGATCCTCTCGCCCGGCATTCCTCATCACCTGCCCAAACCACACCCCACAGCCCTGTTGGCGCAGGAACAACATGTCCCCATCCTCTCGGATGCAGAACTGCTCTGGCAGGTCGTACGTAAAGCAGGTTCAAAGGCACGCTTCGTCTCCATTACGGGAACAAACGGCAAGTCAACCACCACGGCCCTGTTGACCCATATTCTCACACAGGCCGGTATTCCTGCCTGCTGTGGTGGCAATTTCGGTACAGCCTCTCTTGCCCTGCCTGCTCTGGGAGATGATGGCGTCTATATCGTCGAAATGTCCTCCTACATGCTGGAACGGCTGAAGGACTATCACGCCTGTGCCGCTGCCCTACTCAATCTGACACCGGACCATCTGGACCGGCACGGCTCCATGCAGGGCTATCTTGATGCCAAAGCGCATGTTTTTGACAATATGACACAAGATGATCTCGCCATTCTGGGCGAAGATGCCTCATGGACGAAAGCCCTGCGCCAGCGACTAACAGAACAGGGTGTGACCGTACGAACCCTTGCCATCACGCAGGCCGTGCCAGAAACGGAAGCACCATTTTTACCGGGGCAGCATAACGCCCAAAATATCGAAACCTGCCGGGCCATCGCCCGTCATCTTGGCCTGACGGAAGATCAGATCGCTGCGGGAATCAGAAGTTTCACCGGGCTGGATCATCGCCTTCAGCTCGTGGCGCAGGCTGATGGAATCAGCTTTATCAACGACAGCAAGGCCACCAATGCCGAGGCCAGCTTTCATGCGCTCCGGGCCTTTCCCAAAAGCCTATGGATCGCCGGGGGAACCGCTAAGGAAGGCGGCATAGCCAGCCTCGCACCGCTTTTCAGCCATGTACGCCGGGCCTTTCTCATCGGGCGGGATGCGCCACTTCTGGCTGAAACGCTGGCGGCCCATGATGTTTCTTTCGAGATGAGCGAAACGCTGGAACAAGCCACTCAGGCCGCATGGGATTTCGCCCGGACGCAGGAAGCCCTGCCTATCCTACTCTCCCCGGCCTGTGCCAGTTTTGACCAGTTCCGCAATTTTGAAGAACGAGGCACGGCCTTTGCAACACTGGCCCGCCGCCTCTGTGCGGAGGTACCCTGCTGATGGCTTTTTCCGACCGTTCCGACAGTTCCGCCAAAGCCCAGTGGTGGCGTAGTCTCGACCATGTCAGCCTGAGCTGCGTGGGTATCCTGATTGCTCTGGGCTACATCCTCATGCTGGCTGCCAGCCCTGCCGTGGCACACCGTATCGGGGCCTCCCGGAACATGTTCATCCTCAAGCAGGTGGTCTTTCTGGCCCTTGCCGGTTCGGTCGTCATCATCACATCCCGGATGAGCCCCCGCATGATCGGGCGGATCGCCGTCATGGGCGGTATTGTGGCTCTGGGGGCCACCTTCATGACCCTTGTTCATGGCATGGAGATCAAGGGAGCCAGACGCTGGATCGCTCTGCCACTCATGTCTGTTCAGCCCTCTGAGTTTCTAAAGCCCTGCTTCGCAGTCGTAACGGGCCTTCTGTTGAGCCTGCGCCATACGCTGAGGCTCTCCAATGGCTGGCGCTTTCCGGGACGGCTGGTAGCCTGTGGGGTCTATGTTGTCATTGCGGCGCTGCTGCAGGCACAGCCTGATATTGGGATGCTGTCCGTCATCAGCATGGTATTCATTACCCAGCTTTTCATTGATGGTCTTCCCATCATCGTGTTCGGTATGCTGGTTTCGGCAGCTCTGGGTGCCTTCGGGGTAGCCTATCTGGTATTTGAGCATGTTCATTCCCGTGTGCAGCGCTTCCTGCATCCTGATGTAGGCGACCATTACCAGATTGATACCTCCATGCGGGCCTTCGGGAACGGAGGACTACTCGGCCGTGGCCCCGGTGAAGGCCGGGTGAAAGACCTTCTGCCCGATGCTCATGCTGACTTCGTCTTCTCCGTAGCCGGGGAGGAATATGGTTTCGTGATGTGCCTGTTCATCATCGCCGTTTTCACCGTACTGGTTTTCTCTACCCTCAACCGCCTGTTGGAGGAAAAGAATCCCTACATCATTCTTTCAACCAGCGGGCTGATAACTGGGTTCGGGTTGCAGGCCTTTGTGAATATGGGGTCATCACTCCATCTGATCCCCACCAAAGGGATGACATTACCGTTCATTTCCTACGGGGGCAGTTCAGCGCTTTCGGTTGCCCTGACCATTGGCATGGCACTCGCCCTGACCCGCCACCGCATACAACCGGGCCTGTTTACGCCGCCCCCTGCCTCTGCTGAAACAGCAACACGCCTGACCACATCATTCCAGAAAGGACACGACTCATGACACATGCACCGATCGTCATTGCCGCCGGAGGTACGGGCGGACATTTCTTTCCTGCTGAAGCTCTGGGAGCCGAGCTATTGGAACGAGGCTACCCTGTCATTCTCATGACGGACGCCCGCAATGGTCGTGCCTCACAAGGTGTCTTTGCACGTAGCCCCCGTTATGTTCTCAATAGTAGCGGCGTGGCTGGTAAGAAACCGATCGACAAGCTCAAAGGCATAGGTCGGCTGCTCTGGAGCAGTCTGGGAGCCCGTCAGGTCATGGCCAGACATCAACCTGCCGCTGTGGTCGGCTTTGGCGGTTATCCATCCATTCCGCCCCTGCTCGGCAGCCGCCTGAATCTGGGCAGGAAACCCGCCCTCATCATTCATGAAGGCAATGCCATTCTTGGGCAGGCCAATGCCCTTCTGGCCCGTTTCGGCGATGCGATTGCCACATCCTACCCACGTGTCGCCCGTCTGCCAGTCGGAAAACATGTTGTGCAGACAGGTATGCCCGTCCGCCCTGCCATAGAGGCACTGGCCGAGACACCCTATAAAGCGCCAGAAACCTACAGTGATGCCCCCATCAACCTGCTCATCTGGGGTGGATCACTCGGTGCACAGATATTCAGTTCGGTCGTGCCGCAGGCTCTCTGCAACCTGCCACGGCATATCCGGCTTCGCCTGCAGGTCACCCAGCAGGTTCACGAAGATATGGTGCCTGTTATTTCCGGCATCTATCAGCAAGTCGGCATCAAAGCGACAGTCACCCCTTTCATTGACGATGTCGCCACAGAGCTGGACAAGGCGCATCTTGTCATCGGTCGTGCAGGTGGGTCTTCCGTAGCCGAGCTGGCCATGGTCGGGCGTCCATCCATTCTCGTACCGCTCCCCATTGCTGCTTCCGATGAGCAAAGCGTCAATGCTCAGGCTATGGAGCGGGTCGGCGGCGGATGGATGGTCCGTCAGCGTGATTTCTCCTCCGATGCGCTCTGCAAGCATCTGCTTCACCTGATCGATCACCCTGAAGAACTGGCTCATGCCGCCGAAGGGGCCCGTGCGCTCCAGCAACGTCATGCTGCCAAAAAACTCGCTGATCTGGTTGAAACGACCATCAAAGCCTGATTACCTGCCTTTTCCCTTCCCCTCTGCCGGAGCTCCCCCTGATGCGTGCATTACCCCTCAACCTTGGCCTGATCCACTTCGTTGGCATTGGCGGCATCGGCATGTCCGGTATTGCCGAAGTGCTGCACATGCTTGGCTACAAGGTTCAGGGCTCGGATATTGCTGAAAATGCCAATGTAAAGCGTCTTCGCAAATCCGGCATTCATGTACATATCGGCCATGATGAAGCCAATCTGGGGGAAGCACGGGTCGTTGTCATCTCTACCGCCGTGAAACGGGATAATCCGGAAGTCATGGCTGCCCGTGCCCGGCTGATTCCCGTTGTCCGGCGGGCAGAGATGCTGGCGGAGCTGATGCGCTTGCGCTGGGCCGTGGCCATCGGGGGGACGCATGGCAAGACCACTACCACCAGTCTCGTGGCCTGCGTGCTGGAACAGGCCAAACTGGACCCGACCGTCATCAATGGCGGTATCATTGAAGCCTATGGCACCAATACCCGCATGGGGTCCGGTGACTGGATGGTTGTGGAAGCTGACGAAAGTGACGGCTCCTTCCTCCGCCTGCCCGCCATCATTGCCGTTGTCACCAACATGGACCCCGAACATCTGGATCATTGGGGGTCTGACGAGGCTATGGAAGCCGGATACCGACAGTTCGTCTCCAACATTCCCTTCTATGGCTTCGCTGTCCTCTGCGTAGATCACCCCCGTGTGCAGCAGATGATTCCCCAGCTCTCCGACCACCGTGTCGTGACTTACGGCTTCAGCCCGCAGGCCGATGTCCGGGCCGAAATCATCGGGACGGACAGCAAGGGCGTGACCTTCAACGTCACCATCACAGACCGGACCACCAGCAGCCAGCGTCTGGCGGGTCCATTCCATCTACCCATGTTCGGGCACCATAATGTCCTCAATGCCGTAGCGGCCATTGCCGTGGCGCAGGAAATGGAAATCCCCGATCACGTCATCGCTGATGCCCTTGGCGGCTTCCGTGGTGTCCAGCGTCGTTTCACCCTGACCGGCACATGGAATGACGTAAAAATCATTGATGATTACGGCCATCACCCTGTCGAAATCGCCGCCGTTCTGAAAGCTGCCCGGCAGGCTGGAGCCGGTCACGTCATCGCCGTCATCCAGCCGCACCGTTATTCACGCCTCAGCGCCCTGTTCAATGATTTCTGCACCTGCATGAATGACGCCGATACCGTCATCGTAGCCGATGTCTATGCTGCCGGAGAAAGCCCCATCGAAGGCATCGGGCGGGACCAGCTTGTCGAAGGGCTGCGGGACCGTGGGCACCGCCATGTCCTGCCTCTGGCCTCCCCGGATGAATTGGCCGATCTTGTGGCTGACATTGCCGCCCCGGGCGATTATGTCGTCTGTCTCGGGGCTGGGTCCATCACTCATTGGGCACAGGCCCTGCCTGAACAGCTTTCCAACCTCAAGCGGGACGCATCATGACGGCTGGCACCCTTTTCCAGAGTCTGCGAGGCCGACTGAAAGCACAAGCCCCTCTGGCCGCCCGCAGTTGGTTCCGCAGCGGTGGAGCCGCAGACTGGCTGTTCGTCCCGCAGGATGCCGAAGACCTTGCCTCGGCCCTGCGCCAGTGCCCGCCTGATATGCCCGTGACGGTTCTGGGGGCCTGCTCCAACGTCATCATTCGTGATGGTGGCCTACCGGGATTGACCATCCGCCTCGCCGGAGGCTTCGCTGGTATCGAGGCTGATGGCGATGGCCTGATCACTGGAGCCGCTGCACTGGACAGTAGCGTGGCCGAAACGGCGGCACAGGCTGGCATGTCCGGCTTTGCGTTTCTCTCCACCATTCCCGGCTCCATTGGCGGGGCAGTCTGCATGAATGCGGGGGCCTATGGGGGTGACATGTCCACCCTACTCGACTGGGTAGACATCCTGACCCATGAAGGCACCCTCCAGCGTCTGCCCGCCTCGGCCCTGAACATGCAGTACCGTCACAGCTCCCTGCCTGAAGGCAGCATCGTCCTGCGTGCCCGCCTGAAAGCCTGTGAAGAGGAAGACCCCGCCGCCATACAGCAGAAAATGCAGGAGATGCGGGCCAGTCGTGAGGCCAGCCAGCCCCTGCGGGCCCGGACAGGTGGCTCCACCTTCCGCAATCCCGAAGGCCATAAAGCATGGGAGCTGATTGACGCTGCCGGCTGCCGGGGCCTACGCCACGGCGGAGCGCAGATCAGCGAAAAGCACTGCAATTTCATGCTCAACACAGGTAACGCCACCAGCACGGAGCTGGAGGAACTCGGTGAAACAGTCCGTGCCCGTGTTCTGGATAAAAGCGGCATCAGTCTTCATTGGGAAATCAAACGACTAGGCCGTCCTCTCCCCTCCGCTCCTTCCCTCTGATGATGAGACAACCGGGCATGACAGACAAAAATACTCTCCCCGCCGCCAAGCCTCTTTCCATCGCTGTATTGATGGGCGGTATATCCAGCGAACGTAGCGTCAGCCTCTCCAGCGGCAAGGCTGTCATGACCGCTCTGAAAGAAGCCGGACATCATGTTCACGCCATCGATGCAGGACCGGACATCACAGCCACTATCACCGCTCTGAAAGCCTGCCAGCCGGATGCTGTCTTCAATGCCCTTCATGGTCCCGGTGGCGAAGATGGCGCCATTCAGGGCGTTCTGGAATGGCTGGGAATTCCCCATACCCACTCTGGCATTCTGGCTTCTGCCATTGCCATGAACAAGGCCAGCACTCGTATGGCCCTTCAGGCAGCCGGACTGCCTGTGGCAGAAGGCTGTCTCATCACGCCGGAAGAACTGAAACAACGGGCACCGTTACAGGCCCCCTATGTGCTCAAGCCCGTAGCGGAAGGCTCCTCTGTCGGTGTGCACATTCTTCATGAAGATGATGCCGAAAAACGCCGGACCATCGCCGATTCATGGACATTCGGCCCCCAGATTCTGGCCGAGCGTTTCATCCCCGGCCGTGAGCTGACGGTTGCCGTACTTGGTGATGATGCCTTAGCCGTAACGGAAATCCTCCCGCAGGAAAGTGGCGGGTTTTACGACTTCGCTGCCAAATATCAGGCCAATGGTTCCCGCCACATCATCCCAGCCCCCCTGCCTTCTGACATTACGGAACAGGCCCTCACCCTTGCCCGCAAGGCTCATCAGGCTCTGGGCTGCAAGGGAGCCAGCCGGACAGACTACCGTTATGATGGCGATCGTAGCGAGCTCATCATTCTGGAGGTCAACACCCAGCCGGGTATGACGGCCACATCCCTGCTCCCCGAGCAGGCCGCCGCACGCGGTGTGAGCTATCCGCTGCTCTGTCACTGGCTGGTGCTGGATGCGCTGGGTCAGGCACAGCCTCTGTCCCTTCATCCCGTTCCCCAGCCCTGAAACGGCTGACGCACCGTGATGTCCTTCTTCAGAAAACGGCCTCAGGCCCCTGTTGATCCCTATGGAGACCGCCCCTCCAGCATGTCCCTGTTCTGGCAGAGGCAGAAGGTCATCATGCGGCGTCTGGGTATCATGCTGCTGGTCCTTTTCCTACTGGCAGGGACTGGCTGGCTGGCATGGACAAGTCTCGGTGCCCACACCCTAACCAGCAGCCTGCGTGCCCGTCTGGCTGCACTGGACCCTCTACAGATACGCCACATCACCATTACAGGGCGCCACCTGACGGATGAGAGCGAGATCATGGAGGCCCTTGGCACAAACCTGAATCGTTCTCTTTTCAGCTTCTCTGTCGAAGATGCTCGCCAACGGATTGATGCACTCCCCTTCATTGAGCGCTCCACGGTCGAGCGGCATCTGCCCGATACCGTCAACGTCACGGTGGAGGAAAAAAATCCCATCGCCATCTGGCAGATGGATGGTCATTTCGTCCTCATCAACCAAAAAGGTGACACAGTTTCCCGGCAGGAGCTGACCGCTCATAACAGCTCAGTCTTCCGCAAGCTGCCCCTTGTCGTTGGAATGGGTGCAAACACGGAGGCTGATGCCATCATTACCCTGCTAAACCAGTTTCCGGACATCAACAGCCACACACTGGCCCTGATCCGCATCGGCCAGCGGCGCTGGAACATCCTCATGCAAAACGGCACAACCCTCATGCTGCCAGAAGGTGCCGAGGCAGCCGCTCTCGCACGGCTACATACCTACCAGACAGACTACCAGCTGTTAGACCGTCCCCTCAAAACGATTGACATGCGCCTCTCTGACCGTATGGTCATCCATCCTGCCACCCCCAACGCCGACCAGGATGCACAGCCCACGCCTCCACCGTCCGAGCACTGAAGCCTCATGACCCGCCCTGCTCCCCATTCTCGCCAGTCTCAGGTAGTCCTCCAGCAGAGCCGTGCCATCCTGCCCATTCTTCCCTCCGAGGAGCAGCAGGGCTTTACATGGACACCGGGCCTGAAAACGGTTCTCGATATCGGCTCAACAAAAACAACCTGCCTGATCGGCCAAGGTCTGAAAAATGGTGGGCTACGGGTGCTTAGCTGGGGATGGCGGCGTTCGGAAGGCATTAACTCAGGGGCTATTGTTGATGCCCGCAAGGTGGAACGGGTCATCCGGGCTACGGTCGGCGATGCGGAACGTAAGATCAGCCGCCGGATCAGGGATGTCACCGTTAATCTCTCCTGCGGGAATCCCCGCAGCTATCATGTCGATGCCTATCTGGCACCCGGTGGCCGGGAAGTGGGTGAAGAAGACATCCAGTATCTTTACGAACAGGCCCGCCACGATGCCATCGAGCCAGATCGCAGGCTTGTCCATGTCATGCCACTTGGTTTCAACGTGGATGACAACATCACAGTGCTCGATCCCTGCGGGCAACGCTGTGAAAAGCTGATGGGCAAGTTTCATGTCATTGATGCGCAAATCAGCCCCCTTCACACCCTTGATGCCGTCCTGCGCAAAGCAGAACTTCGGGCCGTTGACATGCTCTCCAGCCCTATCGCCTCCGGCATCGCCGTTCTGGACCATGATGAGCGTGACCTTGGGGTGACCGTTGTTGACATGGGAGCAGGCACCACGACCCTCTCCGTCTTCGCCCGTGGCCGTGTGCTCTATACCCGGCATATCCGGGTTGGCGGGCATCACATCACACGGGACATTGCCGGTTATCTGTCCATCCCGATCGAAACGGCAGAACGTCTCAAAACCCTTTATGGTGTGGCCTGTGCATCCTCCAATGATTCTTCAATCCCCATTGCGCTTCCCCTCTCCCACCATAATGCCGTTCGCCAGATCACCCGGGCCGACCTCGTCCGGGCCATTGCCCCCCGTGTTGAAGAAACATTGGAAATGCTGCGGCATGAGCTGGATGGTGCCGGACTGGGCCGCCCAGCGGAAGGACGTGTCGTTCTGACAGGCGGCGGAGCGCTGCTCAACGGGCTTGATACGGTCGCTGCCGAAATCCTCAATCGCCCCGTGCAGGTCCGCTCCCCCTCAGGCATACGGGGGCTGCCGGAAGCTGACCATCCTTCCATATGGGCAGGATTTTCCACGGCATCGGGGCTGCTCGCATGGGCTGCCGGAGCTCGTGACAGTTTCTGCCTGCCAGAAAAAGAGATTCCACAGCGAGGCATGGGATGGCGCCTTGCCAGACTGCTACGAAGAAAGTTATGAGCTGAAGATGTAGGGCTGATATTTAGCGTTACATCTCCGTCTCCAAATGCTACCGTGTAGCCAATATCTGTCTGCTACAGCCTTACCTGTAGCCATCTGTTCTCATCCACGGCCGGAGCAAGACCGTTATGTCATTGAACCTGACCCCAACATCCCCCGGTGTAAGCGCTGTCAGCCCCCCGCGCATTACCGTCATTGGAGTTGGTGGCGGCGGGGTCAATGCGGTCAACAACATGATTACCGGCCAGCTGCGTGGCGTGAACTTCATTGCCGCTAACACAGATGCCCAGCAGCTTGCCCTCTCCAAGGCAGAGACACGGCTTCAGCTTGGCCCTACCCTGACGCGTGGGCTGGGTGCTGGTGCAAAGCCTGAAGTAGGTCGCCAGTCTGCTGAAGAAGTGGAAGATGAAATCCGCCAGCATCTGGAAGGTGTGGACCTCGTCTTCGTGACGGCTGGCATGGGCGGCGGCACTGGCACAGGGGCGGCCCCTGTCGTGGCCCGGATTGCTCATGAAGTCGGGGCCCTGACCATCGGTGTCGTCTCCAAACCGTTCGACTTTGAAGGCTCCCGCCGCAGCCGTGCCGCAGCCGCCGGTATTGCCGAGCTGGAAAAATATGTCGATACACTTCTGGTCATTCCTAACCAGAACCTCTTTGGCAGCGCTTCCCTGACCACGTCACTCGTGGAAGCCTTCGCCATGGCAGATGATGTCCTCTATAGCGGCGTCCGCAGTGTGACTGATCTGATGCTGGAAGCCGGTTATCAGAATCTCGACTTTGCTGATGTCCGCACCGTCATGAGTGGTATGGGCAAGGCCATGATGGGCATTGGCATGGCCTCAGCCGAGGAAGATGGTGAGGACTGGGCTATCACCGCCGCCGAACGGGCCATCTCCAACCCACTGCTTGAAGAAACATCCATCGCTGGGGCTCGTGCTCTGCTTGTCAACGTCACACTTGGCGAAGATATGAGCCTGCTGGCCTATAACCAGATCATGAATCTCATTCGTGAGACCGCAAACTGCGAAGATGAAGAAATCAACAGCGGTTTTGTCGTCAAGCCAGAGATGAATGGTAAGGTTCAGGTGTCCGTCATCGCTACGGGTCTGGATGGTCGGACCCGTTATGACGTCTCCGACAATATCGCTGCCGAGAAGCAACAGCAGGTTCCTCCGGTGCGGGAAAATCCCATCCCCAGACCTGCCGTTCCCGAAGAAGCACCAGCCGCTCAGGAAGATGAAACCCCTGAGCAGGACAGCCAGCCGTCTCCGGAAGAAGAAGCCCCTGCTCATGAGGCTCCTCAGCCGGAAGCAGCAGCTGATTCCACACCGCCTTTGCCTAATTATGACCCGCATCTTGGGCCGCACCAGCCTGCGGGAACAGCACCTGAGCCCGTCCGCCCTCGTGAGGAACCAGCGCAGACAGGTGGCGGACTGTTTAGCCGCTTCTTCCGCAGCCGCCCGGCGGCCGATCAGGAACGCCGTGACCCGCCGCCTCCAGCAGGGCAGAAATCTCCACAGCGTGATCACACCTCTCCCCTTGCTGAGGATGATGACCTGAACATTCCCACTTACCTGCGCCGTGGGCCAAAATAAGCCCCTCATGATCCCGACTGTCCCGCCCAACGTGGCGGAACGGTCGGGAGTCCCGCCACGCTGAACAGGGGCCCCCATGGCCGAGCAGACCGCCCGCACGACAGATACGGCTTCCCTGCGCCGCTGGACCCGCTTTCAGGCCAGCATTGGTTCCTCCTCACCGACCATCATGCAAACAACCCTGAAACACCCCATCCATTGCCGGGGGATCGGGCTGCATGCTGGCCAGCCTGTTCTGATGCGGCTCATTCCGGCAGAAGCGGATACGGGCATTCGCTTCCAACGACTGGATAAGGCGGGATCGGCACCATTCCGTATTACGCCAGACCGTATCATTTCCAGTCCTCTGGCTACTGTGGCCGCTTCTCCCCATCAGGCTGACCTGCATGTGGCCACTATTGAGCATCTCATGGCCGCCCTCCATGCCTCTGGCATAGATAATCTTCTGATTCAGCTGGATGGGCCGGAACTGCCCATTCTGGATGGCTGTTCACAGGCTTTTCTCTTTCTCCTTGATTCAGCGGGTATTGTGAGGCTGGAGACACCCCGGCGCTCCATAGAGGTTCTTCGTACCGTTCATGTCACTGGCAAAAATGGAGCCCATGCTCGCCTCCTACCGGGGAAGGCAGGACAATTAGAGATTGCCCTGACCATTGATTTCCCCGCCCCAGCCATTGGCAAACAGTCCCACGAGATCACCCTCTCCCGGCAAAATTTTGAGCAGGACGTGGCCTTCTGCCGAACCTTCGTCAATCATCAGGACATTGCTCCCCTTCAGGCGCAGGGGCTGGCTCTTGGTGGTTCACTGGAAAACGCTCTCGTCATCCAACATGATCGTATCCTCAATCCCGGCGGGCTGCGCCATAGTGAAGAATGTGTCCGCCACAAAATATTGGATACGATTGGAGACCTCTATTGTGCAGGCTATACATTATCCTGCCGCTATGAAGGTCACAAAACAGGTCATGCTCTCAATAACCAGCTTCTGCGTGCCCTGTTCGCCTCGCCAGAAAACTGGCGGTTCTCTGATGGAAGCGCATCGTCACTTCCCCCTTCCGAATGATAATCTCAGGCCGGAAAGCAAGAACCCCCTTTTCCCAGAAAACTCCCATGCTATAAGAAAATCATGGTCAGCAGCATCCTAAAATCCCACATGGGTTCATCCCGTTTCAGTCTCTCGGTCTTTGGTATCCCGGCTCTGCTTGGGCTTGCCCTCCTCACCGGCTGTTCCAGCTCCGATGCCGACATACAGGCAAAGCTGCCACGCACGGCAGATGCTGAGACCCTCTATAATTACGGGATCGATGCCCTTCATGGTGGCCATTACAAGCTGGCCAGTAGCGAGTTTGAGCTCCTGCAGCAGAACTTCCCTTACTCCGGCTATACGGGCAGTGCCGAGCTGATGGAAGGTTATGCCTACTATCTACAGGGGGAGTATGCCCTCTCTGTCCAGCAGCTGGAACGCTACCTCCAGCTGCACCCGACAAGCCCGGATGCTGCATACGCCTACTACCTGCGTGGCCTCTGCTATTATGAACAGATTGGTGATGTCTCCCGTGACCAGCTCGGCACGCTGGAAGCCATGGATGCTCTGCAGGAAGTCATCACCCGCTTTCCCCAGACATCCTATGCTCGTGATGCCCAGCTGAAGATCGACCTCTGCCGTGACCATCTGGCCGGTAAGGAAATGTTCGTTGGCCGTTACTACCAGCGGGAAAAAGACTATCAGGCTGCCTATGGCCGCTACCAGCGTGTCATTCAGGACTTCCAGACGACAAACCACGTCCCGGAAGCGCTGGAACGCCTGGTTGAAGTCAATCTGGACCTCGGCCTGCCTGATGAGGCACGACAGGCCGCTGCCGTTCTCGGCTACAACGCCCCGGATAGCCGCTGGTATCGCCTTGCTTACAATAAGCTGAAATATAACCACCAGCTCACGCCGCAGCTTCCCAAACCCTCACGCAGCGAGAAGAAGCGTGAACGTCATGACAGGAAACATCATGTCATGGCACCACCTCCCGTACAGCAGGGTGCACCGGCCTCCCCGGATTCCGTCATCGTACAGCCTGTATCCACGACACAGTCTGCCCCCGTGACATCCGTTGAGATTCCACCGGCTCCTACGGGTAACGGTAAAAAGTCACGCTAAACCACAGTGGCCGGGATGCCTGCCCGTTTCTGACCCTTTATGGAACGTAACATGCGGAGCCGGAATTATCTGGCTCCGCATCATTCCACCAGCTTCCCCTATTGCACTGGCTGCTTTTCTTCCTGAATATCTGGCACCGCATTTTCTAAAGACCCACGGCAGATGGACATAATCCACACTCTCTGCACGGTTCTGGAGGCTGCATTATGCTGACACATCTCTCTATCCGTGATGTCGTCCTGATTGAAAAGCTGGACCTTCCCTTCCACGGAGGCCTCACAGCCCTGACAGGGGAAACAGGCGCCGGTAAATCCATTCTTCTGGACAGCCTTGGCCTCGCTCTGGGAGAACGAACCAGCAGCCGCATCATCCGGGCTGGCGCAAGCCAGAGCAGCGTGACGGCTGTCTTCGAGCTCCCCATGGGCCACCCCGTCTATGGGCTGCTCCGTAACAAAGACATTGCCTCCATTGAGGAAGGCGAACCTCTGGTCCTGCGCCGGATCGTCACGAAAGAAGGGCGATCCCGTGCCTATATCTGCGACCAACCCATCGGCATCAGCATCCTGCGCGAAGTGGCCTCCCTACTCGTGGAGATACAGGGCCAACATGAGCAGATGGGGCTCGCAAACCAGAGCGCCCATCAGACACTTCTGGATGCCTTCGGTGTCCCGCAGAAGCTCCGTCAGCAGGTCGCACGTTGCTGGGATGAATGGCAAAATGCCCTGCGCAGCCTGAATAAGGCCCGTAAGGATGTAGAAGACGCCAGTAAAGAAGAAGACTGGCTTCGTCAGGTCGTGGAAGACCTCTCTACCCTAGCCCCCAGAGAAGGCGAGGAAGACGAGCTTGCCGCCCTACGGGTCAAGCTTCAGCAGGATGAACGCCGGGGCGAAGCCGTAGCCGCCGCCCTTGCCGAACTCACCCCACGGGACCGCCGCACAGCCACACCAGCCAATGCGCTCCGTTCTGCCAACCGTGCCCTTTCCCGGCTATTACCTTCACCGCTGGACCGGGCACAGAGTGAGGAGCAGGAAACACCTTCCGCCCAGCAGGAGCAGGCACAGGAGGCCCTCACAGCTCTGGAAAAAGCCGAGGAATATCTGGCCGAGGCCGAAACCCTACTCTCCCGGCTGGCGGTAGATACCACCGTGGATTTCCGCCTTCTGGAAGAAACGGAGGAACGGCTATTCACTCTGCGGGCCGAAGCCCGTAAGCACAAGATCAGCGTCAGTGAGCTCCCCTCTTTTCTGGAAAATCTGAACCAGCGGCTTGCCAGCATTGATTCCAGCTCTGAAGCTCTAGCCCGACTGGAAGAACAGGTTCGGGAGAACCGAGCCGCCTATGAAAAAGCGGCACAGGAGCTGAGCGCCGCCCGTGGCAAAGCCGCCCGTCAGATTGAAAAACGGGTCATGGCCGAGCTGGTGCCTCTCAAACTGGAACGAGCCCGCTTCATTGTCGAACTCTCCCCACTGCCTGCCGAACAATGGAACCGGCATGGCATGGAACAGGTTGCCTTCCTCATCGCCGCCAATCCCGGACAGCCACCGGGGCCACTCGGCAAGGTAGCCTCCGGTGGGGAGCTCTCCCGCCTTATGCTGGCTCTCAAGGTTGTGCTGGCGGGCCGGTCTTCCCTCACCACACTGGTCTTTGACGAAGTTGATTCTGGTGTTGGCGGTGCCACAGCATCCGCCATCGGTGAGCGTCTGAACCGTGTAGCAAAAGATGTTCAGGTGCTGGCCATCACTCATAGCCCGCAGGTCGCCGCCTATGGGAACCATCAGCTGCGTATTGCCAAGCAGGTCGTCAATAACCAAACTCAGACCAGCGCCACTCCTCTGACAGATGAGGAACGCCGTGAGGAGCTGGCCCGTATGCTCGCTGGCGATACCGTAACCGATGCTGCCCGTGCGGCAGCGGACAGCCTCCTTGGACCCACAGCAGAATGACCAAAACACCATCCCATGCCCAGCGTCACGCCGAACTGGAAGCAAAGATAGCCCGTTGGAATGAAGCCTATCATGGTCGGGATAATCCGGAAGTTTCCGATGCCGAGTATGACAATGCCCGGCTGGAGCTGGTCATGCTGGAAAAACGCCACCCGGAACTGAAAACAAAGGACGGCGTGTCTTCACAGGTAGGTGCCGCTCCCAACCCTGCCTTCAGCAAGGTAAAGCATCGTGCCCCCATGCTCTCGCTGGATAATGTGTTCAGTGAGGATGAATTTGCCCAATTCGTCAGCCGGATCGGGCGATTTCTGGGGCTTGATGAAGCCCAGACAGACGGCCTGACCTTCGTGGCTGAACCCAAGATTGATGGCCTTTCCATCAGCCTGACCTACGAAAAAGGCCAGCTGACAGTCGCCACAACCCGAGGCGATGGCACGACAGGGGAAGATGTCACTGCCAATGTGCGGACCATCAGCACCATTCCCCAGACCCTGCCCGCTCCCTTCCCAGACATTCTGGAAATCCGGGGCGAAATCTTCATGAGCCGTGCCGAGTTTCTGGCGCTCAACCGGCAGCAGGAAGAACGGGGTGAAAAGCCCTTCGCCAACCCACGCAATGCCGCCGCCGGGTCACTCCGCCAGCTGGATGCCTCCGTCACGGCCCGCCGCCCTTTGGGACTGTTCGCCTATGGGCTGGGCTATAATACCGGCGTGACCGTCACGACCCATCTGGAATGGCTGGAACAACTGAAAAAATGGGGCTTTACTGTTAATCCCCTCTCCCGTTCGATCAGCCATGCCAGTGATGTCCCCGCCTATGTGGACAGTCTGGCCAAAGAGCGGCCTGATCTTGATTACGATATTGATGGCATCGTCTTCAAAATTGACGCCATAGACCTTCAGACACGCCTTGGCTTTGTAGGACGTGCCCCCCGTTGGGCCATCGCTTGGAAATTTCCAGCAGAACAGGCCATCACCCGGTTGAATGACATTGAGATTCAGGTGGGGCGGACGGGTGCCCTCACCCCTGTGGCACATCTGGAACCCATCAATGTCGGTGGGGTCATCGTCTCACGGGCAACACTGCATAATGAAGATGAAATCCGCCGTCTAGATGTTCGTCCCGGTGATCTCGTTCGTATCCAGCGGGCTGGAGACGTCATTCCACAGGTGCTGGGTGTCGTGGATGCTGAGCGGCAGGACCGGGCCGGACCATTCCACTTCCCCGATCACTGCCCCGTCTGCCACGCCCATGCCGAACGCATTGGCGATGAAGCCGTGCGCCGCTGTTCCGGTGGCCTGACCTGCCCGGCCCAGACGGTCGAGCGGCTTATCCATTTCGTCTCCCGCAAGGCCTTTGATATTGACGGGCTGGGGGAACGCAGCATCCGCAGCTTCTATGAACTTGGGCTTGTGCACCGTCCGGGCGATATTTTCCGCCTACACGAACACAGGGAACGCCTCCAGAAACTGGAAGGCTGGGGAGCACAATCAGTCGATAATCTGCTTCAGGCCATTGAAGACCGCCGCACCATCAGCCTGCCCCGCTTCATCTATGCGCTTGGCATCCGGCGCATCGGGGAACGCAATGCCCAGCTGCTGGCCCGCCATTATCAAAGCTTCCCTGTCTGGCTAGACGCCATGATAGCCGCTATTAAACCAGAAAGCGAAGAACGGGCCTCTCTGAGCGCCATCATGGGTATTGGCCCAGCCATTGCCGAGGAAGTGGCTGCCTTCTTTGCTGAGGACCATAATCGTGAAGCGCTGGACGACCTCACACCAGCTTTGACCATCAGTGAAGAAACCGGCCCTGATACGGATAATGAAGGCCAAGCACCTCTGAGTGGTCAGGTCATGGTGTTTACGGGGTCACTCACCACCATGTCACGGGCAGAAGCCAAGGCCATTGCTGAACGTCTGGGCGCACAGGTGACAGACAGCGTCTCCCGCCGCACGACATTGGTCGTATTGGGCGAAAAAGCAGGCTCCAAAGCCAAAAAAGCGCATGAGCTGAATATCCGCACACTGGATGAAACAGGCTGGAGAGCTCTGGCAGGGCTCCCTGAAGCAACACTCTAAGCAGCCGCAGCAGTTGGGGTAAACAGGCCGTAAAAAAGAGACTGCTATCCGCCCGAAACGGCACAAAGAAATTGAAACCTGCCCCAACTGCATTATCATGCCCGCATCATCACCGCCTGCCCTGTCGGGCGGGTATAGAGAGAGCGCATGCCCACCACATCACCAAGTCATCACCCCCTCATCATGCTGATTGCTGGCCTTTTGGTCACGGTTGTGCTGATTGGGGTGTCCATTCTCATCTCCCTTTCCGAAATATCTTTTGCCGCAGCACGGGAAACCCGCATGCGGGCACTGGCCAAAGAAGGCAATAAACGAGCACGGGCTTTTCTGCGTCTTCGCCGCAATAGCGGACAGGTTATGACAGCCATCCAGATCTGTCTTAATGCAGTGGGTATTCTAGGCGGCGTGGTTGGCGATGCTCTGCTCAGCGAACCTTTTGCCGATGGCCTTCACTATCTGGGCCTGTCTGCACCATTGGCGGAGAAAGTCGGCTCCTTCAGCTCCTTTATTCTTGTGACAGGGCTATTTGTTCTGTTTGCCGACCTGTTGCCCAAACGCACAGCCATGAACGCCCCGGATAAGATCGCTCTGGCTGTTGGCTGGTTTCCAGCCCTTGTCCTCCGGCTGCTTTATCCAGCTGTATGGGTCTTCTCCCACATTGCCGACATCATCCTGAAGCTGCTGCGTATTCCTGCCACAGCCACGGTGGAAGCCGTGACACCGGAGGACCTCCGGGCCATTCTGGCAGCGGGTACAGCATCTGGTGTTCTACTGGAACAGGAACACCAGATGATTCAGAATGTCATGGCGTTACAGAACCGCTCTGTGACCTCAGCCATGACGCCCCGGGATGAAATTGTCTATCTGGATGTGAATGAAAGTCTGGAGAGCCAGCGTGACAAGGTGCGGGTGCGTCCTTATTCTCGTTACCCGTTCTGCGATGGATCGCTGGATAAAGTGGTTGGGTCCATTCGTGCAGAAGACGTACTGGTTGCCGTAGTGGACGAACCTGCCACACTGACCAACCCGCAAAAAGCGCCCCCCAAGCAGATCTTCAATATGCGCCGGGATGTTCTTTCTCTCCCCGATACGCTGAATCTCTGGGAAACACTGGCCCAATTCGATACACACGGAGCGGGGTTTGCACTCATTTTTAATGAATATGGACTGGTCGTTGGCCTGATTACCTATAAGGACATCATGGGCGCCTTGATGGATGGGTTGGCCAATCCATTTGAAGAACAAGCCATTGTTCGCCGTGATGATGATTCATGGCTTATTGATGGGGCTGCGCCTATTCTGGATGTCATCCGGGAGCTGGATATTCCCCTCTTTCATGACAATGCTGAATTCGACACGATTGCCGGTTTCATCACCCATCGCCTGCGCCGCATGGCACGCAAGACCGATCGTGTTGAAGTCGCTGGCTTCCGTTTTGAAGTCGTGGACGTTGAACGGTTCCGCATCAATCAGCTTCTCGTCACACGCATGAAAGGCCCCCGCTCATGACCATGCACCTCCAGGCTGAAGACATTACATCACAGGATGCTCTGCTCATCATAGACATGCAAAATGACTTCATGCCTAGTGGAGCACTCCCTGTTCCTGGTGGAACTGCCCTTCTGCCTGTCATCAATCAACTGAGCGGAGCAGGATTTCGTGCCGTTATCGCCTCACAAGACTGGCACCCTGCCGGACACTGCTCTTTTAAAGAACAGGGAGGATTATGGGCCACCCACTGCCTTGCTGGCAGTCACGGTGCAGCGTTGGTTGACGGGCTGGACCAGACGCATATCACGCATATCATTCGCAAAGGCATGGCCTTGAAGGCTGATTCCAACTCAGCTTTTTATGATGACGCAGGAACAGATACTGGCCTGACCGCCCTCCTGAAAGGATTAGGCGTGAAGCGGGTCTTTCTGTGCGGCGTTGCTCTGGATGTCTGCGTTATCGCCACGGCACGCCATGCGCTTCAAGACGGATTTGAAACGATCATTGTTCAAAATGCTGCTGCGGGGATTAATGCCCTCCCTTCTTCTTTAAAGGAGGGCATTTCATTCTGTAAGCTCGTCTCACACTAACGAACACACTTCCCCTTACACAACCAGCCGCCGGTAAAGCCTGCTTTCAAAAGTCCTGAACGAATATAGGGATTTTTCTTCATAATATTCCATACAAATTCACTTCGCAGATTTTCAATCATCAACACGATAGGCCCCTGATCTATTCCCAACTGTTGGCCATCTACCCAGAAACCCTGATTGATCTGAAAACTTGGATTAAAAGCATCTACAAAACCATATTTATTATAAATAACATCACCATACCGATGCTTCATCTCCTCAAGAGACGGCAAGGCTATTTCTGGTGCAAAAGCGACAGACCCGCCCACAGCAGTCGGCGCTATTGTGCCATCATCCAGCACATAATCCCTTCCAGCTCCACGGGCACTATACGCCATAAAGTGGCGCTTTCTACCATCCACCTCACGCTCGGCATCACCCGGACCATCAGATGCTGTCAAACCCCAAACGGCACCGCCATAACCCCGCCAATGTCCCGGATTACGCACAGCATAATCCCGCTGTGCATACACAGCCTCACGACTATTCTGGAAGTAATCCCGGCCCCGCTGACGACTGGCCTTATCGTAAATATTACGGAAATCTACCCAGCACTCACTATACTGATGACCAAACAAAGGAGCGAAGTTCAGGAAGTTATGACCGTAAAAATCCCCCTGCTGCCCCTGATGGGTTTCTGTCCACCGATCCCATAAACCTTCCGGCAGAGCATGATCGGGAGCGCCCAATGCCATAATGTAAAGCAGCATCCCCTCATTATAGCCTTTCCACTGAGCTGGCAGAAAACGGCCCGGTGGCATCCACCCCATACTCAGCCATTCACTATTACCACCCCTCATCCAGCGCCAATCCACCCGGCGATAGAGCTTATCTGCCAGCTGACGGATTTCCGTCTCCTGCTCATCTGCTCGGTCATAATAAGACTGGGCAAACAGCACGCCCCCCATGAGCAAAGCTGTATCTATACTTGAAAGCTCAGACCAATCCGCAACACGCAATCCCGTCTCAGAATCAAGAAAGTGATAGAAAAACCCCCGATACCCTGCCGTACCGCTGGAAGCCTCCCCCTGAGGGAGAGATGCCAGGAACCGTAGCGTCACAAGCGTACGTTCCACGGCCTGCTGTCGAGTAATATAGCCCCGTTCTACGCCCACACCATAGGCCGTCAACCCAAAGCCCACACTAGCGATGCTGGCAGCCCCATGCGGAAGTGGTGCCCTATCTGGCACAAGCCCATTAACGGGATTTGCTGTCTCCCAGAACCAGTTAAACGTACGATGTTCCAGGTCCTGAAGGAAAGCCTCGTGCTGCGTGCCAACCGCGACACTCCTAACTGGTTCCTCAGCCTGGGTAACAGACGTAAATAGACAAATAGAGAGAATAGAAAAGAGAAGAAACTTATACTTAAAACAAGAAAACATTTTCATCCTGGATATTTTAGCCATCAAACAAGGTGTGATTTATCTACAATCGATGTCTTATTATCACTATAATGCTTTCCTTTCGATGAAAACACCTTATGCTTCGCATAATTATTGAATATCGAATATGATATGCCATTAGACACGCTATGAATCTGTCTCACCATATCCTCATGGGTTTTTCTATATTCATGCACAAGCTTTGAGAAAATTACAGGCCCCGTCAGGCGCAATGTACCATATTGAGCAATGCCAGAAATCTTCTCATCATATATCGTTATATTACACAGAACTTGCTGAATGATCCGTCTCATCAACGGATGTCCAGCAGCACAGACTAGATAATACTGCTCATATTCCCCGCCATAAGGGATATAATTCAACTCTGGATGACACCGATCATTATGATGCCAAAAAGACACTAAAAAGCGATCTGTCGGTCTTAATATCTTATCCAATGGGTATGAAATAGTTGATTTTAAATCAATATAAACGCCACCCATTGTATAGAGACACAAATAGCGGAATAAATCTGAACGTGCTGCAGCATATGCCGGTTTGATGGACCTATAATATCTTAATACTTCTTTTCCATATTTACTCTGTATAAATTCTTCAATGTCGTAAAATCCGCCTTCTGACCAAAAATAGAAATTAAAGCTCTGATTCAGATTAATGATATGATTTCTATTTTCTATGAACATCTTAGGATATTCACCCGGATGATCAGCATAAATACCGATTTGGTGAATATTCCTGGCAATACGCTCTGCCTGCGGAAACTCAGGAACAGGCTCCGGCAATATGGACGGATCAATCTTACGAAACGCCTCATACTCGCCTATGTGCCAGACATGCGTAACACCAAGATCACTTTGAAGGGAAACATACCCTAATTCATTATGCTTCAGTGCGACACAACCATGCCCAATAGACTCTATCATATAATGTCTGGAGCGAAAATACTCATCATCTGCTATTTGTGGTGCATCATTTTCATAATAATCGCACAAAAAGTTGTGAGATAGTTCATTATTTTTAATAGTAATATATGTGTTATACTTTGATACGAACATATACGCCCCGTTTACTCAAAAGAGCCCTGCTTCAGGCGCGTCACGTCCACATCGTAATAGCGCCCGGCCTTGTATCCAACAAAGGAGTATCTTTTCGTCTCTCCAACAGAAAGACGGCCGATATCAGCAAAATTTTCAAGATTAGCCAAAATGGAGAGCCTGACCCGTCCCATCGCTATGCAGAACATTTTATGCTCATTGAAGTCCGGGAAAAACAGACTGGGAAGCTCGACATTATGCCCATGAAAAACGATCTTCGTCATATACTGAGATGATAACAGAAGCATCCCGGTATAAACATCACGGGTTAATGGACAAAACTTCTCCCGGCTCCCAATATCACCAGAGAATGATACATCACATCCTTCAGGGTCAGAGCGAAGATAATCCCATATCCCTTCCCTCTGCAGCGCCACAAGATTCTCATCAAGGGAAATGACATTCAGACCAACATCAGGGATGATATCCCCAAATATATCGTACCACTGAGGTAAAAACTTTCTGGGAAGCGGATGCGGGCTCATTATAGACCCACCAACAAACAATCCCTGAAAAGGAACGCAGAGCACCTTCTTCTGCGCATGAGCATAACAAAGCACCCGCCCATGACTATCCAGAAACCATATATTCTCAAAGGAGGGTGATATATTCGTCATGAAACTTTTCTATTAACTAGCACATATAGCAATAAAAGTCTTACGCAGAACAATACATCATGGTCCCACTCCCCAATTACATGAAAATGGGACCACGGGCTTGTAGTTACAGTTCTTTCTCAGAACGAACAACCGTCACCTTAGCCACATCACCATGTGGGCTGGCCAAAACCACTTCAACAGACTTGCCTGCCGGAGTGCTGCCAATTTCCTTCAGCTTGGACAGGTTACGCGTGATGGAGAAGGAAAAACCACCCAGCCAAGCAAAGTTACCGACATTCTCGGCAACAGAAGGCCATCTGAGGGTCGGAGCGGGGTGCCCCCCCATCTTTACTTCACCAAAGGAATGATCCTGCAGGATAGAAAGACCATCCAGCATTTCCTTAGTCAGCGGGATGAAACGCTCCCAGTCATTGAGGGAACCAGCATTCCAGTGCGTATCCTGCGTCCGCGGATTGATGGAGAAAAAGTTTCCAGAATCCTGGTCTTCCAGAGCCACCAGAGACTCACCAGCCTCAATGATCTCGGCATCCGGGAGTCCCTGCGCCAGAGAGGCCGTATGCCGGAAAGACATCTTCGTAGGAAGTTTCATCGGCCATGAAGATACGAGGAACGTATCCGGGTAATCACCCGGCGTGAACCCCTCACGAATCAGACCCGCATTCTCTGCCGGCTGAGTAATCAACTGGCCGAACCAGTCCATCAGCCATACGCGCTGCAGACGTTTGTCATCCATAAAACCTCTCCCATAATTTAATGAGGCTGCCTCAATTCTTCACGATACTCCTTCAGACATCCTTTTGCAAACCTCACACCCTATTCATGGCCTTCCACATACGCCCCCCCAGAACGAGGGCCGCCTGCTTCATAAAATCCTCTTTTACGCTTTTCCAAAGCTCCCTGTATTCCTGCCTGTATTTATTGTCATAAGCGAGGCCGGTATCCATGCGCCACGGCTTATAGTCCGCGATGAAATGACAGATCGCCGCGTCATCCCGTCCTTCCAAAAACTGTTCTTGAACATAAGATGAAAAATATGTTTCAGGCTCATTACAATAAGTCACATAAAAATTCCATCTCAATGGAAACAAATGCAATGAATGTTGAAATACATAATTCAATATGGCTTCATCATCAGATTGCCACTTTTTCGAAAGAAGTGATATACATGCTTCCGCATCTTCTTTTGTTACATTCTGCATATTAAAGACGACAAAGCCGCTATTAAAATAGTTTTCGACTTTTTCTATTCCAATAACATGAGCCGCATAATGGTTATGCCCGCCAACATCCCCAAGCTTTTCCAACCGCCGCAACATACATCTCACAGCGCCCAGCTTTTTATCATGCGGCAGCTCGTGGACGGTCTTCAAGATATCATCACGCACCAGCACATCCGTATCGATAACGATGACATGCTTACGGTCCGCAAAAAGCTGGGGAACAAGAAGCATCAGAAAAACTTCGCTTTTTCTTTCATCACGATGCGTCAGTTCTTTAAAACGTTCGGTACAATCTATAAACGAAACAATAGAGCCATAAGAAAATACTATCTGCGCAAATACTTCTCTATGACGCTGATCCAGATTCCTATGAAGAACAACAAACTCTATTCTTGATAAATCTGAACATGTATCAATAATTGACCGAACTGTCATAAGAGCCGGGATCAAATAATTCTCATCAAAAGAAATAACTACAGGTATAATTTCTGACATAAAATCCGCCCCCTCTAAGATAATATTAACGTAAAGTTATAGTAATGTAATTGATCTGACAATATGGGAATCATTGAGCAAAGCCTGCCGTTCATACAGAATCACACGAAATTGTAGAAATAATTTTATGAATTCTCTAGTGAGACGGTACGTCCTACTAGATTCGAACCAGCGACCCATAGCTTAGAAAGCTATTGCTCTATCCGGATCCAACACAATTTCATCGTTTCTGGACCCATCCTAAGCATACAAAAATCACTCAACGAAGAAGACGTACCTTAGAAACATTTGTAGATTTTATGATAACATCATGTTATATATCCTTACAGTTATTTATTAATGATTCTATAGTCGCTATAGCAACACCTGTTTTTTTATATAAATCACCAGAAACATCTTGAAACCGTGTATTATTAACCATCTCTTTCTTTGCTTTTTCTCGAACAATTATGATCCCCTTACGGGCGTTGTGAAGCATCGTTATCCGATCTTCTGGTGCGCATGTCGAAAAAACGGCCCGATTATACCACACTCGTGCCCCATCCGCTTTACCAGCAACAGAAGCCCAAGAAAATCTATTAAAGATACCTCGATTAGCATAACTAAGAACTTCACAACTCTTTGTTATATCTCGCAAAAAACTAGAAAACTCTTTTGCGAGATTATCTACAGATCTACCATTCTGCACGGTCATCACAACACTCCAAGATATTGAGGAATCATTCTTCAAAGAAAAAAGGCAGCAGCATGAGTCCGATATTTTCCTATCTCATCCTGCTAAAAAGCTCTTTCACCATCTGAGGCAAGATGAACAACAACCCAGGACACGCCACTAAGACACCACCCCACCATGGCCACCCCAAAACGTTTACGGCTCCCATATAACTACCAATTACTAAAACAATTGAAGTCCGACAAAAAATAGTTGCTCCAATAGCAACACACGCAAATAACGTTCCTATCCATGCCTGGATACCAATAAAACTTAAATATAAGTCAAAAATACTTAAAAAAAGTAGAAACAAAAATAAAAAATGCACCTTATTATCCTTATGACTAGCAGAAACTACTGTTGCTTCATCCTACTCAGCAAGAATCATTATCCCGCTCCAAGAACGTCTACACACTCTTAATATCCTATTTTGGGATATTTATCAATCTAATTTTTACAGAGCCTTTCGGAGGCTCTTATGAAATCTATTTTTTCTGACCGTTACATAAAGATGCTACGGCTGCTCATTACAGCACGAAAACAAAAACCCCTCACACAGGTTGAGCTTGCCCAAAAACTTAAAAAACCCCAGTCATTTGTTTCGAAATATGAACTTGGAGAAAGACGCATTGATGTCATAGAGTTTATAACGATTTGCGAGGCAATTTCTGCCGATCCTTGCGATATTATCCGGCAACTGTAGCCATCCACCCTCTAGAGGGCTGTATAGTATGCGAACTATACTATCACACACTAAGATATACTTATCCCTGTGCGTACCGCGTATGCACCGGACTGTGTATCTCAAATTTTCTGGTGAAATGGTGCGCCCTGCTGGATTCGAACCAGCGACCCACAGCTTAGAAGGCTGTTGCTCTATCCAGCTGAGCTAAGGGCGCCTTTGCCTTGCTGTGCAACGTGGTCGGGGCGCCCGGACTCGAACCGGGGGCCTCCTGTACCCAAAACAGGCGCGCTACCAGGCTGCGCCACGCCCCGACGACGTGAGGCCCTTCTTAAAGGCACTCCCCCTTTCAGGCAAGGGGATTTCTTACCCAAAACGGTGTTTTTTCAAAAAATTATGCCTTATGGCTGCGGCTAAGCGGCGGAACAAACTGCGGTGCCATGTCCCATGGAAACAAAACCCACGTATCCTGAGGAAACTCCGTCACAAAATGGTCCGTATAAGCACGTCCGTTCGGCTTGGCATAGAGGCAGGCAAACTTGGCCTTGGGCAGCATCTCCCGCACATACCGGGCCGTCACGCCAGAATCCACCAGATCATCAACAATCAGGAAGCCTTCCCCGTCACCAGCGGCAGCAGCGGTCTTCAACAGCTTGGGCTCCTGCTGCGTGCCCTCCTCTCCCTCATAGCTGACGACAGAAATGCTTTCGATCAACCGGCATCCCAGCTCACGGCCCAGAATGGCAGCCGGAATCAGTCCGCCCCGCGTAATGGCAACAATCCCACGGAATGACCGATGCTTTCGCATCAATTCTGCCGCCAGAAGACGTGCATCACAATGCAGCTGATCCCACGTCACCGTAGCGTAATTGATGCTCTGCGTCTGTGCTGCCTCTGTCATGATCTGCCGATGCCTTTTCTTTAAAGAATGTAGTCATCCCTCACTCATACTGCATCGCACGAACAGGCAGAACCATCGGGATAATGTATTTTGGAGCAGACATGAAAAAAGCCCGCACCATATGGCCGGACTTTAGAAAAGAGCTGGCTCCCGAAGTAGGACTCGAACCTACGACCCAGCGATTAACAGTCGCTTGCTCTACCAACTGAGCTATTCGGGATCAGCTGGTGCCTTCTTACCGAAAGCCTTGGTACGGGTAAAGCCTTTTTTTTCAGGATACTGGAAAATATTTTCCGTACCTCACCAAATGGCAAGCACAAAAAAAGCCCGCACCATATGGCCGGACTTTAGAAAAGAGCTGGCTCCCGAAGTAGGACTCGAACCTACGACCCAGCGATTAACAGTCGCTTGCTCTACCAACTGAGCTATTCGGGATCAGCTGGTGTCTTCTTACCGAAAGCCCCGGCACAGGTAAAGCCCCTAATTACTTTTTCTATAAAGAAAAATCAGGAACCTTCCTGCAAACCTGCTTCCAGTTCCTCACGTCCCTCAGTCGCCAGCTGATCTACACGGTCATTTTCTGCATGACCAGAATGCCCCTTTACCCAGTGCCATTCTACCTTATGACGCTTGGCGGCCTCCAGAATACGCCGCCACAAATCCATATTGGCAACAGGATCCCCAGCCGTATTCCGCCAGTTACGGCGCACCCACCCCGTATGCCAGCGTGTAATTCCATTACGAAGATAGGCACTGTCCGTATAAAGATTGACCATACAGGGACGCTTAAGAGTCTCCAGCGCCACGGCTGCCGCTGTAAGCTCCATGCGGTTATTGGTCGTTTCCGCCTCACCGCCTTTCAGGGTGCGCTCATGCCCCTGATAGCGAAGCAGAACACCCCAGCCGCCCGGCCCCGGATTCGGCTTGCATCCGCCATCCGTCCAGATATCCACTTCTGCCATGGGGGCTTCTGCCCCCTTCTCTGGCGCTTCAGACATGAGATACCTTCTGAAAATGGATGAGACGCCGTTGGTAGGCCCACGGGTCCTTCCGAGTGACCAGCGCACCGGCTGGTGTATGGACCCAGTCATATAGACGTGTCAGCAAGAAGCGCATGGCCGCCCCCTGACAGAGAACCGGCAGAGCTTCCCGTTCAGCCTTACTTAAAGGCCGAACCTGTTCATACCCCCGCAGAAGGGCTTCGGCCCTATCCTGCCTGTAATGCCGATCTTCCTCGAAACACCATGCGTTCAGACAGATGGCAAGGTCGTACGCCAGAAAGTCTGTGCAGGCGAAATAGAAGTCAATCACGCCTGACAAACTGCCATCCCGGAAAAACACGTTATCCACGAACAGATCAGCATGAATCTGCCCACAGGGCAGCTGTCCCGCCTCTGGCCATGAGGTCACAATATGGTCGAGAGCCGACTCTGTTTCAGCAATTAGGGCGGCAATCTTCTCATCACCGCCATCCGTGCAGCGGGCAAACAGCTCAACCCACCCTTGAGGTGCCAGAGCGTTGGGACGCTCCGCCCGGTAGCTACGCCCTGCCTCATGCAGGCGGGCCAAAGCCCGACCAACCTGCTCGCAAGCGGAAGGCATAATCTCATCCAGAGAATGTCCCTTCAGGAAGCTGACCATAACGGCTGGCCGACCAGCCAGCTGATGCAGAACAATGCCATCCCGTGCCGCAATAGGCTGCGGACAGGCAATGCCCTGCTCAGCCAAATGGTTCATAAGCCCCAGAAACCACGGCAGGTCTTCCGGGTTCATTCTTTTCTCAAACAGCGTCAGGATGAAACGATCCTGAGATGTTTCGACCAGAAAATTACTATTCTCAATCCCTTCGGCAATCCCGGTAAAAGACCGGAGCTCACCAACCGAATACAGAGCGAGGAAGTCCCGCAGGACCTCCTCCTTTACATCCGTGTAAACGGCCATGACGGGTCAGACAGCGTCTGAAAGCGGATGCGGCAGGCGGAAATTAATATTTTCCTCCTTCACGATACGCTCTTCAATCGTGACATCATAGCGAATGGAAAGCTGTTCAATCATTTCCTGCACGAGACTCTCCGGGGCGGACGCACCGGCGCTCATGCCCAGCGTTCTCACACCTTCCAGCTCGCTCCAATCCATGTCCGAGACCTTAGGAACAAGCAATGCACGCTTAGCTAGGGACCGCTCGGCCACCTCACGCAGACGCTGGGAGTTGGAGGAATTCGGCGAACCGATAACGATCACCAGATCACATTCTGCTGCCAGCTCTTTCACGGCCATCTGGCGGTTAGTCGTAGCGTAACAGATGTCCTCCCGCCGTGGCCCCACAATGTTGGGGAAACGAGAGCGCAGAATATCCACAATCTCCGCCGTATCATCAACGGACAGAGTCGTCTGCGTGATGAAGGCCAGACGATTCACATCCTTGGGCTGGACTTCGGCAGCCTCACGGGCATCGTTGATCAATGTAACGGCGCCCGGCGGGAGCTGCCCCATGGTACCAACCACTTCAGGGTGACCAGCGTGACCGATCATCAGGATATGCCGCTGTTCCGGCCCACCACCGGCAAAATGACGCTCCGCCTCACGGTGCACCTTGGAGACCAACGGGCAGGTTGCATCCAAATAAAGCAGGTTGCGGCGCTGTGCCTCTGCCGGAACGGACTTGGGCACACCATGTGCCGAGAACACCACATGCCCATCTTCCGGAACCTCATCCAGTTCCTCCACGAAGATGGCCCCTTTGGCCTCCAGCCCTTCCACGACCGTACGGTTATGCACGATCTCATGACGGACGTAGACGGGAGCCCCATAACGGCGCAATGCTTCCTCGACCACCCGGATGGCACGATCCACCCCGGCGCAGAAACCACGCGGCCCGGCCAGCAGAATCCTCAATGGCGGCTTGCCGACTTTTGAATCTGCTCCGGGGGCGGCAGAGTTGGAGGTTACAGGCGTCGTCTGTTCTGACATAATCTTCCCCAGGCAGGCGATGAACGATACGATATTAAACGGTTCGGTGAGGCCCCATATCAGGGGGCTGGGCTATCCAGCGTCACCATTCTGTGCCCTTATATCGTCCGTATCGCTGTCTGCTGCAATGTCCTGCACCATTTTCTTGTGGAGTTTTCTGAGTCCGATGCCTGCATTCTCCCTCTCGTCCCGCACTTTTTCCCGCCTCGCAGCAGGCCTCGGCTCTCTCATGCTTGTTGGTCTGCTCAGCGGGTGTGAAGATACGGATACGACCCATACCTTTGCCCCGGCCTGCCCAAAGTTTGATGTTCCCGGACAGGTGGCCGACCGCATCACCTATGACGGCAAAGGGCTGGATGCCGCACACCGCCTGATCTCCACCCACATACTGGCCGTACGGGGCGACTGCCGCACTGGCCCGCGTGACGACCACAAACGTCCCATGACCCGCGTCCGCCTCAGCCTGAATCTTCAGCTGGAACGTGGCCCGGCCTCCAATCATGACACGGTAACCGTCCCCTATTTCGTGGCGATCCTTCAGGATGGTAACATCGTGGACAAAAAGATTTTCACCGAGACCATCAAGCTGCCGCCTACAGTCTCAACCAGCCAGACCAGCACACCGCTCCGGTTCATCGACATACCGACAGGCAACAATCCACAGATCAGCCCCTACGCCATGGAAATTGGCCTCCAGCTGAATCATGCAGAGCTCGACTATAACCGGGCCCATCTCCGCTCCGCCCAGTTCCATGAGCATGTGCAGTAACATCTACCTACGGGCAGCGTACTAACCCGTCCTTAAAAAAGCCCCTCCTGTCGATGACGGGAAGGGCTTTTTCTTTAAAACTGATGAAGGGGAATACTGCCCTGCCGCTCAATCGCCAGAGGATCGAGCACATACCGCCATTCTTCTTTCAGACGAGATGCAACGTCAGCTTCTTCCACCATATCCAACAGTGCCAGAAGACGCTCCTGCCATGTTGAACGCACGATATTCTCTGCCAGAGCAATGGATTCGATCCCTCGCAGGCGAATCAGCTCATTCACCATCCCTGCAAGACGGTGCTGAAGATACAGATTATCCCCCTCATGCGGGTCATTCATCTGACAGATGAACGCATTGGCCCAGTAATCAGCATAACGCTCAACACCGAAGGACATGCTGCCATCAAGGCCGCTATTACGGGCATATTTCCAAACCCATTCAATAATGGATTTATAGTAATAATGGGAAATATAGAGGTCATCAAAAAAGCCCCTATCCGCAAAAGCAGGATCAGCCCCGATACCCGGCGGCGGGTTGCGATAGGCATGGATAGAGCCATCCGTCTGCCTGTAGGTGAATCGTTCTTCCGACATCCAGACAGGATGATGCGGCCGGGACTGAATCGCCTTGCCGGGACGCACAGCAGATTTTACCAGACGCCAGCCTTCACCTATCCCTCCACGGGATACGATCTGGCTATTCCGCTGCGTCAGCGGTTTGACAAGGTCCGACAGCCCTCCATGATTGACCTCGGAGGCAATAAACTTCCAGTTCAAGGCAATGGCATCACACTCCCAACGGGAGAAGGACTTCAGATAATCGGCAATCCCTTCATAGCGAGGTGAAAGCGTGATGAACTCATCACCATCAAGGATGAAGCACCATTCATAATCCAGAATATCCGGGAGAATATTCAGCCCATGGCCATAGGCCTTGGTCTGTGCGGACATACCCGGCAACACGGCATTATCAATAAAGGTAATGAGGCCTTCAGCCTGAAGGGCGCTCAGCAGAACATCTGAACAGTCGTTATTATCATTACTGTAAATGAAGAAATGCTCTACCCCGAGACTCCTGTGATAGGCGATCCACTCAAGAACATAGATCCCTTCATTGCGGATCGTGGACATCATACAGACTTTTCGGCGGGGCTTTATGCTAGCCCGAGCTGTATGGAGAACTATCTGGCCGAACCCAGCCGGGGCATTAATGTCACCACGTGTCAGCACCTCATCTCCCAGCGGACAGCCACGCTCTGCCGCACGGGAGCTATCCCTATCCTGCCACCACCGTGACAATATCTGCCATGCTTCCCGCCAGATGCTGTTACCCATCTTACGGCACAGTTTCTCCAGCAGAGGCTGGTCTTTCAGAAGCAGCTCTCCAAGCTGCCGCAGGTCAGGCCGTGTCATCATCGGGGTCATGGCATCCAGCACCCATCCCAGATAGGGCCCCTCGTAACCCTCTATGAGCTCCCTGACATATTCAACCGATGGTGAAGCCCGGAAACAGGCCGCCAGCGCCTTGCCCAGCGTCTGGAAAGGCTCGGCCGGTAATACTTCATGAAGCTGGAAATGCTCCCAGCCCATCATATGATGGCAATCCCCCAGAAGGTCATTCACCTGAGGGCCACCGCCCCATGGCTGGGCCGTACAGCACAAGCTGGGGCAAAGCGGGTTCCGCAACCCAACCCATCCATCATGATGTGGAATATCAACACGCAAGAACGGCAGAATGCTGCCTTTATATGAGAAATGCTTCAGCCAGATACTGGGAACATCGTCCCGCCCCTCCTCAGGAGCCCGGAAAAGAAACAGATAATCTGGCTGATCTGACAAGGCCATGGCCAGCAGAGGGACATAGACGGGGTGACCATTTTCATCCCGCCGGGTCATCTCATCGGAATGGACATGACAAATTCCGTCATCCGCACGCCGGACAGCCAACCACCCCTGATGAGCTGTTCCGAGGTAATGAAACTTTATACCAGCCATTCCCATGCCTTCCCAAGCAATGTTGATTCCATGTTTCAAAGCTTCTATAATCGCAGGAAGTCTATTAAATAATCCGGCCTTCCTATGCAAACTGTTCCTCCAGCACCGGCGGGATTTACTCCGCTTGCATTGCCTCTGACTGAAGGCACCGCTCCTAACGCCTATGCTACCATTCTGTCAGGAATGAACAACCTCTTACCAGGTGTAAAGCTTGCGCTTTATATGCTGCATGAGGGCGTGTCGGAGCAGGTCATGTCCATTGGCCGGCGCCTTTTTAATAATAACCGCTCTGAAATTCACTTTGTTGATGTCAGTGAATGGATGGAGCGTTACAATCCCGTCTTCTTTGAGGCTGCAAGCCGGTCATCAGTTTACCGGCTGGCCATCCCCACCTTTTTTGCATCTTTTCCACGCATCGCTTATGTGAATGACGATGTTCTGCTGCGGGCCTGCCCAAGCCTGCTTTATTACAGCATTCCCAATCATGTCCTTCTAGGGGCAACACGGGACCTTCTGTTGATCCCTGCCCAGACAAACGGCTTTCAACTACCGCAGGCTATTGCAGGTGGTCCGCCCCTGATTGACTACCATCGTGGTGCTCTTGGTGTACTGGATTCCGATAATTACTTTCAGGATGGTGTTCTTGTCTTCAACACGGCAAGAATTTCATCTGCTCAAGCAGAAGAATGCGGGCAACTCGCCAGTACACTTTTCTGGATGAATGAACAGGACATCCTGAACCGCATCTTTTACGGTCATGTTCATTTCATTCATCAGAACTGGAATGTCTGCTGGGGGCCGGGCTGTGTCGAAGCCAGTGAGACGCTCCCTGCTGAATGGAAAAAAATCTACGATGAAGGGCTAGCCAATCCTTTCGCCATTCATTTCACCGGCCGCCCCAAACCATGGACCGGCTGGGACGGCCCCTATACGGATGATTTCCGCCGCCTTATCAATGAGATATTGAAACATTTCCCGTAAGAGCTCTCAGGCCCTTCGCTATCCCTCAAAAGGAACATGATTAATGACTGGCAAGCTCGGCATCGGGATTATTACATATAACCGAAAGGATATACTTCAGACGACCATTTCCAGCATCTTCCGCCACACTAAAACACCGTTCGAGTTTGTGGTTGCTGATGATGGATCGTCCGATGGTACACCGGACTTGCTGAAACAGCTCAATGTTCCTCATGTAACAGGGCGCAACAAAGGTATCTCGTGGAACCGCAACCGTGTCCTCTGGTATCTGAAGGAAGAAAAAGGCTGCGACTGGATCCTTATTCTTGAGGATGATTGTTTTCCCTCCACCTTTGGCTGGGAACTTCCATGGATTGAAGCGCTCGAACGCTATGGGCATGTCAATTACATGCCGGAAATCACTATCGAAATTGATAATGACATCACATCCGGCAGTGGCACGGCGGAAGACCCTTTCATTGCCCCCATGCATCAGGCCTTCTGCGTTGGGTATCATGCCAAAGCCCTGTCTTATGTCGGCTACCTTGATGTCCGCTTTGAGAAATATGGCGAGGAACATGTCGAGCATACCCAGCGCTTTCTCCGTGCTGGCTATGGCGGGCTATCCCAGTATCTCAGCCCAGAGAGAGGCCAGCTTTTCTATCTGAGAGGCGGGCTGGATACTCTACCGTCACATAGCCATGGCAACCCGGAGATTGCTCAGCGTAATCAGGCCATTCACAACAGCATCCGTCACGAGCCACTCTATCGCCATCCATGGCGGACAGATGAACAGATGTTCGAGTTCCGTGAAGAAATTGCCACCGCTCTGACCCGCCCGCCCGTGGAGCCACCATCAGACCCGCAGCTTTTCAACAGCATCATCTCCCTTGGCGGCGATGGAATCGTCAACCGAGCCATAAAAGATAATTTTCACTGGGCTGGGCTAGGATTGTTCGATCAGTTCCTTGTGCCCTTCCACACGCTGACAGCCTTCCTACAGCACAATTTTGCCGGACTGTTATCGACAACTTGCCTCTATGGGTATCATGATGCCCTAAGATGCCGTGATACATTGACCATCTATCATAACTGTCTGGATAAGCCGGCGCATGTTCATGCTTCGGTGGAAATGTTCCATGAGCAGCTCCCGGCATTACAGTACCGCTTCCGCTCCATGATTCAGGAAATGGATGAGCTGTGCCACAAAACCCAGCGTGTGCTATTTATCCGCAGCTGGCGGGACGGCCTCTATTATAAAGGGCAGCACCGCCCCGATCATTCCGCCACACCAGATTTCCGGGCCCTGACGGATGCCATTGCGGCACGTTATCCTGAACTGGATTTCAGGATCATGTTCGTCAATTTCGGCAACGCTTATGTTGACGATCCTCGCATGATCTTCGCCAATACCAGAACACCAGATGACAGTACAGCTGAAGAAGAACTGGCTGGCTGGAAAGACCTGTTCTCCAAACATAGGATCACGCTCCTCCAGAACAGATGACCCTTCCCACAGGGGCTATATCTGCGTCAGGTGCCGCCATGAATGGGCTTCTTCATCCAGAGTGCCGAGCGTATAGCCAATGAGATAATCGGCAACAGCACATTCGTTGAAAAGGGCATGATAACGCTGCCATCCCGCTCTGGCAGCCTCCCTACGGGCTGATGATGCTTTATGATACTGGGTAAGCAGTTCCACCAATTCATCCATGCTGCTGAAGAAGGCCATTTCCTGCTCGGAGAACAGACGATCATACCCCGTCTGGCGCTCCATGAAGACCAGCTGTCCATTACCAATCATCTGCGACAGCCGGTCCGAACTGTAGAGATAATGATCAGCCCGGCGGCTGATATTTAGGCCCATGGCACTCTGTTCCAGCATGGCAGCATAGGGAGGGCCACTGGCGTAAGGCTGCCCTCTCACCCCGGCATAGGCAAAACGCATTGAGGGTGGCAGTTTCTCCTCCAGCATTTCGCAGAACTGGTCCATGTGCCAGTCCTGACCGCATATGGTTCGCAAACGAGCGGGATTCCCGCAGGAATAGAAAATATCCGCCTCTGTATCCGATAAGGCAAAAGCCTGCCCCCGCTCGACACTACGATCTACTGGATTAGGCAGAAACCCGACCGTCCCCCTGCTCCCCACCAGCTTACGCACAAGCGGTCCGGCAGTAGAGACAAAACTAGCATCCACAACCTGATGGCGTGCTGCAAAGTCCCGTGCGTTATCATCCACAAACAGGGCATCAATATTCCACTGCACAACCATCATGCCCTGTTGCTGATGCCGTAGCTCATCAATAACAGAAGGCGGGATCATGTAACCATGTCCCAGAAGAAGAAGGTCTGGCGCACTGAACGCCAGAAACTCCTTCAAAACCTTAAACAGATGGTGACGCCCCATCTTGCGGCTGCCAAACCAGCCGCTGGCACGAGCTACATCCCTGTAAGGAAAATCTATAACATGGTGGCCATTACGAATCAGGCCATTGGACAATTTCCCCCCGACACTGAACTGCCCCGGTGCCCTCTTTTTCAGATTGAAGAAGAAGTCACCCACATGGACAATTTTCAGCGGGCGGGCTGTCTGCCATTCCCCTCCATGCCAGACTGTTTCAGTCATCTCCACCAGCCCCGTATGATCGTCCCGTCCGCCATGCTGCCCCAAGGCAGGCATGACGGATCATCATACCGGGATTGGTCAGTCAGTCCACCACTGCACGGGCTCCTGCTCAGTCTCCTCAAACTCTGTCACGACAGATTTTGGCTTTGCCGGAGCGGCAGGCCGCTTGTTCCTCTGCTCAAGTGCCTGATGGAGCTCAGCCCGCAGACGCAGGATGCTCTCATCACGCTGCTGAATGGCCTTCTTTCCTTCCTCAACCTGAAGGCGCAGATGGGTCATCTGCGTGTTGACTGCCCGAATACGCTCATTCAGGACAGCAAGCTCCGTCTCAGCATCATGAGCCCGGCGCCGTTCCCGCTGTAGGCTCTGCTTCAGCCGTTCCTGCTCCTGTCCGGCTTCTGCCGTGGCCATGATACGGGTTGTATTCCGCTTCTGTGACGAGCGACCCAGAGACTGGTGTTCCACAACAACCGTATCATCCCCGGCAAAACGCCTCCGCCTTACAGTTGGCTGAGAAGACCTGCTTCTAGGAGTAGGACGCCCCCTGCCACCGTGATCGTGGTGACGCGCTCCCCCTGCTCCCCCCGGAACAGTTGCAACATCCCCGCTACCGACTCCCATTCTCTCCAGTGCTTCACGAAGAGACCGTTCTGTTAAAGGCGACTCATCCTGCATTTTCTACAATTCGACAATCTAAAAAAAAGCTATACAACAGGCGAACCCTCGTCTTCTCCTTTTCCTCAATATCTTTCCCGGCCTGCCATTACAGACAAGCGGGCCATGATATTTATGAAGGGGAAAAGATGATGGGCCCTTTACTCCCAACAACCAATAGCTCTTATCACACTATTAAGAAAGCGTCAAAATTATGACATTTTTAAGCTATATTGTGATCAGCCCTCATCTGTCATTTTAACGCCGAACCAGCCCAGCGCCCTGTATCCGGCAGCGATCCAACAGGTCCAGAGCACTGCCAGCCAGATTTTTCATATCCGTTGTGCTGCCATTTTTCTGTACCTGCACCAGCCTGTTCCGCTCTCCCATCGTATATGAATGCGTCACAACATACAGGAACGTCCTATTAAACGACCGCCCATAAAGACGCCCCAATGTGGTCAGCCGCTTTTGCTCAAGGGCAGATGGCTTCTCCAGCAATGTCAGATTAGAAGTCGTTGCCAATTTCTGAGCGGAGGCATGCGCCTTGTCGTAATCTCTGGCAAGCTGAGTTGCGAACCCTTTTATGAGATCATCATCGCTATGTGTGGCTGCAAGTGTAGCCACGGACTTCATATAAGCCGCATGAGCATTGATCTGCTGGAGCACCGGCACATCATCCGCAGCCAATTTCGGTACGGGTGTTACCGGCCCCTTGGGCAAAGGCGGAACCCGTGGGGCTGGTGGCGGATTTAGGCCACACCCCGCAACCGACAGAAGCATGGTGCAGATCACGAAACGATACTTCATGCAGGGTTCCCCTCTTTTCATCTCTCTGGGCACCTGAGACAATGCCCCATATCATCATCCAGCCGGGTTATAACCAATATGTCGCCTCATGACAGGAGCTATCCCTCCGTATGACGTCTTTCCTCAAATTACTTTTCAGTCTGGGTGCCATCAGTGCCAGTCTCGCCGTGGCTTTTCAGGCCATCGCAACCCATCTGCCGGACTCCGCCTTTCCTGTCCTACACGGGCGGGAAATGGTGCATATGGCAGCGGATATCGCCCTCTGGCACGGCATCGCCCTCTGCGCCCTGACATTAGGTTCCCGCCAGCTGAACCTGCTGCGGATTTCTATCGGATGCGCCGGTCTGGCAGCAGGAATGCTCCTTTTCAGCATTCCCGTTACACTGCATGGATTCGGCATCCTGTTCCCGGCCCGACTGGCGCCATTCGGCGGGACACTGCTCATACTCTCATGGCTGTGCGTTGCTGCCGCTGTGCCGTTCCGGCCCAAACGAAACCAGTCCTAGCGCTTTCTGAACTGACCTAGAATCCACAATCCAAGAAGCTGGAGCAGCAAGGCCAGACAAAAACAGGACAGGACAATACCCATCAGGAGAAGCTGCTCCCGCCCCAAAGCCGTCTCAACATGAAACAGGCTGTAAAGCCGCTGCCAGAGAGACGTCCCAGCAACGTACTGTATGACATGGGTAGCAGGACGATAGAACCGGACCAGCGCAAGAAAGATAACAGTCAGCCCAAGCAGAGTGACCATCCGCCCCAAAGTCGAGAGGACTGAAATCTCCTTCCGTGGAGAACTGGAAAAAATTGGCCGTTTCCGTCTTGCCACAAGCATACCATCCTTCTGAGATCGAGCGTTCACCCTAATCAGGACTTGGCTGGTTATCAAGAACAACACATCTCAACTAGTCTGTTTAACGTCTCATTGTTACCTTTCAGCTAACAATATGAGACAGTCCCTCATAACTTTCCCCACTTACAGGAGGTTTTACTTCATGCGTTTCCCTCTTTCCGCCCTTGTCCTTGCAGGTATGGCCCTTGCTCTACCTGCTGCCCATGCAGCACAGCCTCAGGCACCTCTCCCGGACATCAGCAAAATTGCCAGCATCACACCTGCCCATGAGCCCTACCCCCCTGCTGAACTCGCCAGCAAGCAGGTCCATGAAGCCTTTCTGACAGCTGCCAAAACAAACCGCCGTGTTCTGCTTGATTTCGGTGGAAACTGGTGCCCGGACTGCCGCATCCTTGCGGGCATCTTTGCCGTACCATCAGTCAGCCAGTGGCTATCGGAGCATTTCGTTGTCGTGCCCGTCAATGTTGGGCATCTGGACACCAACATGGAGCTGGCCCAGCAATATGGCGTGACCATCAAAGCCGTACCAACTGTTCTTATTCTCACCCCTCAAGGCCGCCTGCTGAATCCTGATGGCACCCTCACCCTCGGCTCGGCCCGCCAGATGGCCCCGCAATCCGTCATCACCCTGCTGAATGAATGGAACCAGCGCCCCTGAAACAAAAGGGCCATTTCTACCTGATGGAGAGAAATGGCCCTTCACGTCAGCCTATGATGCCCTGCACGAAACGCTCCAGACGCTGGCAGGCTTCTTTCAGCTCTGCATCAGACGCTGCAAAAGACAGACGCAGATGCGGCCCATACCCAAAAGCAGAACCCGGCACTGTCGCCACATGCGCTTCTTCCAGAAGGGCCTCCGCAAAGGCCACATCATCGCTCAGCACACGCCCACCGGCTGATGTCCTGCCAATCAGGGCTGACAGGCCGGGATAAGCATAGAAAGCCCCCTGCGGCATGGCACAGCTCAGCCCTTCAATCTGGCGCAACGCACCGACTACAAGGGCACGCCGCCGCTCATACGTCTCCCGCATGGCCTGCACACCGGCAATATCTTCTTTCAAAGCGGCGACAGAGCCGCCCTGCGCCAGCGTACAGATGCCCGATGTCGTATTCCCCTGCACCTTGATCATCGCCTTGATGAGCGGCACGGGACCACAGGCGAACCCGACCCGCCAGCCTGTCATGGCATAGGCCTTGCTCATGCCATTGATGATGAGGATACGATCAGCAAGGTCTGGAGCGACATTGAGCAAAGACAGGTGATGCTTACCATCAAATGTCAGATGCTCATAAATCTCGTCACTCATCACCAAGACATGCGGGTTATCCCGCAGCACGGCAGCAATCGCCTCCAGATCGGCACGCTCCAAAATCGCACCAGTCGGATTATTGGGGAAGTTCAGCACAAGCCAGCGGGTCCGGGGCGTGATGGCAGCCCGGATAGCCTCGGCCTGCGGGCGGAAACCATCCTCCTCCCGGCAGGCAATTTCCACCGGCACACCGCCAAACATACGGGCAATAAGCGGATAACTGACCCAGTAAGGTGCCGGGACAATCACCTCATCCCCTGCATCCACTGACGCCATAAAGGCATTGAAAATGGCCTGCTTGCCCCCGTTGCAGACCATCAGCTGATCCAGAGACACATCCAGCCCGTTATCCCGCCGGAACTTTTCGGCAATCGCCTCCAATAACGGCTTTTGGCCGGGAATGGGCGGATAGCCAGTATGACCAGCCTTTACCTCCGCTACGGCCCCTTCCAGAGCTGCCGCAGGAGACGGAAAATCAGGCTGCCCCAGAGCCAGAGAAATGACCGGCTTGCCCTGCGCCTTCAGCTCACGGGCACGGGCGGCCATGGCAATGGTGGCAGGTGTCGGCAACGTAGCCAGGCGTTCCGCAGGTTTGAACATCAGACCAGCCCTTCACAGAAACGGGCAATACGGCGGCAGGCTTCTTCCAGAAGCTCCGTACTGGTAGCGTAAGACACACGGAAATAACCCGGTAGCAGGAACGCCGTGCCATGAACGGCAGCGACCCCGACTTCCTCCAGCATGGCTTTGACGAAGTCTTCGTCACTTTCCAGCACATGCCCACCTGCCGTACACTTGCCCAGAAGCTGCTGGACAGACACGAACACATAGAAAGCCCCTTCCGGCCGAGCACAGGACAGTCCCGGAACGGCAGACAGGGCATCCACCACGAGGTCACGCCGCTTCTGATAGACGGCCACCATCTCCCCGATGAAGTCCTGCGGGCCGGACACCGCTGCCAGTGCTGCGGCCTGAGCGATGGAACAGGCATTGCTAGTACTCTGCCCCTGCAACTTGATGAGCTCTTTCGTCAAAGCCACGGGGGCGGCAGAGAACCCGATGCGCCAGCCTGTCATGGCATAGGCCTTGCTGACGCCATTCATCGTCAGGGTCCTGTCCCGCAGGCGAGGTTCCACCTGCACGACCGTGCAGGCTTCCCGTCCCTCATAGGTCAGTTTGGCGTAAATATCGTCTGTCAGAATCCAGACCTGCGGATACTCCAGCAGAACATCCGTCAGGGCCTTCAGTTCCTCACGGGAATAGGCGCTGCCTGTCGGGTTACAGGGAGAGTTCAACACAAGCCAGCGTGTACGAGGCGTGATAGCCTTCCGCAGCTGCTCCGCCGTCAGGCGGAATCCTGTCTCCGAGGAAGTCGGCACGATAACCGGCTTACCATCCGCCAGCTGCACAATATCAGGATAGGACACCCACGCCGGGGCGGGAATGACAACCTCATCACCCGCATTCAGCGTTGCCACCATGGCATTATAGATGACCTGCTTGCCCCCCGTAGAGACACAGATTTCTTCTGCCCGGTAATCCAGACCAAAATCAGCATTCAGCCGGTCTGCCACGGCCTTGCGAAGGGCTGGCGTACCAGCAACATCGGTATATTTTGTCTCACCCCGCTGGATGGCCTCAATCGCTGCTTTCTTGATGAAATCAGGCGTATCAAAATCCGGTTCACCAGCAGAAAGGCTGATGACGTCCCGCCCTTCCGCTTTCAGGGCTCTGGCCTTCTGCGTGATGGCGATGGTCTGGCTTGGCAGGATACGCCCCATCCGTTCAGCAGCGAGTGACATGTCTGTTCCTCTTACATCTCAACAAAACGCCCGCCCGTGAAACACAGGCGGGCGCATGGCATTTCATAACACAATCACCCGAAGATCAGGCGAGTTTCTGAAGTTCCTTCAGGACCGCAGCCCCCATCTCCGCCGTGCTGACACGGGCTTCCCCGGCAGCAGCAATATCTGCCGTCCGCAGCCCGGAGGCCAGAACATTGGAAACAGCCTGCTCGATCAGCTCGGAATCCTCACCACGATCCAGCGAATAGCGCAGCATCATGGCCAGAGACAGAATCTGCGCCAGCGGGTTGGCAATGCCCTTCCCGGCAATATCCGGCGCACTGCCATGAATCGGCTCGTACAACGCTGCCTGCTTATCCGTTCCTTCCGGTGTGCCTAGCGTAGCGGATGGCAGCATCCCCAGAGAGCCGGTCAGCATGGAAGCAAGGTCAGACAGCAGATCACCAAACAGGTTACCCGTGACCATCACGTCAAACTGGCGGGGATCACGCACGAGCTGCATGGCACAGTTATCAGCCAGCATGTGCATCAGCGTCACATCGGAGTACTCACGCTTGTGCAGGTCCGTGACCACCTCACGCCAGAGCAGACCGCTCTCCATGACGTTGCCCTTCTCCACAGAGCAGACACGGCCACTACGCAGGCGGGCAAGATCAAACGCCACACGAGCCACACGTTCGATTTCGGCAGTCGTGTAGACTTCCGTATTCACGCCACGCTTTGTCCCATCCGGCAGGGTCTCGATTCCACGAGGCTCACCGAAATAGACGCCACCGACCGTCTCACGCACGATCATCAGGTCCAGCCCACGCACGACATCCGGCTTCAGGGCGGAAGCGGACAGGAGCGGGTCGAACAGCTTGGCCGGACGCAGATTGGCGTACAGGTTCAGTTCCTTGCGAAGACGCAGAATGGCAACTTCCGGACGGCGATCGAACGGCACATCTTTCCATGCCGGGTCACCAACGGAACCAAACAGAACGGCATCTGCCTCCTTGGCCTTGGCGATCACCTCATCCCGGATCGGCACGTCATGCTTGGCCAGAGAGGCCCCACCGACCACATCCTCGGACAGCTCCACATTCAGACCACGCTCGGCTTTCAGCCAGTCAATGATCCTGACGGCCTGTTCCATGATCTCCGGGCCGATGCCGTCACCCGGCAGCAGCAGGATTTTCTGTTTTGCACTCATGCCTGCTCTCCCTTGGCACCGATCACGCTCTGCGGGCGCCCTGCCTGCTTCGTGGATGGGATCCATGCACGGGAAGGCCGTGCCTCGAACTCACGGATAGACTGCTCATGGTTCTTCAGGGTCTGGGCCACATCATCCAGCCCTTCCAGAAGAACCTGACGGCGGAACGGGTCCATCTCGAAAGAAATGACCTCACCATCCGGTCGATGAATTTCCTGCTTTTCCAGATCAACCGTCAGGCGGGCATTTTCGCCATGGCTGGCATCGTCCATTAGGGCAAGGCACTGCTCACGAGACAGACGGATCGGCAGGATGCCGTTCTTGAAGCAATTATTGTAGAAAATATCTGCAAAGCTCGGAGCAATCACGCAACGTATGCCGAAATCCAGCAATGCCCAAGGTGCATGCTCACGAGATGAACCACAGCCAAGGTTATCCAGCGTGATCAGGATACCAGCCTTGCGATAGGCTGGCTTGTTCAGCACGAAATCGGGATTCTCATTGCCCTTAGCATCGTAACGCTGACCTGCAAAGAGATGCTTACCCAGACCAGTACGCTGAATAGTCTTGAGGAAGCGAGCCGGAATAATCTGATCCGTATCCACATTTTCCTGTGGCAGAGCCGCAGCAACGCTTGTCAGACGGGTAAATTTTTCCATGATCAGGCGGCTCCTTCTGCCATTGTCGGTTCCAGCAGGTCCCGTGCATCGCACAGTGTCCCCGTCACGGCGGCGGCGGCGGCCATAGTGGGGGAACAGAGATGGGTGCGGCCATCCGGCCCCTGACGTCCCTCAAAGTTACGGTTGGATGTGGAAGCAGAACGCTGCCCGGCACTCAGCTTGTCGGGATTCATACCCAGACACATGGAGCAGCCAGCCTCACGCCATTCAAACCCGGCATCACGGAAAATCTTGTCCAGCCCTTCTTCTTCCGCCGCATAGCGAACAAGGCCGGACCCCGGCACAACCATGGCCCGCACACCTTCTGCTACCTTACGGCCTTTCAGCACGGCAGCAGCGGCCCGAAGGTCTTCAATCCGGCTATTCGTGCAGGAACCGATGAAAACGACATCAACCGGCGTACCAGCAATCTTCTGCCCGGCTTCCAGCCCCATATAGGCCAGCGTACGGCGGATGCGCTCTGCCTTGGCAGGATCGGCAAAGTCCTCGGGACGAGGCACGGTGCCAGTGATAGGTAGCACATCCTCAGGGCTCGTACCCCATGTCACGGACGGGCTGATCTCGGCGGCATCCAGCACCACTTCTTCATCAAAATGGGCACCTTCGTCCGTAGTCAGTGTCTTCCAGTAGGCCACGGCCTGCTCGAAGGCTTCACCCTGCGGCGCAAAAGGACGCCCCTTGACGTAATTAAAGGTCGTTTCATCCGGGGCGACCATGCCAGCACGAGCACCGGCCTCGATGGACATGTTGCAGAGCGTCATGCGCCCGGCCATGTCCAGCTTGCGGATGGCAGAACCAGCAAACTCAATCACATGCCCGGTTCCCCCGGCCGTACCGATACGACCGATGATGCTGAGCATGATATCCTTGGCTGTCACGCCCGGAGCAACGTCGCCTTCAACCCGCACACGCATGTTCTTGCTACGCTTCTGAAGCAGGGTCTGGGTTGCCAGCACATGCTCCACCTCGGACGTCCCAATACCGAAGGCCAAAGAGCCGAAAGCTCCATGTGTGGACGTATGGCTGTCACCGCAAACAATCGTCATGCCCGGCAGAGAAACGCCCTGCTCTGGCCCGACAACATGCACGATGCCCTGCTGGCGAGAACGCAACGGGAAATAGGGAACGCCGAACTCTTTGACGTTTGCTTCCAGCGTTTCAATCTGGAGGCGGCTCTGCGGGTCTTCTACCGGCTGAGAGCGATCAGAGGTCGGGACGTTATGATCTGCCACGGCCATTGTGGCATCAGGGCGCCGCACCGGGCGCCCGGCAGCCCGCAGACTTTCAAAAGCCTGCGGGCTGGTCACCTCGTGAAGGAGGTGGCGGTCGATGTAGAGAAGGCTCGTTCCGTCCTCAAGGGTTTTCACCACATGATCGTCCCAGATCTTGTCATACAAAGTTCTAGGGGTAACCGGATTCTGCATTCTCTCTCATCTCCTTATGAGAGCTGAAAAATCAGCCCTCCTTCTTGATATCGCGCGGACGCTCGGCAATACGAGCGGACTTACCGGAACGGCCACGGAGGTAGTATAGCTTCGCACGGCGAACCTTACCACGGCGAACCACGGTAATATCAGCAATTGCCGGGGAGAAAAGCGGGAAAACACGCTCCACACCCTCACCGTTGGATACCTTACGCACCGTGAAGCTGCTGCCCAGACCACGGTTTGAGCGGGCGATCACGACACCTTCGAAAACCTGTACACGTTCACGTGTGCCTTCGACAACGCGCACGCCAACGCGCACGGTGTCACCGGCTGCGAATTCAGGAACGCTACGGATAGCGGAAAGACGCTCCATTTCGCGCGCCTCATACTGCTGAATGATGTTCATGCTTCAAACTCCTGAAAAAAACTCAACTCTGTTGCTGCTGCTCATAAACGGCCCAGAGGTCCGGGCGGCGTGTACGGGTTACAGCGATGGATTTCTCATCTCGCCAGCGGGCGATTTCCCCATGATTACCAGAAAGCAGGACGGGCGGGACATCCCTCCCCTCCCATGTGGCAGGCCGCGTGTACTGGGGATATTCCAGCAACCCAGCGGAGAAGCTTTCTTCCTCCCCACTCAGTGCCGACCCCATGACACCCGGCAGAAGCCTCACACAGCCGTCAAGAAGTGCCAGTGCCGGTATTTCGCCCCCGGAAAGGACAAAATCCCCCATGCAGACCTGTTCGATCGCATGTTTCTCGAGCACCCGCTCATCAACCCCCTCGAACCGTCCACAGAGAATGATAACCCCCTCTCCCTGAACGTACCGTGCAATATCCTTCTGCTCCAGACGATGGCCCCGTGGCGTCGGATAGATCACCGGGCGTCCATCATCTATCTGCCTTACGCTGGTCAGAGCGTCATCCAGCACATCCGGCCGCATGACCATCCCTGCGCCCCCGCCAAATGGCGCATCATCCAGAGCCTTATGAACACCCCGCCCGAATGGACGAAGGTCATGCGTTCTACAGGCCCACAGATTCCGCTCCAGAGCACGCCCCGCAAGGGAGCAGCCCAGCGGACCGGGGAACATCTCCGGAAAGAGGGTCAGAATGTCGGCCCGCCATGTCATGACCGGACTTCCACCTCACCAGTCAGATCCCCTTCTACTTCCACGGCTTCCGGCGGGACGACAACGAGGCGTTTTGCCTTCATGTCCACCTCCGGCACGCAGGCCATGGTGAAAGGAATCAGCTGCCCTGCTTCCAGCTCCAGACTGGTGCCAGCTCCATAATCATGGACACTGACAACGCGCCCCACAGATTCCCCAGAAGTAAGAACAGCCTCCATACCGATCAGATCGACATGATAGAACTCGTCTTCTTCCACTTCCGGCAGAGCCTCACGAGGCACATAGAGCTTACGGTTCACCAGCTTTTCTGCCGCTGTACGGTCCGGCAGAGGCTGCCCGTCCTGTCCCAGAACGGCAGCAATGCCCGGAGCCTTCCAGCGGATTTGCCACAGATTACCCATCTCATCGTGAAGGCGCCCGAGTTCCTCAAGCGTCTCGGGATGTTCCGTTGCCGGGTGCAGGCGCACGAGCCCCCGCACGCCATGCGGTCGGCCTATCGTGGCGACCAGAACATCCGACTGTGAAGGACGGTGTGACAAGAAGAAATCTCCCGCTTAGACCTGATCAGGCCTCGGCTTCTTTAGCGGCTTCAGCAGCAGCGGCAGCACGCTCCTGAGCCTTCTTCTTCGGAGCAGACTTCTTGGGCTGCTCACGGAAAGCCGGCTTCGGTGCCAGACCAGCATTGCCGAGGAAACGGGCCACACGGTCAGTTGCCTGTGCGCCCTTCTCCAGCCAGTGCTTGATGCGCTCGTCATTCAAACGCACGCGGTCAGCATGGTCGGACGGCAGCATCGGGTTGTAGGCACCCACCTTCTCAACAAAGCGGCCATCACGCGGGCTGCGGCTATCAGCAACCACAATGTGATAGTACGGACGCTTCTTCGCACCTGCGCGGGACAGACGGATCTTCAGGCTCATAATAACTCCTGCATCATCAGAACATTACAAAAAGACAGACAGCCAAGAGGACACTCAGCCAAAAGGTGGACGGCCTCCCGGACCTCCCATCCCCTTGAACATATCACCCAGACCACCGGCACCCCCCATGCCACGCATCAAACCAGTCAGGCCGCCCATTTTATTGAGCCGCTTCATCATGGTGGACATCTCACCAAACTGCTTGAGCAGCCGGTTGACTTCCGGAACGCTCGTACCAGAGCCAAGGGCAATACGCTTCTTGCGGGATGCCTTGATGATCTCTGGCGTTTTACGTTCCTGCTCCGTCATGGAGGAAATAATCGCCTTGTGACGGTTGAAAATGGACGTATCCAGATCCTTCCCCGCCAGCTTATCCTTCAGCTTGCCCATACCCGGCAGCATACCAAGAATGCCGGAGATGGAGCCAAGGCGATTGATCTGATTGATCTGCGAGACATAGTCGTTCAGATCAAACTTACCGGCGAGCATCCGCTTGGCAACACGCTCACCTTCTTCCTGATCGAGCTGCTCGGACGCTTTTTCCACCAGCCCGGCGACATCGCCCAGCCCCAGAATACGCCCGGCAACACGCTCGGGATGAAATTCTTCGAGAGCGTCCATCTTCTCACCGGAACCGGTGAACTTGATGGGCTCTCCTGTTACGGCCTTCATGGAGAGGGCGGCACCACCACGGGCATCACCATCCATACGGCTCATGATAACGCCGGTCAGGCCGATCTGATCCTTGAAGGACTGTGCGGTATTGACGGCATCCTGCCCGGTCATGGCATCGACAACCAGCAGCGTTTCCACCGGCTTGGCTACGTCACGGACCTGACGAACCTCGTCCATCAGGGCTTCATCAATTGCTAGACGCCCTGCGGTATCCAGAATGACGATGTCGAAGCCTTCACGGCGGCCTGTATCCAGCGCACGGCGGGCAATATCGACAGGCCCCTGACCCGGCTCGATCGGCAGGGAGGCGACCAGCCCATTCGTGCGTCCCCCCACCTGTTCAGCAATCTGCTGAAGCTGGAGCTGAGCAGCCGGGCGCTGCACGTCCAGACTGGCGAGCAGCACTTTCTTCCGCTCACGGCTGGCAAGACGCAGAGCCAACTTACCGGCTGTCGTGGTCTTACCAGCACCCTGAAGACCAACAAGAAGGTAAGGAATGGGTGCCGGGGCCGACAGGTTCAGCGGAACCGCACCAGCACCGCCCAGAGCCTCGATCAGCGCATCATTGACGATCTTCGCCACGGCCTGACCGGGAGAGACGCCATCCAGCACCTCACCACCGACAGCACGCTCCTTCACCTTGCTGACGAAGCTGCGCACCACGGGCAGGGCCACGTCGGCCTCCAGCATGGCCAGACGGACCTCACGCATGGCCTCGGTGACGTCACCCTCCGAAAGCTTCTCCCCACGGGAGAGACCTTCGAAAACTTTCGACATTCTACCAGAGAGCTGCTCGAACACGGGCTATCCTTAATTCCATGACAAACGCGCCACTGCGCGAACCCTCGCGGAGTGACGTGTCCGTAAACTTTCTACGCCTTTACGGCCTCTCCGGGGTTCCGTCAAGCATTTCCCACCCCTTGCCGGGCAAGGATGGCGGGTTCGATATCATCTGCTCATAAGGAACATGGAACGCACAAAAAGCACAACGATGAAGACGTTTTTTGGGCTAATGGGAACAAAACACAACATGATAAGACGATAGCATAATTTATAAGGTTATAAATTTAGTATAAATTTAGAACGTGTTGGGAATCATAAAAAAGGCATCTTGACATACTTTTAAAGAAAAAGGTAAGCAATGTGACATTGGTTGTGACGAGTGGCGACCATAAAAAAAGCCGGGGAGTCCCATTCCCCGGCCTTCCACTCCCATAATACTAGGAGCTAATCATGCGACATGATCTGAGGAAGATTATCATAAAGTGCTGGGGCTTTGCCAGCCTTTTTAAACTTATAGTCGTTCCATCCCTCTCAATCAGCCATCCGATGGTGTGTACTGACATTTCCATTATAGTGTCTCCGTACTCCCAACAGGGGGCACCCCATACTTCGCTGGATTCCAACTTCTAATAACAGTGATCCTGCGTAAGTTCCCTGCCTCCTGCAGGGATGACCCGACGATGGCATATTGTACGAGGTTTATTGAAAATTGTTCCTTGCCCATGCGGGGATTAAGAAAGGCCGCTCCACAATGGGGCGGCCTTTCTTCTATCCCACCCCAACAACGACACCAATCTTCACACCACAGCTTGACGCACCACATCTGAATCAGTATCAGGAGCCATCCCCGTTAGGGAAAAAAATAAGACGGATGGGTGTCCGAGCGGTTTAAGGAACTGGTCTTGAAAACCAGCGTGCGTGGAAGCGTACCGTGGGTTCGAATCCCACCCCATCCGCCACAGTATAACTTCTAGACAATATCATCACTGGCCATACGATATGGAATCTGCGTGGTTCTATCAGCGTATGCATGGCTGCAGGCGGCCGCCTTGCCCGTCACTATGGGGGCTTCAGCGGAGGCCTGAGCCCGTGACGTTGTCACAAAAAAGCCTGTCCTCCCGCTAGGGGACGACAGGCTCGAAACAGTCAGTCACAATGAAAGAATATCAGCCCCGATGGTCGTGTTCGGCACGTTTGCCGAGTGCCGTAATATGAGAGGCCTCCAAGCCTTCGGGGTTGTGATGGGCCTTCTTGGCGATGGCGCGTTCTTCCTCTGTAGCGTGCTCACCCGTCTTCAGGACATGATCCGCCAGGCGGATGACCTCATCCTTCGTCAGAAGTTTCGGTGTGTGAATGGCCTTACGGGCCAGTTCATGAAGGGAACTGCTGGCATGAGGTGCTTTATGTTCATGCGATGCTGTCGTTGGCATGTCGTCTCACCTTTCACTCTGAAAGACCCCGTCTGCACAGGGTCCATTATCCCCTACAAAAGAGAGAGGTCATCATCGGCCTCGTCTCCACGGTGAAAGCTTAACTCCGGGATCACAAGCGCACTTCATGCAGGGCTGGCCTGCACTTCACTGCGGCAGACGTTTCAGCAGAATCAGGGCTCCTGCCGTCCGGTCTGCCTCGGAGAACGATCCCTCCGCACCATTCCGGTCTATACGGCCTGCACTAAAACCATCCCGGTCATGCAGACTGCCATCCTGATCCATACGGCCCGCAATAAATCCGTTCCGGTCATAAACCGTTCCATCTTGATCCATATGCCCGGCGACAAATCCATCCCTGTCATGCAAAATGCCGTCTCGATCCATATTGCCTGCGCTAAAGCCATCCCGGTCACGCAGACTGCCATCCTGCTCTATGCGCCCAGCGACAAATCCATCCCTGTCATGCAGGATACCGTCCTGATCGATCCTGCCCGCATTAAAGCCATTCCGGTCACGAATATCACTCGCCTGCGTTGCTCCTGCCATGACCGCAATACCCAGACACCCTACAGCCATGAGAAAACTGGAATATTTCATCTACCCCTCCAACCTGAACATTCTGTCCATGCTATACTAACCCGCCCAGCCTATGACAGGCATTGCCTGACCATTAACACTATGTAAAAGGGGCTTTTCTCATGTCTCTCCATCTCTCCCCCCGCCATACCGCACTTGTTCTGATTGACCTTCAGGAAGGGATTGTCTCCCTGCCGACTGCACCTCGTACGGGAGCGGACGTTGTACAGGCCAGCAAGGTCACTGCCGAACACTTCCGCAAGGCAGGTGCCCCCGTAGTGCTGGTCAATGTGGCCTTTTCTGCCGATGGAAAGGATGCGCTCACCGCTCCGGTTGACCAGCCTCTCCATACCTCAGATGAAGCGCTCCCCGATAACTGGGCAGACCTCGTTCCCGGCCTTGCCCAGCCGGGCGACCTGCTCGTCACCAAACATCAGTGGGGCGCCTTTTATGGCACGGACCTCGACCTGCAACTGCGCCGCCGTGGTGTAAAAACGATCGTTCTGGGGGGCATCGCCACCAATATGGGCGTGGAATCAACCGCCCGTGCTGCTCATGAACACGGCTATGACGTCATCCTTCTGGAAGACCTCACCTCTGGGCTGGATGCAGAAATGCATGATTTCGCCTTCCAGCGTCTCTTTCCACTGCTGGGCCGTGTCCGTCAGAGCTCTGACATCACATTTGGCTGAACCAGCTTCCAGTTATGAAAACAGCCCCGCACGATATGAAGACGGCGGGGCTGCTTCAGATACGCAAAAAGGCTGTGTGCCTCAGCCCAGCAGGGCGGCCCATTCCTCAACCGTCTGCCCGCTCTGGAAACGGTCATCCACCTTTCCATCCAGCATGACGGTCGGTGAAACGTGAATCCCATGCTGCCGGGCATAACGTGCATGAGCCTTCATAGCGTCTGTTACGCCAGCAAGACGGAAAGGCGTTGCCAGATTAAGGCGGGTATAAACCTCCAGACGGGTCAGCAGCTCATCCGGCGTGGTTTGCATGTTTGGTCCTTCACAGTGGCGGGCAAACTCAAACTCCTCTCGATGATCTCCAATAGCCCGTATGGTCTGCCACGCCTTGTCCCGACCATCAGGCAATGAGGCCGCCGCCAGAATGGAGCGAACAAGAATGCCAGAAAAAAGGTGCCACGGCTGGGAATGCAGATGGACCTGAAGCGTCAGCCTGTCCTCCCCCACATGTGCCAGAAGCGGCATCAGTTTTCTGGAAGCACGAACACAGAAAGGACAGGTCGGCTCTAAAAAGAATTCAATCTTCTGTGGTCCATGCCCCCAGACCAGATGAGCTGGCGTTCCTGTATCTTCATGCGTCATAACGTCTCTCCCTTTCAGCTTCATGCTGTATCTCCCTACTCTATCCCGTGCCCCATACAGAAACAGCCCCGCATGACACGGGGCTGTTTCATCTCTGGAACATAGCTGCCAGATAAATCAGGAAGAATGACGCCTTCTGGCTCTGGGCGCCGCACGCCCCCCACCAGCAGCCGGGCGGGATGCGCCCTGCGGCCGTGAAGAACGGCTACGTCCGCCGCCTCCACCACGGCCCCCGCGTCCGCCACGTCCTCCACCCAGAACAGGCGGTGGCAGAGTGGAGTTCTGCGCCTCTGTAGAGTGGTATGGATGATCCGTAATCACAGGAACAGATTTGCTGATGCGCTTCTCGATTTCCCGCAGCCATGCACGCTGCTCGGCATCACAGAGGGACACGGCCCAGCCTTCACGACCAGCACGAGCGGTACGACCAATACGGTGCACATAGGCTTCTGGCACGTTCGGCAGATCGTAATTGAAGACATGAGAGACTTCATCAACGTCAATGCCACGAGCCGCAATGTCGGTTGCCACCAGCACCCGGATGCTCCCATCCCGGAAACCCTGCATGGCTCGCTCACGTGCGCCCTGCGACTTGTTGCCATGAATGGCCGCTGCCGGAATATTATGCTTGTTCAGGAACTCCGCCACCTTGTTGGCTTCATGCTTCATCAGGGTAAAGACGACTGCCCGCACGACCCGGTCATTATTGACCAGCATCATCAGAGCCTCTTTCTTCTGCGCTGAATCCACAAACAGAACAGCCTGACGAATACGGTCCACCGTACTGGATTCCGGTGTGACCTGCACAGTTTCCGGGTCTTTCAGCAGGGAGTGGGCCAGATCACGAATGGAAGGCGGCATGGTTGCCGAGAAAAGCAACGTCTGCCGTTCTTCTGGAAGACGGGCCACAATCCGCCGGATATCATGGACAAAGCCCATATCCAGCATACGATCTGCTTCATCCAGCACCACGACTTCCGGCGTGGAGAGGTCAATATGCCCCTGCCCAACAAGGTCCAGAAGACGACCCGGTGCTGCCACCAGAACATCCACGCCACGCTTCATGGCTTCGACCTGACGGTTCTGCCCCACACCACCAAAAATCACAGCGTGAGAGAACTTCATGTGCCGGGCATAGGCGGCAAAATTATCTCCAATCTGCGCCACCAGCTCCCTCGTGGGGGCCAGCACCAGCACGCGCGCACCGCGTGACGGCGCCTTGCGTGGGTGTTCGAGAAGATAATTGAGGATAGGCAGCGCAAAGGCCGCTGTTTTCCCCGTGCCTGTCTGGGCCAACCCCAGAAGGTCCTTTCCCTTCAGCAAGTGAGGGATCGCCCCTGCCTGAATGGGTGTAGGCGTTGTGTAGCCTTCCTCATCCAGAGCCTGCAAAATTGGGGCCGCCAGACCGAGAGCTTTAAAACTGCTCATGATTTTTCCTCAAAACCGGCGTTACTCCAGCAATCCATCTGGCAACACCGCATAAAATGGACGCTTGAACCCTGAATTGATGAAGGGGTTCCCGCTCGTCCCGTCCACAAATAGGACTCTCTTTGTCTTATAACAAGGGAAAAATCGCACTGCCCCCTTATGGCCTTATTTCAGCACAAAGAGGGGCTGTATCTCACCCAAAAGAAAAAGACACGAAAACAGGCAGTTATAAGCAAAAGCTCCGCCTTATAAAGTCTCCGTGATATTACTGCCCTGCTCTCATTTTCCGGCGCAGCAGGAACAATCCCTGCTCTCCGAACAGATTGGCCAGATGGGGCGACTGTCCCGCCAAACGGGATTGCCGATTACCATTAACAACCATCCATTTGCAGACTTCATAGCCGTCTTCTTCACACAAGGCAAAGAAATCATAAATCGTGCAGGGATGAATATTAGCCGTTTCATACCATGGCGTAGGCCAAACGGATGTCATCGGCATACGGCCCGTCCGCAGGAGGTGCCAGCGCAGACGCCAATGCCCAAAATTGGGAAAGGACACCAATGCAGAACGGCCGATCCTCAACATGTGCCGTAAGACATCCCGTGGATACTCCACCGCCTGAAGTGTCCTCTGAAGAACAACATAATCGAACGTATCATCAGGGTAATCAGCCAGCACAGTATCAGCATCACCATGCATGACAGGCAGACCATGCGCCACAGACTGCGTGACGGCCTTCATATCCAGCTCGATCCCCTGTGCGTCACACCCTTTTTCCTGAGAAAGATAGCCGATCAGGCTCCCATCCCCGCAGCCAATATCCAGTACCCGGCTGTGCGGGGCCACCATCCCGGCAATCAGTTCCTGATCAAAACGCATCAGCTATTCTCCCCCTCTGGCAGGCCAGCATGACGGGCTGATCCATTCAGGAAGCCACGGATGGTCCTGTCAAAATCTGGTTCTTCCAGCAGGAAGGCATCATGCCCCCGGCCGCTCTCAATCTCCACGAAGGAGACATGCCCCCCTGCCTGATTGATCGCCCGCACCAATGTACGGGAACGGGATGTCGGAAAGAGCCAGTCTGAACTGAAAGACACGACACAGAAACGGGTCGCCACACCATGAAACGCCGCTGCAAGGCTTCCCCCGTGTTCACTCCCCAGATCGAAAAAATCCATAGCCCTTGAAATGCTCAGATAAGAATGAGCATCAAAGCGGCGTGTAAAATTGGAGCCCTGATAGCGCAGGTAACTCTCTACCTGAAACATACCTCCGAATGGCAAAGCTGCCAGCGGATCATTCGGGCCGGGCATGGTGCCGGGGCGAATTTCCCGCCCAAACTTGCGGGTCAGCGCTTCCTCGGAAAGATAGGTGATGTGCCCAACCATACGGGCCACAGCCAGCCCACGGGCCGGAATGACACCATGCGCCTGATAATCTCCCCCGTGCCAGTCCGGGTCCGCATAGATGGCCTGACGGCTAACCTCATTGAAGGCAATATTCTGCGCTGACTGGAAGGGTGACGTGGCGATCGGCATGGCCGCAAAAACACGTTCTGAATAATCCGTAGCCCATGTCAGCGTCTGCATCCCACCCATGGAGCCACCTATGACGGCAAACAGCCTGTCTATGCCAAAATGGTCCACCAGCTTTACCTGAGCGGCTACAATATCGTGCATAGTAATGGGAGGGAAATCCTTTCCCCATGGCTTACCTGTTTCCGCCCTTACTGTCGTGGGGCCTGTTGTCCCCATGCAGCCACCCAGCACGTTGGTGCAGATGACAAAGAAACGGTCTGTATCAATCGGCAGCCCCGGCCCCACCATACGGGACCACCAGCCCGGCTTCCCCGTAATGGGGTGTGGGCTGGCGACATACTGATCCCCAGTGAAGGCATGACATATGATGATGGCGTTGTCCCGTCTGGAAGACAGTGTACCATATGTCTGATAGGCGACTTCCAGCGGAGCGAGTTTTTCACCACACTGAAGGGTCATCCCCTCAGGGAATGTTATAGACTGAACTTCCAACATCGGCTCCGGCTGTCTGCAACAAGAAGGCCGTATAAGAACACTGCCCTCCCTGTGGTTTCAAGACAGAATAAGCACGGAACATCAGATAACACTCTGGAAACGCTTACTCTGCCGCTTCCATCATCTCCGGGAAGTTATCCTGAGCCAGAGCGGGCATTGGCATTCTCTCCGCCACCGCCTGCATTTTCTTACGGACAGGCAGCCAATGGCCATAAGCGGCCAGAGCCAGTCCAAGATGCATCAATGCTTCTCCGAGCTCGGAATGCAGCGTCTGCTCCTCTGGAGCATTCTGCATATCTGAAAGAATATCCAGTAAATGCGCTTCCGTTGTGGAATACTCCAGCGATGCCGTACCGCAAACTGCATGAAGGAACAGAGCTTTAAAACGCTCCTGCAGGCGCTCCGCATCTTTCCCCAGCAGCCCCGTAAGAGACATGGAGCGCCGCCAGCAGCTTGGCCCCAGCAGGTAGCGCAATGCCCACAGAGCTGTCTGCTCCTCCCGGGCCAGTGTCTTCATGGATGTACCATAGCGGCTACGCTGTTCTGCGATCTGGATGACGGTCATGAGGCCTCTCCTTTCCCTGCGAGTTGCTTCATGTATGACGTTAGATGATAACTATTCTCACTTTCAACAGAAAGATAAGGCCACACCCCGCCATCCATCAGGTAAACATCATATTACACTGGGAAAACAGCCAATTATCGGAGTTATTAAAGTTTTTTATAAGCGGGAGAATCAAGGATTCAGGACTACAAGATGATGTGGTTTTACATAGTCGACTCATACAAGATATCGACTCATCCATGAGGGAGCGGGCCCTCATGGAGTCTGATCTCTTACGTTCATAACGAATGATGGGATGGCGTCTGCACCATCCCGGAAAGGTTTATTTCCTCAAAGCCGAAATGAAACCTCCCAAAATTGTTTTCCGCCCCTTTTTCTCTTGCAGGACCTGCTCATACATCGTGCATGCCTCAGCATCTCCAGCATCGCAGGCCAATTTGTAATAATATAAGGCTTTTTCACGGTCTGAACTAACACCACGTCCCTTATGATATGCCTTGCCAACCCAATACTGAGCGTCGGCATCACCCTGTTCAGCCGCTTTCATATACCACTGAAAGGCCTTCGTATCATCCTGCTCTACACCTTGCCCATACTCATACATAAAACCCAAGTAAAACTGGGCATGGACATTACCCTGTTCAGCAGCCTTACGAAACCAGCGACAGGCTTCCACATCATCCTGCTCTACACCTCGGCCACCCTCATACATAAACCCCAAATGGAACTGGGCTGAGGCATTACCCTGTTCAGCGGCTCTACGATACCAACGACAGGCCTCTACAACATTCTGTGAAACCCCTCGGCCATCCTCATACATAATACCCAAGTAAAACTGGGCGTCGGCATCACCCTGTTCAGCCGCCTTACGATACCAGCGACAGGCCTCCGCATCATTCTGCTCTACACCTCGGCCCAATTCATACATGACGCCCAGACCGGTCTGAGCTGAGGCATGGCCCTGTTCGGCAGCTTTACGATACCAGCGACAGGCCTCCGTATCATTCTGCGTTACACCTCGGCCAAATTTATACATCCGGCCCATATTATACTGGGCTGAGGCATTACCCTGTTCGGCAGCTTTACGATACCAGCGACAGGCCTCCACATCATCCTGCTCTATACCTCGGCCATACTCATACATCAGGCCCAGATCATTCTGGGCTGGGGCATAACCTTGTTCGGCAGCTTTACGATACCAACAACAGGCTTCTATATCATCCTGCTCTACACCTCGGCCATACTCATACATGGTTCCCACATTATACTGGGCTGGGGCATTGCCCTGTTCAGCAGCTTTGCGATACCAGCGACAGGCCTCCACATCATCCTGCTCTATACCTCGGCCATACTCATACATGACGCCCAGACTGGTCTGAGCTGAGGCATGGCCCTGTTTGGCCGCTTCACGAAACCAACGACAGGCCTCAACAGTATCCTGTGAAACACCTCGGCCAGAATCATACGCAAAACCCAGATTATACTGGGCAGGCGCATAATCCTGTTCGGCAGCTTCACGGAACCAACGACAGGCCTCAACATCATCCTGCTCCACACCCCGACCAGAATCATACGCAAAGCCCAGATCATTCTGAGCTGGGGCATAACCTTGTTCGGCAGCTTTACGATACCAACGACAGGCCTCTGTATCATCCTGCTCTACACCTCGGCCATACCCATATGCAAAGCCCAGATTATACTGGGCAGGCGCATAGCCCTGTTCAGCAGCTTTACGATACCAGCGACAGGCCTCCACATCATCCTGCTCTACACCTCGCCCCTCTTCATACATGACACCCAAACTATTCTGAGCGTCTGCTATACCCATCTCAGCAGCCTTGCGATATGAGCGAAAATCTTCATCATCCCGTTCCATATCTTTGCCCTTCCTATAAATTATGACCCAACTGGTGCCGAGCACAGCCCCCTTAGTGGCCAGCGATCGCTCCCAGATGGTAACTTCATATTAAGGTATAGCCTACAATGGACCGCATAAGAGGCCTACGACATATTCGGACGCATCTTCAAAAAATTTTAACCATTTGAATGATTATGCCCCTTTAGACGCTTATCTGCATGTGCCTACGGGGGATGAAACGCAAAAAAAAACAGGTACAAAGTATCCTGTTGCTAAAGCGTATATTTTATTGTGGTAGGATATATGGATGCGGGGGTAGGATTTGAACCTACGACCTTCAGGTTATGAGCCTGACGAGCTACCGGGCTGCTCCACCCCGCGGTAGTGGGTGGTGTATATACAAAAGGA